>WRDM01000070.1 GCA_009783465.1 Phycisphaerae bacterium | reverse complement strand
CTGTTTTTGTGTGTCTTGTGTCGGTGTGTCTGCGGCGGGCTGTGGCGCGGGCAGCGCCAACGTCAGCCCCAACGTCCTGCATAACGTCACCTCCCTGGCCCGCTGGCGGACCTCGGTTTCCCAGTCTTTGCCTTGCTTCGCAAACTCCGTAGCCAGCGTGGTCGTGTTGTTCGCCAGCCGCGTCGCCTGGGCGTTGGCCTCTTTCGCCGGGTCGATGTGTTCTCGCCCATCCCAGAACCATTGATGCGGCATGGCCTGGGCAACGCCCTCCAGAACGTCAACGCCGGGCGAAACATTGACGACAACCGAAGCATTGGCGGCGGGCCGTCTCAACGCGGCCAGTTCGGGGTACACAGTCGCCGCCTCCGCCAGCCACATATAAAGGATGCGGTCAAGGACAACGTCCTCCAGATGGTCCTGCTCCACCCGGACGGACTTGTGGTAGGTTTGATGGTCCAGCCGCCCCGAGGAATAGTTGTAGCCCGACGAATTGCACGCGGCCACGTTATAGGGCATGTTCAAACAACGCGCGATCTCGTTCAAAATTTCGCGTTTGAACTCGGCATACGAAGTAGCAGGCTGTTCGGCCTTGATTTGAATGGGCTCCCACCCCTCGGGACCGAATACGGCCATGTTCGGGGTGAACTCCATCTCCGTTTTCGGCGCGACCTCCGCCGCCTCGCCGCCGGCGGGCGTGTTGGTTTTCATAAAAATCGCGACATTGGCCGCCGACTCCGCCGCCGCAATCACCGCCAGCGTGTACCGGCGAAGCTGCGCGAACAGCGGCAAGGCGGGCAGGATGTCCGGCAACCCCCGGTGCTGGCCGGGCCGATCGGCGCGGAACCAGTGGATCATGTTCGCCGCTGGCACACGCTCGAACTCCTGAACGACGCTCCAGGGGCCACCGCCGCCGGGGTGTGACATGAGGACGTGGTACGCGGCAGGGTTACCGAAAAAATCGAACTCGATGCCGTCGGCCATGTTTTCGCCAAGTCCATCTCCACCGCGACGCATCGCGGCGGGAGTGGGCGTCGTGACCTGGTCGGCCTCGATCAAACGAATATCCAGCTTGACGGGCGTGCCCAAGGCCGCGTTGAAGAACAACCAGCCAAACGCCTCGCCGTCCTGCGCCCGGGCCATCCGCATGGTCCGCAGCTTGCCGGGCAAATCGACCTCTCTGCACCAGGCGGAAAACTCGCGTTCGATGAAACCATTCACGCCACCCGCGCCGCCGTCCTCGCCGGTGCCCAGGAGCATCTGGAGACGCGGACCGGTCCCGATGACATCGTTGGCGAGCGTGAGCACGATGCCACGGGCATACGAATTGTTCGCCACCTCGTACCGCGCCCGGTTGCGGAGCGTCTGGCGAACAGCGGGGCTGGCGGCGACATCAGCAGAGAAGCCGTCCGCGTTCGCCCAATGGCGCCGGTTGTCGGGCGTGGTCTGCGCCGAATCAAACTTCGCGCGAACCGTCCGCACGATGCTCGCGCCACCACGGAACCAGGTTGTCGGTTTCCACCATGCCATCGTTGATCTCGTCACAGGTTTGCCACACCGCCGCCGTTCACGCCGCCGCCATTCATCCTCGCGCCCCGGAGCCGTCGCCCCGCGAACCGTCACACCGTCCCCGGAGCGACGATCTTCACCCGCATCAGCGCCCGGGCGGGGTTCTTCGCGACCTCCTTGTCCGCGAGGTACTGATCCGCCGCGATTTGATCCTTTAAGGAATGCTGCTGCACCGTCACGCCGTCCGCCGTCGCCTGTCGCGGTCCCTTCGCGTTGCTCTCAATCGCCTTTTTCAACGTGTCCGTCATCGTCTTTCCTTTCACTCGCGAGGCCCGAATCACGCCCGCCAGAGGCCTTTCACGCCACCGGTCCGACACGAAGTCCCCCTATTAGATATCTACCGGAAACAACCCAAAGTGGTCGCGCCGCCGCCCTCGCCAACCCGCTCAAAATGCCCGTTTCGACCGCCATAACATGCCGCGAAAACGCACGTTACGAGCACCTCACGCGGCCCCTTCGTTCCGAGGCATGACAACGGGTCCGCGACACGCCAACGGCCCCGCCACAGGCACACCGTTGGCTTTGGGCGATGAAACGCCGATCACCACGCACCGCCGACCGTCCGCGCGTGAAATCGCGCCCAAAGGCCGCGCAGACAGCAAACCGCCCGTTATGCCTGGCGGGCCTTATCGCTTGAACTGGCAGGCCTGCCCCTTACAGACGTTGCCAGTCGGGCTTCCTCCGTAGGTCGTCCTGGGTGTAGCGTTTCCGCTGTCGAGCAGGGCCAGCCTCGCCAGGGGTCTTGGCGCCCGCGATGGACGCGGCGACGGCACAGCCGACTAAACAATCGAACCAGTGGTTGTCGGGCTTGGACGGCTTGGCCCGCCATTCGTGGACCCGCCGGCCCTGGCCCTCGGTGACGACGTAACTTTCCGCGTCGGCGACGTGTTCGGCAAACAGGCGGTGCTGGTCGGGTTTCTTACCGAACAGCGTGAGCGCGCCCTTGTCACCGGCGAAAGTCGCCAGCCGGGCATGGATGAACGTTTTCCATGAGTTCGCGT
>WRDM01000069.1 GCA_009783465.1 Phycisphaerae bacterium | reverse complement strand
GGGCGCAGCCTTTTTCCCACTCCATCTTGAGGAAGGCCCACAACACCCGCGCCGCCAAGGCGATGTCGCCAGAGGCCAACGCTTTACCGATTGCACCGAAGGAGGTTTTCGCCTCGTCGGCCAACTCGGCGAACCCCTCCGAAAGCCAATCCATCGCCTCGCCCGCCGCACCGCTGGCGTAGAGGAAGTATGCGCCCAAGCCCAACACGGCCGTGACCACCAGGCCGATGGGTGTCAACATCGCGCCGACGACCGTCATAACAACCGACAGCACACCATGAACAACCCCGGCGATGGACACCAACGCACCGAACACGGCGGCGAGGCCGCTGATTGCGTACCCCAGGCCCACGATGGCCGCGCCTGCCACAACGACGCCCACCGCGATCTTGAACACCGACACGATCAGGCCTTTGTTTTCCTTGATCCACGCCGACGCCGACACGACCAGCCGCGTGATCCACTCGGCGGTCTCCTGGAGTACGGGCGCGAGGGCGGAGCCGATGGTGAACGCCGCCATTTTGAGCACCTTCCAGAGCGTGCCCAGGGCACTATTGAACGCCTCCGCTGCCTTGGCGTCCTCGGTGCTCATCGTCAAGCCCAAGTCCCGCGCCTGCTGCTGCAACTGCTCGATCCCCGCCGCCCCAGCCGACATCATGGGCAACAAATCCGCACCCGACTTGCCGAAAACATCCATCGCCGCCACGGCGCGGGCGGCGGGGTCCTCGATCTTCGCCAACTGGTCGGCGATGAGTTTGAATTGCTGCTCCGGCGACAGGCCGTCAAGGTCGGCGAACGTTAAACCGAGTTTTCGCAACGTGCCGACAGCGGCCGCACTGCCACCGCCAGCGGCCACCAGCGTTTTTTGCATGGTTCGGACGCTTTTCTCGAACGACTCCATACTCGTGCCGGACATCTCCGCCGCGTACCCCAGTTCGGACAAACTCTCGACGCCGATCCCCGTGCGTGCGGACATTTTCGCGACACTGTCACCCATGTCCGAAAACACCTTCGCCGCCGCCACCATCGGCGCGGCCACGGCAGCCCCGAGGCCCATCATCTTGGTGCCCATGGCGCGCACCGACGCCCCGAACGCCTTCAACTTCGCCTGGGCCGCCTTCAGCCCGCGCACGAGTTTGGAATCGTCGGCGAAAAACTCAACAAACGCACGGCCTGCTCGAATTGCACCGGATGGGGCTGACATTATCCATATGCTCCAAGGTTGAGGGCGACACGTCCAACGTGCGAGGGCGGAAAGGTAGAGCCACACCTTGTATAAGGTATGGCTCCACCACGGAACCTACTCTTCGTGTTTGGCCACCTCGTTGGCGATGCCCGCCCGGATGAAACACGCCTGCGCCGCCGCCCATGCCGCCGCCAGCAACCCCATCGTTCCGATTTGCCCGTCGGTCCACGCGATAACCGCACCGAGCAAACCGATTGCTGCCGTCAGGTACGCCTTTTTTCCCCGCAGAAATTCACGCGCTTTGTTCATTGGAGTTTCTCCTTTCGTTGTTCGATTTTTTGCCCGGTCAAAGCCCCACCAGGACGGCCAGCAGACTCAACACAACCGGGGCCAGCCGAAGGAGGAGTTCGTTTCTGAGGCTCGCACGCACAACGTTGTAGTTGGCGACGGCCTCCCAGCGGGCCGTGTTGGCCTTCACCTTTGCGACGAATTGGTCGTCGGAAAGCAGGCTGTCCAGTTCGGACACAACATCGAGGTCGCCATTCATCAGCCGGCGGAGGTAGTGAAAAACGTCCTCGTGCGCCATCGCGAAAAACCGGGGGCCGTACTGCGCCAGCAGCGACGCGGCGGCCTGCCGTTGCGACGCGGGCACCCTCGCCAACAACTCGTTAATCTGCGTTTGGAGATCGGCCATCGTTATTCACCCCTTTCCCGTTCGACCGGCAGCGTCGGCCCCCACGTCAGGTCCGCCCGAGCGGAGCGAACGAAGAACCGCCACTGCCGGAAATTCTCGCAAAAATACGCCTGCTCCCACGTCAGCGTCTTGCCCGACCGCTGCGCCTCCACCGCGCCGGAACGATGGACGGCCTGGTAGGCGTCCATCACGGAGGTTTCCGCCGCCGTGAGGGCGTCACCGCGAAGGGACACGTTCCCGCAGCCGGACGCGAAGCACGTCATCCCGACGACAGCCACAAACAGCAGCAACAACGAACCTTTTCTCATAACTCACTCTCCATTTCCGGGCTTGTTTGCCCTTGTCCTGTAAACAGTGCTTTCAAATCGCCGATGGTGTGCTCGTCCACGACAACGGCGCTGGCCTTTTTGTCACGTTGCACGAGTGGGTTGAAATCATCCGGCTGGAACGGCGAAGGTTTTTTATGCGGGTCGCGATTGGCGTTTGCAATCATCGCCGACAGCCAGGCCGTGTGCTGCCACGCCTCGCGCCTCGCCGCCTCGGCCAGCCAGAACAACTCCCGCAACGTCAGCGGCCCGGGGGCGACGCCGACGACGCCAGCGAGTTGCCAGACTGCCCGCCAAGCTGCGGCGGCGGTTCCGCCGCCGTTGCCGCCCCCGTTTCGTTTCGTCGAGGCAGGAGCGGCTGAAGCGCCACCGTCGCCGCCGCCTCGCGGCGTGCCGGGGGTGGTTGAAGCGTCGCCGTTATTTC
>WRDM01000068.1 GCA_009783465.1 Phycisphaerae bacterium | reverse complement strand
TATGTTGGTCGCCGGAGCGCAGCCTATTCCTCGCGGTGGCGGAATCCGGGAGTGGCAACCGCGCCATGACCAGTGCTGACGGAATCCACTGGACGCTGTCGCCGACGCCGGCCGACAACAACTGGCAGTCGGTGTGCTGGTCGGCGGAACTCGGCCTGTTCGCCGCCGTCGCCAATACCGGCTCCGGCAACCGCGCGTTTTCCGCGTTCGCCGCGCCAAGCATTTTCGGCCTCCACCACATCGCCGGCACGGAGCGCGCGTCCCACACGGACAGGCATCGTCTGGAAATCGGCGGCGCGACCGCCGTCCATGCCGCCCGCTGGCGCGCCATCGACGGCGTGTCCACTTGCTACGCCGCCTCGCGGCACTCCATCCTCTACCCCAAGCGCCATCGCCTGTTCGCTCGCGACGTGGCCACCGGGGAGGAGCGTGACCTCGGCGTCGTGGAGGAGAACCCCGCCGCGCAGGGGACATTCACCTTGGCCGACGTTCCGCTCCCCGATGGCGTCTACGAAGTCGAAGCCCGCGCGGACGACGCCTATTGGCGCGAAGCCCGATCCCGCAACGTCTCCACCTTCCGTCTCCGCTCCGGCGAGGAACCCGCCCCCGAACTCCCCGCCGTCGTGAACCTCACCGCAGGCATGACCTCCGACTGGTGGCGGGTGCTGTCGTGGTCGGTGGCGGGCGATCCCGGCGACGAGGCGTTCGCGTTCGGCGTCTGGTTCTGGGACGAGTCCCCGGTGAACGTCTCCGACCCGCCAGCCTCCATCCTGCCGCGCGCTCGCGGCCTCGACCACTACACGCACTACTTCCGGCAGACCGCGCCCCGGTGGGTGGCGGTGGCCGCGTTTGTCGGCGACGCCCGTGGTCAGCCTGCCGAGGTGTTTCTGCCGTGGGACACGGGCGCGCCCGACGCGCCTGGGCGGCAGTGGGCGGAACGACAACCAAATCATTCACTGCAACGCCCGCCTTGACTGGTGGGCGTTTTTCGATGGGGTGGCGAACAGGCGTGTGATACGATATACTGGTGAAAGTTGAGAGGGCTTTGAGCGAATTCGGAGGAGGAGATGGTATGGGGGACGAACTACGCCTTTGGGATGAACCGCATCAGGCGCTTTGTTGTCCGAAATGTGATGTCGAAGGTGCTGTGCGACATACTCACGTGGAAACGAATGAGCACGAGGTGCGTATTCACTTCTTGTGCGATGATTGCAAGCACAAGGCTGTGTTATTGATACGCAACAAGGATGACTATACGAAAGTAGGGTGGGTGAAAGAGAACCGACGGAAGTCAGTGAAGTGATTACCGACGCATCTCGGCCAGAGCCAAGGTCGCGGGCGACGGCGGGGCAATGGCTGGTTTACGCGGCGGCCAGGATCGCCGTCTGGCTCTTGGCCGTCCTGCCGCTACGCTGGGTCATAGCCACCATGCGGGGGGGAGCACGACTGTGGCATGTCTTGGACCGGCGGCATCGCAAGCGGATGGAGGACGCCCTGACGCGTTCGCTCGGGCTTGACACCGGGGCTGCGCGCGCCGTCGCGGCGGGGGTATATCCGCATTTCGCCGCCGCGCTGGTGGAGTTTCTGCGCTTGTCGCGTCTGCCGCTGGCCGCGCAGGAGGCTTGCGTTCGATACGACGTTGAATTGGTCGACCGGCTGACCGGATTGATCCGCGAACGCGGTGCCTTGTTCGTGACCGGCCATATCGGGCTGTGGGAATTGACGGGGGCATGGCTGGCCTGGCGTGGGTGGTCGCGCAAGGCTATCGCCCGGTCGTTCGCCAATCCGCTTATTGACGCCTGGGTTCGCCGATTGCGCGAAGGGTTCGGGCAGGAAATCCGAAATCGCAACGGCGGGCTATTGTTCGCCCTGCGGGCCTTGCGCCGGGGTGAAGGTTTCGGCATGGTCACCGACCGGGATGGCGGCGCTTCCGGGGTGCCGGTCCCGTTTTTCGGACAGATGGCCTCGACCATACCCACTGCGGCTGACTTGGCCCTCGCTTCTGGCGTGCCAATCATCGTACTCGCGTTGCTCCGAGAGGGACCGTTGCGTTACCGTGCTGTCATAACCGAGCCGTTCGAACCCGACCCGAAAGCTCCCGACCCGGCGGTCGAACGCCTTCGCCTCCTCGCGGAAATGAACCGCCGCTTTGAAGACCTGATCCGGCTCGCCCCCGAACAATGGATCTGGTCCCACCGCCGCTGGCAAACCGCAGAAAAGTGGGCCGCCGAAAGCGTGACCGGATGACGGCTTCGGTCGTGTGCCCGCAGGCTTTTTTGCGTTTATGCTCGGCATTCGAGATCGCGAGGACGACCGCGCGCTCGCGGGCTCGACCACTACCAGCACTACTTCCGGCAGACCACACCCCGGTGGTGGCCGTCGCTACGTTCGCCGGAGACCACCGGGCCAGCCCGCCGAGTTGTTCCGTGGGACACGGGCGCGCCCGACGCGCCGGATCGGCAGTGGGCGAAACGACAGCCAAATCATCCACCCCAACGCCCGCCATGACAGGCGGGCGTTTTTCCTTGGGGACTGGCGAACGGGCATGTCGTTCGGTATACTCGCGTGGAGAGGCCGCGAAGAAAGATCGCCGAAAACGCAGGAGCACTTAGTGATTCCACTGTTATTTGCGGTGCTTGCCGGCACCGCGTTCGCCGTGATGGGCCTCGCCTACAAGCGGTCAGCGGCACAGGGCAGCGATCCTATCGCCTTCGCCGTCGCCTTTCTGGCGGCAGCGACGGCGGTGGCCATGATGCGGGCCGTCATCTGGGAGGACACGCCGTGGGCGGACGGGCGACTGTGGTT
>WRDM01000067.1 GCA_009783465.1 Phycisphaerae bacterium | reverse complement strand
TGGCTGAACCGGCAGCGTGTGGCGCACCTGTCGCAGCCGGTGGTTTACCAGCGTGGCGGCGAGTCGGTCGAACTCGCCGCCACGCTGGGGGCGACGACGGTCGATGTCACCGACGACACCGGCGCCACGGTCCGCTCGCCGCAAACGGATTTCATCGTATCGGCTGACTCGCTGGTGTTGGGCGGCGTGCTCATCACGCCTCGTATCGGCGACAGGGTCCACGTCGCCCATGCCGCTGGCGACAACGGCGGCAGCGTGAAAACGCTGGTGTACGAGGTGCTGTCTCTGCCGGACGGTCGGCACTACAGGCCGTGCGACCCCGGCGGGCGGATGCTGCGGATTCATGCCAAGCAGGTGGACGAGGTTTTCGAGTAGCGGGTTTATACGGAGCCAATCATGTGTCCAAAAGATCAATGCCAGCGGGAGTTTCGCGTGCTTTTCGCCAAGATTGACCGCCTCGATGACGCGGTGCGCGGCAACGGCAAACCCGGAATCCAGACCCGGCTCGATCGTCTGGAACTGGCTGCGGCGACGCGAACCCGCCTCCTCTGGCTGATTGCCGGTTCCGTAGTGGCGTTGGCGGTCGGGGCGTTGTGGAAACTTTTCTTCGGAGCGTAAACGTGTCAACGATCACAGAACTGACCGACGCGATTGTCGCCGCCCTGAACGGTCACTCGTTCAGCCGCCCGTTCACTGCCCGGCGATGCTACGTGCCGACCTTCGACCTGAAGGACATGAAAACCCTGCACGTCACCGTCGTGCCGCGCGGCGTGGAGTTGTCCACGGCGAGCCGGTCACTGATTCAGCACGACGTACAGGTTGACGTAGCCATCCAACAGAAACTCCCCGCCTCAGCCGACCCCACCGGCGACCAGGCCGCAATCGACGCCCTGATGGGCTTGGTGCTGGAGGTCGCGGATGTTCTGCGGGCGGTCGGGCGTTTCGGTGAGGCGCAGTGGGTCAAGTCGGAAAACAGCCCCATCTACTCGCCGGAACATCTGGAGCAACTGCGGCAGTTCACCAGCGTCCTCACCCTGACGTTGCGGATGCTGCGGGCCTGATCGGCGTATCGCGGGCGTTTCGCCCATGCAAAAGGAGTAACCCGAATGCCCCACAACATCATTATGCGTACGTGCTCTGTGACGGCGGAATATCAGCCGCTGTCGGCGGTCAGCCTGATCGGCTCGGTCACGATTTCCGCCCTGCCGAGCAACACCGGCGACGTGTTCTTTCGTGGCGACGACGGCAGCGACGTCTGGTGGCCTCGCGGCTGCTGGTTCTGCTTCCACAGTGTTGACCTCTCGAACATTTTCGTCAAAGGCACGCCGGGCGACGCCGTCAGCGTCATCGGCGGGACGTGGAGTTAATCAATGCCCTATACGTGCATGTGTCATTCCGGCGGTGGCGGCAGCAACGGCGGTAACCCCGAATGTTCCTGCGGGCATCGCGACGTGCTGGTGATTCCGTTTTTCCATCGTGAGCGAATCGCAAAGGTGACGTGGGATTTCCGGTTCTGGCTGACCCGCGTAGCGGGGATGGATTTCGCGAATCCACTGCTGGCGGGTGACACCACCACCGACACCAGTGGCCTGCTGTACCGCGTCGATTCTCGCGGCGTGCCGGGTGAGGTTCTTCCGCTCACAACGGACGGCGTCGCGACGGAGCGGGGCAAAACCAACATCACCATCGGCTACACGTCGGGGGTTTTGATTGTCCTGTTGACCCCGGCCCAACTTGCCGCGATTGAACACGGAAAATCCTACATCGCCCGAATGCAACAACAGGCCCGTGGCCATGATGAATGGAGCATCCCCCATGATGTTATCGTCACACTTTAACCAACCAAACCCGCCCCACGACGCGCAGGTTGATGTACAGCTTCGCGGCACGCAACCTCACGGTGCGCGGCTTGGTGGCGTTCTTCGCCTGGTGGTTGTCATTTCCGCGATGGTCGCATTCTTGGCGACGCCGCTGCTGGCGTGTCTCATCACGGATTGCCCGGTCGGGGCGATCAAGTATGACGCCGACGAAGCCATCACCCTGCACGGCAGCGCCGAACCGTTCGACAAGCTGAACCCGATCCTGCTGCCCGGCATCACGCCGGGCGACGCGGCGGCCTGGTTCAACAGCAGCGTTTCAAAACTCACGACGTTACGTGGCTATGCCCACGCTGGCCGTGGCGCGGGCACCACGCAACAATCGGCGAACCGCCAAGTGATGCTGGTGCAAATCTGGGGCTGGCGTGACTCGAATGGCGACGGCCAGGCCGACGCGAAGGACCGGAACAAGGTCTGGATCAAGTTGCTGGAACTTCGTCCTTCGCAGAACAACGGCGACGGCAGCGGCGGCAACGTCGTCGGTTGGGACATCCCGACCCTCACGGCGGCGATCAAAACTTCGACGTGGCGCGGCGACCTGTTGCAGGGCCGCGAGTTGCCACTGAAGCAGGGCCGGTCGTGGCTGCTGCTCATCCGCGTCGTGGACCTGATGGGCAACACCAACCTCATGGACGTCCCCGGCGGCCTGGAGAAATGGTGGGACGGCACCGAGGACGGCGCGGGCAGCGGCGTGGACGGCGACCAGTACGTGGATTTTGCGGGAAACACACCGGGGACAGGCGACCAGCGAATTTTGAGTCGGCATGTGGTGTGGTGCTATTCGCCGGTACTCGATTGAGTTCGGGTTTGTCTTTGGCTTCGTTCGGCTTCGCCCTCGTTGGGTGACGCTGCGACAGGCGCATGTATAAGGATACGGACAATGCACAAGTTTTCGACGACGGCTGTGATGATGACGATGGTGGCGGTGGTGTTGATGTCGGCGATGGTGTCGGTGCCGACGTGGGCGGCGGACAACGCGGAACTCCGCAAGGGGATCGAGGACGCGCAGCAGAATGGCAACCTCCAGGCCGCGATGAAACTGTCGCGGGAGTTGGAGGCATCGGAGGTTCACGACGGCGACTGGGGGTTCAACGGCAAGTGCATGGCGAACCTGTTGTTTCAGACCAAGGGGCCGGCGGCGAAATTGGAGTACCTCCGGGCCGCGTTCGCGGAGGCCGTCGAGTTG
>WRDM01000066.1 GCA_009783465.1 Phycisphaerae bacterium | reverse complement strand
GGCGATGGCGGCGGCTTCTTGGCCTGCGAGGGTGTGGGTGTAGAGGCTCATCGTCAGGTTGATGTCGCAGTGTCGCATGAGGGTTTGGGCCGTCTTGGGGGTTACGCCGCTGGCGGCGAGGAGGGTGCCGGTGGTGTGTCGCAAGGCGTGGAAGTCGGCGTAGCGGCCTTGGGCGTCGAGGTAGCAGAGGAAGGACGAGGCTTCGCGTCGCTGGCGCTCCTCGCTGGGCGCGGCGGGTGTTGTCTGTTCATCAGGCACCGTTTGCCCGCTGGGCGTTGCTTCGCACCGCCTTTGCTCGTCGGGCTTGCCGGGTTCACCTGTTGTGCCGGATTCGCCGGGTTCACTGGGCGACGTTGTGTCGGCGTCGTTGAGCCAGGCTTGGCGGGCGGCGTTGAGGTCGGGGCGGAAGAGTTCTCTGGCCACGGCGTAGGGCGGCATGTTGAAGGCCTTGGCGAGCGGCGGTTTGTTGGCGAAAAATTCGCGGAGGTCGGCGGCGGTGTTGGGGCGGAGCGGGAGAACGTCGTCGCGGCGTCGCTTGCTGTAGGAGGCTTGGACCGTGACGGTCGGAATTGGGCCGTCGAGTCGGAAGCTTGATCGCGTGAGGCTGGCCAGTTCGCTGGAGCGGAGGCCTGTTTCGACCGCCAATCGGTAGAGCATCGCGCGTTCGGGGCCGGTCATGCCGGCGCGGGCCGGGCCTTTGCGCGTGGTGTCCAGCAGCCAGTGGAGTTCGTCGATGTCCAGCGGGCGGCGCTCATGCCGCTTGTCGGTTTTGGCGTTCAGCTTTCGCAGGATTTCCATCGGCGTGTCGCTGGCCCGGCCTTCGCGTTGCATCCATTTGCCAAAACATTTTAACGCCGCCACAAACCCATTGAACGTGCAGATACTGAGCCCACGCCGCTCGCATTTTTTCCTGGCGTCGGGTTTGGCGATTCGCTGCTCGTTCAGCCACGCCATCAGCCGCGTGGCGGAGATGTCGCTCCAGTACACGGCCCCGCTGCCAGCCAACGCGCGGAGGACCATTTTCGGATACCGCTCAACGTGCACGGCCACGCTGCCCTTGGAGGCGATGTATTGTTTCCAGCCCGGTTCGTCGGCGGTGCCGAGGACGTGTTCGACCAGCGGGCGAAGGGCCGCCATGCGAGCGGCGTCGAGCAGGCCGAATTTTTCCAACGTGGTCCGCAACTTCGGCGAGATGCCCTCCAGCCACTTGGCGGTCACGGGGTCCAGCGGTTCGCCGGACACGCGACAACGGATCAGCCGTTCAAGGTTGCGGCCAATGGCCTCAGCCGTTCTTTTGTCCCGTTGCCCCGTGGCGATCTGGCGGGTCATGCCCAAATGGTCGGTCAACTCGATCGACCAACATTTGACGGCCCGCGTCACGCCGTCGGCACCTCGGTATCGGTCTTGGAACACTCTCATACTACTGTCCTTTCTGCCGCGATCTCGTCGCGGCGCTTGTAGAGGTTGTCTGATGGCCTGTGACTTGGCGGGCGTCGCCGCTCCGCGCGGCGGTGGCTGGCGGTTTGCGATTGTTCGCCGTCGTTGGCAACTCCGACGCCGCGTTTGGCCATGCCGTTCATCGCCGCACCCCCTTCATGTTTTCCCACCGCTGGCGAGGCGGGCATCCTTGGCGAACCCACGCGACCAGTTCGTCGGCCCGCCAGAACAGGCTTCGCCGGCCCATCCGAACCGGCACGGGAAGCCGCCCGGTTCGGTTCCAGATGCCAACGGTCTGGCGAGAAATCCCCAACGCCCTGGCCGTCGCGCGAACGTTCAGCAACAACGGCGGCGGGGTTTCGCCAGACGGCGTGGGTTTCGGGGCGGTGGCGGGGTGACTACTCGTTGACGCTTCCCCCTGTGACTTGCTCGGAACTCGGCCGGGAACGCTCGTGACGATTTCTGTCATAAGTCTTTCCTAAAAAAGAATTTACACAAAACAGCGGCGGTTTGAAAGCCAATTTTTGAGTTTCTTCGTGTGTTTCAACGGGGGAACGTAGTTCCCATACTGGAAACATACCGGAAAAGAACGACATGTGGCCTAACCCCTTGCATACGCTACGGTTAGGAAATACGCAAAAAACGCCTTGTTGCCCCCTTGCCATTTCCGCCGGGCGTGGTATCATGTGCGGTGCATGTTAGGTATCTGTTTTGGAGTGTGTTAAGCGGGCAGATTTGGGACAAAAGGGAAAAGGGAGACTGCTATGCCTTCCTACAAATTGAGGCGTTTCTTTTCGCAGCCGGGGATTCTTCGGGGGATCGACCCGGAGAACCTGCTTTCCCTGCTGGCGGATCACGCGGCGGCATTGGAAGCGAACGGGCTGGCGTTACCGGAGGTGGGCGAGGCGTTGGGGTTCGACTACGATCTGCTCGCCCGGCTGATGATGGAGCCGGGCAAGTTGCCGGCGGCGTTGCTGGAGGCGTTTTACTTCATCCACCAGATGGCTACGCCCGAGGGCATGGAGTGCCTGCTGGCGGCGGCGGAACGGGCGACGCCACCCATCAAGATCGTCGGCAACCCCGCCCCGACGCCGGGCGACGTGGCGGTCCAGGTGTGGCTGAAAAACCGCGAGCTACTGGAAAGCGTACACGCCAAACAGTTCCTCGGGAGTGTGCGGTCGTTTCACAGTTTCGGTACGGTCGTCGCGCCTGTACCGAAGCCCCGCGACCCGATGGCGTATGTGGACAAGATCAAGCGCGACCTCGACAATTTTTTCGCGAAGAAAAAACGAGGCCGACATACGAAAATTTTTCCCTACGTGCAGGACGACAGCATCATGTTTCTTGTCCGTCACGGCGACCCGTTCGAGCGCAAGGCGGGCATCGACGACAAGGGCGAATCGGTCGGCGTGTACTACTGGCCAGAAAAATTCGACGTGCTGGTGCTCGATACCACCGACGGCGAACTGCGTATCAACGCCCGCAACAAGAGCGAATGGGAGGAATACGCAACCATCGCGTTGGCTTCATCGCGAAGCGTGAACTCGTGAGACATGCGACCGTGCGGCAGCGCATCCACGTACGCGTGAATGCGCCTGACGGTAATGGCCGAAGGGTCGACGGGCCGCCGCCGGAAGCAGAAG
>WRDM01000065.1 GCA_009783465.1 Phycisphaerae bacterium | reverse complement strand
TCCGCGTCGGCGACGTGTTCGGCAAACAGGCGGTGCTGGTCGGGTTTCTTACCGAACAGCGTGAGCGCGCCCTTGTCACCGGCGAACGTCGCCAGCCGGGCATGGATGAACGTTTTCCATGAGTTCGCGTCGAACGCGACGTGGCGAAACTCGCTCGACCGCGAGACGTTCGGGATGTACCAGTTCCAGCCGTGGCGCTCGCCGGGCCGGTGGGTGTAGCTGGTCATGGGTTTGTTGCCCGCGCGCAGGCCCATGCCTTTGGACAGCAGCACGGCGGGGCCTGCCTTGATGGCGACGGCGTTGGCTACAGCGGGCAGATAGCCGGAGTCGATCAGCAGCCGCTCGATGTGCAGGGTTGCGCCGTCGGTCCGCGCCCATGGCGTGGCGAGCAGGCTGGCGGCGAGTTGCTCCAGACCGGCCTGTATAGCGCCCTCGCGGCCCGCACCGGGGAACGATGCGGGCAGCGTGTGGCTGGCGTCGCGCAAGGTGAAATACAGCCGCTTCTGATCCGGGAACGTGCCGTAGTCGATAACATAGCCGGTGAAATCTTCCTCCCACGCGCAGACACACCAGAACAGCAGTTTATCGTGCATGTCGATAAACGCCGTGACACGGGTGCAGGCCTGGGGCACCTCGCCGCGCGGACGGCCTGTGATCTTCTCGGTCACGTCGTCGGCAGACAGCCGCTCGTCCTCGAACTGCTCGGTCGCCGGTTCGTTCTGATATTCGGCGGCGAAGGCTTCCTCGTCGCGAAGTTTTAAGTTTATGGCGTGCTGCACGGCGGATGCCTCCTTCTGGGAATCAAATCGTTCTGGCCAGGCGACGATTGCCCCGGCGTCCATCGCCTCGCGGTTGGCAACATAGAACGCCGTGGCGGGTGCCAGGCCGTGCCCCATACGCAACCCCTCGGCGCGGACGCGGGCATACTCGTCCCAGAGCTTTTCCGCCGTCGGAAAGGCATAGACGAGGCGGGTGCATTCGCCTTGCCACTCGGGGTTCTTCTGGCGATCGAGCACCTGATCGGCGAGGTCGCCGGCGTAGATTTTGGTGCACGTCAACACGGCGGCAAGGGACTCACCCGGCCCCGTCATGCCCAGCACGTCGCCGGTGAGCAGTTGCAGGCGGTATCGCGTCTGCGACGGCGAGCGTGCCGACTGGCGGGTCTGCGGATCGTCCAGCAGCACCAGCGACGGGCGCAGGATACGACCGTCCATGGTGGTGTGTTGCTGGCCCCGCATGTTGGCGTCGAGACTGGTTACGGCGATGATCGCGCCCGAGGACTCCGAACCCTCGACGGTCGGGAACACCAACTTGTCCGCCGCCCAGGTGCAATACGTGGGCTTGCCGTCGATGTGCTGGCCGATTTGCCGCCGGGCGTTGTTTTGCAGACAACGGAGCGGGTAGATCGCGCGGGGAAAATCCGCCAGCAGGAGCGGATTTTCGAGAACCGCCTTACGGATCGGGGCGAGCAACTCGATCGCCCGTTCCTGCGAACCGCCGATCAAACACACGAACGGTCGATAGCCGCCCAGCACCGCCCACAACGCCGACAGCCGGGCGAGCGTCGTCTTGCCCGATCCTCGCGGCATGGCGAACGCGAACAAACCGCCGTCCTTCACGGCCCGCTCGATTTTGTCGATGACGCGGAGATGGTCCGGCGACCAAGCCCGGGCGCAGGCGGCGGCGAAATAGGTTTCACAAAAAAACCGGAAGCTGGCAACGGCCTGTGCCCGACGGGCAAGGTCGGCAACGCGCGGCAGCGGGGCGATATTCTGGCTGCGCCAGGTTTCGGAGTTCTTGCGGGCGAGATCGGCCGCGCGGGCGTTGACCTTGGGCTTCGCCGGGCGGTCAACCTCGCGAACCAACCAGCGGAGGTAATCGAGCAGTCGGACGTGCCGCCCGTCGTGCCACCGCCGGCCTGCCCGGTTCATCTGGCGTTCCAGCCGCGAGCGCGTGACCGACTCGCCCAGCGCCGTCGAATTGACGAGTTGGACGAGTTCGTTGCGGGTCAGTTTGTTCGGATCAAGCGCCATCGGCAGCCTTTCGCTGTTCTTCCTGTTGGTTCAGCCACGCGCCGTACACGATCAGATCAACCTTGCCGCCCACCAGCGGCAGGCCACGACGGACATGCTCGCGGACCGTCTTGGGCGACACTTTTAATAACTTCGCCGCCGCCGTAACGGACAACGACCGGATGTCCAGTTCGTCACTCACGCGGCGCCCTCGCTTCCCGGCCAAGGCCTGCCCGCGCGCCGTCGGGCTACGGTGTCCAGCGCCCGGAATTTGTCGGCGGACGTGTACGAGGTGAGATACCGCGTCGGGAGCGTGTCCCAGGTGTACGAACCGAACAGCCGGGCGATGTCAACGTGCTTTTCCAGAATGGCCGTCTTGTGCGCCGTGGACGCGCCGCGAAACTTCGACGACGCGGCCAGCCGGGCGATGACTTCGGAATCGGCCTCCACGCCACGCAGGTTCAAGGCGTCGAGAACGACCGTGGGCAGGCTCTCGGTGCCGCGCGACTCGCCGGCCCAGAACTGGTTGCCCCGGTAAAAAATGCCCCGGAACTCGCGGTGCTTGCCTTGGCTGAGCACGCGGACGATGTGGCCGCGATAGTTGACCGGGTTCATGGGCCAGCAGGCGCAAGGCGTCGCGGGCATCGGGCGAAACGGCGTCGAATGCACTTCGATGCCCCATTGAGGGTCGATGTCCGGCAGCCCTTCGTCCGCCGCCGTGAGGTCCTCCAAAAACTCGAACCAGTCGTCGTCCGTCTCCGTCGGATAGCCGACGATGTTGTACATTTTCATGTGAGCAGGCTTGGCGCCCGATGCCGACAGCCCGCGAAAGAACATACGCAGCATCTCGCGCGTGATCGGCTTGTTCACCATCCGCCGCAGCCGCTCCGAAAACCCGTCCATCCCGACAATGCGAAACTTCGGCAGGCCCCAGGTGTCCGGGCGGTCGGGGTCTAACTCGAACAGGGTCTTTTCCGCCGACCCGCCCCAGAGCACGTCGCCCGCGCCGGCTTCGTTTTGTAATCCGCCGACGTGCCGACGTTGCCAGGTATACCCGCAGAACAGACATTTCCGCTGGCAGCCATACGCCGACTCCCGCCACGTTTTGCCGTTGGCCAGCGGGACGG
>WRDM01000064.1 GCA_009783465.1 Phycisphaerae bacterium | reverse complement strand
CCCTACTGCTTCCACCCAGCCTGTGTCAGCCAAGCCGACTACATATTCCCTTCGCGTTACGGGTCCCTGGGTGGCGAAGGAGATGCTGGAGGCGTTGGTGACGGAGTTTGGTTCGGCTTCGGCCGGCGGGGCGGCTTCGCCGGGTGCGGTTCGGTTGGAGTTTATGCGAAATGATACGGCGAAGGGGGCGGCTGGGGCGTTGACGGCGGGGCGGGATTTCGTGTTGACGGTGGGGAAATTGAATGATCGTGATATTCCCGTTTCGAAGGATCGTTGGGAAGCGCTGGCGGTTGAGGAACATGTGGTGGCCGCTCGGGCCGTCGCCATTGTTGTGCATGAACGGAACCCGGTCGATTCGTTGACAATGGATCAGTTGATAATGCTTTTTTCGGGCAGAGCGAAGGACTGGTCGGCGTTTGGCGGGACGGGCAGAGCCGTGCGATGTTACGGGCTGGCGGGCGGGCTTCCGCAGACGGTGTTGTTTCACGAGAAGGTATTGCCGGCGGCCAGGTGCGGGCCGATCACGCGACGAAAAGATTCGTCCGAGGTGTTGGCGGCCCTGGCGAGCGATCCGCAGGCGATAGCGTTTGTGGACGCGGTGGCGGCGCTGTCGGCGGGCGACTCGGTGAAGATCGTCGCCATCGGCAGTTCGCCGGCCGCTGGTGGCAAAGCGGGCGGCACCGCTGTGGCAAGCCCGGCGGCGGGTGGCGCCAAAACAGGCGGCGCGACAGGCGGCGGAAAACCCGACGGCGACGCGACGACCGACGGCGGGCCTGTGTCGCCGAATGCGCAGACGATCAAGGACGGCACGTATCCGCTGGCCACCATGGTGGTGCTGTACGTCGCGCCGTCGGCCACATCGCCGGCAGGCCAGGAGTTTGTGGAGTTCTTGCAGTCGGGCAAGGGCGACGCGGTCATTCGCAAGTATAGTTTCATGCCGACGCTGCGGGCCGAAAGCATCGACGGGCTGGCGGCGTTCGAGCGGCTGTACGGGCCGGAGATCAAGCGGGTCAAAGCCACGCCGGACACCGCCGACGACCTGGCGCTGGCGGGCAGGATGACCCAATCGGCCCGCCGAAGCAAACTCGACGCCGGCCTGGTGGCGGCCATGTGCGAAGCCGCCTACGACCTCTCCGCCACAGTGCCCGGCGGACAAGTGTTGGCCTTCGAAGCCCTTGCCGTACTGGCCGAACGCGCTCCCAGCAAACGATTCACCGCCGCCGCCAAACGGGCCGCGATGTACGAACGGGCGTACAAAAACAACCCATCGCAAACCGACGGCGACCACCTTGTCGAAGCCCTGATGACCGCCGCCGACATCGGTATAACCTCACGACATTTCGCCGAAGCCGCCGATATGTGGTCCCAGGCATTACTCATCGCCGAAGAATTTAACTCGCCGCACACGACAACACTCCTGAAACGCCAAGGGGCTTTCGACGCCCGCGCCAAATCCGTCAAACGACTGGCCACGCTGGAATCCCAACTCCGTGAAGACCCACGCGACCCCATATTGCGCCGCAACCTGCTCGACCTGCATCTGCTGGAACTGGACAACCCAACCGCCGCCGCCAAATTCCTCGACACCGCGACAACCGACGAAGAATCCCTAAAAACAAACATCCCCTTAGCGACAACCGCCATCGAAAAACTCTCCGAAGACGCCACGTTAAAACTCGCCGAATGGTACGGCGATCTCATCGACCAGGCCGGTCCCGGCGGCAAGGAACTCCTCGCCGCCCGCGCGCTGACGTGCTACCGCCGCTTCTTCGATCTTCACCCAAACCGCAACGATGCCAAGGCCACACGAGCAAAACTGGGCTTTGAAAAACTCGGCGGCAACACTGCGGAATCCATAGAACCGCCGCCCGCAACCGATATCATATTGACCGTTACCGATGACACCACCGACCTGAAACTGGCCGAATTCATCATCAACAATTCCCATCTTACGGGCCTCTACTATTCAGGAGACCATGGCAGCCGAGTTTTTGCCCCCCGGCTGCTGGAACGCCTGACGAATCTCCGAAAACTACATATTCACGAGGCGAACGATGTCCGGGAGATTTCTCCGCTGGCAACACTGACGACGTTGAGGGAACTGGTGATTTCCGGCCTGGACGTTGACGATATTTCCGCCCTGGTCAACATGGAAAAACTGTTGATTCTCGAACTCGAAAACGCGAAAAACCTTTCGGATATCCGACCGATCAGCCGCCTGACCGAATTGCGAACGGTGATTCTTTCCGGCGGTACGAAAATCTCCGACCTGACGCCGCTGACCAAACTGCCCAGTCTCAATAAACTGAACTTGGATGACTGCACTAGCATCCGCGACTTTTCTCCGCTGGAAAAGATGTCCAAAACACTGACCTTTCTGAGCCTTGCCAACTGCCGCAACGTCCCGCTCCGAACGCTCGGCACAATGACAAACCTCAAGGAACTCCACCTTCGCGGCTGCGACAAATTCACCGAAGACGACCTCGAATGGCTCGCCAACCGCCTGAAAAACTGCAAAATCAGCCACGAACTATTGAACCAAAAATAATGGCGCCTCATCCCGGCTCGCCAGGCACGAAACACGACTACCGATCACCACCGTCCCGCCGGGCATGGGGCGACGATGGTTCCGCCGCCGCAGCCTCGGCAGTAGGACATGCAGGAGCCGCTGCCGCACGCGTGGCAGATGTCGAGCGCGTTGTCCGGGATCGCGAACGCCGTGGCAGACCGAGGAAAAGTAGCTGATGTGGCTGTGGACGGCGCAGCGACGGGTATGGTGCTGGTAACCGATGCGGAGGCGGGCATGGTGGCGGTGGTTGTCGCGGGGGCATCGCCAGGCCCGGTGACACGGATGTTTGACACCCACATATAGTTTGATGGTGCCGTCAGGCCGCAGGGGGTTTCGTAGTCGTCGAACGCGCCGATGGGGGAATCGCAGATCGCGTGGCTTGTGTTGGAGCATTTGTGGACGGCGTGGCAGCGTTGTGACGGGTATCCGCCGCCCATTTCCAGCCACCAGCCGCATTCGTCGCGGGACAGGATTGCCGTCGGCGCGTACGGGGCGGTGCCGCTCAAGTTGCTGACCGTCAAATCGCCTTGCCAGACACAGCCCGTGTGGTAATGGATGCTCGCGATGGGCCCGGGAACTTTGGAAAGTGTTCCCGAAAAATCGCCCTCGAACAATAGTGTGTCGTACGGCGGTTGAAAAATGCCCGACGCGTACATGGCCTTGATGTGAGCCGACACGGTATACGTCTGATCGTATTCCGAACAGTCCGTATTGCACGCCGCCAACAGTATAGTCCATGATCCGCCGGCGGGTGTTTCGCCGAAGCCCCAGCCGATGGCCGGCGCGGGGCATGGGCCGGCGTTTGGCGGGGCCATCGGGCCGGGGAACTGAAACGTGACGGGTGGGTTGGTGCCGGCCAGCGTGTACCGATTGTTACCAGTTCTGGTTAATTGCCACTCGCTGTTCTGTGATGTCCATATGCCGTCGCTCGTGCGACATACTTTTGTTGTCGGATAATAGGTTTGG
>WRDM01000063.1 GCA_009783465.1 Phycisphaerae bacterium | reverse complement strand
TTCTCGGCGACCACGGTTTCGCGGGGGTACATCCGAATCGTGGGGGCGGGCATGTCCAGCAACGCGGGAAACTCCGCCGTCTGCGGGGCTGGCGTGATCGCGTCGCCGAAGCCGACGTCGACGATCAGCGGAATGCGGGCGTTACCGAGTCGACTCTCCAGCCGTACGCGAACGCCTTCGTACCGCATGTCCTCGCGGATGAGGTCGGTGGCGACGGACTCGGCCAGGTAGGTCATGCCGTCGGGCGTCGACGCTGGCGTCGCGGCGATTTCGCGAAACGCCCTGGCCAATTCCTCTGGCGAGTTGTCCCCGGTGCCGAGCAAGTCCAAATCCTGCGTCGCCCGATACTGCCGATCCGTCCATGCCGCCAGCAGCATCGCACCCTTCAGAATGAATCGGCCTGCGGAGGGCGATTGGCCGATCCGAAAGAGGAGACGCTCCAGGCTGTACCGCACCAGGAGGCGGTTGTAGTCCTGGCCCGTTTTGTTGGCCATGTTCAACAGCCGTTGGCGAATGGACTGAGCGAGATTGGCGTTGTTGTTGGTCATGCGATCAGGGCCTCGAGGTAGGGGCGGATGACTTCGGCTACGCGGCATCGGCGGGCGACATCGGCGATTTGGCCAATGGTGACGCCATATTTTTTGCGGTGCGCGACCACTTCGCGAAGGGCCTCGACCGCCACGTCCACGCCCACTTTGTTGCGGAAGCGGAAGCAGTCAACGAGCGTCTTGGCTATGCTGTAGACGCGAATCACACCGCCACCCTCGATTCGATGCTCTTCGATCCCTTCACGATACATGCCGTCGGTCAGGTAGGTTATTTCAAGCGGCGGATACTCGACGCGGGGTTTGGCGGCTTTCGAAGGGATCGCCAGCCAGACTTTGTGCGGCAGTTGCGTGCCGATTTCGTGAAACCGCAGGGCCGACAGCAGACACACCACGCCCTGGGGCACCCGCTTGCACGCCGCAATGAACGTCTGATTCGCCGTCGGTTCCGCATCAGCCAGCCCATACAGCCCCCGGCCCGCACGGGTCAGAAGCCCCTTGCGGTACAGCCGCCGGATATCTTCGGGATGCACGCCAAGCCCCGCCACATCGCGAGGCCGAAACGGCCCATGCTCTCGCGCGTAGTCGAGCGCCTGCTGCTGGTTGTCACAAATCCGAATCACCTTGTGATATTATATCGGTAGTTTTGTCTCGTTTCCACAGTTTTGTCACAAAAACACGCTACAAAGCGGGCCACTGTGACATTTTCTCGGTATTTATAAATAAGTACGGTAAATTCTACACAAACCGTCCATGCCTATTTCCTGGACCGCATACATTATTAATTGTCCTTCGCCAACGTCGCGGGGGTTGCTTCGTAGGTCGTGATTCGCTTGCCGCAGTGGCGGCAGAGCCGGTAGCGAATGATTTTTCCCGGCGCGTCGCGGGTGGTCTCGACGCGGAGGTCGGCACAGCCGCATCGCGAGCACACCACACCAAGCGTGTTGTCTGGAGGCCATTTTTTGCGTTCGGGGTGAATTGATTGGACCATTGGTTTTATCTCCTGCGTAAGTCGTCCTGGGTGTATTTTTTTCGTTGGCGGGTTGGGGCGGTGTCGATGGTGGTTTTGATGCCGCACATGCCGGCGGCTGCGGCGCAGCCGACTAAACAATCGAGCCAGTGGTTGTCGGGGCGGGTTGGCAGCATCGACCATTCACGCACCGTGCCGTACGGGCCTGTGACTTCGACCCAGCGTTCCGAGCGGGCGATGTGCTCGGCCAGCAGGCCGTGGTCGGTTTTGGCGGTGCCGTAGATGCCGATGCAACCTCGGTCGGCGGGCGCGGCGGCGAGGCCGTCGTGGACGAAGCTCTTCCAGAAGTTTGTGTCGAGCTGGACGTGTTGGAATTGGGCGGTCCGCCGGACGTTGGGCATGTACCAATGGTCGCCGATGGTTTCGCCGGGGCGTTGCGTGTATGCCGCGAACGGCCGACGGGTGGCGCGGATGCCGACGCCTTTGGAGAGCATCATCACACTGCCGCCGCAGCGACGTTTGACGTCCGCGACGACGGCGGGTTTGTAGCCGCTGTCGACCAGCAGCCGGTCCAGCCGCATGAGGGCACCGCCGCCTCCGCGGGACCATTCCTTCGCCAAAAATTCCGTGACCAGTTTTTCGAGGCCCGCGTGGATCGCCCCGTCGACGCCGCGGCCTGGGAACATGGCCGCGAGGGTTTGCGACGCGTCGTTGCGGGTGAAGAACGAGCGGTTTTGCTGGGGGAATGTGCCGTATTCGACGATCTGGCCGCTGAAATCTTCCGCCCAGGCGCAAACCATGAAGTACAGCAGCGAATCGTGGACGTCGACGAACATGGTCAGTTTTGTGCAGGCCGCGGGCACTTCGCCGCGCTTGTGGCCGCTTGTCTTGGCGATGACCTGATCGACCGTCAACGCGCTGTCGGCGGTCTGGACGAGGGCGGGTTCGTTTTGATACTCGGTGGCGAAGCCGTCCGGGCCCGTCTTGAGGCGCAGATTGAACGCGTGCTGGATCGCGGAGATTTCGCCCGCCTTGGCATCGAAGCGGTCTGGCCAACCGACCGACGCACCGCGGTCCATCGCTTCGCGACGGGCGGCGTAAAACGCGGTCGCGGCCTCTTTGCCCTTCGCCCGGCGGATTTCGGCGTATTGGTCCCACGATTTTTGATCGGCGGGCCAGGCGTAGACCAGCTTCGTTCGCTCGCTGTCCCATTCGGGGGATTTTTCGCGGTCCAGCAACGTGTCGGCGAGGTCGCCCTCGTACATGACCGTACAGGTCAGCAGCGCCGAGATGGATTCGCCCGGCCCGGCCAAACCCATCACGTCGCCGTGGACGAGGTTGAGTCGCTTTCGCGTCTGGTCCGCCGACATCGCCGACTCGCGTGTCTGCGGGTCTTCGAGCAGAACAAGCGACGGGCGAATGATCGAGCGGTCGGGCCTCGTGTGCTGCTGGCCGCGGAGGTTGCTGTCCAGACTGGTCGTGCTGATAACGCTGCCCGCCGATGGCGAGACCTCGATGCCGTCATCGCGCAGGGCCTTGGGCAGGTGTTCGCCCTCGATGGAGGGAAACACCATCTTGTCCTGGCCCCAGTGGACGTGCGTGAGTTTGCCCTGGATGTGTTGCTGCATCTGGCGTTTGGAAGAGTTCTCCAGGCACCGCAGCGGGTAGATCGCTTCGGGGAAGTCCTCCAGCAGCAGCGGCTCTTCGAGGATGAACGTGCGGATCGGGCGCAGCAGTTCGCGGGCGTTGACCTGGCTGCCGGCGATCATGCAGACGAACGGCCGGTAGCCGTACAGGAGCGCCCACAGCGCCGCGCAGCGGGCGAGGGCCGTCTTGCCCGAACCACGCGGCATGGCGAACGCAAACAAGCCGCCTTCGCGGACGGCCTTTTCGATTTTTTCGATCGCACGGAGATGGTCCTGCGACCACGGCCGCCAGAACACGCCGGGAAAGTACGTTGTGCAGAACAGCAAAAACGATTCGCCCGCCGCTTTTCGCCGCTCGTAATTGACGATCTCCGGGATCGGGAAAATGTCCTGCGCCGATTTGGTCGCGAGCCGCTCACGTTTCGCCTTCCGCCGCCGCGACTCGTAATAGTCCACCTTCGCCGCCTTCGGCCGTTCCACCTCCTGCACCAGCCAGCGGGTATAACGCACGAGGTGGATGTTCGTGCCGTCGCCGAACTTCAACGCCCCGGCGTCCATCTGCCGGCGCAGCCGAGGCCGCGTCAGCACCGTGCCCTGCGGCGTGGCGTTGATGAGTTGAAGCAACTCGGTCTGCGACAGTTTTGTAAGGTCAATCCCCATACTCAACCTCCTCCCGCCCGGCCGCTTCGCGTCCGCCATCCTCGCGCCCGGCCTGCGCCAGCCGCGCGTTGAGCCACGCCGCGTAATGCACAAGATTCATTCGCCCGCCAAAATCCGCCGGCGCACCGTCAGCAACGTGCCGACGAACGACGTCGGCCGACACGCCCAAGGCCCGGGCCAACTGTTCGACCGTCAACGCCGACGGATTCACCGCCGCGCGACCGCCCGCTGCAACGCCGGTGGCGCCACCGACAGCCGCGTCCACCACAGCGCCGACGGAATCACGCTGCGGGGCGGAATCGCGTGGCGAACGGCCAGAATGTTCGGGAAAAACCATACGTGTAACCTCCTTGAAACGGGGGCAGTCGCGGCCAGAACCGCAAGGGGAATCTGTGAAAATCT
>WRDM01000062.1 GCA_009783465.1 Phycisphaerae bacterium | reverse complement strand
GCCGGGGCCCAACGCGGGCGGCGCCTGCGACCATCCCTTGGTATTCATCTCTCTTCGGTCTTGGTTCCCATGTCCACAGAGCGACCACACTGACCGCCCTATCAAGTCCATTATCGAAGGCAGGGGAAAAATCTTTAGGGCGGTTGTGAAATTTTTTGCAAATTACCAAATTCGGAAAAGTAATCTGGCGGGGATGATGGGAGTACGGGATCAAATTGACATGGAGTGCTTGCTCCACGGCCATTTTCGATCTATCTTACTCCGTGAATCCCTGAATCCCCGCAAAAGGACTTTACGATGAAAATTGCCTTGGCACAAATGAATCCGGTTGTTGGCGACATTCGCGGGAACGTTCGCAAGGTCGCCGAGGCCATTTCGGTGTCCCGCGCGGCGGGGGCGGCGGTGGTGGTGTTTCCGGAGTTGTCGGTGTGCGGTTATCCGCCGCGGGACTTGCTTCGGCGGGCGGGGTTCGTTCGCGATTGTTCCGAGGCCGTCGAGCGGTTGGCGGAAATCTGCACCGACATCACGGCCGTCGTGGGGTTTGCCCGGGCCAACCCGTCACCGCGGGGCAGGCCGTTGCAGAACTGCGCCGCCGTTCTCGCCGGCGGGCGGGTGCGGCATGTGCACGTCAAAAGCCTCCTGCCGACCTATGACGTGTTCGACGAAAGTCGCTACTTCGCGCCCGGAGGGCAGGCCAGCCGGCTGGAGATCGACGGCCTGTCGCTGGGGCTGACCATCTGCGAGGACCTGTGGGACCGCCAGGCGCTCGGGCGGGAGCTGTACGGTGACGATCCGGTGGCCGAGCTGACGAGGCTGGGCGTGGGGGCGATCGTCAACATCGCGGCCAGCCCGTTCCAGATGGGCAAGGCGACGGTGAAGGAGTCGCTGCTGTCCCGCCAGGCGAGGCGGGCGGGCGTGCCGATTCTGTACGTTAACCAGGTTGGCGGGAACGACGAGTTGATTTTCGACGGCGGCAGTTGCGTCGTCGCCGCCGACGGCGAAGTAATCGGCCGGGCCCGGTCGTTCGAGGAGGATGTGCTGATCGTCGACCTCGGCCGACCGGCGGACAACCGCGTCGAACCGCACGAGGACGACCTGCCGCGGCTGGGCCGGGCCCTCAAACTGGGCCTGCGCGACTACGTGCATACGTGCGGCTTCTCCCGCGTGGTGCTGGGCGTGTCGGGCGGCATCGACTCGGCCGTGGTGGCCGCCCTCGCCGCCGACGCGCTCGGGCCCGCCAACGTGCTCGGCCTGGCCATGCCGAGCCGCCACAGCAGCGGCCACAGCATCACCGACGCCCAGGCGCTCTGCCGCAATCTGGGTATCGAATGTCGTCTCGTGCCGATCGAGGGCCCGCACCGGGCGTTCGAGGAACTTCTCTCGCCCGTGCTGGCGGGCGGAAACACAGCCATCGCCGACGAGAACATCCAGGCCCGCATTCGCGGCAATCTCGTGATGGCGGTTTCGAACGCCCTGGGCCACCTCGCCCTGGCGACGGGCAACAAAAGCGAACTCGCCGTCGGCTATTGCACGCTTTACGGCGACATGTGTGGCGGATTGGCCGTCATCGGCGACGTATATAAATCGACGGTGTTTCCGCTCGCCCGCCAGCTCAACGCGGAGGCCGGCTTCGAACGCATCCCCGAGCACACGATCGTCAAACCGCCCTCGGCCGAGTTGAAACCCAACCAGCTCGATCAGGACAGCCTGCCGCCGTACGACCTGCTCGACGCCATTCTGGAGCGTTACGTGGAGCGGGACGAGTCGGTTTCGGAAATCGCCGCCGCCGGTTTCGACGGAGCGACGGTCGCCCGCGTGCTGACGATGGTGGATCGCAGCGAGTTCAAGCGCAAACAGGCCGCCCCGGTGCTGAAGGTGACTGCCCGCGCCTTCGGTGTCGGGCGACGCATGCCGATCGCGCAGCGCTACACGCAGTAGCGCAAATTCGAAATCCGAAGCACGAAATCCGAAACAAATCCCAAAACGGAAAAATCCAAAACCCAAACGGCGACATCGTACATTTTGACGCGAAACATTACGTTATACGTCTTCGCCAAGACCGAGCGGGATTACACGGATTAAAGGATTGCCGTTGAATCCGCAGGGGGTTGGCGGCGTGGCGCCGGAGTTGGCGTGTAACACGGCGGCCAGTTTCGTCACCAACACCAACTGGCAGAGCTACAGCGGCGAAACCACGCTGAGCTACTTCACGCAGATGGTCGGCCTGACGGTGCAGAATTTCGTGTCCGCCGCCGCCGGCATGGCTGTGCTGGTGGCGCTGATCCGCGGCATCGTGCGGCGGTCTTCACCGCAGCGACCAGCGACAAGAGCCGTCTGCCACAGCCCCCCCGAAGGGTTCTTCTATAGCCTCCCCGCAGGGGACGCAGGGGGTCGGCAATTTCTGGGTGGACCTGACGCGGACGGTGTTGTACATCCTGCTGCCGCTGTCGCTGATGCTGGCGGTTCGCGACACGGTTCGGCGGATCGCCCAGGCCGGCGGAACGCCGCTGGTGGTCAGCCGCGACGCGGGGACGCTGGGCGTGATCCACCTGAAGGACGTGGTCAAGGGCGGCATGAAGGACCGCTTCGCCCGGCTGCGGCGGATGGGCATCCGCACGGTGATGATCACCGGCGACAACCCGACGACGGCCGCCGCCATCGCCGCCGAAGCGGGCGTCGACGATTTCCTCGCCCAGGCCACTCCCGAGGCCAAACTCAATATGATCCGCCAGCACCAGGCGGCCGGCCATCTCGTGGCCATGACCGGCGACGGAACCAACGACGCGCCCGCGCTGGCCCAGGCCGACGTCGCCGTGGCGATGAATTCCGGCACGCAGGCGGCCAAGGAGGCCGGAAACATGGTGGACCTCGACTCGAATCCCACCAAGCTCATCGAGGTCGTCGAGATCGGCAAGCAATTGCTGATGACGCGCGGGGCGCTGACCACGTTTTCCATCGCCAACGACGTGGCGAAATACTTCGCCATCATTCCCGCCGCCTTCGCGACGACGTATCCGGTGTTGCAAACGCTCAACGTGATGCGTTTGGCCACACCGTCCAGCGCGATTTTGTCGGCCGTCATGTTCAACGCGCTGATCATCGTGGTGTTGATTCCGTTGGCGCTGAAGGGCGTACCGTTCCGCGCCATCTCCGCCGGCGACATGCTGCGGCGGAATCTGCTGATCTACGGCCTCGGCGGTTTGGTCGCGCCGTTTGTCGGCATCAAGGCGATTGATTTGCTGTTGGCGTTGTTGGGGTTGACGTGAGGGGACACCACGATGTGGAAACAATTTCGGCCGGCGATTGTGATTTTTGTGTTGATGACGTTGTTAACGGGCGTCGTGTATCCATGGGTCGTAACGGGGATCGCGCAGGTGTTTTTTCCGCACCAGGCCAACGGCAGTCTGGTCGAGCGTGAGGGCAGGGTGGTGGGTTCGGAACTCATCGGACAGCCGTTCGACGATCCGAAGTTTTTCTGGGGCCGATTGAGCGCCACCGACGGCGGGCCGTACAACGGCGGCGCGTCGGGCGGGTCGAATTATGGTCCGATGAACGAAAAACTCACCGCCGCGGCGGCGGCGCGGATCGCCGCCCTGCGGCAGGCCGACCCCGACCAATCCGCGCCCGTGCCGGCCGACCTCGTGACCGCCAGCGGCAGCGGGCTTGACCCGGACATCAGCGTGGCCGCGGCGCTGTATCAAGTCCCGCGCGTCGCCCGAGCGCGGGGCGTGGAGGAGGCGAAAATTCGCGACCTGGTGATGCAGCACGCGCAAGGCCGGCAGTGGGGCGTACTCGGCGAGCCGCGCGTGAACGTGTTACGGTTGAATCTGGCGCTGGAGGGCATGCAACCATGACGGATCTGGAAAAACAAGCCTGGCGGCAGGTGGTGGTGGCGAGTGTGGCCTCGTGGGCGTTGATTTTCGCGGCTTCGGGGACGTTGACGTATTGGCAGGGGTGGGCGTACTGGGGGGCGTTTTTGGTCTGCACGGTCTGGACGACGTGGTTCATTGCTCGGCGGAGCCCGGAGTTGCTGGCCCGGCGGATGAAGTCCGGCCCGAAGGCCGAGACGGAGCGGGCGCAGAAGATCATTCAGGCGTTCGCGGGGGTTCCGTTTTACGGCATGCTGCTGGTGTCGGCGGTGGATCATCGTCTGGGCTGGAGTCACGTTCCGCCGGCGGCCGTGGCGGCGGGGCTGGTGTTCACGGTGGTCGGTTACGCCGTCGTGTACGCGGCCATGCGGGCCAACGTGTTCGCGTCGGCGACGATCGAGGTGCTGCCCGGCCAGCATGTGGTTTCGACGGGCCCGTACGCCGCCGTCCGGCACCCCATGTACAGCGGGGCGCTGCTGATGCTGCTGGCGACGCCGGTGGCGATGGGGTCCTGGTGGGGGCTGACGCTGTTCCCGCCCATCGCTGTCCTGATCGTCTGGCGGCTGGTGCTGGAGGAGCGGTTCCTGACGCGGAATTTGTCCGGCTATGTGGCGTATCGCGAAAAAGTCCGCTGGCGGCTGCTGCCGGGCGTGTTCTAGCGGTACCTCTATTTTTGCCACAGACACAGAGTTCCGCAGAGAAGGGCGTTGGGCATCAGGGCAATCGCATCCAATTTTCCCATGTTTTGCACGATCTCCGTGTTTGGCGCGCGCTGGCGGGTTGGCCTTGCCGTTTTGCGCCGTGGAACAGGCCTGCCGGCAGGCCCGTTCCACGGCGCAAAACGGCAGGGCCTGCGGTCGCTCACGCCAAACCCGCATATCGAACGAAAAACGGGGACATTTTGATGCGATTGCCCTGCCCCCTGATTCCAGGGCAAACGCATTCTCCGTGTCGCGGGCATCCTGCCCGCGTGTCGCGAGGGCGTCCCGCCCTCGCCGGCTGTGCGAAAGCCTTGATGTTGTCATGACGTCAGCCGTGCGGAACGGTCAG
>WRDM01000061.1 GCA_009783465.1 Phycisphaerae bacterium | reverse complement strand
GATGGATAAGATAATCGGGGACTGGTGGCATGAGAGGCGGTCGGCCTTGGCATGGATTCCGGTTTCGTTTGGCGGTGCGGGTATGGCGGAAGATCGTGTTTTATCGCAGTTGGGCAAGGCGCGGGAGCGGTTGCTGGATTTGACCATGCGCAACCGGCTGCTCAATTTTGTGCCGACCAAGCGGCAGACGATTCGCGTTATCGACGAGTTGCCGGGCGAGATTTGGCGGCTTCTGGTTGTCGATGGTAAGAAGATGGGGTTTCTTGCCCGCGAAGAGCATGAGTTGTTCGATGGGCGTGCCGCTGACGCGGCGGCCGATGACGAGCGAACGCAGGATGGCGGCGATGCCGATGTCAGTGACACCGCTGATGTTGTTGTCGATACCGTCGTCGATACCTATGAAGAGGTTTTCGTTCTGCCGGAACTGGATGTGAAGGCCGATGCGGCGGGGTCGCTGCCGGGGCGGTATCGTGACACCAACCTTCAAACAGCCCTTTCGCGCGAGAATCTCCATACCAATCTGTTGCGGATTTATCAGGCGGCGACTTCGGGTTTGCAGGAGCGCGGCGTCAATTTTTTGTTTTTGGCTGTGGGGTTTCTGGAGTGGAAGCAGCCGGCCACGCATGGCGACCGCGTCTTCAAGGCTCCCATCCTGCTGATTCCCGTTGGATTGGAACGCAGTTCGGCGAAGTCGCGGTTCAAATTGTTCGCCCTGGACGACGATCCGGTACTCAATCCCTGCCTGGTCCGTAAACTCAAGGACGAACGTATTGTCATGCCGCCGTGCGTGGAGGCGGACGATTGGGACGGCTTTGACATTGACGCCTATTGGGCGAAGGTCGAACAGGCCGTCGCGGAGCAGCCCGGCTGGTCGGTGTCGCGGGAGGTTCATCTGGGGTTGTTTTCGTTCACGAAGTATTTGATGTACGTGGACCTCGACGCCCACCGTTGGCCCATCGCCGACAACCCGCTGATCCGGGCCCTGTGCGGCGACGAGACGGCACTGCCCTCGCCGGCGGACTTGCCGGATGCAGGCGAGGCGGTTCGTCAGATCGCGCCCGAGCAGATGTTCCAGGTGCTCGACGCTGATTCCAGCCAACAGAGAGCCATTCTTCGCGCCAAGACTGGACAGAGCCTGGTCATCGAGGGTCCGCCGGGCACGGGGAAGTCGCAGACCATCACCAACATCATCGCCGAGTGCCTTGCCCAAGGCAGAACGGTGCTGTTCGTCAGCGAAAAGATGGCCGCTCTGGAAGTGGTCAAGAGTCGCCTCGATGCGGTGGGACTTGGCGATTTCGTGCTGGAACTGCACAGTACCAAAGCCAACCGCAAGAATCTGACGGCTGAGTTGACCCGTGTGTTGGAGAAGGGCCGACAGACGGGGAAGGCGAGCGACGGCGAGGCGGGCAAGTTGTCGGCGGCGACCGAGCGGCTGGATGCGTATGTCCACGCGCTGCACGATCCGCACGGCCCGGCGGGGCTGACGCCGTTCGGCGTCATGGGACGCATCCTGCTACTTCGCGATGTGCCCAACGTGGACGCCGACATGCCCGGCCTGGCGACGTGGAGCACGCAACAACTCGACGGATTGAAGGAACTGACGGCTTCGTTGTCGCGGGCATTGTCGACGGTCTGCCCGCCGGGCGAGCATCCGTGGCGTGGTTCGCGGCTGACGTTGGCGACGGGACAGATGCAACGTGCGGCGGCGGATTTGGCCACACGGCTGTCCGCCGACTTGGCAAATGTGACGGAGGCGGCACGGGCTGTCGCGGTGACGATGGACGTGTCGCCGCCGGACACGCTTGCGGCTGCGGGGCAACTGTTGAACGATGCGACGCTGTTGACTGACTCGCCGGGGCCCGCGGAGCGATTGCTTTCGGAGCCCGCGTGGGACAACCCGCCGGCGGAACTCACGCAATTTCTCGGCGACCTCCAGACCTACGCCGAGTTGCGCCAGTGGGCCCAAGGGCGATACAAACTCGACGCCGTTGAGGCGACCGACTGGGCGGCGATGCGGGATCGATGTTTGCGGTTCTGGGGCGGCTGGTCGCGGTGGTTGCGGCGGAATTTCTGGACCGACCGGAAAACCGTCAAGGCAGTCCGTGTGGACGGTGGATTTCCGAAGTTTGCGGAAATCGCCGACGACCTCAAACGACTGGCGGAGATGCAGCGTCTTCGCGCAGAGTTAGAACGAGCCCGTTCGGTGGGCGAGACGTATTTCGATGCGGCGTGGCGGGGTCCAGCGGGTTCGAAGGAGTCGCAGGAGGCGGTGCTCGCGATGGGCACATGGCTGCGGAAATTCCGCGAGTGCGTTCGTCGTGGCGGGATCGGTCCTACGGCGATTGGCTTGGCGGCTGCGGGCGCGGATCGAGGCCAATTGACGACGGCTCGTGACGCGCTGCGGCAGGCGATGGACGTTTGGCAGGCGGACTGGACGGCGATGGCGGCGGCGATTCAGATGGATGAATCGACCGTGCCGGGGCCGATTGTTGAACAGACTCCGCTACCGACGGTTGCGCGACGGCTGGAGCGGATGGCGGAGGAACACGAGTCGCTGTTGGACTGGGCACAGTTTCAGGAGGTCCTGCAAGCCGGCGAGAAAGGCCCGCTGGTGGGATTTTTCGCCAAGGCCCTCGCCGCCGTCCACGCCAATCAACTCGACGCCGACGTGCTGCCCCTGGCGATGGAGAAACAATTCCTTGGGTTGTGGCTCGACGGCGTGCTGGCCGAGCGGCCTGTGTTGCGGAAATTCAACGCGAAGACTCACGAGGCCGCGACGCTGGACTTCGCCTTGCGCGACCGGCAATGGGTCGAACAAACCGGCGGCCGATTGCAGGCTCGGCTGGCGGCGGATCGGCCCGCGACCGCGGGCAAACTCGCCCCGACATCGCAACTGGGCATCCTGTCCGGCGAGATTCGCCGCAAACGTGGCGGGCGGTCCATTCGCAAACTGCTCATGGACGCCCGCGACGCCGTGCAAAAACTCAAACCCTGTCTCATGATGAGTCCGCAGTCCGTCGCCCAATTCATCGACCCCGCCGGCATGCGGTTCGACGTGGTCGTGTTCGACGAAGCCAGCCAGGTCGAACCCGCTGACGCTTTGGGCGCTGTCGGACGCGGCGGGCAACTCATTCTCGTCGGAGACCCCAAGCAGTTGCCGCCGACCAGCTTCTTCGCCGGGCTTGGCGTCGAAGCGGAGTCCGTTGAAGAGGACGACGGTGCTGCCAGCTTGGCGGACATGGAGAGCATCCTCGACAAAGGCTCGACGGTCCTGCCCAGCACGCGGCTGCGATGGCACTATCGCAGCCGACACGAGTCGCTCATCGCCTTCTCCAACCGCGAGTTTTACGACAATGACCTCGTGGTCTTCCCGTCCAGCCACGCCGACCGTGCCGAACAAGGATTGTCGATGCGACTGGAGGCCTCGGACTTGTATGATCGCGGCCGAAGTCAAACCAACCGCGACCAGGCCAAACGCATCGCCGCGTACGTGTTCGAGCACGCCCGGACGTGCCCGAACAGAACACTCGGCGTCGGCGCGTTCAGCCAGCGGCAGCAGCAGGCGATCTGGGACGAAATCGAACGTCTCCGCCGCAAGGACGACTCCGTCGAATCGTTCTTCGACCCCAACGGCCGCGAGCCGTTCTTCGTGAAGAACCTTGAAACGATCCAGGGCGACGAACGCGACGTGATTCTGCTGAGCGTGGGCTACGGCCGCAGTCAGAATGGCGAGCGCGTGAGCATGAACTTCGGCCCGCTCAACCAAGACGGCGGCTGGCGACGGCTGAACGTGCTCGTGACCCGCGCCCGTCAAAAATGCGTCGTGTTCAGTTCAATCCGCGGCGACGACCTGGACCTCTCCGCCACACAGGCCCGCGGCGTCCGCTCGCTGAAGGGCTATCTCGACTACGCCCAAACCGGCCGACTGCCGGAAATCGAAGTCGGTCAAGGCGAATTCGGTTCGGACTTCGAACAGGCCGTTCACAACGCGCTGGTCGAAAAGGGTCTGCAACTCCACACGCAGGTCGGCTGCGCAGGCTACGCCATCGACCTGGCCGTGGTGGACCCGGAAAACCCAGGGCGGTACTTGCTGGGCATCGAGTGTGACGGCGCAACGTATCATCATTCCGCCACCGCGCGGGACCGCGACCGGCTGCGCCAGCAGGTGCTCGAAGGCCTGGGCTGGCGAATCCACCGCATCTGGTCCACGGAATGGTTCCAGAAGCCGCAAACCGAAGTCCAGCGGGTGCTCGAAGCCGTACAGCAGGCCAAAGCAGGCCTGCTTCGCCCCCGATTCATTGGCGGTTCATCCACTTCGCCCGCGACGAGCACGTCACCCGCATCGGCTGCGCCAAAACCGACGAGCCCGTCAAGCCGCCCTAAAGACAGCGAACCAGCCGCCGCACAACCTCAATCGCCGGACGCGCTCATCCCCACGCAGCCCTACAAATGCTTCGCGCCAAAACGAGTCCTCGCCTCCGAGAAGTTTTACACCGAGTCCGTGCCGGCTTTGGCCAAACTGGTCACCGAAATCGTCGCCTTCGAAGGCCCGATCCACGAGGAAGAACTCGCCCGCCGCATGGCCACCGCATTCGGCATGACGCGAGCAGGCGGCCAAATCGTCCTGAAGGTCACAAAAGCTGTCAGCCACGCCGAACAACGCAACACCGTCACACGCCGCGGCCCGTTCCTCTGGCCCGCCGACATGACCACACCGCCCGTCCGCGTCCGCGACGGCAACAACAAAGACGCCCCGCGCGACATCGACCGCATCTGCCCCGAAGAAATCGGCCAAGCCGCCTGGCTGCTGCTCAAAGCCCAATTCGGCATGAGCCGCCAGGATTTAATCACCCAAACCGCCCGCGCCCTGGGCTTCAACAACACCGGCCCAAACATCACCGCCACCATCGACACCGCCCTGACCCTCGAACAAAACACCGGCCGAATCCAAACCAACGGCTC
>WRDM01000060.1 GCA_009783465.1 Phycisphaerae bacterium | reverse complement strand
TGAACGGATGGATTGGCCACGGGCTTGGCCTCTTTGCGCTGTTGGGATTCCAACAGCGCAAAGAGGCCAAGCCCGTGGAAACGGTTCCACGAACCCATCAAAACACGGCGGATGGTCCACTAGTGGCTATTTCCCCACTTCCACGCCGAAGACGAACCGCGACTCCTGGCCAGGTCGGAGTTGGATGGCGTCGCTCCATTCGGGGCGGTTGAAGGCATTGGTCATGAATTGGACGGGTTCCATGGCGAGACTTCGGCGGTCGCCGGTGTAGACGTGCATCAGCCCGCCCTGCTGGAAGACCGTCAGCGTCACGCCGGTGCGGTCGTCGCGGACCCACGAGCGGGCCAGATGGTCCGGGCCCTCGGCCAGGTCCAGGAACGCGCCGTCGATGAACAGGTCGCCGATCGGTTTGCCGTTGCCCGCGGCGTCGGGGCGGAAATCCAGCGGGCCCGCCTGGTCGATCGACTGGAAAGCCGCCTCGCCCGGCAGCGGAATCAGCTCGGCGTCGGTGACGATTTTCCGCCGGCACGGCACGGCCAGGCGGAGATGGTCAATATTCTCGCTGCCCGTGCGGAAATACGGATGCCACCCGCAGCCGAACGGCGCGATGCCCTCGCCAACATTCTGTCCGGCGATTTCGATCACCAGCCGATCGGCCGTCAACGCGTACGTGACCTCCACGTCGACGCGGTACGGATAGCCCTCGAACGCGCCAGGGCGCAGCGCGTTCGTCGTGAACGTCACACTCGCGCCGTCGGTGTTGACGCGTTCGGCGACCACCTCGAAATCCACGCCGCCCACGAACCCGTGCAAAATGTGCGGCTTTTCGGGGTTTTTCGGCAATTCAAGCGGTCTATCGCCGCCGAAACGATATCGCGAGTGTTGAATGCGGTTACTCCAGGGCGCCATGATGCGACTTCGCGACGCCTTCAACGCCGCCAGATCCTCGGGCGTTTCGTAGCCGGCCACCACGTCGAGCAACCCGCCCGCGTGCGGCACGGAATACGCGTTGAGCGTGGCCCCGCGAAGCGTCACGACGGCATTGGCGCCGCTGACGGTGTCGGTGAGAACAACCGTTGGGAACGAACCGAACTGACTTCGAGAAATCGCAAACCGGGCCATGATGTTCCTTTCGTAGAATGCCGCCATCGCGCCATGGCGATGCTGTCAGGATATCGTAGCCGCCTCGCAAGTCAACGACGAGCGGGAATTCGTACAGACAAAGTGAAACTATTCGTTTCAATATTTTAAACAAACTATTTCACTTTGGACACATGGACGTGTGAAATCTCACATAGCCTCGTAGCGTGAACGAGAATTTACGGTACAATCGGCGCTTTGCCCGCGGTAGTTCGCGGCGAGAGGTTGCCCCTGTGACAACATTTGCGTTTGAAAACCGGATTTGGGACCCGGCCGCCGAGACGATGACGGCCCCGGAACGGCAGGCTTTGCAGCGTTCGCGGCTGCGGGCCGTGGCCGGGCATGTGTCGCGCGTGCCTTTCTACGAACGGCGATACGCCGAATTGGGCGTCACGCCCGACGACATCCGTTCACTCGACGACATCCGCCGGCTGCCCTTGACCACCAAGGCCGACCTCCGCGACCATTACCCGTGGGGTTTCCTGGCCGTCCCTCGCGAACAGATCGCCCGCATCCACGGCTCCTCCGGCACGACGGGCAAGCCGACATTCGTCGCCTACACGGCAGAGGATCGCGACGTCTGGGCCAATCTCTGCGCCCGATTCCTCGTCGCCGGCGGACTGAGGCCCGAACACATCGTCCACATCTGCTTCGGCTACGGCCTGTTCACTGGCGGATTCGGCCTGCATTACGGCGTGGAAAAAGTCGGGGCGGCCGTCGTGCCGGTCTCCAGCGGCAACACGCCGCGGCAAATCATGATTATGCGCGACCTCGCCTGCGACGTCCTCGTCTGCACGCCCAGTTACGCGCTCAACATCGCCGAGGCCGCCGCACAGGCGGGCATGGATCCGCGCGAATTGCCCATAAAATTCGCCCATTTCGGCGGCGAGCCGTGGACCGAGGACATGCGACAGGCCCTGGAAAGTCAACTCGGACTGCTGGCGTTCAACAATTACGGCCTGAGCGAGATCATCGGTCCCGGCGTCAGCGGCGAGTGCGCGGCGCGCGACGGCATGCACATTCAGGAAGACCACTTCCTCGTCGAATGCCTCGATCCCAACACGCTCGAACCGGTCCCCGAAGGCCAGCTTGGCGAACTCGTCATCACCACGCTCACCAAGCAGGCGATGCCCCTGCTGCGATACCGCACGCGGGACCTCGCCGTGATCGACCGGACACCGTGCCCCTGCGGGCGGACCACCATCCGCATGGGCCGCATCAAGGGACGCACCGACGACATGCTCATCATTCGCGGCGTGAACGTCTTCCCGTCGCAGGTCGAGGAAGCGTTGCTTCGCGTCGAAGGCACCGCCCCGCACTACCAGATCATCGTCGACCGCACCGGCGCGCTCGACGAGATGACCGTGCGCGTGGAGATCAGCCGCGAATCCTTCAGCGATAAAATGTCGACCATGCACGCCCTCCGCGACCGCATCGACCGCGAAATCCAGCACGTCACCACCATACGGGCCACCGTCGAACTCGTCGAACCCATGGCCATCGAACGCAGCCAGGGAAAAGCCCAACGCGTCATCGACAAACGACGCGAAAAAGGGTTGATTTAGAGCGGTTCCAGCTTGCGTGGTGGCTGCTGGCCGTCGCTGAGGACGAGCCAGGCCAGGAGGCCGAAGCAGCCGATGCGTCGCATCGGCGATGCAGGCCGACGCCGCCTGGCGACGCCGCAGGCAGGCCAGCAGTCACCACGCAAGCTGGAACCGCTCTAACGAGTCACATATACTCCCACAGGTCGTCCGGCGTTTCGCAGCGGTCTTGGCCTGGGGGTTCGTTTCGGCGGGTGTAGGCGTCGCGGACGATTTCGAGTTCGGGGAGGGCGGCGATGAATTGTCGGCCATAGGGTTTGGAGTGGAGACGGTGGTCGAGGACGACGACGATGCCGTGGTCGGAGCGGCTTCGGATGAGTCGGCCGAAGCCTTGTTTGAATCGAATGACGGCTTCGGGGAGCTGGTATTCGCCGAAGGGGTTTCCGCCGGATTTTTTGATGGCGTCGATTCGGGCTTCGATCAGGGGCGCGTCGGGGACGGCGAAGGGCAGCTTGGTGATAATGACGTTGGAGAGGGCTTCGCCGGCAACGTCGACGCCCTGCCAGAAGCTCATGTTGCCCAGCAGCACGCCACGGCCTCCCTCGCGGAACCGCTTGAGCATGGCCGACCGCGGCAGGTCACCGCCCTGCACGAGCAGGTCAAACTCGTTGATTTCGCAAAAGCCCCGCAGTTCGTCAGCGGCCCGCTGGAGCATGGAAAAGCTGGTGAAGAGCACGAAGCATCGGCCTCGGCTGAGCGTGAGATAATGCTCGATCGCGCGACAGGCGTTGGGGATGAACCGTGCGGTGTCGTTGGGGTCTCCGAGTTGGGTTTCGACGTACAGTTTGGCCTGCCGGCGGTAGTCAAACGGGCTGGCGAGGAGGATTTCGCCGCCGGTATTCACACCGAGTCGGCGGCGGAGGTAGTCAAACCCACCACCCCGCGCGGTGGCCAGCGTGGCGCTGGTGAGCACGACGGAGTTCACCGCGTCGAAGAGATGTTCCGTCAGCCGGGGCGCGACGTCGATCGGCGCCGACGCCAGCGTCACCTGTCGCCGCCGCCCCATCGGACGGCGTTCGAGCCAATACGCCTGGCTGTCGTCGGCCTGATTCAGCAACGCCTCCACGTTCGCGGCCAGTTCGCTGGCCCGCTGCTCGAGGCCCAGCAGTTCGACGGCCTGGTCGTCGGTGAGATTTTTCCGCAAATTCTTGAGTTTTCCCGCCAATTCGTTCAACGTCGGCGACAGGCCGTTGGGAACGATACCCGCCCGCGTGATCCGCCCGTTACTGCCGACCGCGCCGCCGGAGGCCGACTCGAGCGAGTCGAACAAATCCTCCGCCGCCACGGCAACGCGATTGGCCGACGCGATCGCCTCGCGGTCGCCGATCATCGCCAGCACGCCGCGACCGCTGCGTTCGTCGTACAAATCACGCAGGAAATACTCCATGCCCGTCGACGAAACGCTCACGCCGAAATGGTCGCTGGCCGCCTGCTCGACCGTGTGGGCCTCGTCCAGAATCGCGATGCTGTAGGGCCCCAGCAGGCTGGCCTCCTCGCCCAACGCCAGGTTGCTGAAAAACAGCGCGTGGTTCACCACGATCAACCGGGCCTTGGCGATTCGCTCGCGGGCCTTGCGGAAAAAACACTCGCCGCGGCCGTCGCATCGCGCGCCCGCGCACATGCCACTCTCGCAGCGAATTTTCGCCCACAGCCCCGGCGGTACGGCAAAGCCCATGTCCTGCAACGAGCCGTCCTCCGTCCGCTCGGACCACTCGACCACGCGCTCCAGCAGATCCTGCTCGTCGAGGTCGAACACCAGCTTCCCGACGTTCCGCCGCGTCTGTTCCAGCCGGCGGAGGCAGAGGTAATTTCCGCGTCCCTTGGCAAGCACGGCCTCGAAGCGAATCGGAAGAATCTCCCGTAAAAACGGCAGATCCTTGCCCATCAACTGTTCCTGAAGGGCGATCGTATAGGTGGAGACGACGACGCGCTGACTGGCCTGCTCGGCCCGCAGGATCGCCGGCACGAGGTACGCGAAGCTTTTACCGACGCCCGTTCCCGCCTCGGCCAACAGATGCGCGGGCGCGGCCAGGGCGTCGGCCACCGCGCGGGCCATCTGCAACTGCTCGTCGCGCTGCTCGAAGGAAGGCAACGCCTGGGCAATCAGCCCACCGGGCGCCAGGATGTCGTCAACGGTTAAAGTCATAGCGGTCGCATCTGCATCTCATCGTTTCGGATCATTGTTTGTGAAGGAACCGTTCTTGAGACGGTCAGGCTGTTAGACTGTTAGGGAAAGGCTTATGAGTCATTTGGCCTAATCATTCACAAGCCGGCGCCTAACAGGCTAACAGCCTAACAGTCTAACAGCCTCTTCGCGAAAAAAACGGGCAAATCAGGCGCGATGGCCTTTTACAGCGGTCGCATGGGCGGAGGCTTGTCCTGCGGTTTGATCGGGTACGCGAGTTTATGTGCGAATTTCAGGATGAACCAGACGGTGATGACGGCGATGCTGAAGGCGATGATCGTCGCCAGCACCGTGACGAACGTCCGGCCTCCCACGCGGGAGGATCGCATCGACGAGACGATGTGATCCTTCGCCAGCATGAGCATCGCCAGCAGGATCGCGCCCACCGTCGGCCAAATGCTGATCGAGTGCACACCGCTGAGGAGAAACTCCGCCTCGCTCACCGCCCTGCCGCCCGTGCCGTCCGTGCCGCCCGTGAGGTAGTGCACCAACTGTCCGTCGGCCCCGACAACAACCCACCCGTTCACCGCCTCGCCGCCCAGAAACATGTACAGCATGGTATAGGCGAAAAAATTCGCCAGGCCGATCAGGATGATTCCGATGCAGGTTTTGGTTTTTTTGTCCATAACAGCAGCCACTAGCCACAAGCCACCAGCCACCAGGGTTTTCGCGGCGCGACGGTAAAATCGCCCATCCCATTCGAGAGAGTGATCTCGCGGCTTCGCTGACTCATACGGTGAATTCTCATTCGCACTCCGGCAGTATACCCTGATTTACGGCGATTTTCGCCATACCTGGTGGCTTGTGGCAGGGCCATCGCATCTTAATTTGCCCGGTTTTCCGTCAAAAGGCTGTTAGACTGTTAGGCTGTTAGACTGTTAGGCGCCGGCTTCGGTGCGTTCGGCCTAATGCTTCATAAGCCTCTCCC
>WRDM01000059.1 GCA_009783465.1 Phycisphaerae bacterium | reverse complement strand
GCGTCCGACGACGAAACACCTGATTTTTCCACGGCGCAAACGGTGTGGAACGATCCGCGAGGGCAAGATGCCCTCGCCACACGCGGGCCAGACGCCCGCGTCACGTACCATGCGTTTGCCCTGCGTTATACTAGGGCGAACGTATGTGTATGCCTTCTTTTCGCACGGGATTTATGTTCAGGCGTGACAGGCCGCAGGCCCTGCCATTTTGCGTCGTAAGACCGTGTGAAAGACAGAACGTTTCGGTTGTCACAACGACCTACGACGCAAAATGGCAGGGCCTGCGGCCTGTCACGCCTGAACATGCAGGGCCACGTGAAAACCGGAAAATACACATGGGGTTGTCCTGGGATTTACGTTGTCACTGTCGTCCGAACGTGATTTGCCTCATGGGTTCGTCGTCGAGGTACAGGAGGATGGCTCTGCCGTTGTCGATGAGGCGGAGGGTGACGGGGAGAGATTGGTTGTCGCGGCGGAGTTCGACGTGGAGGTCGCCGTGCGGCGTCGGGGAGGCGAGGCCTTGCAGCCCCAGCGGCGCGAGCGTGACGTCATACTGGTCGGCCCGCTGGTGGAGGGCGAGCGTCAGGCGGGTCGCTTGTTGCACGTCGGCCCGGAGGGGGTCGTGCGGCAGGGGGCGGAGATTTCGCGGCGGTTGTTCTGCCCATGGCCCGTCCCACTCGTTGGCCAGCACGGACGACTGGCGGATGGGGGGGACGGGTTTTTGTCCGACGTCGGGCCAGTCCAGCCGGGCGCCGTCGAGGTGGTGTTCCTGGGGCACTTCGAAGACCAGGGTGACGGACTGGTTCTCTCCGGGCGCGAGTGTTTTCGGCGAGGCGGTCGGCCAGGCGGGCAGTCGGCCTTCGGGCGGTTCGAATCCGCGACAGGCGATCGACGTTCCGTCCGCACACGCCAGATTGGCGGCGGCGGGGTCGAGCGTCAGGTTGGCTGGGCCTGCCTGCACGTCCACGCGAAGTTTGAGGAACAGTTTTCCCAGCGGGGCGGCGAGGTAGCCGTTGGCGACGAAGGCATCGCGTCGGGCCTGGGCGATGGCTATGGCATGGGTTGGCGTCGCGGGTGTGGCGGTTTCGTTGGACGCGGCGTTGCGGGCGATTTCCGTCGCGGCGTTGGCAGGCGGCGTGGTGGGGGCGGGGTGGGTTGTGTCGGGCGGAGGCGCGTTGTCGGCTGGGTCCGTTGCGTCGAGGGCCGCCATGGTCGGCGCGGCGTCGTTGGTGGCGTTGTCGGCGGCGGCCCCGCCGTGCGAGAGGTAACTCAGCATGCGTGGCGTGAGGACGGCCAACACGCCCGCCAGCACGACGACGACCGCATAGAAAACCCACACGGGCAGGCCTCGCCGCCGTTGTGCGGGCCTGTGCGTTGATTTTTGCGTGGGCCTGGCTGTGGATTTGTCGGCTGGCTTGGGCTCGGTCGGCGGCGTGGCGGGACGTTTTTGCGGCGCGTCGTTGCCGTCGATCGTCGCGGCCGGCCCGTCCGCGTCCGTTGTGTTGATGACCTCAACCGTCTCGGTCGCCGCCGTTGCCATCGTCGTTTCTGACGGCGCGACAAACATCGGCGCGGATTTCGGCTTGGCCGGTTGGGGTGGAGCGTGGTGTTTGGAGGCCGGCTCACGCGGTTCACGCCGCGACGGCGCGGCGGGCTTGGTCGTCGGGACGGGATCGTCGTCGAATCGCAACTGGTCGGAAAGCCCCTCGAAATCGCTCAGCCCCGCCAACTCGGCGAACGACGCCAACTCGCTGGCCAGTTCTGCCAAGGCCGCCTTGTCCTGCGGCGTCGGCGCGTTGTCGGGCGTGAACGACGCGAATGAGAAATCCGCGTCGGGCGAGACCGGCTCTTCGTACGGCGGCAGGTCGAACGGTGGCGGCTCGTCGGGCGGGGCCGGGCCTCGAACGCGTCGCGGCGTGAATTCGTCTTCCCGCTGCTCGTCGGGATGGGGCACCCGCAGGGCCATGCCGCAGGAGGGACACTTGACCGTGGTGCCCCAGACGCGTCCGCCCATGGCGTACGACTTGTGGCAGACGGCGCACTCGACAGGGATTTTTTTGTTCACCGTCTGCCGGGCCGACTCGGCGAATCCGCCGCCCTCGGCGGGCGCGAGCGGTTCGTCGGGGGGCACTTCCTGGGCATCGAGAGGCCCGCTCGCTGCCGGCCCCAACGACGGCAGCGTGAGACGTCGCGCACAGTGCGGACACGCCACCACGCCGCCGGCCAGGGTATCGGCCACCGTCAACGTACTGCCGCATTGTCCGCAGAGGACCTGCATGATGCTACTCCCGCAGATGTCCCTGTCCGGTGACGATCCACTTGTATGTGGTGAGGTCTTCGGCGCCCATGGGGCCTCGGGCGTGGAGTTTGTCGGTGCTGATGCCGACCTCGGCGCCCAGGCCGTACACGCCGCCGTCGGCCAGCCGCGTGGAGGCGTTGACCATCACGCTGGCGGAGTCGACGGCCGCGGTGAACCGCTCGGCGTCGGCCAGGCCTCGCGTGACGATCGCGTCGGTGTGGTGCGAACCGTACCGGTTGATGTGTTCGACGGCCTGCTCCAGATCGTCCACCACGCGTACGGCCAGGATCAAGTCGAGGTATTCGCTCGCCCAGTCCGATTCATCGGCGAGCGTCACGTCGGCGTGCATCGCCCGCGTCCGTTCGTCGCCGCGGAGTGACACGCCCGCGGAGGCCAAATCGTCCAGCAACTGTTTGAGCAGCCCGCTTTGGATGTGCGCGGCGTGGACGAGCAGCGTCTCGGCCGCGTTGCACACGCCGGGCCGCTGACATTTGGCGTTGCGGACGATGGCGCGGGCGACGGCCTCGTCAGCGTCGGCGTGGACGTAGACATGGCAGTTGCCGGTGTAGTGCTTGATGACGGGAACGGTGGCGACGTCGGTGACGGCGCGGATGAGCGCCTCGCCGCCGCGCGGAATGATGAGGTCGATTCCGCCCTCGGCCTGGGCCATCGCGGCCACGATCTCGCGGTCGGGATTGTCGATCATCGCCACCGCCGCCGCGGGCAGCCCCGCGTCCGCCACCGCCTGACGCACGCACGCCGCCACCGCGAGATTCGAATACAACGCCTCCTTGCCCCCGCGGAGGATGCACGCGTTGCCGCTCTTGAGAAACAACCCTGCCGCGTCGGTCGTCACGTTCGGACGCGATTCGTAAATGAATCCGATCACGCCGATCGGCACGCGACGCTTCTCGATCCGCAACCCGTCGGGCCTGTTGTACGCCGCCAGCGCCTGGCCGACCGGATCGGTCTGCGAGGCGATCTGCTCCAACGCGTCCGCCATCGCGGCGATGGTTTTGTCCGTCAGCCGAAGCCGGTCGATCATCGCCGCCGTCAGCCCGAACTGCGGCGCGCGGTCGACATCCTTCTGGTTGGCCGCCTGCAACGCCGCCTTGTTCGCTCGCAGCGCGGCCGCACAGGCACGAATGGCCTCGTCCCGCCGCGCGCCGTTACTCGTCGCCAACACACCGGCTGCCACACGGGCCTGCCGGGTCAATTCCGCTATATACGCTTTCGCATCCATGGTACTCATCTTATCGTCGGTCGACGGGCAGGGCAATCGCATCGACGTGACGAGGGCATCTTGCCCGCGTGTCTCGCGGGCGTCCCGCCCGCGTCACGTTACCTGGCACGCCATCTACTCGCCCAGCGCGTTCGCCACGGCCTCCAACTGGTCCATGATGCGGATTTTCTGCGGACATTTGGGTTCGCATTGGCCGCAGCGGGTGCAGGCGGTGGCGCGGGTTTCGGCCTTCATGCCGCCGTACTGGGCGCGGGCCCAGTCCAGCAGGCCGTACACTTTATTGTAATTGAACAGCCGGAAATTCGACGGAATGTCCACGTCGTTCGGGCAGGGCTGGCAGTACTTGCAGCCGGTGCAGAACTGCTCGCCGAGGGCCTGGTATTCGTCGAGGATTTTTTGCACCAGCGTGCGTTCCTCGGCGGACATCGCGGCGGCGGCCTCCACGGCGGCGACGTTTTCCTTCAACTCCGCCAGGCTGTTCATGCCGCTGCACGCCGTTGTGACGGCGGGGTGAGTCAGCACGAATCGCAACGCCGCCCCGGCCGTGGTGGCGCTGCCGCCAGGCAGCAGTTGTTGCAGCGCCGGACTTGGCGTGCCAAGCATCCCGCCGCCGACAGGGTTCATCACGATCACGCCGATCCCCAATTCGCCCGCGCGGTCGAGCGTTTTTTCGTACATCCGGTTGAGCAGATTGTAACTGACCGTCATGCTCTCGAACACGCCGGTCTCCAGGATCTTGATGAAATTCTCCGGCGTGTCGTGCCCCGTGAAGCCCACGTGCTTGACCAGCCCTTCATCCTGCATCTTGCGGATGCCCTCCATCGCGCCGCCCTTGCGAAGCACCAGCGGCATACGTTCCCACGCGATCCAGCCGACCTGGAAAAAATCCGCCCGGTCGATGCCCATGCGGACAAACTGTTCCTCCGCCGCCCGGCGATAGCCGTCAGCCGACGAGTCGGGATCGGTGCCGACCTTGACCTGCACCATCACTTCGTCCCGCCGCCCTTTGATGCCAAGCCCCGTCTTCTCGATGCAACGGTTGTTGCAGTAAAACGTGGCCGTCTCGAAAAAATTCACGCCCGCGTCAATCACGGCATGGATCAGTTGTGTCGATTCGTCGTCATTTTCCGGCAGGCGGCCACACCCCATGGAAAGACGGGAAATTCGAGGGCCTTGTTTACTAATAGTGGTGTATTGCATGTGTGTTCCTTGTAAAAGAGCCACTAGCCACAAGGTATTCGTTGTTCGGTTGTATCATCAGACGATCCTGTTTGTGCGACAGGCATATTCATTTCCGCTCTCATTGTCTTTTTTCGCCTTGTGCGTTCCTTACCTTGTGGCTAGTGGCTAGTGGCTGCTGTTTTTCCTTACTCCATCACAACCAGTTGCGGCGGGGTCATCAGGCCGGCGGGGACGAGGTTGAAGTTTTCGCTCCACTGGTCGCCGGTGACGACGAATTCGCCGGGGCCTGTCCATTCGGGCCATTTGTCCTTGTGGTGCAGCGGGCCGTGGCTGTTGCGGCGATGGCCCAGGACCTGGATCGTCAGTTCGATGGGTCCGTCTTCGCCCTTCGGGCTACGTCGCGACAAGCCGGCCTGCGTTTGCCGGGCGGCCGTTACCGCGTCGGTGATGTCCAGTTCCAGCGGTTCCCAGCCGATGATGCCGGCGCTCTGGCCCGCCACCAGCACGCGGACGGCGACGCCTCGGTACTCGCCCAGCCGAACGACAAGCCGCCGGCCGGCTTCGATTGTCGGGTCGATGAGCGTGCGATAGCCCACGTTGCCGCCGTAGAACGCCAGGCCCTGCGAACACCAGTCGCCCAGCCGCAGATGCGTCGGCGGCGCGACGATCACGCCGCGGCAGCCCTCGGCCACCGTGCCGAAATTGCCCAGCAAATACACGATTTCAAAGCCCGGATGCAGTTGGTGGTATTGCGTTTCCAGCGTGAGCGTGTTCTTGCCGAGCCGGAGGGTCGAGCTGTCCACCGGCAACGTCACCAGGCTGCGATCGCACCAGAAGCCGTTGGCGGCGTCGAGATTGATCGGCTGACCGTTGACCGCGACGCGGTAGAGATGCGGCACTTCAAGGCCCAGTTTCACCGGCCCGGCGGGCAGCACGCGGATGTCGAACTCGTACTCCAGCGTGACGGGCGTTTCTTTGTAACGGATAGACTTGTCCTGCGCCCACGGCTGCACCATGCCGCCGCCACGACGGGCGATTTTCAGCGCGTCGCGGACGGCGCCGTCGACGCGGAGGATTTCCTGCGCGTCCTGCCAATCGCCCTTGCCCACGCGGAATTTCGCGCGGTCCAGCACGAGGGCGTTGTCCTCGTCGAGGGCCAGGTCCCACGCCGACGGATTGACCGGCGTGGAGGCCAGTTCGCGTCGCGTCACGCGGGGTTGCGGATTGCAGGTGCATGGGGTGTGCGGGAAGACAAACAGCCGGCTGCCGATGCGGGGCAGCGACGTCTTGACCTGCCACAGGCCGTTGAATTTCGCGTCGGTGGCGAACATTTCGCCGGTGACGGGGTCAAGTTCGATCGGGGCGCATCTGGCGGCCTGGTTGGTCGGCAGGCCTTCGATCTGCACGCGGACTTCCACGTGATCATAGGCGGCGCGGCGGTCGCGGACGAGCGGATCCTTCTGCCACTGATCGGGCACAAGCGACGTGTTGGCCACGAACAGGTAGGTGGCGGCGTTGTCCTGCCGCATGAGGTACAGGGCCTGCGGAATGGTTTTTCCGCTGGCGGCGTCGATGATTTCGACGCGTCGGGCGGCGGGCGCGAGGGTCGCGACGGCCTGGTCGTTGACGGCGGCGAACGCGGGTCCGGCAGCGGCGAATTGCGTCGCGCAGTCGCAGGGTTCGGCGTCGACGGCGGCGGGCACTTCGCCCGTGAAGACGACCACGCCGCCGGCGGCGCGGAATGTTTCCAGCAGCGCCAGCGTGCTCGAACGGATCGTCTTGAACGACGGCACGAGCACCGCGCGGTACGTCGCCTTGCCGACCGTCAGCGTGGCGGCCTTGTCGGAGGCCTTCTTGCCCCCGCCTTTCACCGCGCCGTACTTGGCCAGCAGCGACTCGTCGCCGAGGTCGAAGTCAAGTCCCGCCGACAGCAACGCGCGCAGGTCGGCGTCGTAGCTCTCCTGGTACGCGACGAAGGCGGGATCCTTCCGCCACGTTGGATGCCACACCGCCCACGCGCTCTCGACGGGATGAAGCACCAGCAGGTCGCGCACTTCGCTGCCGCGGGTCATGACGGCGTTGATGCGGCCAAAATACGTCTCGACCAGCCCGTACTGCTCCCACCACGGCGACTGGTAGAAGATACTCGCGGGGTAGTCGCGTTTGGCTTCGCCGAGCATCGTGTACCAACTCAGGTGCGGGCAGCGGAGGTTGATGCCCAGCGCCGCCTGC
>WRDM01000058.1 GCA_009783465.1 Phycisphaerae bacterium | reverse complement strand
TTTTCGTGCGATTTTCCGCAACGGGCCGTTTTCAGGCTGTTAGACTGTTAGACTGTTAGGGAGAGGCTTATGAAAAATTTGGCCAAATCCTACATAAGCCTGCGCCTAACAGTCTAACAGCCTGAAAGCCTAACAGTCTCTTTGCGAAAAAACGGACGGATTTAGGTGCGATTGCCCTGCTCGACCCCATGGTTCGTATAACAAACCCATGTTACAATCCGCCAACTACAGGAGAACACCATGGATCTCTTTGCCGCCATATTGGAGCGTCGCAGCATTCGGAAATTTCAGGCCCGGAGTGTTTCGCGGGGCGATCTGGAGACGATCGTTGTCGCGGGCGTTGAGGCGCCCAGCGGGTGCAACATGCAGTTGCGGCAGTTCGTGATTGTGGACGAGCCGGCCGTGCTGGCGAAACTGGCGCCGTTCTCACGGGCGTTGGTGGGTGCACCGGCCTGCATCGCGATTTTGGCCGAGCCGAAGGCAACCCCGTACGGCGAGTATTGGAGGCAGGACGCGTCGGCGTCGATGCAGAACATGCTGCTGGCGGCCACGGGACTGGGCCTGGGCGGCTGCTGGATCGAGGGCGGCTTCGACAAAAACGAGGATGCCATCCGCGAGATCCTCGGCGTCCCGTCGACGTTCCGCGTGTGCAGCCTGATGAGCATCGGCTACGCCTCCGAGCCAGGCCAACGCCCCGAAAAAAGCCTCCCGCGGGACGTGACGCATTACAACCGATTCGGAGAGAAGGCAGACAGCAGCCACTAGCCACAAGCCACTAGCCACTAGCCACCAGGGTTTGCGGTGTGATTGGGTAAACGCGAGCCTCACGTTCGAGAGAGAGGTCTCGATGCTCCGCAGACTCGAAGTTCGGTGCACCGGCAGTGAGTTCTGAGTAAGGGCAAACCTGGCCATACCTGGTGGCTAGTGGCTTGCTTCGCAAAGTATTTGGGATACATTTTTACACGAACGCACACACAGGGTGACACATGACCAGCCGTGAGATTATCTGGAATACGATTCGTTTCAAGAATTCCGAGCGATTGGGGCGGGATTTTCCCGAGGCGTATGGCGGGTCGGATTTTGGCGGGATCGGCATGTCGCCCTCGCCGGACGGCAGGCCTTCCAAGGGCGTCGACGAGTGGGGGGCGGTGTGGGAGAACATGGGCACGACGTCGGTGGGGGAGGTGAAGGTCTTCCCGCTGGCGTCGTGGGACGACTGGGAAACGTTGAACATTCCTGACATCGCGATGGAATCGCGGTTCGAGCAGATGAAGGGCGGGCGGCAGCGGGCCGGCGATAAATTTCTGCTCTCGTACGGCATCAGTTTGTACGAACGCGTGCATTTCATCCGCGGCTTGGAGAACACGTGGATGGACATCTACGACGAGCCGGCCAAGCTCGGGCGGCTGCTGGATATTCTGGTGGAGATGAACCTGTACGCGATCAAACGATACGCCGACGAGGGCGCGGACGGGTATATTTTTCCCGACGACTGGGGCCTGCAACATCGCATGATGATTTCTCCGGACAAATGGCGGGAGATCTGGAAACCGCGATACGCCCGCGTATACAAGGCCGCCCACGACGCGGGCATGGCGACGTTTTTGCACAGTTGCGGGCATATCGTGGATATTCTGGACGATCTGATCGACGCCGGGCTGGACGTGATTCACATGGATCAACAGGAGAACATGGGGCTGGAGTTGCTGGGCCGGCGGTTCGGCGGGCGGCTGACGTTTTTCTCGGGCGTGGATATTCAGACGGGCTTGCAACGCTCCAACGACGAGATCCGCCAGTATTGCCGCCGGATGGCCCAACACCTGGGCCGCCCCAACGGCGGGCTGATTCCGCGCTGGTACACCGACCCCAAAGGTGCCGGCCACCGCGACGACGCGATCGAAACCATGTGCGACGAATTCCTGAAGATTTCCCGCGAACAGTACGGCCGGGCGTGACGTTCGCCGTATCGTTGATGTGGCTTGCCTCTTTGTGCTGTGGGACGCGATGTCCTGCGAGCGTTAGACCATACGACTTCATAAAACCGAGCGGGATTACACGGATTCACGGATTAACGGATTGTCGTACTGGAACGATAATCCTCCGTAGAATCCTTTAATCCGTGTAATCCCGCTCGGTTTTTATGAAGTCGAAGAGTTACGGTTTTTTCGTGGTGGTTTTCTCGTGGTGTGTCTCGTGGTTGCCTTTCCCCACCATGGGCCATACGATGGTCGTGGTGTTTGTTGTTGCCGGGAGTTTTCCATTATGGATATCGTCATTGCCAGTTCGTCGTCGTTGAAGGGCAGCGTTCGCATTCCGCCGAACAAGTCGCATTCGTTCCGCGCGCTGGTGATGGCCGCCCTGGCCGAGGGGGTGAGCGTGATTCATAATCCCGCCGTCAGCAACGACTGGATGCGCGGCATCGAAGCGTTGGAACTGTTTGGCGCCGCCGTCGCGCCCAAGGCCGACCGTGTGTGGGAAATCACCGGCACCGGCGGCAAACTCAAAACGCCCGACGACATCATCGACTGCGGCAACAGCGGCATCATCCTGCGATTTTTCACCGCGTTGGCCGCCTGCTGCGACGGCTATACCGTCCTCAGCGGCGACCACTCGCTGCGGCACCTGCGCCTCTGCCAGCCGCTGGTGGACGCGCTGTCGGCCCTGGGCGCGTGGGCGGTGTGCACCAAGGGCGACGGCCACGCGCCGCTGGTCGTCCGAGGCCACCTCAAGGGCGGGTCGGCCACCATCGACGGCATGGACAGCCAGCCGGTCTCGGCGCTGCTGTTGGCGGCGAGTTTGGCCGATGCGCCCAGCGACATCATCGTCACGCGGGCGGGCGAAAAACCGTGGATCGAGATGACCCTCGACTGGCTGCGACGCTGCGGCGTGGAATTTTCCAACGCCAACTACGAACGCTACCGCGTGCGAGGCCGAAGCCGATGGCAAGGCTTCGAATACACCGTGCCGCTGGACTGGTCGGCCGCGTTGTACCCGATCGCGGCGGCCCTGATCACGCCCGGCAGCGACGTCACCCTGCCGGGCATGGACTACGCCGACAGCCAGGGCGACCGCCTCGTCGTCGAAGTGCTGCGCGACATGGGCGCGCAGATCGACATCGACGGCCACACCGTGCGGGCACGCCACAGCACGCTCCGCGGACGGACCATCGACTGCAACGACTTCATCGACCAGTTCATGCTGCTGGCCGTTATGGGCGCGTTTGCCGAGGGCGAGACGATCCTCACCAACGCCGAAGTCTGCCGCTACAAAGAATGCGACCGCATCGCCGCGATGGCGCATGCACTGTCGGCCATGGGCGCGTCGGTGGCGGAAACGCCCGACGGCCTGGTCATCCGCAAAAGCTCGCTGCACGGCGCTGACCTCGACAGCCGCGACGACCACCGCATGGTGATGACGATGGCCGTCGCCGCCCTGGGCGCCCGAGGCTCGACACGCATCCGCGGCATCGAATGCGTGAAAAAAACTTTCCCGTCCTTCGTGGAACAAATGCGCGCCATCGGCGGCGACGTGCAGCCAACGTGATACGGTTTTCCGCGTGTGTGTTGGTGAAATCGAGCTGTTTGGTCGGGGGAATCATTTCGTTGACTTGTTCATTCGTTAACTCGTTGATTCGTCACAAGGTCCTCCTCACGAGTAACGAATTAACGAGTCAACGAGTTAACGATAATGGTCCTTGCGGATCAGCGTCACGATTTCACCGTCGCGTTGGTTTATCCCTGTTTCGTATCGTACATTTGGCATGGCGTACTGTATGTTTTCACCGTGCGGCGGGAGCGGTTTTTGCGTTTTCGGATCAACAAATTGTTGCGTGGCGACACGCGGAATGCGGCGGCGTCGATTGGCGTGAGCGTGCTGGCCATGGGCGTGGTCGTGCTCGTCGTGCTGGGGCAGGGGTGGCCGCATTGGCCCTGGATGATGGTCGGCCTGGTCGCGCTGCTGGCGGGCATGATCATCGTGCAGGTGCACGGCGTGGTGGGGCAGTTGACCCGCCAGTCCAGCGACATCAAGCGGGCCGCTGTCGGCAACGAACTCCATTACGTCCGCGTGCTCCAGCGGATTCTCCGCTTCGCCGAGACGCGCGACAAATTTTCCAAGGGCTCCAGCGAACGCGTCGGCCGGCTGGCCAGGTCGATGGCGATCCAGATGGGCATGAGCGAAGAGCAGGCCGACTTCATGGACCTCGCGGGGCAACTGCGGGACATCGGCATGTTGGCCGTCAGCGAATCGCTCACGAGTCGCCAGAGCGCGCTGGGCGGAAGCGATTTCCGCACCATGCAGAAACACGTCGAGGTGTCGTACGAGATTCTCTATCCGCTCGAGTCGCTGCGGGGCATCCTGCCGGCGATCCGCTGCCATCACGAGCGGATGAACGGCACGGGGTATCCTCACGGCCTGTCGGCGGAAACACTCTCCATGGAGGCCCGCATTCTGGCGGTGGTCGATTCGTATGACGCGATGACGCACGACCGTCCGCACCGCGCCGCGATGAGTCCCGCCGAGGCCATCGCGGAACTCCGCCGCTGTTCCCCGGCCGGTTACGACAGCAAATGCGTCAAAGTCCTGGCGGGGATGGTGCTGCCGGTCACGACGGTGAAATCGAGCCCGCCGTTCGAGGCAAGCAAGCCACTAGCCATCAGCCACTAGCCAGCAGGGTTTGCGGCGCGTGTTGGCGAAATCGTTTCTCACGTTCGAGAGAGCGGTCCCGATGCTTCGCTGACTCGAAGAGGGTATCCAATTCACGCCACCAGTTTGCGATGGATTACGAAAAATTTTGCCATACCTGGTGGCTTGTGGCTTTCTGGGCTCACATCGTCACTCTGACCGGCATGATCCGTTGGCCGTTTTTGAGCGTCTGCAACTGCTCGCGGGCCAGGTGGAGCATGGCCTTTGTTTTCGCGTCGTTGTCGAGTTTCGTTGCCGTTTCCAGGGCGTCGACGGCCTGTTCGAGCAGCCGCCGGGCGTCGAAGTTTTTCTCCTGCGCCGCCAGAGCGTTGGCGTGCATGGCCAATAGTTGTCCCAGCCGGGCGTGGAACGGACCGAGCGCGGGCCGCAATTCGATGGCCTGCCGGATGGCGGCGATGGCGTGGTCGGTGTGCCCGACCGTGTGCAGCGTGATGCTGGCCCAGTACAAATCGTTGCCGGTGAGATCCCGCGACCGCGCCGCCGCCAGCAGGCCCGGCACGCGGTCGGCTATGCGGGCGGGCGTGAGGTCCAGCTCGTCCAGCCGCGACGCGTACCGCCCGTCACGCCGCACGAAAACCGCGTACCGCGCGTCGACGTACACCATCGCCCAGTCGGCGTGATGGGCCAGTGAATACGCCAACACCCACGTCATCCCCTCCACGCGAAGGAGCACGATCTCGAATGGGTATTTGGCGTACAGATCGGCGAACGGCTTGTACAGATCGTCCACTGTGGCCGAGAGCTGATGGCCCGGCGTGGCCCAACTGGCGTCCAGCACGGTTCGCATCACGCTGGGCGGATAGGCCCAGGTGTTGGTCAGCAGCGGCACGCGCGGGTGCGGCCTGGTGTAGTAGTGGACGTTGGAGGAGACGTTGTAGTCGCACCAGATTTTCTCGTCGTCGCGAGGCCGGAGGGTTTTGGTGATGAATTCGCAGGCGTCGATGGGGATGTCGCTGTGCGAGTATACCGGCCCGAAGCGGGCGGTGGACCACTCGGTCGCGTAGAACCGGTTGCCGGGAACCGCACTGGCCAGCGCGACGGCCGTCGCCAGAACGGCCAAGGAAGCCGCCGGCAGCAGCCACGCAGTTTGTCGGCGCGTGTGCAGATACGCGGCCAGTCGGTGGAGCTGCGGCGCGAGCGAGGCCAGGATCAGCGGCGTCGCCAGCATCGCGAACGGCGCGATGTTACGCCGCATGGAGAGCGACACCGCCGCCATGCCCACGATCACCAACGCCCAGGCCAGCAGGGCGGGCCGATCCTGCCGGGCTTTCCACAACCGCCAGGCAAGCACGATCACCGCCGCGGCGGCCAACGCCAGCAGGACGCAATACGCGACCGTCGCCCAATAGCCGCCGAACGGGCCGAACGGCGTGTAAAACTCCCCGATAATCGACCACGGATGTCCGCCGGGGCCGGCCTGGCCGGAAATGTTGTGTTCCCGCGTGAACCACAGCGTCTGGAATGGCATGACGGCAAGCCGCCACGTCCACGGATTCACGACACTGCACGCCGCCTGCACGCCGAATGCAATCAGCAGCGGTTTGAGGCCCGGCGACAGGCCGTCACGCTGGCGGCGCCACAATGCGTCGAGCACGAACGCGCCCGTCAACGCCAACCCCAGCAGGAAATAACTGTGGACGTTCACCAACGCCAATTGCAGCAATCCCAGCGCGGCGATCTGCCTCACGCGGCCTTGCCAGCCGACCAGCACGAACAATTCCGCCGCCAACAGCACGTAGCTAAACATTTCCGGCCGAAGGATGAACCGCTCGTACGCGATGATCGCCAAGAGCAACATGTCGCTCGCCATCGCCAGCGGCGGGAGTTTCAGCCTCCGCATGGTCAGCAGCACCAGCGCGACGATGATGCCGACCAGGACCGGCAGCGTCCACATCAACGCGGCCTGCCCCAAATGCGTGTGAATGGCGGCGAGGATGACTTGCGTGCCCCAGTTGGCGTTGGGGAAGCGATACAGCCCGTCGCGGTCGTACCAGCAGCCGGGCGGGAGATCGTCGGCGCCGGCGGTGGCAGCCGTCGGCAGCGTGAAGACGTACGGATTGTGATCCACCAGCCGCCCGGTCCGCCAGAATTCTTCGCCGTAGGCCAGGTGATAGCCGATGTCCGGGCTGCCGAGCTGCCGCACGCCCAGCAGCAGCGTCGCCGCCACGGCGGCCGCCAACGCCAGCCACGCGCCCACGCGGACGCTCCGCGCCGCCGGCGACGCGGGTTTGGCCAGAGACGGCGGCGCGTCGATTGTGTCCGTAGAAACTTCCATCGTAACAGAATTGTACCGAATCGCACGCGGTGCGGGAAGACGACGCCAATAGCCGACAGGGCCATCGCATTCTCGTGGCGCGGGCATCTTGCCCGCGTGTCTCGCGGGCGTCCCGCCCGCGTCCGGCGGTGAAACGCCTTGGTTTTTGCATGAGATCAGCCGTGTGGAACAGTCCGCGA
>WRDM01000057.1 GCA_009783465.1 Phycisphaerae bacterium | reverse complement strand
CCCTCCTCCACCGGCGCCGCCAAGGCCATTGGCGAAGTGCTTCCCGCCCTCAAGGGCAAGATGGACGGCTACGCCCTCCGCGTGCCCACGCCGACCGGTTCGATCACGGACCTGACCTTCACCGCCGCCCGCAAGACCAGCGTGGAAGAGGTCAACGAACTGATCCGCGTCGCCTCCGAAGGCGCGATGAAGGGCATCATCGAGTACGTCACCGACCCGATCGTCTCCATGGACATCGTCGGCGACCCGGCCAGCTCGATCTTCGACTCCACCAACACCAAGGTGATCGACGGCGACATGGTGAAGGTCACCATGTGGTACGACAACGAATGGGGCTACAGCAACCGCACCGCCGACCTCATCGAAAAGATGGCGGCGCTGTAAGGTTTGTTTCGCGACGTAGAAAAAACATGGCGACCCTTCGGGGCCGCCATGTTTTTTCTACGAGGTTTTTCGCCAATCGCGAGTTTTCCGCGAAACCGCCAACATTGCCTACAAATTACACATCGACCACTGCATCGCGCAGAGCACCCCGCCGGTGGGGTCTTGCAGGACGGCGAGTCGGCCGACGGCGGGGAGGTCCTCGGGGCCGTGGAGAATCGTACCGCCGTTGCGGCGGGCGTTGTCGCAGATCGCGTCCGTGTCGGCGACACGCACGTATACGCTCCAGCACGGCCCCGTGCCGGCGGGGCCCTGCATCAGCCCGCCGATCATCTGGCCGTCCTGTGCAATCACGTCGTACTCGTACGCGTAGTCGGGCACGTTTTCGAACGTCCAGCCGAACACGCCGCCGTAAAACGCTTTGGCCGCGGCGGCGTCCGGCGTCAAGAGTCCCCACCACGAAAACGCGCCCACCGGGGTCATTCGGGCGGGACGGAATTCCGGCACCACGCCGGGCGGCAGGGACGATATCGCGTGCTGAACCGTCAACAGGACGGCCCCCCACGGATCGCGCACCACCGCGCACCGCCCTACACCGGGAATGTCTTGAGGCCCAAACACCACACGGCCGCCCAGTCCAACAATATGCTCCAGCGTTTTCGCAATGTCCGTCACGGTCACGTACGTGTTCCAGCCCGGCGGCACGGGACAGCCCGGCGGACCGGCCGCCATGCTGCCGATGGTCTCACGGCCGACGCCGATCTCCGCGCTTTCAAAACCGGCGGCCTCGTGGGAGGCGCTGAACCGCCAACCGAACACCTCGCCATAAAATTTCTTCGCCGCCGCCAGATCGGCCGTCATCAACTCCACCCAACTGAACACCCCGTGCGTCGTGAATGGATTCATGCAGTCTCCTTTATGTGCTGTGCACATTATGCTGTGCATGATGGACATGTGCAAGGGCAACACGGATACGGATGACAGACTGTTAGGCGGTTAGACGATTAGACTGTCAGGCGCCGGTTTATGAGACATTAGGCCTACTCTTTCATAAGCCGGCGCCTAACAGCCTAACAGTCTAACAGCCTGCTGTTAACGCTGCCCTCGCACTCATCGTTCGTTTTCGTTATCATGCACGCAGAACGAGTAAGCGAAAGGACTCTCATGGCGAAAATCGGCATTATTGGCGGCAGCGGGCTTGGAGACGCGTTGTGTGGCGACGCGGCGTCGTGTAAGCGGCACAACGTGCCCACGCCGTTTGGCGATCCCAGCGACGCGATTCTCGAAACTCGATGGGGCGGCACCACCGTGTTTCTGCTCAACCGACATGGGCCGGGACATCTCATCGGGCCCAGCGACGTCAACTATCGCGCCAACATCTACGCCCTCAAGGCCCTGGGCTGCACGCACGTGATCGCCTCGGGCGCGGTCGGCAGTCTGCGCGAGGAAATTCAGCCGAAGGATTTGGTGATTCCCGACCAGATCATCGACAAAACCCACCGCCGCGTGCCGACGTTTTTCGACCGTGCCCTGGCCGTCCACGTCGAACTGGCCGCCCCGTTCTGCCCCGTGCTCCAGCGTCACCTCGCGGCCTGCGCCGCGGCCTCTTCTACAGCCCCCACGCAGTGGGTCGCGCCCACGCGCGTGCACGTCGGCGGGACGTACGTGTGCATGGAAGGACCGGGATTCTCCACGCGGGCCGAGAGCGAAATGCACCGCGCGTGGGGCGCCAGCCTGATCGGGATGACGGCCGCCCCGGAATTCAAACTCGCCCGCGAAGCCGAACTCGCCTACGCCCTGCTCTGCCTGCCCAGCGACTACGACTGCTGGCGCCCGGCCCCGAACGACCTGTCCAAACAGGAACTGCTCAAGGAGATCATCGGAAACCTCACCCAGGCCACCGCCAACGCCATGGCCCTGATCCGCCAGGCCGTCGCCCGTTTCGACGAAATCGCCACAATCCCCTCGCCCGCCCACAGCGCCCTCGAACTGGCCATCTGGACCCGCCGCGACATGATCGTCCCGGCGCAGCGGCAGCATCTCGGCGTGCTGCTGGAGAAGTACGTGTAGACGGGCGAAATCCGAAGCACGGAACTTCGTGCTTCGGATTTTTCGTCTCCATGTCATTCTGATGTCCGCTTACGAAACACCATCACCCACGCCAGGCCGACGCCCAGTTCGTAGAGCAGCCACATCGGGAGGACCATGAGGATCATGCTCAGGGCGTCGGGCGGGGCCAGCAGGGCGGCGACGATCGCCATCGCGACGATGATGTGGCGGCGGTATTGGCTGAGCGTTTTGTGCTCAATCAGTCCAACCCAGGCCAGCACCAGCACCACCAGCGGAACCTGAAACACCAGCCCGAACGCCAGCAGCAGATTCGTCATGAACGAAATGTAGGCCTCCAGCGTGACGATCGGCACCACGCCCAGCGTGCCCGCAAAACCGAGAAAAAACCCAATGGCCGGCCCGGACACCCACACCGCAAACGCCGCACCGGCCACGAACAACAGCACCGAAAACGGAATCGCCCACAGCACCACCCGCCGCTCGTGGCGATACAGCCCGGCGGCCACGAACATCCAGAGTTGATAAAACACCCACGGTGACGCCGCCACCAGCCCCGCGTACAACCCCACGCGAAGGTACGTCATAAACGCGTCGGTCAGGCCGATCATGGTCAACTCGGGCCGGTGCCCCGCCTGCTCCATCGCCCGCAGGAACGGCTGCTCGCACAGGCGGATCAGCCGCTCGCCGAACCACAACGCCCCCGCCGTCGCCACGGCCACCCCGATCAGCGCATACCGCCCCCGCCGCCCAAGCTCGCCCAAATGCTCGCCCAGCGTCATTCGCGGCCCGTCGTCTGTTTCGTCGGGGGACATCGGTTGGTACAGTATACCGAGAGTGCGGCGGGCAAAATCCGAATTTCGCGCTTCGGATTTACTGGTTCAGCACCGCCAACAACTCCATCGGGTGCGCCAGCAGCACGTTGGCGCCGTTGTCGAGGAGTTCCTGGGCGGTACGGAATCCCCACAGGGCGCCGGCGGGGAACATACCGGCGCGGGTGGCGGTTTGCATGTCGGTGTTGGTGTCGCCGAGGTAGACGAATTGTTCCGGCGGGATGGCCAGTTGGGCGGCGAGGTTTCGGGCGGCGGCGGGGTCGGGTTTGTGAGGCCAGCCTTCGCGGGCGCCGGCGATCGCGTCGAACGGCCAGCGGGGCAGCAGTTTTCGCACGGCCAATTGCGTGAACTCGTCGGGCTTGTTGGAGTAGACAACCATTTTTAACCCGCGGGCGGTCAGGGCGTCCAGCAGCGGTTCGATGCCCTCGTAGGGCCTGGTTTTGTTGTCCCAGTTGGTGGAGTACGCCTGGCGGTATCGCGCCATGACGGCCGTGATGGTCGCGTCGTCCCGCCGCGACGGGGGCAGCGCCCGCTGCACGAAATTCCGCACGCCGTCGCCGATGAATTGCTTGCACGCCGCCGTCGAATGCGTCGGCAACTCGAACGCGGCTAACGCCGCGTTCATCGAGTCCGTCAAGTCGTCGATCGTGTCCAGCAGCGTCCCGTCGAGATCGAACAAAATTGCTTTGTATGTGGTCATGATTTTCCGTTCACGATACCGCGCCTCGTCACGTTCGCGCACATTCTTTTCGTTACTTTTCGTGCTCCGCGGCGTTATAGTACCAGAAATCGTTTCGCGATGTTTTTTGTTTCAGACTGTTTTTCGTTTCGGTCGTTTCGCCCTTTTCCTGAGGAGAAATCCGATGGCCGCTTTTCGACGGTTGTTTCCGCTGGGTCTGCTGGTCCTGGTGGGCGTGGTGTGTTTCGCGTGTGAGAGTCCCGGACCGGTCGTGACCGATCCTGCCCAATTGACCGCTGAGAAGGAACTGCAACTGGGCGAGGGCGTGGTGAAACTTTCGGAGTTCAGGGTGCCCCCCAACTCGCGGATTCGCGGGGCGGGGTTTGACAAGACGATCCTCGATGCCGAAGGTAAGGACGTCGCCTTGATCGTCGACGGCGTGCAAAATGTCGACATCCGCGACCTGACGATCCGCAACGCCGGATCGGCGGGCATTCGTGTCAGCCATGCCACCGGGATCACGATCGAGCGCGTGCGCGTCACCGGGCCTGTGGTGGGCATCAACGTGAGCGATGCCGACATCGTTCGCATCGCCAACTGCATCGTCGACGGCGGAAATGCGGGCATTTCGCTGAAAAACGTGTTCCACAGCACGGTGGTCAACAACACCATCGCGAGGCTGGGGTCGGCCTGCGTCGGGTTGTCGGACGTGACGAACTCGGTCGTGTTCAACAACATTTTCGCCGACACGTCCACGGCCGTCATCGTCAGCGGAAAGCGGGACGGCCTGGTGATCGACTATAATCTGCACGCCTGTTTCGCCGCGGGCAAGATCGAGGGCCATGTTTCCCGCCCCTGGCTGGCGACATGGCAGACCGTGTCGGGCTACGACAAACATTCCGTCGCCACCGGCGTGGTGTTCGCCGACCCCGACAACGGCGACTTCAGGCCCGTGAGCATGTTGAGCTGGCAGCCGGGCGTGTCCACGGTGAGCAACTGGGGCGCGGCGAATTTAACCGGCAACTCGGCACCGAAAAAGGACATCGCGGGCACTCCGCGCGACGGCCGCGTGGACCTCGGCGCGTTCGAGGTGCCGACCAACAAAACCGCCTACGCCACCGACGGAAAATTCAAAATCCAATCCGACGCGGGCACCAAATCCGCCGGCGTGTTTACGCCGGAAGGTAAGCTCGTTCGCTACCTCTTCCAGGACCTGCCGCTGCCGGCGGGTACGTACGATTTCCACCTGCCGGGGCAGACGCAATTGGGCGAGGCCATCCCGGCCGGGGAGTACGAGGTCCGCGTGGTGGAGGCCGATCTGGGCGTGGAGTACGGCGGGTTCGTGGGCAACCTCGGGGCGAGCAACCACCCGCAGGACTCCAACAACATCGGGCTGATCTGCACCGCCTGGGCCAGCGACGGTGGCCTGCTGCTGTGCAACGGCTGGACGGAAAAGGCGATGAACCTCGTGAAGATCGACCCCGTGACGGGCAAGGGGTTGTGGGCGTTCAAGGGTTCGTCGGGCAGTTTCGGCGTGGCGTCGGACGGCAAGGGGACGGCGTACCTGGTCCGCCGCACGTCGGGGTGGACCGACCCGGCCAATTTCCAGATTACGCGCATCAACGAGAAGGACGGCCTGCCGATTCTCGACGAGCAGAAAAACGCCGGCGCGATTTTCGAAGGCCTGACGAAATCGGTGAACCTCGACAGCGTGGCGTTCCTCGGCGGCAAACTGTACATCGCCGACCCCGACGCCAACCAACTGCTCGTGATCGACGCGGCCACGATGAAACCACTGCCGTCGATCTCGCTGCCCAACCCCCGCAGCGTCACCGCCGAGGTCAAACGCAACCGATTGTGGGTGAGTTCTTCAAACCCACTCGGCGGAGTTGAAGGCTGGGCCCATAGCAAGGCCATCGCCGTTGACCCCGACGGAAACGTTGTCGTGGATGCCCCCCTGGCCGATCGTATGGTCGCGATCGCCGTCGCGGGCGACCTGCTCGCCGCCGCCGATGCCGCGACCGGCAAGGTCTTCATCCTCAACATCGGCGATGACCTCTTCGACGTCGGCTACGACCGGGGCGACGAGCTTGTTCTGCGCCTGCGCGAACTTGGCACGGGCGACGGTCCCTACGGGCCGTGGCAGGCCGACCGGTTCACGTTCCAGGCCGGCAAATACGGCGAATCGACGAACTGCAACCTCGCCCTCAAACCCGACGGCACGGTCGCCGTTATGGGGCCGACCTTCGGCCACCTAAGCGTCTTCGATCCCGCCGGCAAGCCCGTCTATCATGCGGTGGCCCACTTCGGAAACAGCCCGATCATTCCGCACTGGAAGCACAGCACCGGCGGCACGGTGAATCTGATCATCGAAAACTCGGGCAAAATGAGCTTCTGGATCGACCCCGTGAAGAACGCCACCGGCATGGACGGTTACTGGGGCGTGCCCAAAAGCGCCACCGAATGCGTCGGCGCATTCGAAGCCGTGTCCAATGTCCGAGACACCTACGTTCCCCTGCGGTTCGGCGTGTTCCGCCACCAGCCCGCCGGGGCGCCGCGGCCATCGGGCCTGCTCATCTGCCGGGCGGACGGCTACGTGTACGTGCCCGTGTCGCTGTACGAGCCTGCCGGCGAAGGCAAAACCGGATGGGTCGTCCGTCACGAATTTTCCGTCAACGAGGCCGGCGGTCTCGTCGCCACCGACGAGGGCACGCCAGTCGCCTTCTCCGGCGAGCCCGTGTCGCGATGGATCAGCGTCACACCGGCCGGCGACATCATCAGCACCGGGTCGCTCGAATTGGGCATGCGATGGAAATTCACAGGCCTGGACGCCAAAGACATTCCCACGTACGAGGTCGGACCGGACCTGGCGCTCAAACGGGCCGACGCGCAGCTCACCAGCCCGTACTTCTTCGACAAAAAGGCCCCCTTCGGACAGAGCGAAACCATCGAAATGCCCGGCGACCAGGGCACGGCCGTCTGCATGGTGCTCCGCGACACGCTCCAGTCGATGGGCTTCTCCAACAGCGGAGCGACCGACCTGGCCCGCTTCGCGCCCGACGGAACGCTGCTCTGGCTGAGGCCGATGAACGAAGTCGCGCCCGTTCAGGGCATCAAACCGCTGGGCACGCATATGGTGACCAGCTACGGCCATGAAGCCTGGTGGATGCTGCTGACCAACGACGGGCTGAGCATGGGCCAATTCGGCACGCCGGCGGCGTGGAATTGGGAAGGCTATTGGATCGACCACCCCGACCACACGGGCGCGTTTCTCGGAAAGGACGGCCGAACGCACATCATCGCGGGCGATTATGTCAACACGATGACGCACTG
>WRDM01000056.1 GCA_009783465.1 Phycisphaerae bacterium | reverse complement strand
TAGGGAGAGGCTTATGAAAAATTTGGCCAAATCCTACATAAGCCTGCGCCTAACAGTCTAACAGCCTAAAAGCCTAACAGTCTCTTGGCGAAAAAACGGACGGATTTAGACGCGATGGCCCTGTCCGGGCTGTCGTTCGGGCCTGTGTTGCTGAATGGTGTCGTTACCGCCGCTCCTCCGGCGACGCCGCCGGCCTCGTCGTTGGCGTGTTTTGTTCGCTTCGTCCGAAGAGGCCTTTGACGCCGCGGGTGATGGGGTTGTCGGTGAGCAGCCGCGCGCCGCCGCCCAGGAGCGGCAGCGGGTTGAGGGCGCCCAGGTCGAGTGTCGGCGCCAGCCGCGTGCCACGGATGGGGATTTCCACGCGAATGTTGCCGGCGGCGCGGAGCAGGGAATCGGTCGGCAGGCCCGTCTCGAACAGGCCAAGCAGTTGCCGCGAGAGCGGCATGGAGACCCACATCTCCACGCTATCGTCAAAGCCCACCGAGCCGCGGAACACCAAGTCCAGCGCCCCGGTCGCGATACGGAAATCGTCGTAGTGAATCCGCCCGTCACGGATCGTGAAGTCCACACCGTCAGGCCGAAGAATCAGGCTGCCGCGACGCATGTTCAGCCCGGCGATTCGAAGCAGGTCGCCGAGGAACCCCTTGGGCGTCACCTCGATATCCGACAAATCCAGCCGACCGCGACCGCTGCCGCTTTTGAGAATGTCCCGGCCCAGGGGCAACACCAGGTCCGTCGTCACCAGCGTCACCGTGCCCTCGAGCGTGTTGGCGTGGCCGAGGATCGGGTTAACGCGGCTGAGCAGTTCCTCGCCGATTGCCTGGTTGATCGGGAAGTGGTCGAGCAGCGTCACCGTGCCGGGGATTCGCAGGACGGGCGGACGCGTGGTGAGGTCAAGTTCGCCACCGAGGTTGACCGCCCCGCCGGCGAGGCCTGGGATTCGCGTCATCGGCAGGATGATTTTGCCGCGATCGAACGTCGGCTTGAGGTCGCCCCGCGACAGATCGACGCCGTAAAACTGGCCTGTTCGGAACTGGAACACGGGGTCGGCGTGGAGGTCCATAAACGACCAGCGTCGCGGGCCAATGAGCGCCCATCGCCGGTCGCGAAGCGGGCCTTGGATACGAAATTCGCCCCCCGTAGGCCCGGCGACGCGCACAGTCTGGCGGATCGGAGGCACGAATTGATGCAACAGCTCGACGGTCCGCGCCCAGTCGCCGTCGTACATGACGGCCACGTCCAGAATCACCCGCGACGACAGCTCACGAATCGTCCCCGTCGCCTTCGCGCGGACAAGGCTTGGAAACTCCGCGGCCACGGGATGCAGGGACAGTTCATTGTTCGCCGCGTCGTAGGCGATCGCGCCGGAGATCGTCGCGTGCTTTTCGGTCAGCGCGTTGTCGCCGGCGCCCAGCGTGAAATCGTCGATCGTCGCCACCCAGTCCGCGCGAACGTTCCGCCCCCGCGTCGCGAGATTGCCGATCGCGTCCAGCCGCCCCGCCAGCGCGGGAAGGTTTTCGTTGCCCGTCAGCGCCGCCGCCAGCGCCCGCGAAGCGGCCAGGTTGGCACGCACCGACGGCTTCGCGGAAAACGCCGCCGTCCCCGCGTCGTCGATCGTCAGCAGACACTCGCCCGCGTCGAGCGTGGCGACGTCGCTTGTGAGCCGCACCATCTCCGCCCGAATCTCCCGCCAGCCGGGCCGCACACGGACGGCTTCAAACGCCAGTTCGACGCGAGGCACGGGCACCTCACGTGGGGCGCCCGCGCCGCGTGGCGCGTCACGTCGCGTTTCATTCCGTGTTATCGTCACGTCGGTAAAAATCATTTTCCCGTCGCTGAGGACGGCCTCCTCGGCGGCGTCGCGGCGGATGCGCCAATCGACCTGGGCCGTGCCGGTGACACCGTCTGCCAGCGACGGCGGCAGGCCGAGTTCCTTCGCCATCGCACCCACGCCCGCCAGGTCCGCGCGAGGCACCCGCAGCGTGCCCGACAGCGCGCCGCTTTCGAAATCCACCCAGCCGGCCACGAAAAATTCCACGCCGTCGACGGCCGTCTCGGTCCGCCTGGCGTCGTACCGCGTCACGTGACCGTCGTCGAGCGTCGCGATCCCCTCGTGCTCGATCCGCCCCCGCGCGAAACGAAGCTGCCGCTGGGCCCCCGTCGGAATCCGCACGTCGCTCGCGTCGGCGCGGAGGGAGACGCGGACGTCGCGGCCATGGGGTTCCAGCGTCAGCGTGCCGGCAACGCCGCCGGCGAAGTCGTGCGACACGTCGATGAGTTGCGTCAGTTCGTCCAGAATTCCCTCGACGTCGATGCGGAAATCCGCTGACAGCTTGCCGCCGGGCGAGCCGCTGGCGCGAATCGTCACGCCAGGCCCGTCGATATGCACGCGGTCGATGTGCAGCCCCTCGCCCGCCGACAACGCCACCGCCACGTCGGCCTCCAGCGGCTGGAGACAAATCTCGTGTCCGTCCCGCATGCCCAGAACGCTCCACGAAATTCGCCCGGCCGCGCTGGGCCTGCCGCCGCCCGTCAGCCGCAACGGCGAAATCCGCAACGCGCCGGTCGTCAATTGAAAACCCCGCCGCGTGCCGAGCAGACCCGGCACGGCCTCCTCGACGCGGGCCAGATCCACGTCGATTTCGCCACGGAATTCCGCGTCGGGCATCGCCACCCGCTCGCCGGCCAGGGCCGCCGCCAGCCAGTTCCGCGACCATTGCCAATCCTCCGACCACGGCAGACGGAACTCGCCGTCGATGTGCCCGACGTCGCCGCGAAGATCGAACCGCCCCGCCGCCTGCCGCGACGAAATGTCCGCCGTGCCCACCAGCCGAACATTGGCAGGCCTGGCCGCGTGATCGCGGTCCGGCAGATGATCGACCGCGACGAACTGCATGCCGCTCACGGCCACGTCGGGCGACACCCGCCACGCGTCGCCAGCCCGCGCGACCGTCAGCGTGCCCTCCACCGCGCCGTGCAGCGCGAACGGCGGCAACACCACGAACTGCCGCACCGACGTCACCATCGCATCGAGATCGGCACGGACGTGGGCGTCAAAATGCTCCATGTCGCCCTGCCCGGCCGCGGAAAACAACTCGCCCGCCGACACCTCGCCACACACCGCCAGGCCCTGCCCCACACGCACGGTCGCGTCGAGTGTCAGCGACGAATCGGGCAGCGAAACCCACTCCCCGCCCCGCCGCCCGCGAAGGGCCGTCACGGTCGCCTCGGCGGTCAACGTCGGCTCGGCCCCGCCGCGGACCGTGAACTCGTGCACCTCCACACGCCCGCCGCGAAGCTCGAGTTCCTCATGCAGCGGCAGCGAGCCGTCAAACAGCCGCGACAACGGCGCGAGATTCGCAAAGCCCGATCCCGTGATTTCGAACGGAGGCAGCGCGACGTCCTGCCCCTCGATCATCGCGCAGGCGAAGTAATCGCCCAGCGACGGCAGGTCGGCAACGGCGGTCAGCGGCACGCGGCCATGCAACGTCACGCCGGCGGCCTGGTCACCGACGGCCAACCGAAGCGACCCGTCGATCGCATCAGGCAAGACATTCCACTGCCCCTGCACGGTGACGTCCATCGGCGCATAACGTGGCGCGGGCGTCCCGCCCGTAGCACGGGCGTCTCGCCCGTGAGTCTCACGGGCATCTTGCCCGTGTTCTGGCGGTTCCGGAGACAGCGAATTTTCGTTTTCCGCATCCTGGCTGTCTGGCTCGTCTGGCATGGGCGGGACGCCCATGCGACTCACGGGCAAGATGCCCGTGCTACGATCCGCCCACGCCACCTGCCTGCCCGTGAGGGCGAACGACACGGCGCCGCGGCCTTCACGAACGTCCGCGTGAACGTCGAACGACAGCGTGCCCTCGACCCGCATCTCCGGCGCGAGCGCCGCCGCGATCACGCGGACGTCGACGGGGCTGTCGCTTTGCACGCGGCCGATGATCGTCGCGCGGGCGAGCTGGATTTCGCCGCGGTCGTCAAGCAGATTTTGAAAGGAAAACTCCCCGCGGACGGCCTGGCCTTCGGGCATGCGGAAGGTGAATTGCCCGCCGAGGTCGCTCAGCGTGCGGATGGCCGCGTCGGTCGCGACGGCGTGGAATTCGACCGCGGGCCGGCCCGGACGCACAATGTGCAGCCGCCCGTCCTGCACGGCGATGCGGTCGATCTCGACAGGCTCCGGCGTCAGCGGGCGCGGGCGAGGCTCGCGAAGTTCGAGGGCTTTGGCCAGGCTGATCTCGCCGGCCTCGTTGACGTAAAAAATCACGTCCGGCTCGACGGCGACGATTTCGCGAAACTGCCTCGGCGAACGAATCGCCTGCCACAGCCCCGCCGACCACTGGGCCCGCTTCGTCTCCAGCACGACGCGACCGTCCTCGTCCATCAGCCGCACGCCGACCAGCCGCGTCGGACCGCCCCACGACGTCGAAAGCCCCCCCACCTCCACCTGCCCGCGAATGGCCCCGTTAACCGCCCGAACCACCACGCCCGTCCCGAACGACGACGAAACCATCCGAGGCAGCAACGCTCCGGCCACCCCCACCGCGACCAACAGCCCGGCGGCCACAAACAACAAAACCCACCGCCATCGCCGCCGTCGCCGAGGCCGCGATGCACCACTCCCCATGTTGTCACGGAAACGAACCATCGTCACGGAATTCTATCACAAAAACATGAAGGAAATAACGGGCAGCGTTTTCGGATCATGGCCAACGCACGCGTATGCCTCTTGTCGCACGGCGTTCGTGTTCAGGCTTTCGTTGTTTGTCGCGGCGTTGGTACAATCTCTCCCCGAGGTGCGAGCATGGTGCGATTTACGAAAATGCATGGGATCGGGAACGATTATGTGTATGTGAACGGTTTCGACCAGTCGGTGGCCGACCCGGCGGAGTTGGCGCGGGTGATGGCCGACCGGCATTTCGGCGTCGGCGGCGACGGATTGATTTTGGTTCTGCCAAGCCAGTCCGGCGACGTCCGCATGCGGATGTTCAACGCCGACGGCAGCGAGTCGGCCATGTGCGGCAACGGCGTGCGGTGCGTCGCGAAATTCGCGTACGATCACGGCCTGGCGCGCGTCAACCCCATTCGCGTGGAAACAGCCGCCGGCCTGCGAACCATTCACCTCATTTTCGGTAAAGACAACTGGTCCGTCTGCGACGACCAGTGGGTCATCAACGACGACGGCAACCCGGTGCGAGGAGCCATGGTCGACATGGGCGAACCGATCCTCGAACCGGCACGCATTCCCGTCCTGGTCGAGAGCGAGCACGCGGTGAATGTGCCGCTGGCGGTCGACGGACGGACGTTCGAGATGACCTGCGTCTCCATGGGCAATCCGCACGCCGTGATCTACGTGGACGATCTGGCCACGATAAACCTGGCGGAAATCGGCCCGAAAATCGAACATCATCCGCTCTTCCCGCAACGCGTGAACGTGCATTTCGTGCGGGTGCACGACAGCGGCCACGTCACCATGGCCACGTGGGAGCGAGGCAGCGGCATCACGCTGGCATGCGGCACGGGCGCATCCGCCGTCTGCGTCGCCGGCGTGCTGACAGGGCGATCCGCACGCATCATCGACGCCAGACTCCCCGGCGGACACCTCCACCTCGATTGGCGGGAATCGGTCAACCGCGTCATCATGACAGGCCCAGCCACCGAAGTCTTCACCGGCACCTGGCCGGGGTAACGCGCCAAGGCAAACCCAGCGTGACGCGGGCATCTTGCCCGCGTGTCGAAAAACGATATGGCGGGTTGGCTTGCCGTTTTGCGCTGTTGAAACAGCGCAAAACGGCAAGCCAACCCGCCGCGTCACGTTACATGCGATCGCCCTCGCCACACGCGGGCGAGACGCCCGCGTCACGTTACACGCACCTGGCCGGGATGACGCAACGCGGGCGACGGTATCCTGCTATTCCCCGATCATTTTTGCATACGTCGGAACGGGGAGCATGCTCTCGGGGTGGGAGTCGAGATTGCCGCCTGTGTGGAACAGGTACGGCGGAGCCTGGCGCAAGGCGACGTGCCCGTCGAAAAAGAGGAACGACGTCGTGCCGTCCCAGTAATACGTCCGGTCCGCGCTCCACGACTGAAGTCCCGCGCCCGGATGATAATAATGCGTTCGTTTCGTGCCGGCCAGATTCGTCGGCGTGTTGGCTAGAACGGCGTTGGCTGCCCAGTGGCTGCCGTCGAGCGACTGGAACACGTTGTTGGATCGTTTCTCGCTCAGCATGACGGTGTCGCTGGGCTGGGGCAACTGGCTGAAGTTGAAATACAATGTTTTCGGCGGGTGATACTGAATGCCGTCTTTCACCGGGTCGGTGGTCGAGTACGCAAACTTCGCCCCTTTCCGATGATAAAACGTCACCATGTTCGTCGCATACGAACCCGAAGGCAGTTTGGTGTTGTACTGGTCGCTCGGGCACAGCAGCATCGGGATTTCATTCGTCCACTCGCTACAATCGGGGTACTGGTTCCAGATGGATCGCGTGTCGGGATACCGCGCGGACGAGCCGCCCATCATGCGATACACTTCGAGAAACCAGGACGTTTGCCCCGTTGCCAACGGCGGCGGATCCACCAGGTCCCCATGGCCGAACCAACCCGCCATGTGCTCGGTATTGTCGGCCATGTACATCCGAATGACAGGCCACACGTTCCGCATATTCGACATGCAGGCCGCACTTTTGGCGATTTCACGCGCCTTGCCCAGCGCCGGCATCAAAATCGACACCAGCAACGCAATAATCGCGATCACCACGAGCAGTTCGATCAGCGTGAACCCGCGACGCAGAGCGACCGGCTTACTGATGCCCGTGTGTGCCGTCATGAAAATACCCATACATATCGCCGTCCTTTCTCGAAACACAATGAGAGAACAACGCCGTTTGCGTCAACAGGCTACAGTCCCGCATACTCCCTGTACGTCGGAAGGATGATGTTGCCCTCGAAATAGGCCGGTCCGCCACCAAACGAATAAGGCGGAAGTTGCCGCAGCCCCACATGCCCGTCGAAGAACAGGTAGGAACTCACGCCTTCCCATTCGATTGTACCGCTCGAGTCTCTGAGCTTTCCTGCCCCGGGATGAAAATACCGATTTCGTATCGTGTCGCCCCAACTGAGTATCGCCGAGTTGGCGGTCCAGCCTGTTCCGTCCGTCGTCAGGAAGCCGTTGTTGTATCGGATTTCGCTCAACATCACCGTGTCGGAAGCCCTGGGCATATTGCTGAAATTGAAGTACTGCGTTTTTACGGGCCAATAATCGTCGACCCCGTTGACAGGATCGCCACCGACCAAGTCTTTCGAGTTACGCCAATACGCACGTATTCCTTTGCTGTCCCTGGCCGTCCACGTATAAATGCTGGTCTTGTAGGAAGTCACCGACTTTCCGGAGTCCTGCCACTGGGGATCATCATGCGACTTGTCTACATCGTTGGGGCACAACAGCATCGGCATCGCCCGCGTCCATTCGCCGGTATGGCGGGTTTCCCAGATGGCCCGATTGTCGGCAAACTGCGCGGTTTTGCTGAACATGGTCCGATACAGCTCAAGCATCCAACTGGTATGCCCTGATTCAGGAAGAAGCGAAGGCGCGGAATGGGTCATAAAGAACCAGCCCACCATCCCCTCATTATTGTCACTCCGGTAGATATGGAGCGTGGAACCGATGTTCTTCAGATTCGACTGGCAAGCCGCCCCTTTGGCGATCTCCCTGGCCTTGCTCAGCGCGGGCATGAGGATGCTCACCAGCAGCGCGATGATCGCGATCACCACGAGCAGTTCAATCAGTGTGAACCCCCTACTCAGACTCAGGCGTGGCGATTCAAGGCTTGCTTGCTTGCTTAGGATTCGTAATTGCACATAGCACCGTCCTTTTCTGATAAAATAGATATGAAACACCGTACTCGAACACCATACCCATGCATTCGCAGCGTTGTCGGACTACGGGCCAAGGAGTTTGTCATACGTCGGCGCAAGCGATGCGGAGTCGATTGTGTGTTCATGCCAACACCTTTTTCTGAAGACGGGACACGAAAATGCTCCACGCACTACAGCCACGGCAGGTGACAACCGCTACGGACAGGCTACACCACTACGGACTACGTGTTTTTTCACTTTTCAGACGACGCGTTATTGGTATGCTACGCGTTCGTCAGTAGAATGACAATGGCAAAAGAGGCCGGGCCGCAACAAAAAACGTACCGTGACTCTCTTTCTGGCGAAGGTCGATGCGGCGGGTTGGCAGGGCCATCGCATCTTAATTTGCCCGGTTTTCCGTCAAAAGGCTGTTAGACTGTTAGGCTGTTAGACTGTTAGGCGCCGGCTTCGGTGCGTTCGGCCTAATGCTTCATAAGCCTCTCCC
>WRDM01000055.1 GCA_009783465.1 Phycisphaerae bacterium | reverse complement strand
TGTGGCGAGGGCATCTTGCCCTCGCGGACTGTTCCACACGGCTGATCTCATGCAAAAACCAAGGCGTTTCACCGCCGGACGCGGGCGCTCGCGCCCGCGAGACACGCGGGCAAGATGCCCGCGCCACGAGAATGCGTTCGCCCTGACAGTGAGCAGGAACGCCTTCCCCCTTGTCTTTCCGGCCATCATGTCGTACGTTTGGACGCATGGACATCACAAAACGCATCGCGCGGTATCATCGGTTTTACGAATCCAATCGGCCTGGCGATTTGCTGATCGCCGTGCGGCAGGGGTGGGTGGGCAAGAAGAACCTCTTCGATTACGACTTCGACCGGGGCGGACACCTGGAGATGGCCGCCGACGTGATCGCCGGCGCGCGGGAACTGGCCTCGCGAAACGGCGACCTCGACGACGACATGATCCCGTGGGTCTATCCCGATTTCGGCATCGCCATTCACCACGCGCACCTCTTCGAGGATCTGCCCGTGCGAATGGCCGAGTGGACCAGTTGGGCGCCGCACCCGCTTACCGGGCCCGACGGATTCAAACGCACCGACGAAATCCGTTTCAACCCCAATAACCGCTGGATCCGCCTGATCGTCGAGATGCTGCACTACTGGGCCGAACACGACGACGGCAGCTACCTCATCATCGGGCACGGACACTTCAGCCCGATGGACCTGGCCAACGCCTTGCGAGGCAACGATCTCTTCCTGGATTTCTACGACTCGCCCGAGGAACTCTCAGCCCTGATGGACCGCTGCGTCGACGCCATCGTCGATTTCGAGACGTTGATACGGACGGTCATCGGCAAGCAGCAGGCCGAGATCGGCACGCCGTTCTGGGGCGCGCTCGGGCCGAAAAACGCCGCCTTTATCAGCGAGGACGTGATGGACATGTCCGGCCCGACGGTGTCGGCGCAGTGGGGCCTACCCTGGAGCCGCCGCCTGCGCGAACGCCTGGGCACGATCATGGTCCACCACCACGCGATGGGCCTGCCCGTGCAGCGCGTGATCGCGCAGTCAATGAGCGGCTCGCTGATCCAGGTCAGCGACGACCCCAACTATCCGCCGACGATGGAGACGTTCGAAAAAATCTACGCCGAGAGCGGCGACAACGCCATCATGCTCGACGCCTCGCCGCAAAACATCATCAAACACATCGACCGCCTCAAACACACCCGCGCCATCCTCATCACCGGCGGCGCAATGGAAGACGTCCAAAAGGCCGTCGACGCCGTGAGAAGCGTGTCGAATATCCAGTGAGGCGTGGATACTGTTTATCGTGTGCTCGACGGTGAATTCAGGCCGTTGATTCAAGGGAAACATCTTAGTTAACTGGTTGACTCGTTGACTAGTTAACCAGTTAACTAGTCAACTGAGACGCTTCCCTCAAACTAACGGTCTGATTTCACCGCCGGGCGAACGAAAATCCAACCTTGATCGTCACGGGCTTCTTGGTACAGTAGCGGAATCATGGCCAAACAAAGTGATCCATTGGACAATGTATATTCGTTGCCGTTCGAGAAGCCCATCGCCCGGCTGGCTCGGCAGATTGCCGATCTGGAGGCCGCCCAGGTCGACACCGGGCGCGATTACTCCAACGAACTGGTGCAGTTGCGTTTGCAGCACGTCTCGCTGCTCAAGACCACCTACAGCCAACTCTCGCCGTGGGAGACGGTGCAGGTCGCGCGTCACCCGGCCAGGCCTTTGGCGGGCGATTACATCGACCGCGTCGTCAAGAATTTCGTCGAACTTCACGGCGACCGCCGCTTCGCCGACGATAAGGCCATCCGCGCGGGGCTGGGGCGCATCGGCACGGAAAAAGTGATGCTGGTCGCGCAGCACAAGGGCCGCGACACGAAGGAAAAAATCGCCTGCAATTTCGGCTGCGCGCATCCCGAGGGCTATCGCAAGGCCCTTCGCGTGATGAAGTTGGCCGAGAAATTCCGCCTGCCGGTCGTGACGTTCATCGACACGCAGGGCGCGTATCCGGGCTTAGGCAGCGAGGAGCGAGGCGTCGCCGAAGCCATCGCGGTGAACCTGATGGAAATGTCCCGCCTCCGCGTGCCCGTGGTGGTGGTGGTGATCGGCGAGGGCGGCAGCGGCGGCGCGTTGGGCATCGGCGTGGGCGACCGCATGGCCATGATGGAATTCTCCTACTACAGCGTGATCTCCCCTGAAGGCTGCGCGAGCATCCTGTGGCGCACGGGCGAAAAGGCCCCCGAGGCCGCCGAGGCGCTCAAACTCACCGCGCCGCACCTCAAAGCCTTCGACGTGATCGACGACATCATCCCCGAACCCCTCGGCGGCGCCCACCGCGCCCCCGCCGAAGCCGCCGCCAACCTCGAACGCTACATCGTAAAAACCGTCCGCGACCTCGCGCACATACCCGTCGACCAACTCGTCGCCGACCGCTACACCCGCTGGCGACGCATGGGCGTCGTGACACAACTGGCGTCCCAACCGACGGAAGCGGCGAGCACGTAACGATGGAAAGGAACGCGTCATGACCCACTATCCGTCCTCCCCACCGCCGATACCGCCTCAAGAACCGTCGGGGATGCCCAGGGAGCAGTTGCGGCGAATCGCCAGCCTGCACCGTATCATCTGCATCTGCATCCTCGTGTACTTCGCGATCATAGCCGTGGCGGCGGCCACCCGTGGGGACCGGCAGGCGGAAGCGGAGACGTCCCCCTACATGATGTTGGTGGGGTTGGCCTACATCGCCGCGGGCATCACCGCCGCCGTGTGTGCCTTTCTGCTGGCCATCCAGTTGCACGGCACCGTCGTCGGCGTATTGCTGGGCGTTCTGACGCTGGTCCCGTGCCTGGGCATCCTCATTCTCCTGTCGCTCAGCATACGGGCTACCGCATCCTCAAACGCCACGGTATCCGCGTGGGACTGCTGGGCGCCAATCCAAACCACATTTGACGCGGCGGATGAACGCATGTGCACTGTCCGATTTTTCGCGTGACCATCCTATTCCGGCGCCCCTGGCCGCAGGCCCTGCCATTTTGCGTTGTTGATCGTTGTGACAAGCGAAGCGTTCCGTCGCCCATAACGTTTTACAACGCAAAATGGCAGGGCCTGCGGCCAGGGGCGCCGGAATAGGAACCCCGTGCGAAAACATGGGCAAATCACGTCGCGATTGTGGTATAGTCTTGTCGACGCATAGACTCCCGCCCACGGAAGGGCTTGCGATGGAAAGTTATCTGACCGCCGAAATTTCGTCCGCCGCCGTTTCGCACAACCTCACCGTGCTGCGGCAAGGGCTCTCGCGAGGCACGAAACTCTGCGCGGTGGTCAAGGCCGACTGCTACGGCCACGGGCTGGATCTGCTGCTGCCAGTGATCAGTCAGCAGGCCGACTGCATCGGCATCGCCACGCCCGACGAGGCCATTCATCTCCGCCGCATGGGCTACCAGAGGCCGATCCTGATGTTCTTCTCCGCCTGCGCGTACCGCGACGGGCAGGACCTTCGCGACGCGTTGCAGGAACTGATCGTCCAGCAGGTGACGCTGACGGTGGTGTCGCCCGCCGAAGTGCACGCCGTCGCCGAGGCCGCCCGATGCGTCAACGCCCGGGCGGACGTCCACATCAAAATCGACACCGGCATGGGACGCAGCGGCACGTGGTACAACCAACTCGGCGAGATGACCGACGCCTGCCGCCGCGCCGCGTCCGTTCGATTGGCGGGCATGTACACCCACTTCGCCACCGCCGACGAAACCGACAAAGCCCTCACCCTCGAACAACTGCGGCGGTTCCTCGCCGCCGTGGACGCCGCCGGCGGCCGCAAGGGCCTGACACTCCACGCCGCCAACTCCGCCGGCACGATCGACCTGCCCGCGACCCACCTGGACATGGTCCGCCCCGGCATCGCGATGTACGGCTATCAACCCTCCGACACCATGCACACCCGTCTGCCGCTCCAGCCCGCCCTGCGGCTGTGGGGCCGACTGATGCAGGTCAAATCCGTCCCCAACGGCAGCAGTTGCGGCTACGGGCTGACGTACGTTTTCCGCCGAGACAGCCGCGTCGGCCTCGTGCCCGTCGGCTACGGCGACGGCTACTTCCGCAGCCTCTCCAACCGATCCTCCATGCGCGTCCGAGGCCGCGACGTCCCCATCCGAGGCAACGTCAGCATGGACCAGATCATCATCGACCTGACCGACGTTCCCGACGCCCAGGTGGGCGACCCGGTGGAAATCATCTCCCCCGACCCCACGGCCCCACACAGCGTCGAACACCTCGCCCGCCACGCCGGAACCATCCCCTACGAAATCACCTGCCGCCTCGGCCGACGCGTCCGACGCGTGCTGGTGTGAGGGAGCGTTTTTTTACCACAGAGAACCACAGAGAAGGACTCGTGGTATCCGAAAGATGTTTTCAGCGGCTTCGCCTGTTTGCGTTGTAGAATATTCCTGTTGCCAAACGTACGACATGACGACTCCATAAAGACCGAGCGGGATTACACGGATTAGCGGATTAAGGGATTACCGTGCAGAACGATGGTTTCTGATCTGCAATCCCTTAATCCGCTAATCCGTGTAATCCCGCTCGGTCTTCGCGATGCCGGATAAACAATACCTACACCGACTGGATCGTCCTACAGCGCAAACCGGCAAGCCACATTTATATCATTCGTTTCTTTCAACGACTTCATCCTCCGGCGGGCCGAGTTGGCGGGCTTTGGTCAGGTCCAACGCATGGAGGTGGAATTTGGCGGTGTCCCCTTCGCCGGGGTCCGTGAGGTCGCGGGCGACGAGGTACACGACGTCGCCCCGCGTCTCCAGGTTGCGGACGACGTGGTGCTCCATCGGGTATTTCCACAGCGGCTTTCCGGTGTTGAGGTCCAGAGCGAACAGCCCGTCGTCGACGCCCAGCAGGACCATGCCGTTGTGCACCGTCGGTGGCGGCGGCATGAAAAAGATGTCGTTGTTCCGCAGTAATTGCATATTTGGTTTCGGCCGGTCGTCATCGCGCTTGCGCGGCGTGTATCGCCACACCTCTTTGCCGCTGGCCAGGTCGTGGACCATCACCGCGTCGGTGGAACGGTCCTTCTGGAGAAACCGTCCCTTCGGAAGCACGCGCAAGACGCCCAGACTCGACGCCTCCTTCGACAGCGTGACGGCCGTCACTTCCTCGCCGCTGCGAGGATCGTACGTCGTGAGCGTCAGCATGTTCTCCTTGGAATGCGAAAAGACAAGCACACCCGGCGAATCGTCGTCCTTCCGGAGAAAGCCGGCCGGACTGTCAACGTGTTTTTCCCACAGCATTTCGCCCGTGGTGAAATCCAACGCCGCCAGGTACGTGGATTGATTGTCGGAGTCGTAGCGGCTGGCCAGGAACACGCCTTTTTCGACGCGGCTGGTCGGATGGAGAAACCCCCCGTCGGAGGTTTCCACCACCATGCCCGGGATCTCCTTTTCCATCAGGGCCGTGCCGTCCTTCAGCGACAGCCGCCCCAGCCGAAAATCCTCGAATCCCCGTGTATATCCGAGATGCTCCCCGTCAAAATAGGTGCAGAACGACGTGTCGATGTCGCGCCGCCAGAGCACGTCGCCCGTGGCGGCGGACAGGGCGATCAGTTGCGATGTGTATTCATCAGGTTTGACGGCCTCGCCGGTGTGCTCGTGAACGAGCAGGATATCGCCCAGCGACTCGACGGTCGGCGGCGACGGCATCGGCCTGGGGCGGACGAACGGCGCCGTGACGATATGGCCGACTTCGAACTCCCATTTGGGCTTGCCGTCGGTCAGCGAGATCGCGTGCAGAGTGCCCTTGTCGTCATGAAATCGGTGAACGACAGCCGCATCCTTGGCCATAACGAGTCGGTAGGTGTATCCCTCGGGGAGTTCCACCTTCCACCGCAGATACTGGCCTGCCTGCATCTGGAGACTGGCCCTCAGCAAGGCCGAGGCCTGGGCGGCAATTTCGGGATCATCACTCGCGGTGGCCTTTCGAAGGGCGGAAATCGCGGGGGCGCCTATCTTCGCCAACTCCCTCGCCGCCTGCTGGCGCTTGGCCGCACTGTCGTCCCCCAACTGCGAAATCAGCGCCGCAATCCGCTCCGCCGACACCGCCGGCACGGAGGTCGGCTGCGACGTCGATTTCGCCGCCGGCGCCAAAGCCGGCCTGGCGTCCGCCGCCGCGCCGACCAGCCACAGGACCGCACAAACCGTCGCCGCCAGCAAAACAGATCCACCTACGCGCGTTGTCGTCATGAATCATCCTTACCATGTTGGCGTTGTGTGAAACGCATTATAACGAACACGTTTCTGTCCTTGTCGTTTATTCGCAATCCCGTAAGTGGTGTGGTTGAATTTTCTGGCACAATGAAAAACGTTGGTTTTACGTTGAAAACAACCGATTGACCTCCCTAGCCCCGCGCAGAAACGTCGGCACACAGCCGCGAAGCGGCGGCGTTTATAGCCCAGGGTGAGGTACTCCGCGAACCCTGGGGTTGGGGCGTTTTATGTATTTTCATCGTGCCTGACGCCACTGGCCGAAGTCGCGCCGTCGCGTGGAGACGGCTTCGAGCGACACGCACGTTCCCCTGTTCGTCGCCGTTCGAAGACGACTTCGCATGACCGTGCGCCCTCAGCCAGTGGCGTCAGGCACGACGGAGAAGGGAAAAGATCCTGTTCCCAGGGTTCGCGACCGCTCACCCTGGGCTATAAACGACGCCGCTTCGCGGCTGTGTGCCGACCCTTCCACGCGAGACCGTGGAGGCAAATCGCGTTGTCTTCAACACCAAAAGCACCGCGACAGAGAATATGGACACACACCCAGCCAACGCCGAAAAAACCGAAATTTCACCCTTGCATTGTCGGCGGATCGTAGTAGAATTTTCGATTCGCGCGTTAAATGCGACGATTATGTAAGAGGTTATGCCATGCAAGACAAAATTCATCCTGACTACAAGGACGCGAAGGTGACGTGCGCCTGTGGGAGTTCGTTTGTGACGAAATCCACCAGGGGCAATCTCGCCGTGGATATCTGTGCCAGCTGCCACCCGTTCTACACGGGCAAGCAGAAGCTCATCGACGCGGCCGGACGCGTGGAAAAATTCCAGCGCAAGTTCGGCGGCGACTATTTCAAGAAGCCCGAAAAGGCCGAAAAGAAGTAGCGACCCAACCTCCGCAACGCCGGCCGCTGTTTCACCCAAACAGCGCCGGCGTTGTTGTATTCCGACAGAAGCCAATAGCCATCAGCCAGTAGCCAATAGGTATGGCAAAGATTGCCATAACTCAGAGCATACTGATGATGTGCCTGGGAACTTCGGCCGTTGGGTCCGCGAAGCCGCGAGACCACTCTCTCGAACGTGATGTGCGGCTTTACCGACGAGCACCGCAAACCCTATTGGCTACTGGCTAGTGGCTACTGGCTTTTTTTGTCAGGAGACCTCCATGGCGCAGGACACACTCATCGCCAAACTGAACGAACTCGACCGGCGGTTTGCCGACGTGTCGGAGCAGATGAACGATCCCGCCGTCGCGACGGACAGCGGGAAAATCATCGCGTTGGCTCGCGAACGCAGCAAACTGGCGAAGATCGTCGAGCCGTACCGCGCGTTTCGCCAGACGGCCAAACACCGCGACGACGCCCAGGCGCTCCTCGACGATCCGGCCGTCGACAAGGAGCTTCGCGAGCTGGCGGGCATGGAAATCGACGACCTGCGTCACGCCGCCGACGAACAGTTGGAGCAAATCAAAGGCCTGCTGGTCATGAGCGACGACCAGGAAGTGGACTCGGTGGTGTTGGAAATCCGCGCCGGCACGGGCGGCGACGAGGCCGCCCTCTTCGCGGGCGACCTGCTGGATATGTACCGCCGCTACAGCGACCGTCACGGCTGGCGGTTCGAGATCATGTCCGCCAGCCCGACGGAGATCGGCGGATTTCGCGAGGTGGTCGTCAACGTCAAAGGCGACGGCGTGTTTTCGCGGCTGGGCTACGAGGGCGGCGGGCACCGCGTCCAGCGCGTGCCGAAGACCGAAACGCAAGGCCGTATTCACACCTCCGCGGCCACGGTGGCGGTGCTGCCGGAGCGAGAGGACATCGACGTGGACATCGACTGGGAAAAGGACGTCGAGGAGCACGTCAGCCGGGCGGGAGGCCCCGGCGGGCAGAACGTCAACAAGGTCGAGTCGGCGATTCTGCTGAAACATTTGCCGACGGGCATCACCGTGTCGATGCGCGATGAGAAGAGCCAGCACAAAAACCGCGCCAAGGCCCGCCGCATCATGGCGCTGCGGGTGTTCGAACATTTCCAGGGCCAGCAGGTCTCCGCCGAGGCCGCCGCCCGCAAAACGATGATCGGCTCGGGCGACCGCAGCCAGCGCGTGCGGACGTACAATTTCCCGCAAAATCGCTGCACGGATCACCGACTCAAAGGCGAGGGCCAGGAGGGCGCGAACTTTAACCTCGACCACATCATCGGCGGCGACCTGGACGAACTGGTGGACAACCTCGTCGCCCGCGACATGGCCGTCCGGCTGGCGAATCTGACGGTGTGAAACCGCGAGGAAATGATGATATGGCTCTGCCTGTTTGCGTTGTAGGGCGTTGTGACACCCAAAACTTTTGGGTGTCACAACACCCTACAACGCAAACAGGCAGAGCCATATCCACAACCAAGCGAACCGAACGTCCGCCTCACGCCTTGGGCGCGTCGTCGTCTTTCGTTTGCGTCGGCTCCGCCGGCGGGAGCGGTGATTTGTCGGGCGTTTCGATATCCGATTTCGCGGCGTCGATGTTCGACTTCACGCCGTGCATTTCGTCGCGGAAAATCCGCAGACCGCGGGCGAGGCCTCGGGCCAGTTCCGGCAACTTGCTGCCGCCGAACAGCAGCAAAATCACCGCCACCAACAGCACGATATGCCACGTGCTCCACGCCGCCAGTACGCTCGCCATAAGAAACTCCTGTTCCACGCCAGCCACGCCGTGTCGTGTCATTGTACAACGCCATCCGCGCCGGCAGAACAAAATCTTGCAGAAGGTCACGCGGCGTGAGTGACCTTCCTTTCTGGCACGGTTTCATACGGTGATGAAACGACCATGTACGCCATCCGGCTGGACGTGCGAAAAGGCTGGAGTTTCCGAGCCCCGGCAGGGGCGACTTGGGTAGCCTAGGGCGCG
>WRDM01000054.1 GCA_009783465.1 Phycisphaerae bacterium | reverse complement strand
GTGAACGGATGGATTGGCCACGGGCTTGGCCTCTTTGCGCTGTTGGAATCCCAACAGCGCAAAGAGGCCAAGCCCGTGGAAACGGTTCCACGAACCCATCAAAACACGGCGGATGGTCCACTATTGGCTACTGGCTGTTTCTCACACCAGCCCCATCCGTTTCCGCAACGCCCATTCCAGTGCGAGGAGGCTCAGTACGGCGATCAGGAGTGGCCAACTGTATTGGGTGGAGAGATTGCGTGTGAGGCGGACGGGTTCGGGGCGGGGTTGAGCCTGGATGTGGAGCTGGTCCAGCAGTTCGCCGAGTCTGGCGAGGGGGCGGTAGTGGGGTTCGGCGATGTCGTCGCCTGGGCCTGCCCCGCGCGCGACGCGGGCGACGCGGCGCAGCAGTGTCGGATTGGCCAGCACGTCGGCGGACTCCAGGTCGACGTGGACGACCTCGAAGCGGTGCTCGGCGGCGAGCGTTTTTCCCTCGACCTGCGCCTGGGCTGAGACCACGTAGATGCCCGGCATCGTCGGCGGGTCGATGGGCAGCGTGCGGGCTTCGTTCGATGGCGACGGGCCGCCGCCGGGCAGCGTGTACGTCCGCGCCGCGCCGGTCGGGTCGGTCACGGTGATGTCCACGGTCGTCGGCTGGGGCACGCCCTTGGAGTCCTCCACGCCCGCGCGGAGTGTGACGGCCTGCCGCCGGGCCGTCAACGTGGGCAGATCGTACGTGGTCGCGTCGGTGTCGATCCACAGCCCGCCGGTGACGTTGGCCAAATGCAACGCCACCTGCCGCCAGAAGCGTTTTTGAATCTCGGCCGTGTCGTCTCGATTGAGCACCCAGTTCCACGTCGTGTCGAAACCGACGGCGAGGGATCGTCCCTTGCCGTACTGCTGCCAGACGATGAGGGGCTGGTGGTCGCGCGTGTCGGCGAGCACGACGGCGGCCGGCTTGACGCCCGCCAGCGTGTTGGCGCCCGGCAGCGGGGGCAGCTTCGCCCAGGCGGCGGCGATTTCCTCGCCGTCGTCGCCGATGGCCAACAGTTCGCCCGCGACGGCGGCGTTGGAGCGTGGCACGACGCGAAGCTCGCCCGCCCAGTCGCCCTTGCTGGCGGCAAGGTCCACGCCCAGCACGTCGGCCAGCGGGGTGTGCTGCCAGCCTCCGTTGCCGAACGATCCCGCCCCGCCCGTCATGCAGAAGCCCCTGCCGAAGTCGCCGACGGCCTGTCGGAGGAACTCCAACTGCGACCGCGAAAAATGCTGCGGCGTGACGTCGCCGAAAATCACCACGTGATACGCCAGCCAGCCTTCGAGCGTCGTTGGCAGTCCGTTGGGCCGGGCCGGCGTGGGCGGATCGAGCAGGATGCGGGCGTCGACCTGGAACCGCTGCGCCGTCGTCAGCGCCTGCGTGACGAACTTGTACTCGAACCGAAACTTGCCCTCGACGTACAGCACGCGAAGTTCGTTCTGCGTCACGTGGACAAGCTGGCTGGCGTCGTGCAGACCCGCGAAATTTTTGATCGGCTCGCCCAGCAGCTCCGCGCTCACCGTCAGCCGATGATAGCCCGGCGCCTCCGGCGTGTGCGAGGCGGCGAAGGGAATCAGCGCTTCGTCCTCGTCGATCGCGACGTCGCGCGTGGCGACGATCGTTTCGCCGAACGCCGCCGTGATCCGCACCCGCCGTCCCGCCAGGCCCATCGCTTCCACGGCGGCGCTGGCGGGCAGGCGATGGCCGACCTCCACGCGGTCGGGCCCCCGCAGTTCCTTGACGGCGAGCACGTGCGTCGCCTGCGTGATCCGCTCGGCGCCGACGCACGCGGTGAAGACGTGAATTTTTTGACTGGCCATCAACTCGGCGAACCGCAGGGGATCGAAGCGGGCGGCGGTGTTTTGCCTGCCGTCGGAAATCAGCAGGACGGCGGCGAGATGTTTCCCCGTCATGCCGTCGACGGCGGCGACCGCGCTGTCGCCGATGGCCGTCGCCGGGCCGTCGGCCTGCAGGGCGCCAAGCCCCAGCCTGGCCGCGTCGGCGGGACGGTACTTGCCGCGTGGCACCGCCGCCTGATCGAACGTGAACCACTCGATGGTCGCCCGCTCGGCGATGGCCTCGAGCCGCTTATCGTTCTTCGCCAACGCCTGTCGAACCGCCTCGATACGCGGCAGCAGCGAATCGGGATCAATGGGAGGCCCGCCAAGCCCCAGCCAGGCGTCGCGACGCTGCATCGACGCCGACGTGTCCACGCCAATCAGCAGCGTCGGCGACGTGTAGCGAATCTCCGTCCACGTCACGCACGCGCCCAACGCCCACAACGCCAACAAGAAAATCGCCGTAATGCGAAGCGACAGTAACACGGCCTTTTTCCAAGGCCGCAACGGGCTGGTCGTCCGACCGTAACTTCGCAACGACCAGATCGCGCCCAGCACGCCCAGAACGATGACGCCGCCCGGCTCGCCCGAATGGGTGTACCGCCACAATATCAGCCCCAACGCCAACAACACCGACCCGCGAAGCGCCGCCGCGAGCACGGCCTTGCCCGCGCCGACGGGCCTGTGCGAAAGTGTGATGGCCGCGTGCATCACCACCCCGATGGCCAAGGCGGGTCCAGCCACGACCGCACCGGCCGTCACCAGCACCGCCCGAGGCCAGTCCATTGATCGATGCACCGACCGCGCCAGGGCGACCACTTCCCACAACACCCCCAAAACGGCAACGCCCACCAGCATCGCCCCGGCGGGAGGCTCGAACACCAGATGGCTCGGTACGTCCATGAGTATGTAGCGTACTCAATGGACGGCGACGAGACAAGGCACGGGGAAATGTACGTGTAACCGCCTTCGAAAAGACCGAGCGGGATGACGCGGATTAACGGATTACAGGATTGTCGTTTGGTACGGCATGCGAATCCTTAAATCCGTTAATCCGTGTCATCCCGCTCGGTCTTTTCGAAGGCGAATGACGTAATGCTTGTCGCCCAAAACGTCCTACAGCGCAAAGAGGCAAGCCCTCGCGAAACGTTCGTCAGCCTCGAAAGTCGCTTTTCGCTACCGCTGGGTGACGGTAGAATCAAGGGATGTTCGCGTCCGCGACGGGTTGGAATGATTTTGTACGAATGGAGAGGATGTTACATGGCTGAGGATGCAACCAGGACGAAATGGACCGAGAACGAGAGCAAAACCGAGAAAAATGCCCCAAAAACAACGCCTGCCAGGCGACCGCGATGGTGGCTGCGGATTGTGGTGGGGATTCTCCTGCTGTTGATTGGGTTGGTGGCGTTGGCGCCGACGTTGGCGTCGACGGGCGTTGCCCGGCGGGCGATTGTCGGGATGGTGAACGAGAACATTCGCGGCACGGTGGCGATTGACGACATTTCGCTCGGCTGGTTTACGTCGGCGAAGATTACCGGTGTTCACGTCAGCGACGGCGTGCATCCCGAGACGCTCACGATCGGCAGCATCACGTGGGACAAGGGGCTGCTTGGGGCGGCCTTGTCGCGCGAGAATTTCGGGCGGGTGGAGATCGACGCCGTGGTGGGCGTGATTTATTTCACCGAGGACGGCAGCAACTCGCTGGAGAACGCGTTCGCGCCGCGCGAGCAGGCGACGACGACGGCTTGGCCGAATCAGCCGGCGCCGGATGAACCGCCGCCCTCGCGAGGCGAAAGCCCCGCGTCCACTTCGCCGCCCGCGCCATCGGCTGCCCCCGCGCCGGCCGCCGCTCCCGCGAAACCTGTTGTGTTCAAGGCGGCGCTGGCGGTGAAGAACAGCCGCGTCAGCCTGGTGCGATTTGACGGCCCAGCCGTCCACGTCACCGACCTCAACGCCACCGTTGAACTGGACTACCCCAAGGGCGTCACGATCGCCTACACCTCCACGCACGACGGCGGCGGCAAGCTGCTGGCCGACGTCACGCTGCAAAACCTCGATGCCGGGCCGGATTCGATTTTCGACGTGCTCGCCGGCACGGTGAAGATTCGCACCGAACCCGCCATCGACCTCGGCCCGGCAATGACGTTCTTCGCCCCGCCCGCCACGCAAGGCCAGGGCACGCTGAAACTCAACATCGACGGCCAATTCGCCCCCGGCGCCACCAGCGGAAACTACCGGCTGGCCGTTCAAAACCTCTCGCTGGCGGGCGAGCAGGGCGAAGTCAAAGCCCTTTCGCAGGAGTTCGCCGGCACAATGTTCCACAAGGGTAACCTGCTGAACGTCACCAGCAACGGCGACGGCACGCTGGGGAAAATCACGGCCAATCTGGACTACAAAACCGACGGCCCGTCGATGCCGGATAATCTCGCCGACCTGCTGATGCAGGGCAAGAGCTTTACCGCACCGGACGTTGCGTTCACACTCGACGGCAAACTGGACCTCGCCGCCCTGGTCCGCGCGCTGCCGGGAATCGTCACGCTGCAGGAAGGCGTGGCGATTGACGACGGCACGCTGGCGCTGGAAAACATCACCGCGCGTGGCGGCGAAAAGCCCGCGACGTCGGGCAAAATGACGCTGACGGCGGCGGTTACACGCGACGGCAAGGCAACGAAGTTCCAGCCGGTCGTGATCGGCTGGGATGTGCTGACCGACGAACAGGGATACCTGCACATCAGGAAAAGCCAGACGGGCGTGACCAGTTCGTTCGCCACGGTGACCGTGGGCGGCACGATTGACGGCTTCGAGAGCAGCTTCGCCGCCGATCTGACGCGGTTGCAGCAGGAACTGGCGGAAATCGTGGACCTGAACGACATGGAACTGGGTGGCACGATCAAGGGCACGCTGGCCCTGGCCATGCCGGCGAACGATCCGCAGGTCCAGACCCGGAACGGCATCAACCGTATCCTGAAACTCGACGTGACAGCCGACGACGTGGTGGCCGGCAGCCGCGTGGAACCGCCCGCCGCGGCGGCGACCACCCCGCCCGCCGGTGAATTCAAGGATGACGACCCGACGCATATTTCCGGCACGCTGACCTGGCAGGCCGACCTTTGCTACAACGATCAGAAACTCGACCTCAAGGGCAAGGCGAGTATCGCCGGCCTGAAACTTACGCCAACCGGTGACGTGCTGGGCGGCGACGCGCCGGCGTTGGAGCATGACCTCACGCTCGACATGAAAAACCAACGGCTTGATCTTCGCGCGTTTGGCCTCAAGTCGCGAGTGCTGAAGATCGCCGACTTCAAGGGCAGTGTGACGCATCTGGACACCGACATGGTGCTCGACCTGGCTGGCTCGTACTCGGCGGAATGGAAAGAATTGACGGCCCTGGTCGATCGCTTCAAGCCAGGCGCGATGGAGGGCATCGCGATGCAGGCGGCCTCGGCGGGGCCTGTCACGGTCACGGGGCCTGTCGGCGCGCCGACGATTACGCCGTTGCGTGGCAATACGAACATCGGCTGGGGCACCGGCAGCGTTGTGTACGGCATTCATTTCGGCGACGCGAAGTTGGAGCCGAAAATTGCCGGCGGCGTCTTTTCGCTGCCGCTGGCGGAGATTCCCGCCAATGACGGCATGTTGCGGCTGATGAGCGACGTGAACCTCGCCGGCGACGAGCCGATGCTGAAAATCCCAGGGCGGCTGCACATGATGGAAAACATCGCCATCAATGCCGACATGGGCAAATATCTGCTCAGCCGGGCGGTGCCGCTTCTGGCGGAGACGACGAAGCTGGAGGGCACGGTGTCGCTGATGGTGCAGGACATCGACCTGCCGCTGGGCGAGAGCATGATGCAGTCCGGCTCGGGCGGCGGGCGGCTGGATCTGGCGGAGATCAAACTCTCGCCCGCCGGCGAGATGGCCCGGCTGATGACGTTGATTGGCCTGGACGCCAGCAAGAGCTACCCGGTGACGATCGGCGCGGTGGACTTCGAGTTGAAGGAAGGCGCGTTGTCGTACGACAACATGACGGTGACGGTGGGGGGCGTGGAATTGCGGATACGCGGGCAGGTGCGGTTCGACGACGGCGTGGATTTGATCGTGTCGGTGCCGGTCAAGCGGGAGATGATCGAGGCGTTGGGCATCAAGGGCGCGTCGGTGGCGAAGATTCCCGACGGCCTGCGCGTGGACGTGCCGCTGGTCGGCACGCGGCAGAAGCCCAAGCTGGACCTGTCGAAAATCGACAAGGAAGCCCTGGCCAGGGACGTCCTCAAGGCGGCGGGTCTGGACCTGGGCGGCATTCTTGGCGGCGGAAAATCGGAACCGACGACGCAGCCGGCGGACACGCCGGAGCAAAAACCGTCGGTGCTGCCGATCAAACTGCCGAGTCTGCCGACGAGGAAGTAAAAGCAGCCACAGGCCACAGGCCACAAGGTATGGATGTGTTTGTAACAAAATTGGATGAGAAGAAAACGATCGGATGACGATGTGTTACGATACGATTCGCGCCAAACGCGTCCATACCTTGTGGTTAGTGGCTAGTGGCTTTTTGTGGAGTTCGCATGAGTACGGGACACGATGGAAAATCCCCTCGTCCTTCGAAACGCCAACGGTTGAAGCGGTCTGCCTGGACGCTGAATCTGTTGTGGCGGTTTTGTTGGCGTGATTTGCACACGAAAAACGCTGGGGCCTTGAGTGCGGCCTTGTCGTTCCGAACGATTTTCGCCATCATTCCGGTGATGATCCTGGCCTTTCTGTTGCTCAAAGGCGCCGGCATGGTGGATCGGGGCAAGGAGCAGTTGCGACATTTTCTGGAAGTGACGGGCGTGTCGCAGATCGAGATTCCCGACGACCTCCTCGGCCTCGCCAGCAAGGGCGAGGCAGAGAGACCCCGTCGGCAGCGTCGCTCGACCACCCAGCCGGCGGCGACGCAACCGGCCCAGGCACTGCCGCACACGCCAGCGCAGCCAGCGGATGGGCCGCCAACAGATGGGTCTACGGAAGCGTCAACGCAGCCGCACGCCGAGGCCGCCGCCGAACCGCCAGGCGTGAACCTCACCGACAAAATCATTACCATCCTCGACAACGCCGAGAATAAACTCACCGCCAGGCGCCTCGGGCCGGTGTCGCTGATCCTCGTCGCCTGGTCGGCCATCGCGCTGCTGACCACGCTGGAGCGGTCGCTCAATCGCATTTTCGAGGCCCCGCGCTCGCGTCCGTTGGCCATCCGTGTGCTGCTCTACTGGTCGGCGGTGACGTTCCTGCCTCTGCTGCTGGTGGCGATGGGCACGCTCACGACCTTCGCGCAGCGGACGATCGCCAACGAGCCGTGGCTGGCGTCGGCGATGGTGGCGGCGGACTTCTTCGGCACCGTGCTGTTGGGCGTGGCCGCCCTGACCCTCATCTATAAGTTCCTGCCGCACACGCCGGTGAACTGGTATCACGCGGCCATGGGCGCCGCCATCGTCGTGCCGGTCTGGGCGATTCTCAAATGGGGCTTCCAGCTCTACGTGCTTCGCGTGGCGGGCGCCAGCCTGTACGGCGGACTCGGCGTGTTGCCGCTGTTTTTGATCTGGCTGAATCTGTGCTGGTTCCTGCTGCTGCTGGGGGCGGCCATTGCGCACGCGTTGTCGAACCGGGCGTCGCTGGATTACTGGCGGCGACACGGTAACGCGGTGATGGGGACGACCGAGCTGGCGGCGGTCGCGTACGTCGTCGCGGACGGTTATTCGGTTGCCGGAGGTCCGGTGTCGCTTCGCGCGGTGTCGCAGCGGCTGAGGCTGCCCGAGGCGGTCGTCCGCCGGCTGACGGCGAAACTGATTGAGACAGGTTTTTTGGCGCGTGTCGCGCCGGAAGGCAAACCCGTCAAGGCGAGTCAGGAGAGTTATCTTCCCGCCAAGCCGCCGCAGGCTGTCCTGCTCGCGGACCTGATGAAACTCGGCGAACTCTCCCCCGCAGGCCCTGGCGGGAGCGAGTCGCGCCCCGTCCTGCTCGACGCCGGCGTGACGGCGGCACTGGACCAGATGCGAAAACTCTCCCAGGATGCCTTCGCCAACCGAACCCTCGCCGACCTGGTGGGCGAAAAGGAGAAATGCCAATGCCCATGCGACTCACGGGCGAGACGCCCGTGCTACGTGGAGTAACCATGCCCATATACGAATACGCCTGCAACGGTTGTGGCTGCGACGTGGAGTTGCTGGTGGCGTCGAGTTCGGTCAAGCCCGCGTGCCCGGAGTGCGGGTCGAAGAAACTGGCGAAAAAATTTTCGACCTTCGCCGCCCACCAGTCCTCGCCGGCCTCGCCGTGCGGCACCAAACGCGACTGCGCCAACGCCGCCCGCTGCCCCGCCGCGGGACGATGCGGACTGTAGCGGCGGAAAATTCGAAAACCGATTTCGAAACGCCGATGACCACGCATCGCCGACTGTTCGCGCGTGACATCGCGCCAAAAAGCCGCGCAGATGCCAAAGCTGCCCGCTACGCCAACGTGTCCGTTGCGGCTGGCAGGAGCACGCGGTCACAACGGTGGGACCGATGCCCCAGATGACGCTCGCCCAACCTCGGACGGCCGCTGTCACGGGCATCCTGGATCACGATTGGGCTATCCCGCCGCGATTCCCAGCGGGGCGTCATTTCTCATTGGTGTCGGTCTACCGCACGAGCCGCAGGTCGAAGTGGTCCATCGAGGATTTTTCCACCTGGCCGGCTCGCACGCGGGAAGCCATGCTTCGCTTCGGCGACCTGACCGTCCACTACGAAACCCCCGCCGGCCTGGTGCGGTGGCTGTCATTGTAATTCTTCAAAGGCGTGAATCATGCCATCATAAATGGATTTTGTTCGTGCAAAATCGGCACGCTTCAAATGGTACGGCCAAAACAGAAAAGAGTTGTGAACAGTCGAAGCGTATGTTTCTCTCCACAACACCGGCCGATCAATCGGCTCACGCGCGTGCCGCGACAACTGATGATAATAATGATCAAACAGTACGACGTCGCTTTGATCAATGCCGAAATTGAATCCACGCTTCAGGAAAAACGAGAAATCACCCGAGCATTTTCCAATGTGAATGTTCTGCCAATCGCAGATCATCAGATTTTCGCCGTCCGACAAAATGTTGTTGGGATGAAAATCTCCGTGACACACACGGTGAGGCCTGGTGTTCACTGGTGTTCAGGATCGGGCAAACCATGTCGATGTCGTAAATCCGATTTCAAACATATCGGAAATGGCGTGACGCCTCCAGCCCCGTAATAGGCCTTCGGAACGCCCTGTAAGACTTTTTCACTGTTCATGTCTTTCGTCCCTTTCGTATCGGACAGCGGAACCGCCGCCGTGCTCTGGTTGCCAGAGGAGTTCGTCGAAACCGCAGTCGGCTCCGAACAGGCGATGCCGCTCCAAATCGTCATCAATAACACCGCCGAAAAAATCGAACGTTTCATAACGTTTTCCTTTTCATGGATTATTTTCGTTTTTCATACCGGCGATGGGTATCCCCCAAAATGATAACCAGTGCTTACTCCTCCAGCTCCCTTCTCATGACTACGCCGCCATTTTGAGTTTTCGTCGCGGTGAATCCCAGTTTTTCAAACAGGCGGGCAGGCCCGGTGAAGTCCCATTCGTACCGCTGGGCGTGGTTCATGGCAAAGCCCTCGACGGCGGCATATCCCTCGGCCTTGGCGTCGG
>WRDM01000053.1 GCA_009783465.1 Phycisphaerae bacterium | reverse complement strand
CCCTGCTCCGCGTGGAGGCCGTCAATTACGAACAGCCCGACGTCGTGACGGAAAAAATCAACTTCGAGGACCTCACGCCCACGCATCCCGACAAGCGCGTCTTCCTGGAGACGGTGTCCAAGGAAATCAACATGCGCGTGGTGAATCTCGTCACGCCGATCGGCTTCGGGCAGCGCATGCTCATCGTCGCGCCGCCGCGGACGGGCAAAACCGTCCTGCTGCAAAAAATCGCCAACGCCATCAGCACCAATCACCCCGAGGCGGTGGTGATCATCATGCTGATCGACGAACGGCCTGAAGAAGTCACCGACATGAAACGCAACACGCGGGCCGAGGTCATCAGTTCGACGTTCGACGAACCCGCGCCGCGTCACGCACAAATCGCCGAAATGGTGCTTGCCAAGGCCAAACGCATGGTGGAGTACGGCAAACACGTGGTGATTCTGCTGGACAGCATCACGCGGTTGGGCCGCGCGTACAATGCGATCGCGCCGCACTCGGGCAAGATTCTCACCGGCGGCGTGGACGCGTCGGCGTTGCAGGCGCCCAAGCGGTTCTTCGGCGCCGCCCGCGCCGTCGAGGAGGGCGGCAGCCTGACGGTGATCGGCACGGCCCTGATCGACACGGGCAGCCGCATGGACCAGGTGATCTTCGAGGAGTTCAAGGGCACCGGCAACAGCGAATTGCATTTGGACCGCCGCCTGGTCGACCGCCGCATCTGGCCCGCCATCGACATCAGCCGCTCCGGAAGCCGCAAAGAGGAACTGCTGCTGGATCCGCACGAGATGAAACTCGTCGGCCGCCTCCGCAAAGTGCTCTCCGAAATGCAGCCTGTCGAGGCCATGGAACTCCTCATCAGCCGCCTGAAAAAATACCAAAGCAACGCCGAATTCCTGATGAGCATGAACATCGGCGACTGAGAAACGGAGAATTGTGGAGATGGCTCTGCCTGTTTGCGTTGTAGAATACTCCAGACGGCAAACATAGGTTTATACGACTTCGTCAAGACCGAGCGGGATTACGCGGATTCACGGATTAGAGGATTATTGTACAGGAACGAAAACCCTTAAATCCTTAAATCCGCGTAATCCCGCTCGGTCTTGACGAAGTCGACAAGTGTACGTTTCACCGTCAGGAACGTCCTACAGCGCAAACAGGCAAGCCACTGAAAACAGTTTCTCGTATACAAAGGAGCTGACATGACGATTGGTCGAACAACAACTGTTTTGCTGATGTCGATGATGGTGGCTCTTTTGGCGGGATGCGCGGGAACCGGCGAGGCACCGGTGGGCGGCGGGGCGGTGACGGCCGGGGTGGCGGTGCCGTCTGCGTTCGTGGGGCCGTGGATTGCGGAGGAGAAGCATCCTCTCGACTCGGGGTTCCTTCCGGATTTTGAATTGTTCGGCGATGGCACGGCCCGGTTGATCGCCGATGGCGTTTCGTTTGCCAGCGAAGGAGACCTCGCGACGTGGGATGCGGCGGGCGGGCGTCTCACACTGGTGGTTGTCGATTCCAGCGACGGTGACAGGCCCCCGGACATAGCGAGGTTCACATACGAGTATACGCTGTCGGATTCGACGCTCACGCTGTCCGACGCGCGGGCCGTGCTTGTCGAGGACGGCCAGACGAAACACAAGACCGGGGACGGCAACGCCACCTACAAAAAAGGCGACCCCGTCGTCACGGCAGCCAAGGCGTTGAAGGCCGCGGGGATCGAGGCAATTGCGTCCATTGAGAGTGACAAGCCCGCCGAGGCCGACGCGCCGACCGCCGAAACTCGCCAGGAACAGAAAAAGATTGATGCCGCCCTGACCGCCGCCGAGGCCCTCGTGGGCACGTGGACTGCGGCGAACGCGGGCGATGATTTTCCGCCGACATTTGAACTGTTGGCCGACGGGGCCGCGACGTTCTTCGACGAGGATGGGGATGACGTCGTGGACGAAGATGAAGAGGTCAGCGTCACATGGAAAGTGGTCGAAGCCAGCCTGATCATCTCGGTAATCGAATACGATGACGACGGCGACGTCACGTTTACGGCGACGGCCACGTTCGACTATACGCTGTCGGGTTCGACGCTCACGCTGTCCAACGGGCGGGTTGTGATGGTTTCGGACGGCAAGTCGCGCAACAAGACCCTCGAGGGCGAAGTGACGTACACCCGAAAAGACGAATAATCACGGACGTTTCGCCCGTGGTGAACATAGTGCGCAATTACGCAAAAAGGAGCCGACATGGCAATTCGTGAAACAACAACCGTTCTGCTGGCGTTGGTGGCGGTGGCTCTCCTGGCGGGATGTTCGGTCAGCTATCAGACGACGAAACGGGCGTGCCATGATCAGGCAGGGTGTGTGAGGCACGCGCCGACGGGGTGCGTCAGCGAGCGGGCGGCGCTGGTGGGGGAGTGGGTCTGCCAGCAGGATCGCGAGGACCGTCTGACGGCCCTGCCCAACATGCCGCAACTGCCGGCCATTTTGCAACTGTACGCCGACGGCACCGGGCGGTTCATGTTTTGGGAAACCGACCGCGAACTGGAAGGTTACGAAGTCAACAAGTGGTTCGTCACCAACGGCGGCCTGTCAATCACGGGCGACCGGACCACCCTCTATTACTACACCCGCGACGGCGACACGCTGACCTTCACCGGCGCCGAACGCAAAGACGACGCCTATCGTCAGACCGGAAAAATCCTCATCGTCCGAAACAACCCCGACAACGCGATTACATATAAAAAGGTTGTGGAGTAATGCCTCTGTCTACTCCGCCTCCGCCGACGTCGGTGTTTTGGCGGTGCGTTCTTTGAGGATGGCCTCCAGGCCGGCGACTTCCTGGGCGGCCTTGTCCCGCGCGATCTCGGCCGCCTTGACGGCCAGGTTCGCTTTTTCCAGATCCCTCCTCAGGGTCTTGGCCTGTTCCTTCTCGGTGTCCAGAGAGCTTTGGAGTGTCTTGTTGTCGTTTTGCGCGGTGAGCAGGCTGCCCTTGGTCAGTTCAAGGTCCGAGGAGGCCTTGGAGAGATCGTTTTCCAGTTTGTTGGCCCGCGTCTTGACGATCTTCTCGGCCTCCAGCGCGGTGTCGATCTGCGCCTGGGCCAGGTCGGCCCGGTTGCGGTTGTCCATGCCCCACCAGCCCGCGCCGGCCAGCACGATCGCCAGCACGGTCACGATCATCCACGCCAGCCGCTGATTGGAGCGGACGTTGGTCAGTTCGGCCTTGTGGGCCAATACGAGTTTATTGGCCATCGTCAGCGCCATGCTGACGACGGAGAACTGCCGTTCCAGTTCGGGCGAGTTGGGGTCCGCCGGCGCGCCGCCACTGGCCATCGGCTGCGGGACGGGGGCGACGGGGTTTGGCGCGGCCATCGGGGTCGGCGTTGGCGCAGGGGTGGGCGCGGGGGCCTGGGCGGGCGCCGAAACGGGCGCTGGCGCCGAGACCGGCGTGGCGGCCATCGGTCGACCGCCGCCTCGCGACGGCGTGGGCGTCGCCCGAACGTGGACATCGCTGGGGCCTTGGGTGTAGGCTTCGCGGGTCAGTTCCAGCAGGCCGCTGCCGCTACCGAATTCGCGGAGCATGGCTTCGTCGGCGTCGGATAGAATCGTTGACGTCCCGGCGCCGAAATTATCGTTGGGGCCGTGGTTTCCGTTGCCGTTCGGGCCGGTCGGAGCGCCCGTCGTCGATTTCGACAGCGCAACCGCAAACGCTGACCGCCGCCCGTCCAACGTCAGCCGCCCGTCGTTCGCCCCGGCGTGCTCGAAAATCTTTTTGCACAACGGGCACCGCAACGCGCGCGGCGTCGAGTCATCGGGAACCTTCAGCGTCTTTTTACAATGCGGACAAGTACTCAGTGCCATCGCGAAACCTCTCCTGTTAGGCTCTTCCTCACAATGTATATAAGAGAATACCCGGATACCCCCATAAGGCCAAGAGGGTTTCCGGTAACTTATTCACAAAATTTTTCCCGTTTGTTCACGGGTTTTCGCTTTGTGTAACAGTAAACAAGGCAACAGGTTACCGTTTTTGAAACTCTCGGCACTTCATGGAATCCACAATACTCCACAACCTATGCACAGTGAACTGACGAAAACGAACAGCATCGCGAAAATTTTTCGCCAGAATCACAAAATCTTAAATTCCAGAACACGCATTCGCGAACCCGCCAACGTTCGTTGTTACGACAATGAACGTTTTGGCCTTTTTGTGTCGCCAAGGCCGTGGTCGAAATCAAGATCGCCACGATTCACATTTCACGGGTCGGTTCCACACCGACACAGCCGTATTGTCTCTATCGGTACGTCGCGAGGCGGAGTTTGGTTGGGTGCGACATAAATTTCTGCACCGATGCTACCGTCGCGAATGGTTGTGAAAAATTCGCGTCATTCGCGAAATTCGCGGCGAAAGGAACCTTCCACTTCGTTGTGGCCGTAGTATCATCACGGCAGCGCGGGTGGTCCGCGCGACGTCATGGACATTACAAGGGCACGATCATGTGTTTAGCCATTCCCGCGCGGGTGGAGCAAATCGACGGGCGGAAGGGGACTGTCGCGGTGGGCGGTAATCGGGCGGAGATTGTGTTGTCACTGGTGCCTGGCGTGCGGGTCGGCGATTGGGTGTTGGTTCACGCGGGCTATGCGATCGCCACGCTTGACGAGGCCCAGGCGAGGGAGACGTTTGATTTGTTGAAGGAAGCCGACGATAGCGTCGACGGAGGAAGCGGCCTTGCGTGACGCATCCCCTATCGCGGCTGGCGTGGCGGCGGGCATCGAGCGAATTCGTTCGCTGGCGGACGGATTGGCGTCGGCGGGTCGTCGTGCGCGGATTATGGAGTTGTGCGGCACGCACACGATGGCGGTGGCGCGGTGCGGGCTGCGGGGGTTGCTGCCGGCGAATGTGGAGTTGGTCAGCGGGCCCGGGTGCCCGGTTTGCGTCACGGAGTCGGGGTTTGTGGACCGGGCGGTTTTTTTGTCGCGTCAGCCTGGTGTGGTGGTGGCGACGTTCGGGGACATGATTCGCGTGCCGGGCGTGCACGGCAGCCTGGCGTCGGCACGGGCTGCGGGGGCGGAGGTCGAGGTGGTGTACTCGCCGCTCGGGGCGGTGGAGTTGGCGTCGCGTCGGACGGACAGGCAGGTTGTGTTCCTGGCCATTGGATTTGAGACGACCGCGCCGGGGACGGCGTTGATGTTTCAGGAGGCGCGTCGACTGGGGTTGCGGAATTTGTCTGCCTTGACGGCGCACAAGCAGATGCTGCCGATCCTGCGTGCGTTGCTGGCGAGCGGCGACGTGCCGGTGGACGGGTTTTTGTGTCCGGGTCACGTGAGCGTGATTATCGGCTTTGACGCGTTCGCGACGATTGCGTGCGAGCACGCCCGGCCTTGCGTTACGGCAGGGTTCGACGCGTCGCAGATTGTGCTGGGGCTGGCGGAGATTTTGCGTCAGTTGGCGGCGGGCCAGCCGCGGGCGGCGAGTGTGTATCCGGCGGCATCGGCGGGGGGCAACGAGGCCGCGATGCGGTTGCTTGCGGAGGTGTTCGAGCCGTCGGACGCCCATTGGCGTGCGATCGGCGAGGTGTCGGCCAGCGGGCTGTCGCTTCGTGGCGAGTGGGCCGAGTATGACGCGGCGAGGCGGTTTGACATTCCCGAATTTCCGTCGCACGATCCGCCCGGCTGTCGTTGCGGCGACGTGATTCTTGGCCGCTGCTCGCCGCGCGACTGCCCGCTGTTCGCACGCCGCTGCACGCCGCGCGACCCGGTAGGCCCATGCATGATCTCCTCCGAAGGCACCTGCGCCGCGGCGTTCAAATATGGGTAATGCGATCGCCCTGTGCCGTTTCACGGCGCCGATGGGTTGTCGAGGGTCCTGCCGCCTACAGCCGGCCTGAATTTTCGCCGATAATGGTTGTAATACACAGCCGTTATTGGGAATTTTCATGAACGAACCATCGTTATCGTCCCGTCGGATCGTCGTGATCGGCGGCGGGTTTGCCGGGTTGTCGGCCGCGTATGAGTTGACGAGGCTGGGGCATCGGCTGATCGTGCTGGAGGCCGATGATCCGTTGGGCGGGCTGGCGGCAAGTTTTCGCCTTTCCGGCGCGGACCAGCCGCTGGAGTGGTTCTACCACCACTGGTTCACCAACGACGTCGACGCGCTGGACCTCTGCCGCGAACTGGGCATCGGCGACGCATTGCAGTATCGCGCCAGTTCCACCGGCACCTGGTGCGACGGCCGCGTGTGGCGGCTCTCCACGCCGATGGACCTGCTGAAATTCAAACCCCTGGGCCTGCTCGATCGTTTTCGCCTGGGCGGGCTGGTGCTCAAGGCCCGTCGCGTGAAGGATTGGCGCGAGCTGGAGAATCGCACCGCGGCGTCGTGGCTGACCGACCTGGCCGGGCCACGCGTGTACAAAACCGTCTGGGAACCGCTGCTCCGCGGCAAATTCGGCCCGTATGCCGAGGAGATCTCCGCCGTCTGGCTCTGGAACAAACTTTGCCTGCGAGGCTCCAGCCGAGGCAAGGGCGGGCGGGAAACGCTCGTCTATCCGCACGGCGGATTCGAGCGGCTGATCGACGCCCTGACCAAGGCGATCCGCGACGGCGGGGGTGAGGTCCGCACCCACGCCGCCGTCACGGGGCTTGAGGTGGCCGCCGGATCCGCCGACACGCGACGCATCACCGGTGTTCGCACCGCCGCCGGCGTCGTGCCCGCCGACGTCGTCATCGCAACGCCCGCGCTGCCGCTGCTGGCCGACCTCATCCAACCGCACGACACCGACTACGCCGCTCGCTGCCGGAAAATCGACTACCTCGCCGCGCTCTGCCTCGTGCTCGAACTCCGCAAACCGCTCAGCCAAACCTACTGGATGAACGTCAACGACGCCGAGTTCCCCTACGTGGGCATCATCGAACACACGAATTTCGAGCCGCCCGCCTCGTACGGCCGACACATTGTGTATTTATCCAAGTATCTGCCCGCCGACGCGCCGCTCTACGCCATGAGCGACGACGACGTCCTCGCTCACTCGCTGCCACACATGCAGCGACTGATGCCCGCCTTCACGCGACAGGACGTGCTCGGCCACCATGTCTTCCGCGCGCGGTACGCGCAGCCGGTGGTGGTGCGGCATTACAGCGGACTGATTCCGCCGCCAACGTGCGCCCTCGCGGGGCTGCACGTGGCGAGCATGGCCCAGATTTACCCCAAGGACCGTGGTACCAGCTACGCCATCCGCCAAGGCCGACACGCCGCGCGGGAGGTGTGCGGAAAATCATGCGATGCGTGAGTGAGAAGCGGTGGTTCACGAAAGTCATGTGAAAAAAGGAATGCATCTGCGTTTGCCTGTCGCAGAAAAATGAGCACACACGATATGGTTATCACACCATGGTAAAATCGTTCCAAATGCTTGAGAGAGCCACGACAACCGATGCTCCGGCGGAGTCGCGACGCAGGCCGCATGCGGCGGTGTTTGTCGTTGTGCTGCTGGCCTGCATGTACGTCGGTTCGCGCGGGGTGCATTATGTCAGCGCGGAGATGCCGCGGGGGGACAGCGGCGTGTTTACGGCGGTAGGGTGGCACATGCTCCAGGGCGACGTGCTCTACCGCGACGCGTGGGATCACAAGCCTCCCATGATTGCGTTTCTCAACGCGGCGGCCTTGTGGGCGGGCGGGACGTCCCTTGATTCGGTCCGGCAGATGGAGCGGTTTTTCGGCGGTGTCGCGGCGGGGCTGGCGTTTTTCGTCGCGTGGCTGATGTTTCGTCGCGTGTGGCTGGCGGGGCTGGCGTCGTTGATTCTGGTGATCTTGCTGTATCACCCGCTGATTTTCCAGGGCGGCAATTTTACGGAAGAGTACGCGGTGGTGTTCGCGTTGGCGGGTGTGGCGGCGGCGGTCGCGTCGCGGCAGGGCGGCGTGCGGCGGTCGTGTCTGCTGGCGGTGCTGAGCGGCGCGGCGTTTGGCTGTGCGGTGCTGTGCAAGGAGCCGTTTCTCCTGACGGCGTTGCCGTGGGTGGTGTGGCTGGCTTGGCCGACGAAAACGGACCGCCGCCGTCCGCTGCGGTGTCTGCCGTGGATGGCGTTCGGGGCGGCCATTCCGGTGGCGGCGTTTGTCGCGTATTTTTTCGCCACGGGCGCGCTGGGCGACTGGCTGGACGTGATCGCGTTCAACTTCATCTACACCGGCAACGACCCCGGCAAGAAGCCGCTGTTCAAGCGACTGATCATGAATTTCCTCGTCGTGGCGGAGCGGTTCACGCTGATCAACTGGCTGGTGTTGTCGGCCGCGGTGTTTGGCGCCGCCGGGGCGGCCTGCCGCGAATTCCGCCGACGCACCAACGGGCTGGTCGTCGTGGTGCTGGCCGATCTGGTCGTGAGTTTCCTGGCCACCAGCATCAGCGGGCGCGACTACGGCCATTATTATTTGCAGTTGGTGCCCGCGATGTCGTTGCTGGCGGTTTTCGGCGTGATGTTTGCGGTGTATTGCGTCGGGACGATTTCCACGCGTCGAGGCCGGGTTGCGGCGGCGGTGTCGTTGGCGTTGTTTTTCGGCGTGCCGACGGTGCTGTGCGAGAGCGTCGCCGTTTTCGGCCCCGGTTCGCTGTTCGGAGGCCCGCAACGATTGGCCTACGTCAATCACCAGTTCGGCCATGTCGCGAGTCGGCTGGCCAGGCCCATGGCGCAGTGGGAGGGCGACGAGTTGACCCGGCGGGTGCACGCGCGGGCGGCGGGGCGGTCCGTGTGGGCGTCGGACGTGCACATCACGTACGTGTATCTGCAAGCCGGCGTGCGGAGTCCGACGCCGCGCGTGTACATCAACGAGTTCTTGTTCGTCGACACGCCGGCTTCCACGGCCTCGCAGAAATACCAGCGGATCATCGACGACCTCAACGCCGCTCCGCCGACACTCATCCTGCTGCGGGAGGAGTGGCGAACCATCCTGGCCGACTACGGCATGGACGACGTGCTGCGGTCAAACTATGACCTGGCCGACCACGTGAAAATCGACCGCGGCTGGATGAAAGACCCCGTCGTGGAAATCTGGCAACTCCGAACGGCGACGCCGTGAAAAGGCTGTGGCTATTCCTTCAGCACGTGCCAGCCGTACGCGCTGATTTCCCAGACCGCTCTGGCTGAGCCGTCCAGCATCAGTGCGTTGGCGCGATCTTTGTGGCGGTAGCGTACGCCGCCGCCAGGCCGGGTGCCGTTGAGGAACCAGTATGCGTAATTGTCGGCAACCAGGCTGAATCGGGCGGGACTGATACCGTTGGACGCCCCGGCCGCGAAGAGGTTGCGGGAAAACACGAAGTCCGCGTTCGCGGCGGTCACGTCGCTTTCGATGTCGGCGTTCAGGAACGGTTTGAGGTCGTCGAACCGCCGCATGTCCACGCGTCTGCCGTAGCGGGCGTCGTACCAGTAAAACGTCGTCCACATGCCGATGCCGTAATGAATGTACGCGCTGTTGGGGGCGTTGCCGAGCGGGTCGTCGTTGTCGCCGGCCGGATTCGCGACCGTCGGACACACAAACTGCGGCGCATACGAAATGCCCTTGGCCGGGTTCATGTACGCGGTACCCTGCCCGCCGTAGCCTTTGAATCCATTGTCCGGCGCGCCGTTGACCAGCTCTTGATATGGCCGATGCAGATATTGGCCAAGCCCTTCGGGATGCGGGTACATGAAGGCGGTGGGCACGGTTTGGTCGTGTTCGTCGGAAAAAAACGTGAACGCGTGCCCCTGGCTTTTGAGGTTCATCAGACAGCCGGTCGTTTTGGCAAGCTGTCTCGCCCCCGCCAGGGCCGGCATGAGAATCGACACCAACAACGCGATAATCGCGATGACAACCAACAACTCAATCAACGTAAAACCACGCCGGGTTCGTGAGTGAGTGAGTGAGTGAGTGAGTGAGTGAGTGAGTGAGTGAGTGAGTGAGTGAGTGAGTGAGTGAGTGAGTGAGTGAGTGAGTGAGT
>WRDM01000052.1 GCA_009783465.1 Phycisphaerae bacterium | reverse complement strand
CGCTGGCTGTGCGAAAGCCTTGACGTTTTCACTACGCCAGTCGTGCGGAACAGCCAGCGAGGGCAAGATGCCCTCGCCACACGCGGGCGGGACGCCCGCGTCACGTTACATGCGTTCGCCCTGAAAACCCCTGTTCCCGCGCTTGACGAAAATCGTTTGTGTCGATTACAATGGCGTAATCCGAGAGGGGTTGCATTTTCGTGCCTGCGGCATGGCGGACGTTTTTTAACAAAAACGACGAAGACGACAAAGACGGCGACGACGCGACGGCGACGTTGCGATAAAGGCGGTCGTTCATGGATTGGCTTGAATTAGGTAAGGACGCGTTCCTGGCGTTTTATACGACGATGCTGGTGCTGGTTTCAATGTACGGCCTGCACCGGTACGTGCTGGTGTACCTGTATTATCGGCATCGGCGCAACGCGCCGAAGGCGGCGGGGGAGTTCGCCGAACTGCCCGTCGTCACCATTCAACTGCCGATGTACAACGAACGGGCCGTCGCCCGGCGGATCATCGAGAGCACCTGTGAGATCGACTACCCCCGCGAGAAAATGCAGATCCAGGTGCTCGACGACAGCACCGACGACACCGTGGAGATTGCCTCCAAAGTCGTCCAGGAGATGCGGCAGCGCGGTTTTGACATGGAGTACATCCATCGCGACAACCGCGAGGGGTTCAAAGCCGGCGCCCTGACGTATGGCCTGGCGACCGCCAAAGGCGAGTTCGTCACGATTTTCGACGCCGATTTCATTCCCGCGCCGGACATCCTCCGCCGCTCGATCAATTACTTCACCGACCCGCGCGTCTGCGTCGTGCAGGCGCGGTGGGATCACCTCAACCGTACCGACAGCCTCCTGACCCGCACGCAGGCGATTTTCCTCGACGGCCATTTCATCGTCGAGCACATCGCCCGCAACCGTTCCGAGCGGTTCATGAGCTTCAACGGCACCGCCGGCACGTGGCGAAAATCCGCCATCGACGACGCCGGAGGCTGGCAGCACGACACGCTCACCGAGGACCTCGATCTCTCCTACCGCGCGCAACTGAAGGGCTGGAAATTCGTGTTCCTGCCCGAACTGACCGCCCCGGCCGAGCTGCCGCCGGAAATGAACGCGTTCAAAGCCCAGCAGCACCGCTGGACCAAGGGCGGCGCGCAAACCACGCTCAAGCTGCTGCCGAAAGTGATGTTCTCCAGGGCGTCGTTGAAGGTGAAGGTCGAGGCCTTTTTCCACCTCACCGGCTTCACGATGCACCTGTACATGTGCCTGCTCGTGCTGATGCTCTACCCGGCCATGATGCTCCGTGGCGGCGGGGAGAGCATGTGGCGGATACTGTTCGACCTGGGCGTGTTCGCGATGGCGACGATATCGGCCAACGTGTTCTACATCGCCGGGCAGCTCTCGACGCGGGGCAGTTTCATCGAGGCGTGCAAATACATGCCGCTGATGATGGCCTTGGGCGTGGGCATGTGCTTCTCCAACGCCAAGGCTGTGCTGGAAGCGTTCTTCGGGCAGAAAAGCGATTTCGTCCGCACGCCCAAATACGGCGACCTCCAATTGGCCGCCGAGGCCAGGCCCAGGAAAAAGAAAACCCGTTGGGTGCCCTACGTGGAATTCGTGGTGGGCATCTATATGACCGCCTGCCTGATCTGGTGCGTCGTCATGGGCGGCAAAGCGCTGATCACCGCGCCGTTCCTGGCTATCTTCGCGTTCGGCTTCTTCTACGTCAGCAGTCTGAGCTTCCTGGCGGAAAAAGCGATCAAGCACGCGCCGAAACCGCAGAAGCAGACCGTGTGAGTTGCTTGTCTCGACGGTAAAATCGTACGGTGCGTTCGAGGGAATCGTTTTAGTTAACTGGTTGACTAGTTAACTAGTCAACCAGTTAACTAAAACGATTCCTTTACATTTATGGCCCTCATTCACCCACGCGTCGCGAATCCCATTGGCGCTTCTTCCCTTGTCACAACCCGCGATGCCTTGTAGCATAGTGGTATGAGGTTCGTCGTATTGGTGATGGTGTTGGTGTTTGCCGGCGGGTGCGACTGGCATTGGGAGAATTGGCCTTGGGAGCCGCTTCCGACCGCCGGGTCGGCCGGCGGCGACGCGGGGCGTGACGACGACGATGGGGTCGCGCCCACGATGCACTTCGTCGAGGTGCGGATCCTGTCGGTGGAAGTGCCCGTCGGCGTGGCCAGCCGATCGGAAAAATTGTGGAGCTACCTTGACGAGGAGCGTGCCCAGGCCGTCCGGGACGCCACGATGGCGCAGAACGGCATCCGGCTTGGCGTCGCGCCGCCAGGCGTTTGGCTGGACCTGCAAAAAGTGCTCCAGGAGATGACCGGGCGAAAACTCGTCGAAACCAAAAGCCTCGTGCCCTCCGGCACGCCGCTGATCGTCACGCTCAAAACCGACCAGGGCTGGCAGAACATGTCCACGATCTTCTCCGACCGCACCGCCAGTGTCCGGGATTATCCGCCCGGCGATAACGTGTTGGTTCTCATCTGTAGCCCCAGCGAGATGGACTACAGCAAACTGGTCGTCTGGGGCGTGCCGCAGATCCGCTCGAAGGAAAAATATGCCCGCCCGCAGAACGTCCCCGGCGTCGGGCCGACCCTTGTATACGAGTCCGACTTCTTTACGCTGGACGCGTGCACGTTCCAGTTGATGATGGCCAGCGGCGAGATTCTTGTCGCGGGCCCTGGCGCCGAGTCGCGCCGCCGCCTGAGCGTGGGGAGGCATTTCCTGGTGCATCAAAAAGACGGGCTCGAATGCGAAACGATCCTGGTGATTGTGCCCACGATACGGAAAATTCCCGTCCAGTCCGGGCGGACGATACGCGCGCTGGCGAATTAGCCAGACGGCGGAGGTTGAACGGAATGTCGCTGCCGGCGGAGCCATTTTTTCAGCGGCTGGTCGAACACGCGGCCGTGGCGGTCATCGCCACCGATGCGGCGTTTTCCATTGTAAGTTGGAACGCGGCGGCCGAGTCGCTGCTGGGCGTGGAGGCGTCGCGGATGCTCGGCAGACCGCTGGAGGAGGCCGTCCCGCCCGAACGTCGCGCGCCGCTGGCGAAACTGATGCATCGGGTCGTGCAGCAGGGTGAGATGGAGAAACTGGAGGTCCGCCTCACCGATGGCATGACGCAGCGGGACGTTCTCATCGTGCTCAGTCCGATCCCCGGCGAGCAGGAGTGGGGCCCTGCCCAGGGCGTGGCCGCGTGGGTGCTCGACCAGACGCCGCGCACGCGGCTGTCGGAGCGGCTGGTGGAGGCCGAGAAGATGGCGTCGCTGGGCACGCTGGCCGGCGGCGTGGCGCAGCATTTCAACAGCATTCTGGGCGGCGTGGGGACGTTCGTGGATTTCGCCCTCACCAGCGGCGACCCGCAGGCGATGCGGCGGGCGCTTCAGATGGCCGCCGAGGCCGCCGCGAGGGCGGCGCAGATCACCCACAGCCTGCTGTCGTTCTCCGAACCCCCCAGCCATCGCGCCGATCTGGCCGACCTGACCGAAGTCGTGCTCACCTTCTCGCACCTGGTCGAGCGGCCGCTGACGGAAAAAAACATCGAACTCCTGCTGGACCTGCATCCCGTGCCGATCGTGGCCGTCGAAGCCAACCGCATGCACCAGGCGCTCGGCAACCTGCTGACCAACGCCGAGGAAGCCATGCCCGCCGGCGGACAGGTGGCCATCACGGTCGACCGCCGCGGCGAGGACGTCGTGTTGATCTTCGCCGACAGCGGAAACGGCATCAAACACGAACACCTGCCTTTGGTGTTCGAGCCGTTCTTCACCACCAAAGGCCTCCTCGGCGGCGACCGCGCCAATCCTGGCCTGGGACTCAGCGTTGTCCACAGCATCGCCGTGGAAATGGGAGGCCGAATCGAAGTCCAGTCCGACGAAGGCCACGGCGCCAAATTCATCCTCTACTTCCCCGTGGAAAAAGCGACGCATGGATACGAATAGGGGTTTCGTTGCGCGTGGGTGAAGATTGACCGTGGATTCAAGGGAAGCAGAGCCACTAGCGCACCAGCCACAAGCCACCAGGGTTTTCCGTACGCGTTGGTAAAAGTGCTTCATACGTTCGAGAGAGCGGCCCCGATGCTTCGCAGACACCAAGATCAAGCCAACGAGCCTAAACCTTCGAGTCTGCGGAGCCTTGAGACCATTCTCTCGAACGGGAGGAGTATATTTACCAACATGCACGCGAAAACCCTGGTGGCTTGTGGCTGGTGGCTAGTGGCTCTGCTTCCCTCGAATCCACGCCACGATTTCACCGCCGGGCATCCGAATCCCCTCGTAGTGTAAACACCGTAATTTCCGGCCTGGCGTTGACGTTGACTCGTCTTCCGTACGAGATGCCTCGCGTGACGTAGAGGTGTTTGTTGTCGCCCAGCGGGTACATGCCCGCGTGGAAGTCGGTGTGAGTGGGCATGTATCGCTGGAGTTTCGAGCCGTGCGTGTGGCCGGCGAGGACGAGGTCGGCGCCGTGGCGGGCGGCGTCGTGGGCGGCGTCGGGGTTGTGCACCAGGGCGATGGTCGGCAAGTCGCGGCGGGCCTGTTCGAACGCCCGCTTGACGTCGTACCGCGAGGACCATAAATCCTCCAGCCCGACGAACTGAATCGCCGCCGACCCGCGACGAAATACACGCGACTCGTTGAGCATCACGAAAATATCCTGGTGCGACAACTCCGCCGCGATGTAGTCCGCCAGGCCATGTTTGTCGCCAAGGCGGCTGGGGAAAAACACGCCGTAATCGTGATTGCCCAGGCACGCCAGCGTGGCCACGCGAGGCGAGAGCTTGCCGAGGATGCGGGCGACCCGCCTGGCGTAGTATCGGCCGTGCGTAATAAAGTCGCCCGTGACGGCGACGAAATCCACGTCGAGTTCGTTGATGGCGTCGACGCACTGCCGCAGGTAACGCTCCAGCACGATGAGCGAACAATGCACGTCGCTGATGTGGACAAGCTTCGCGCCGTCGAACGCCGCCCCCAGCCGCGGCAGCGGCATGTCCAGCCGCTCCACGCGGAACCAGTGCTTCTCGATCCGTCCCGGATACAGTCCGCCCAGCGCACAGGACTTCGCAGCCTCCCACACCATCCGACGAATCAACCGGCCGCTATTCCCCCGACGCATCAACGGACTGAAAAACAGCTCATTCATCTTGCCAATGATACGCCGGAACGTCGACTGGTGTTCCCTTTTTCGAGGAGTACCGGATGTACGAATTACAAAGAAACGCGATGGATGTTTTGTGCCGACACCGCCAGTCCCCTCGCGATAGATCGGCGCTCCCATCGACATCCTTCAGTCCGTCGCCCACGAAATCGCGTTTTTTGGCACCATTTACGGCAGCAACCCGAATGCCACCGTCTCACTGGCCGAACGTGTCGGCGTGTTCGAGGATTCTGTCCATCAGGTTGGCGAAGTTGTATGCCGCCGGTCCCATTTTGGCATTGGTCGTCGTAAACGCCTCGTCTTTGTTGTCCCGCGTGATGACATGCGTGTCGAGAAATCCCACGTTAACCTTGTTGCCCCCGTGATTGAGACGGGTCGGCGTGCCGGTTATGGTGCTGTTCATGTCAAAAATGAGGGCCGACACCTTTTGTCCATTATCCTCCGGGGCAGAATTTTTGCCCATGTTGGAGAGCCGGTCCTTCGGATTGCTTCTGTCCTCCTGGCCACCGAGTTGGCGGTATGCGTACGAACAGCGGATGTCCTTGTTTCGTTCGGGGCAGTCCTTGCCCGCGTGAGCGACAAAGTGTGCGAGAAATCGGTCCTTCGTCGGGTTGCTGGAGGTGTCGCCGGGGCAGAACACCATGTCCGGCTGCGGAAGGTACTTCAGGATCATCGCACCGTGCGTGTTGTACGTTATCGTCGGCCCCGGAAGAAGCGGCTCCTCGCCTCGCCAGATTTCATTGTCGGCAATCTGGTTCAGCTGCGTCCCGGTCGCCATTGTCACATCGCTGGGACCGGCGGGAATCCGGTCGTCACTATCGTGGGAATACATCACAACGGCCTTGAGCTGGTTGCTGATGTGCACGGCGCAGACCGCCTGCCGGGCGAGGTCTCTTGCCTTGGCCAGCGACGGCATGAGAATGCTCACCAGCAATGCGATGATCGCGATGACGACCAGCAGCTCGATCAGGGTAAAGCCAGAATTTTCTCGGATCTTCGTGTACGACGCCATCCCATTCCTCTCGACAACCTCGCGCGCGGCGAGTGCTTCGCAAGCAGGCACTCCTAGTGTATCCCACCCAGACGGGCGTGGCAAGGCAAACGGTCGGGGTGTGAATTTTCATTTTGGCAGGATGGGACGTTCCTGATTTTGCGTGGAAAAACAGCCAATCGCTTTGTCTTCAACACCAAAAGCACCGTGCCAGATCATCAACCGCACCCAACAAACCGACGATCGAAAAAATCCGATCGAAAAAATCCGCTTTTCACCGTCCCGCCGGCCGCTTATAATTTTTCGCTCGTGAAACATGACAGGGTTCGGCGAAATGGTCGTCGGCCCGAGGAAAATGAACCCGAAAAGAGGCACACAATGCTTGTACCGATGCGTATTCTGTTGGACCACGCGGCCGAGAACAACTACGGCGTGGCGGCGTTGAACGTCAACAACATGGAGCAGATTCAGGCCATCATGGAAGCGGCGAAGGAGACCAATTCGCCGGTGATTATTCAGGCCAGCCGCGGCGCGCGGAAATACACCAACGACGCCTACCTGCGTCACCTGATGCTGGCGGCGGTGGAGTTGTACCCGGAGATTCCGGTGGCCATGCATCTGGATCACGGCAATGCCCCGGACACCTGCTTCAGCGCGATTCAGCAGGGGTTCACGAGCGTGATGATGGACGGCTCGCTGGCCGCCGACGGCAAGACGCCCGCGACGTACGACGAGAACGTCGCGGTGACGAAGCAGGTGGTGGACGTCGCGCACGCGTTCGGCGTGACGGTCGAGGGCGAGATCGGCGTGCTGGGCGGGATCGAGGACGGGCATGGCGCCGGCGGCAGCGGGCTGGATCACGTGACCGACCCCGCGGAGGCTGAGCGGTTCGTCGCCGCCACTGGCGTGGACGCGTTGGCGGTCGCGATCGGCACCAGCCATGGCGCGTACAAGTTCGACAAGAAGCCCACGGGCGACGTGTTGAAGATGAGCATTATCGAGGAGATTCACCGCCGCCTGCCGAACACGCACCTGGTGATGCACGGCTCGTCGAGCGTGCCGCGTGAGCTGGTGGACCTGGTCAACAAGTACGGCGGCAAGATGAAGGAATCGTACGGCGTGCCGCTGGAGGAGATTCAACGGGGCATCAAGCACGGCGTCCGCAAGGTCAACGTGGACACGGACAACCGGCTGGCCATCACCAGCGCGATCCGCAAAGTGTTCGCCGAGACGCCCGACAAGTTCGATCCGCGCGACTACATGGCCCCGGCCCGCGAATCCATGAAGGCCGTCTGCAAGGAACGCATGACCGCCTTCGGCCAGGCGGGCAACGCCAGCAAAATCAAGTCCGTCTCCCTGGCGACGATGGTGTCGTTCTACGCGAAGAAGAAGTAATGAGCGACGAGTAACGAGTGCCGATACGAAACAAGCGACGAGGTGCGGAGTATTCCACACCTCGTCGCTTGTTTCCTTAGGTGCATTCGTTGTGGAACGTTTTACCGTGCACAACAATCTACAGCGCAAAATGGCAAGCCATATCCGCGATTAAGCGCGTCGGCGACGCAGCAGCGCCAGGCCGCCCAGGGCCAGCAGGGTCATCGTCGCCGGCTCGGGGACGGGCGATCCGAACAGTTGGAATTGGTAAATTTCCACGGTGTTCGGGTTCTGCGTGTTGTCCCAGGACAGCCGGACGTATTTGGCATCCATCGCCGTGTCAAACACGATGTAACTGCCCGTCTCCGGGTCGTAGCGGTACTCCTCCGCGAACCAGATCGTCTCCCAGTCCCCGTCCTCGCCGGTGAGACTGACTTCCAGTTTCGCCTTGGCCAGGTAGCGGTCGTTGCTCCAGCCTTGCGTCAGGATCATTCCGGTGAGCGTGTATTCCTGCGAAAACGTCCACGTGCAACTGTCGGCTCCTCCAGAGGGTTTTCCGCTGGCGCCGGTCAGGCTACGGTCAGTCCACGCGGAGTTGAAGAACCCCGTCGGTGTGGCGGTTTCCTGGTGGAAGATATTGTACGTGCCGTCGATCGTGATCTGCTGGCCGGAATCGGAGGCCAGATACGCGCCCAGCCCGCCCAGGCCGGCGTTGACGAAGTCGCCCGCGCCTTCGAGGTAGATGCGGAACGTCAGCGACGAGGTCGTCACCGTTCCCGTTGTCGCCTGGTTGGGCGTATCCCACTGCGCGCCGATGAAACGATCCGCATCGAACACGTCGACGATCACGTTGCCCTGGTCATCCAGCCACTGGTAATTGTTGGTGGCATGATTATTCGCACGCCAGGTGCAGAAAAGCCGGTCGATCGTGACCTCCCCGCCGAGATCGAACGTGAATTCGATCACCCGGTTGTCCGCGGTGCTGCCGCTGCGCTGATACCCGAAGGAGCACGGCGTGTAGTCAACCAGGTGCCGGGGGGCGTACCCGTTGGTGGGGAGGATGCCCTTCGACAGGAAATCGCTGGTGGAGACCACGCTCGTCGGCGTGGCGTCGGTCAGGGTTTCCCATATCGATCCCGGACTGCCGGGGGCCCAATACCCGTCACTGCCGTAATAGGTGCACGTGCCCGTGAAATTCAGCCCGTAGGTGCCGTCGGCGTTCCAGCGTTCCAGCAGATTCACGTTCGCGTAATCCGTGAATGTCGTCACGGGGTCCGCCACGAGATCCGCCACCGCGCTGCCGGTCAAGGCCACGGCCAAACTCAACGCTATTGCCGTTCGATACATGATTTCATTCTCCGTAAAATGAGTGTTAACGAATGGATTCCAATTACCGCCGCCTCCGCAGCAGCGCCGCGCCGCCCAGGGCCAGCAGGGTCATCGTCGCCGGTTCCGGGATGGCCTTGCCGAAGAGCTGGAACTGCGTGATATCGACTTCGCCGCTGTTGCTGCCGTCATGGTCGCCCCAGGACAGCCGAACGTACGACGCGAGGATACCGGCGTTTTCGAAGGGGATGTACAGGGCGTTATCCGGGTCCCACACGTAGTTGTTGCCGCCGTTGTCCCAGAGGGTTGTCCAATTCACGCCGTCGGTGCTGGCTTCCAGCAGCGGGGCTTGCATGTGCCGACCCCGGTCGAACTGCGTGAGCATCATGCCCTGGAGTTCGTAGGTGTTTTCGAACGCCCACGTCGCGCTGCCGGCATGGACGGAGGGCTTTGAACCGTTGTTGTCATTTCTCAGATCGGTCCAGCCGGTCGGGACGCCGGGCTCGCCTTCTCGATTGGGATCGGCCCACGCCATGGTCGGGGCGTTGCGCTCCTGGTAGAAAATGTTGTACGTGCCGTCCATCGCCAGCGACTGGCCGCTGTCCTTGGCCAGGTAAATCCCCAGGACGTGCATCTCGGCGACGTGATACCAGTTCAGATCCGGTTCTCCGGTCCACGTTCGTCCTTCCAGGAAGGTCTGGAACGTGAACGTCGTGCCCGTCACGGGGGTGGTCAGCGTGTGTTCGTACGCGTAACCCGTCAGCCGAACGTAATTGTCCTGATCGAACGGATCGGCAGGCCTGGCGACGGAGGCCGAGGGAATGGCTGCGCCGTCGGCGAACCACGCGTAGTTGGTGGGCGAATGATCGCCGCCGGAGAAGTGGGCGACGAGTTTGTCGACGGTGATGGCCGAGTCGAACGTGTACGCGATCTCGATCAGCCGGTCGTCGTCCTTGCCGCCATGGCCGAACCGCAGGGCATTGCCGCCGCGAGCGTAGGCCTGGAGACGGTCCAGACTGCCGCCGCTGATGTACATGCCGGCCTGGGGCGTCGTCCAGAGCAGGTCATCGTCGGCATTGTACGAAAGGATGGTCCACACGCCGTCGATGAAGGTCAACACTTCCTTGGACTTCACCGTGCCGTCGGGATTGAGGTAGGTGCACGTGACCGTCGTCGTCACGCCGTACGTGCCGTCGGGGTTCCAGCGTTCCAGCAGATTCACGCTGGAGGGGTTGCCAAAGTCGGTCACATTGGCCAACGCGCCGCCCGCCAACGCCACGGCCAAACATACTGTCATCGCAAGCCTGCACATAGCAATCTCCTTCCTCACGGAAATGAATAGACAACTCCAACGGCACACCATCTGCGCCGCCACACAGTAGTATCCCACAGTTTCGGGAAATGGCAAGGGAAATTCGGTCATCGAAACAGGGCGAACGCATGGTACGTGACGCGGGCATCTTGCCCGCGTGTCTCGCGGGCGTGAGCGCCCGCGTCCGACGACGAAACACCTGATTTTTCCACGGCGCAAACGGTGTGGAACGATCCGCGAGGGCAAGATGCCCTCGCCACACGCGGGCCAGACGCCCGCGTCACGTACCATGCGT
>WRDM01000051.1 GCA_009783465.1 Phycisphaerae bacterium | reverse complement strand
GCGGGTTGGCTTGCCGTTTTGCGCTGTTGCAACAGCGCAAAACGGCAAGCCAACCCGCCGCATCATTGGCCGCCGCGCGGGTGCTCGCGCCCGCGTTTCGTCACAGTCCCGTTTCGTCGTATTTCGGTTTGTATTTTTCGAGCAGTTTGACGAGATCGGGCTGGTTGGGTTTGAGTTGGAGGGAGCGTTTCCAGGCGTCGAGGGCTTGTTCGCGGAGGTCGGGGTTGTCTTTGTCGGCGATGTATTTCGCCATGCAGACGATGCCGATGCCCCGGAAGGCCTCGGCGTTTTTCGGTGCGAGGCTGGCGGCGTGTTCGTAGGAGGCCTGGGCGTTGTTGAGGTCCTTCAGCCGGTAGTAGCACGCGCCCAGTTGGAGATGCGGTTCGACGAGGGTTTTGTCCATGACGGCGGCGGCTTTGAAGGAGGCGACGGCGTCCTTGACCCATCCCTGCCGCAGGTACGACGCGGCGAGGTTCATGTGCAGTCGCGGCTGATGGACGTCCCGTTCGAGGGCCTGCCGGTAGGCGGCGATGGCCTCGGTGAGCTTGTTCTGGTTGTCGTAGATGATGGCCAGGTTGCTCCAGGCCTGGGGTCGGTCGTCGTCGATGGCGATGGCGGCCTGGCAGTATTCCTCGGCCTGGTGGTATTTTCCGAGTTGGAAGTAGCATGCGGCGAGGTTGAGGTTGGTGTCGTAGTCGTTGGTTTTGATGGCGTTGGCGCGGAGGTAGAGTTCGCAGGCGCGGAGGAGGTATTTCTGGAAGAGCGAGTCGGTTTCGGCGGCTTCGGCCAGTTGCTGGTAGAGCACGCCGAGGTTGTAGTGCGGTTTGAAGTAGTAGGGGTTTGCGGAGCAGGCGGCTTCGTAGGCCTGCCGGGCCATTTCGATGTTGCCTTGGCGTCGGTGGATGTCTCCGGTGGCGGCGTGAGCGACGGAGAGGGTGGGGTCGGCCTGGAGGGCCTTGTCGAGTTCGGCCAGGGCGGCCGCGTCGGTCATGCCCTGCGACCGGACGTAGTGTGCGATGGCGGCCTCGGTGTCGATTTTCGGCTGAGGCGTCGCCGGCGTGGGCGGGAATGGGAACGTGAACATGCCACATCCCGCCAGCGCCACCGCCGCCGCCAACACCATGCTTTTGGCGAATCGTTCCATCCAAACGCTCCTTGGTTTACCGGCCTGTAGTGTGGCAGGTTGCGGCGGCGAGGTCAATAACGACAGGGCCATCGCATCAAAATTTTATCGTTTTCGCGTGATCCTTCGCAATGGGACCGTTTGTGAGGCTGTTAGCCCGTTAGACTGTTAGGGAGAGGCTTATGAGAAATCAGGTCCAAATCCTTCATAAGCCGGCGCCTAACAGTCTAACAGCCTAATAGTCTAACAGTCTTTTCACGAAAAAATGGGCGAATTTAGATGCGTTCGCCCTGCGAACTCTCCCTTGGCGACGGGGTCGCCTTTCAGTATGATGCGTCCTTTTGGAAGGACGTTCCACAATGGCTTCGTATAAGATGAACATTGCCCGCGTCAAGGGGTGTCCTGCCCCGAAGAAGGTGGGCGAGTTGATGGGGAAATTTGGCCTGCCGCCGACCGAGGAGTACGGCGTGCTCAATCACCAGGCCACCGATTCCACGTTGTTTGGCACGATTATTCGCAAGACGCAGCAGACGGTGCAGCGGCTTAACGCCGAGACCAGCGAGCTCACCAGCGACGTCGTCGAGCGGGTCACGGTCTATCCGTTCGGCATTAAGCCCGACACGGAGCAGCTGGAAGTGTACGCCGGTTCCGCCTCGGCCATTGAACAGGTCGGGGCGTTTTTATCCAGTTGTCTCGCGTTGCCGGTGGTCGTGGAGGGCATCGAGATCGAGGTGGCCGACTCGCTGGACAAACTTGCCCAGCACACGAAGAATCTCCAGCTTCGGTCGATCCGCGTGAGCGAGTACGCGCACAATTCGTTCATGATCGGCCCGTATTCGCCGAAATTTCTCGATTCCGAGCACGGCAAGGAGTTTTTGGAGCAGTATGCCGATTTCATCACCACTGCCAGCGTCCGCTTCGCCGGGCCGAAGGGCAAGGTGACGGCCAGCCTGTCCACCAAGGCCTGCTTCGGCTTCGCCTGCCACGAGGACGACCTGAGCGTCGTGAAGTCGATTTTGAGGAAACTGGTATAACGCGGCGTGTGGGTGAAAATGAACGATTCTCGTTAACTGGTTGATTGGTTGACCAGTCAGTACGGTAACGTTATGGCATTTGCATACGGCTGGACTTTCCAAAAGGCTGGATGTGCCAAGCCCCGGCAGGGGCGCCTTGGGTAGCCCAGGGTGAGCGGTACGCCGCGAACCCTGGGATTCGGGCGTTTGTGAATTTCATTCATTATGCCTGACGCCACTGGCCGAAGTCGCACCATCGCGTGAGTACGGCTTCGAACGGCTTACACATTCCCTTGTTCGCGCCGTTCGAAGTCGTACAGGCCCGCGTGCGCGACCTCAGCCAGTGGCGTCAGGCACGATGAAGAAATGAAAAAAGGCCTTGTCCCCAGGGTTCGCGGCGTACCGCTCACCCTGGGCTACCCAAGGCGCCCCTGTCGGGGCTTGGAATGTCCAGCCTGTTGTTTGAGCGTCCGTAGCGTTATAGTATTAACGAAGTCACGGGAATCCTGTGTATCGTGTGGCTTTCGGAGTGAAACCGTCTATGGCAAAGTTAGATTATAAAAGTGCCGGCGTGAATTACGACGTGCTTGATACGTTCAAGAGGGCCTGCCAGAAGTTGGCGTGGCAGACGGCGGGCAATCTGGCCCGCCACGGCCTGAGCGAGCCGGCGGGTATTCGCGGCGAGAGTTGTTACATTCTCGAAACCCCACAGGCGTACATTGCGCACGTCGAGGAGGCGCTGGGCACGAAAGTCCTGGTGGCCGACGCCGTGTACAAACTCACAGGACAAAGTTTCTACGCCAACGTCGCCATCGACAACGTGTCGACGATCGTGAACGACTTGGCCACGTCGGGTGCGTTGCCGGTTACGGTGGCCATGTACGCTGCTCTGGGCGACGCGGAGTATCTTGCCGACGCCCGCCGGGCGGCCGACCTGGCCGAGGGATTCGCCGAGGGCTGCCGGCAGTCCGGGGCGGCTTGGGCGGGCGGCGAGACGCAGGTCCTCAAAGGCATGGTCAACCCCGAAACGGTCATCCTCGGCGGTTCGGCGATGGGCATGATCTGCCCGAAATCCAACTACATCGCCGGTGACGTAGCGGATGGAGACGCGATTGTCTTCGTCGCGTCCAACGGCGTGCAGACTAACGGCCTGACGCTATGCCGCGCCCTGGCCGACCGGTTGCCGCAAGGCTACCTCACGCCCGGCCCCGACGGCAGACCGTACGGCCAGGCCTTGCTCGATCCATCCGTCATCTACGTCCGCCTCGTCGAAGCCTGTCAGAAGGCGAATATCCATCTGCACTATGCCGTCCACATGACCGGCCACGGGTGGCGGAAACTCATGCGCCCGGCGGCGCCGTTTGTGTACAACATCGAGACGATCGGCATGCCCCAGCCGGTGTTCCAGACCATCGCCGACGCGGCAGGCCTTGGCCCCGCCGACATGTACGGCACGTTCAACATGGGCGTCGGCTTCGCCCTGTACGTCGCCCCGCAGGACGCTCCCGCCGTGCTCGCCGCCGCGAAACAAACCGGCTATACCGCATGGCACGCTGGCACGGTACAGTCGCAAAACGGCAGAAAGGCCGTCGAAATCGCCCCGCTGGGCATCACGTACGACGAAGCGTCGCTGAACATTCGGTAATCGAACCCCACATGGACGATTCTGCGACAATTCCGTCCGATCCTTCCCCGCGTTGGCGGCGGGTGCGGGTGGGATATCTTTGGGCGATGTGGACGGCCTCGCTGGCGGGGTTGGTGTTCATTTGCGAACTGGTCAGGCGGGGACTAATGCCCGGTTCGGAATCCGGCGACGATCCGTTTCTTGGCGAAAAAATCTGGGCATGGGCGGGGTTTGTCGGCGGCGGCGTGTTGTTGACGACGCTGTGGCTGTGTCGGCGGGCGTTGCTGTCGCTGTCGGCATGGCGGTGGATTCTCGCGGTGTTCGCGCTGGCCGCCGTCGGCAGGGCGGTGGTCTTGCTTACCATTCCTTACGTGCCATCGGATGATTTTTACATGTATCACCAGTCGGGCATCGGCGTGGCCAAGCACGGCACGATGGCCGTCCCCGCCGACAGCCGCCGCAACTACTACTGCTTCTATCCGCCGGGGCAGGTGTACACGCTGGGGGCGTTGTATCGCGTGTTCGGCGGCGAGGCGTTGCTGGAAATCCCTGCCTCCCGCGTGCCGGAAACGCCGGAGCAACTCGCCGCCTGGCACCGGGCCGCCCGCGTCGGCATGGGGTTTAATGTCCTGCTGGGCTCGCTGACGGTGGTGGGCATCTACGGTCTCGGGCGGCGGCTGGCTGGCGAATTCGCGGGCCGGGCGGCGAGCGTGCTGGCCGCCGTCGTGCCGTCGTGCCTGCTGGGGACGTTCCTGTTGGGCGCGGAGGTCGCGCAGACATTCTGGGTCGTGTTGGCGCTCTATGCGTACGCGCGGTGGGCGGAGGCCGTGCGGGGCGAGGGCGTCTCGCCTGCGATGCGTATCCCACGCGTTTGGCCGCTCGTATTGGCCGGCGCGTGCCTGGGCATGGCGTGTCTGCATCGTCCGACATTTTTGCCCTGGGCGGGACTGCTGGCCATCCACGCGGTGCTGATCTCCACCGATAAACGACGGGCCCTGCTGTCGGCGGCGGGGATGTTGCTGGCCATGGCGGCGGTCATCGCGCCGTGGACGATCCGCAACTACCGCGTGACGGGCGCGTTCATCCCGGTCAGTTCCAACGGCGGCGGTAATTTGTACTCCGCCAACAACCCGCTGGCCGAGGGCGCCTACACGGGCGAGGCCTGGGAAGAACTCTTCGACGAAGCTGACACCGACGAAGCCCTGCATCGGCTTGGCATGGAAAAGGCCACGCGGTGGATTCGCGAGAACCCCAGGGCCTTCGCGGAACTGGCGGCGGTCAAGTTCCGGTTGTTCTGGAGCAACGACCGCGACATCGCCTGGTGGGTGTTGGAGGCGCCGACCACGTTTTACCAAAAGGACTGGGCGCCGCCCAACTACGCCCGCACGACCATCGCCAAGTCTGCCCAGCAGGCTGGCGAAGGGGTGTCCACGGGCGTGTATCTGTCGATCCTCGCCGCGTCGGCGGTGGGGCTGTGGCGGCATCGGCGACGGCTGCGAGACCACGGCGGCTGGGCGACCATCGCCCTGTTGGCCGGGTTCCTGACGGCCATCCACATGGTCTTCGAAAGCCAGGCGAAATACCACTACACCCTCGTGCCGCTACTGTGCGTCTGGGCGGGCATGGCGGTGGAGGCACGCGGGCAAGCACAGTCGGCTTTGAATGTATTGAACCGCGTGGACGCGTTGGAAATCCGAAATCCGAAGCCCGAAATACGAAACAAACTCCAAAGCCAAAAAGAAGAAAATTCCAAACAGTCACGGTGACGCCATGCGCCTTGACGTGTGGTACAGCGATAGCGTTTGGAGTTTTTCTTTTTTGGCTTTGGAGTTTGTTTCGTATTTCGGGCTTCGAATTTCGGATTTTTCGTTCCGCCGATCACAGTTCCCGTGTCAGTGTGACGGCCCGTTTTCCGTTGTAGTGGCCCAGCGTGGCGGCGAAGCGGGGGATGCCGCCGAGGGTGACGATGATCTCGCCGTCGGGCGCGACGTCGCTGACGAGCAGGTCGCCGTCGGCCAAACCCGCCAGGGCCGACCGGTCGGCCGACTCGTGGATCACGGCCGCCAACTCGATTTCATCCGCCAGCGGCAACAACGTCTCAGCCAGCGTTCGGGCGTCGCAAGGCCAGGCCAGATGCATCGCCAGTGGCGGACCGTCCAGATGAACACTCAGGGCCACGATACACGATACGATTTCGCTGGCGGCGTGCGGAAGGGATTCGTCTTCGACGGCCGACGGACTCGGTGGGTCAGGCTCAGCCGACACGCGCCCGGCGATCTGCTCGACGAGCGGCCGCAACAACTGCCGATCCAACGCTGTCAAAGGCCCGCGCGGCGTGCACGTCTGCCCGTTGCCGCCCAGGAGCACATCCAATAACGCCTCCGCCAGCGACGGCGAAAACCACACCGCCAGCCCAGGCCGGCCCGACGGCACGGCGAAGCGACAAGTGGGTTCAAACGCAGCGGTCCCGGCGGGATCGTCCGCTCCGTTGGCGTCGGTCGCCTCGGCGGGACGAACCTCCACCGCGCGACGCAGGCACGCCGTCAACGAGGAGGCCACGCCCCGCGCAACCACGCGACGCGCCCACAACGGCAATCCATTACCCGAATCCGCCAACGCCATGCGGGGCATTGTAGTGACCGGCCACGAAAACAACAACCCCATCACGCCGGCATGCACGAAAAACAACTTTCCGATTTTCACATAATCAGTATACTGATTTCATGATGGAACACCGTGCCGCCGTGGCGGAAATCGACGTCTCCGCCTTCGCCGACAACCCCGCCGCGGCAAAACAATTCAATGCCGTTGACCTGGCCAGGGGATTCGTCGCCGTCCTGATCATTGCCGTCCATACTCGTGTATTCATGCAGATCGACGAAACATGGGATTTCGTCTGCACGCAGATCATCGGAAAAATCGGCGTGCCCTATTTCTTCGTGACGGCCAGCTACTTCTTCTTCCGAAAAATAAACCTTTCACGACTCCGACACCAACCCACCGGGGACGAAATCAAACGTCTGAAATACTATATTTCCCGGCTGGTGAAAATATACCTGATATGGTCCACGATATATCTCATCCCGCTTTTTCACGAATGCCTGACAAACGACTATAGTTTCCGCTGGACCGCGTTCGCGACGGTCAAAGGTTTCGCTTTCGGCGGCATACACTACCATTTATGGTATATGACAACATTGATCGTGCTGATCCTCACGGTATATATGATGTTTCGTCATATCAAACCGCGATATGTGTTGGTGCTGGCCGTTGTTTGTGCCGTTTTCGGCTTGTCCATGGCCACCTATTCCGTGTTCATCCACAGCAACCTCTGGTCCCGCCTGATCGACGCGGATAGATTTTTTCATACGATCTCTCGCGTGCCGCTTGAGTGTATATTTGTCGTTCTGGGCGCCCTGTTGTCGCAGCGGCGGGCGTTGCCGCTCAATAGAACGGCCGCGTTGGCGTTGTTCCTCCTGTCATTGGCCGCGATGACGGCGGAGGCGTTTTTTCTGAAAAGTGCCGGCTGCGACGACCGATGGGGCGCCTACATCACCATGCCGTTCGTTGCGGTGTTTCTATTTTTGTTCCTGGCGAATGTTACTATAAAGGACAACCGATTCATCCCCCATTTTCGACGTGTCGGCCTGCTGATGTATCTTGTCCACCCGCTGTTTATTTTTCTATATAAACAGATGGGCGGGACGAATCATGTATATATGTTTTTTGCTGTGACATTCTGTTCGATAGTATTTACCGCGGCCATCATCGGGTTGTCGCAGCGGGTGAAACGGTTGCATTTTCTATCGTATCTATATTAATGACGTAGTGTTTCTTTTATTTCGCGTGCGATGTCTTCGGCGAGGGTTCCTTTTCGCAGGGCCAGTTCGATGGTTAGTTTGGCCAGGGCGCGATAGGTGTCTCGGAATTCCGGGCCGAACTGGGCCAGGGCGTGCCAGTGCCGGGCGACGGTGTGGGTGTCGCCCCGCGCGATCGGGCCTGTGAGGGCGGCTTCGGGTCCGAGGGCCAGCACGTTGTCGACGGTGGCTCGCAGGAGGGGTTCGAGGGCGGCCAGGGCTTGTTCGCGGTTGGCGTTGGCGGATTCTGTCAGCGCCAGGGCCATCACCGCCGAGGCGGCGTCCAGGAGGGAGACGAGGAAGTTTGACGTCATGGCGGCTGCGGCGTGGTAGAGGGCTTTGGCGTCGCTTCGCAGTCGGTGTGGCTGCCCGCCGATGGCGGCGGCGAACGCGTCAAGTCGTTCGCAGGCCGCCGGCGTGCCTTCGATGAAAAACGGCGTGCCGGGCAGTTTGGCCAGGGCGGCCTCCACGGTGGGGAACGTCTGGAGCGGGTGCATCGAGCCGACCTCGCACCCAGCCTGCCGGGCGGCGGACAAGATGTCGCTGTCCAGCGCGCCGCTACAGTGGGCGACGACGGCACCGTCCTGGAATGCTCCCTGCTGCGCCAGTTGTTCAGCCACGAGGGCGATGGCGTCGTCGGGCACGGTCAACAGCACCAGCGGCGCCGACGCGGCGGCTTCGGCGGCGGAGACGCTTCGCACACTCGGCCCCATCAGCCTGGCGGCGGATTGCGCATCGCCGCGATGCCCGCCCCCGACGGCGGCAATCTCCATCCCCGCCCGCGCCGCTAATACACCCAATGCCGTACCTACCTTGCCCGGACCGATAATTGCGATAGAAGATACCTGTGCCATGGTGGGAATTTACCATGGAGCTATGAAAAATCCGAAATCCGAAATTCGGAACGGGAAAGTTTTCTTTTACCACAGAGACACAGAGGACACAGAGAGTTGTCTCTGTGTCCTCTGTGTTTCTGTGATAAAAGACGCTCACTTCACCAGCGCCGTACCCGGCCCCGCGGCGGCGATAACCGCTTCGGTGACCGTCTGGTGCGTACGCGGGTCCATCATGTCGGGCAGGAATTCGCCTGCGGGGACGATATCGGCCAGGGCGCTCGCGGCGGCGAGGCACATTTCGACGGTGATGATCGTTGTGCCGCAATCGAGCGCGCCGCGGAAGATGCCCGGGTAGGCCAGGGCGTTGTTCATCATTCTGCCGTCGGCGGCCACGGCGGCGCCCGCCTCGTACGCGTCGGAGACGGTGATTTCGCTGACCGGGTTGGCCAGGGCGAAGACGATCGGATCCTTGGCCATCGAGCGGACCATGTCCTTCGTGACGATGTTTGGCTGCGAGACGCCGATGAAGACCTGCCTGCCCTTCATCGCGTCGGCGAGCGTGCCCTGGATGTTGTCGCGGTTGGTTCGCTCGGCCAGGGCGTGTTTGTCGGCGTTCATGCGTTGCGTTCGGCCTCGATGGATCACGCCGACGCTGTCGGTGAGCACGACGTCGGCGACGCCGGCGGTGTAGAGCATGTCGGCGATGGCGGTTCCGGCGGCGCCCGCGCCGCTGATCGCGACGGTCAGTTCGTGCATTTTTTTGCCGGTTTTGCGAAGGGCGCTGAACAGTCCGGCAAGGCAGATGGTGGCGGTGCCGTGCTGGTCGTCGTGCATGACGGGAATGGGCAGGCGGCGGTCGAGTTCGCGTGTGATCTGGAAGCATTCCGGCGCGGCGACGTCTTCGACCTGGATGGCTCCGAAACCGATGGCCAATTTTTCCATGATGTTGACGAACTCGTCGGGGTCCTTGGTGTTGATGAGGACGGGCTCGGCGGAGATTTTGACGAATTCCCAGAAGATGGCGGCTTTGCCTTCCATGACGGGCAGTCCGGCGAGCGGTCCGATGTCGCCCAGGCCGAGGATGGCGGTGCCGTTGGTGACGATGGCGACTTTATTGGCGACGTTGGTATACGTGCGGGCCAGGGCGGGGTCCTTCTGGATGGCGCGGCAGACTCGCGCGACGCCGGGCGTATAGACGACGCGGAGGTCGGTGTTGCTGGCGATGGGCGATCGGCTGACCATCTGGCAGGCCCCGCCGCGATGGCTCTCCAGGGCGCAGTCGGTGATGTTCACCAGCCGCACGCCGGCGACGGTGGCCACGGCCTGCCGCACGGCTGCGAGCTGCTCGTCGCCCGTCGTCAGCAGCGTCATGTCCATGAGCACGTCGTTGTCGGCGACGTCGGCGAGCGTCAGCTCGACGATGCGGGCCCCGGCCTGCCGCACGGCGGCAATCAACGCCCCCTTGGGGTCGGCGTCCACCGCGGCGGCCAGCCGAAGCACGAACATCAACGGTCGATTGAACCGGTCCTGAAGGGCGATGCCCTGTCGCGTCATGGGAGAATCCTTTTTTCAGGGCAATCGCTTCAGCGATTGCCCGTGTTTCGTGAAAAGGCTGTGGGCTGTGGGCTGTAGGCTGTAGGCGCGGGCTTATGAATTCTTAGGCCAAATCTTTCATAAGCCTGCGCCCACAGCCCACAGCCTGCAGCCGAAAAATGGCAGCGGTTACTTTTTCAAATCCTTCAGTTCGCCCGCGGACTTCTCCGCTGTGATGCCCAGGAGATTCGGTTCGGTCGTGAGGGCGGGGTCGCTTCGCGCGGGCCGGCCTGTGGCGGGGTCGGGTTTGGCGGGAATCTGCAATTTGGCGGCGGCGCTTTTGCCGTTGTTGTCGACGTATACGTTCCACGTGGGCAGGTATTCGACGGAAATTTTCTGCCAGTCGTTGAAGACCGTGCGAACGCGGCGCAGCACGCGCTCCTGGTTGGCGACGCGCTCCCATCCGCCGTGTTGCCAGAGGTAATACCACAGCTCGATGCGCCAAATGATCTCCGCTTCGTTGCTCTCGTAAAATTCGCGGTTGCGGATCAGTTCCACGAGCATGGTCGCCCGGCCTCCGTGGCCTTGGACGTAGAGCACGCGGCCCATGTCCATGAAGTCGTTGGCGCTGAAGTCGGCGCCGAATTTAACCAGTTCCTTCGCGTCTTCCATGGAGAATTCGTGCGGCGACTCATCGGAGGGCATGCCCAGGTTCTTGCGGCGAAGCTCGGCCAGCCGGATCATGCGGGAGTCGACGAAGGACAGGTCGATGCCTTCGATGACCCGGCCGTCTTTGAGTTTGACGCAGATGTCGTACACCGCGTCGCCTGGCATGTTGTCGAAGGTGAAGTTTCCCGTTCTGGCGTCGAAGGACGTCACCTTGTGCCTCTTGGTGATGTTGCGGGACATGGCGTAGACTTCGTCGATGTTGTTGGCGGGCGAGATCGTGCCGGTGATTTTTCCCGCCTTGGGAGGTGTCGACAGCGGCGGATCCTCCACGAGCTTCACTTGGGCCATACACGCCAGGGCAATCGCAATGATGAAGAGCCGCATCGTCATCTCCTCGTCGTAGTCGTGTTCGGAACGCGTACCGGATTCTGTATCCTAACTATATATCGTACCCCCGCGTCAGGCTAGAAAAAACGGCAGATTGCAGGCGTGGCAAGTCGAACGCGGCGAAATGGGATGCGGTTGCCTTGAATCAGTGCGATAGTCGGCGCGACTGCCCGTTGACCGGCGTGGCGGGTTCTGGTAAGACAGTCGCACACAACTCAAAGAGGTGACGGATGAATATTGGCGTGATTGGCATGGGCGGGCTGGGGACGTTGCATTTTAAGAATCTTATGAAGATGCCGGCTGTTCGTGTTACGGGGATTTGCGATGTGCGTCCCGAGCGGCTGACGGGCGACTGGGCGGGCACGGTGACGAACCTGGAGCAGCAGCGCAGCGAAAATTTCGACATCAGCGCGATCGCGAAGTTCACGGATTACCGCGACCTGCTCAAGACGGACGTGCAGGCGGTCCTGATCGCCACGCCGACGTTTCTGCACGCGGAGATGGCCATCGCGGCCATGGAGGCGGGCAAGCACGTTTTTTGCGAAAAGCCAATGGCGTTGAATTCCGCCGACGCGGCCCGCATGGCGGCCGTGGCCAAACGGTGCGGGCGGATTCTCCAGATCGGTCACGTATTGCGGTTTTGGCCCGAGTATATCGAAGCCAAGGCGATGATCGACGACCGCCGTTTTGGCGCGTTGCGGTCGGTGGACTGCCATCGTGGCGGCGGGTTCCCCGGCTGGGCGTGGGAGAACTGGTTCAACCGGGCGGAGTTGTCGGGCCTGGCGGCGGTGGATTTGCACATTCACGACGTGGACGTGATTCACTGGTGGCTGGGTATGCCGACGTCGGTGTCGTCACAGGGGGTGTGGGACGGCGAGGGCGCCAACGAGATTCTCACGCTGTATCGCGGCACGGCGGCCTCGTTGGTGCAGACGCACGCCTACTGGGTGACGGGCCCGTGCGGGTTCGAAATGGGCTTCACGCTGGGCTTCGAGCGGGCGACGGTGGTGTACGGCCTGGGCGAGAAACCTGGCTTGACGATTTTCGAAAAAGACGCGGAAGCATCGCGATTCCAGTCGGTGGCCGTTGGTGCGGGCGACGGCTATTTCGTCGAGGTGGAGTACTTCGTGGACTGTGTCATCCATAACAAACCCAACGACCGCCTGCCTCCGGATGAAGTCGTCGGGGCGATGAAAATCGTGGAGGCTGAACTGCGGTCCTCCAAGAGCGGGCAGTGGGATAACGTGGCCGTGTGACGTTTTTCGCCGCGAATTACGCGATTTTCTGAAACAGCAGTATCGTTGCATGAAAAAGAGCAGAGCGGCCTCCCCGGTCTCGCGTGAAAGCAGCGGTTCACAGCCCCGGAAGGGGCGGCGAACCGCTGCTTCCACGCGAGACCGACACTATGAAGCAAGTCTCCCCAAGCGGTAGACTCACTGTTGAGCACGGGGTCCGGATGGTCCGGCCCCAAAACATGTGGTCCCTGACCCTGGACGGGCCTCTGCTT
>WRDM01000050.1 GCA_009783465.1 Phycisphaerae bacterium | reverse complement strand
CTGCGGCATCGCCATGCGGCGTCGGCCTGCATCGCCGATGCGATGCATCGGCTGCTTCGGCCTCCTGGCCTGGCTCGTCCTCGGCGACGGCCAACAGTCACCACGCAAGCTGGAACCGCTCTAGAGGATTAGCGGATTGCATAATCCGAACGATTGTTCTGAACGGCAATCCTTGCATCCTTCAATCCGTGTAATCCCGCTCGGTCTTTTCGAAGGCGAATGAGCGAGGACCTCTGTAACGACGCTATAGTGTTCGAAAACAAACTTTTCATTCCTGAGTTGCTCTAGCGCGTGCCGCTTCGATCTCGTTGATTTCGGCGCAGAGCATCAGGTAGATTTCCACGGTGAGCAGGCCGCTGGTGGGGGCGATGTTGATGTCGTAGCCGGGGACGACCACGTCGGCGTCGCCGAATTCCCACGACTGGGCGATGAACAGTTCGCCCGGCTGCGTTTTGATGCCGTCGGGATTGAACGTCGCCGCGGACCAGGCGACCTTCGCGCCGGAGGAGCGGATATAGTCCAGCCGTTCGGAATTGTTGTGATTGTCCAGGTTGTTATAGCCAAGTCCCAGGACGAAGTCGCCGGACGACAGCGTTTTGCGGTTTGGGTCGGCAGGGGCGTCCGGTTTTGGCGCCGCCGGCAGCGCGGCGAAAATCGGCGGGTTGTGCGCCGAGCCGGCCAGGGGGTTCATCACGTGCGTGACGGAGACGAAGTAGAGCGACCCGCCGGAGGCCTTGGCGTCGACGGCCAGCGAGGCCGCCTTGCGGATCGTGTCCAGTTCGCTCTTGTGCACCGTGTCGACCCGCTTGCGGGCCATGGCCAACCATTGGCCACCCAGTTGCCCGGTGGGAATCGGCGGGACGGTCTGTTCGTGGAACTTCACAAACGGTCGCTGGGCTTGGGCTGGCTTCAATTCGTACTTGGTCAGCCGCTCCATGCCGCTGGGGGCCACCATGATGGACTGGAACATCGTGGGCATGTGGCCTTCGCGCGTGCAGGCGGCGACGAACTCGCAGATCCACGTCCAGCCGACGGCGACGGACGCGAGGTCGTACACGGAGACGTCCGCGACGGTGCCGGCAGGGACGACGTGCGTTCCCGCGGCCTGCATGCCTCCCGCCTCGGCTTCGCGGATCAAGTCCGCCGATCCGATGACGTACACCTGGCAGCCCTGGGCGTTGTACTTTGCGATTTTGCCCAGGTCGTCCGCGAGGTATTTGGATCCGCGCAGGTTGAAGAGGACCACGCCGTGGAAGTCCTGCCACCACGGGCCGGCCAGGGACATCACGCCGCCGGCGCGGCTGACCAGTTCCCAGATGAAGTGCCAGTTGCCGTCGATGGCCAGGCCCGTGTCGTCGTTGGGGTCGCAGTAGAATGTCGCCGCCCGCGAGGCGGAGTCGCTGATGGCAGGCAGGTCGGCCCGCACCGTGTCCAGCGCACGCAGCGACTCCTGATAGAACGCCTCCGCCCCAACCGCCGGCCCCGACGAGGAGGACGCGCAGCCCGCCAGCAGACCCACCGCGATCAGTAACACCAGCAACATGGACCATGTTGACATAGGACACCTTTGGGTAGTAGAGTTGAACGTAGCCATGTATATCGTCGCGAAACGATTTTCGCAAATGAATACCGGGAAAAATGACGTCAAGGCACCAAAGGAGCTTCGCATGACATCGGGAAAACAGTGGATGGTCTTCGTCTCCTGCGTGACGGTGTTGTTGGCCGCCGGTCTGGCGGAGGCGCAAACCGCCGCCACGAAGCCCGCCGAGAAATCGACCACCCAGCCGGCCGACGCGGCGGCGATTCCAGAAAAAACTATCCGGGACATGACTCAGCCGCTGCGAGAGCGTCCCAAAGGCGACACGGAGGAAGAACTCCAGAAAAACACCATCGCCGCCCTGGAAAAGTCTCTGGCCATGGGCCGGGATATTGTCAAAACATACCCCGACGCCCCCAACCTCGCGGCGGTGTATCAGCCCATGCTCGAGGCTAGCCAGGAACTACTGACTATGCGGGAGGACGACGACACCCGGCGGCAGTTTAACGATCTGATCGAGCACGTGCTGAAATCCAGCGACGACTCCATGACAAAACTTATGGCCGAGTTTGTACGCCTTGAGTTCATCATGCGTAAAAACGACATCAAACTCGCCGCCATGCTCCCTGACATGACCGAGGAAAAGCTTGCCGATCCGACCAAACTCGCCGCCGAACTGATCGAGGCATTCGTCGATCGCAACAAGGACACACTGCACGCGGACCAGGTCTACATGGGCGGCGCGATGCTGGCTTCGAGCGCGAAACAGGGTGACCTGCAAGTGCGATATGTCAAGGTGCTCAAAGAAAACTACGCGAGTGACCGAAACGTGAAGGGTTTCCTGAAGTCAATGTTCGGCGAGGACATCCCGAGCGATCACGTGGGCAAGCCCTTCGAGGCCACGCTGACGACGCTCGACGGCAAAAAGCTGACGCTGCCCGACGACTTCAAGGGCAAGGTGGTCGTGATCGACTTCTGGGCGACCTGGTGCGGGCCTTGCGTCGCCGCCATGCCGAAGTTGAAGAAGTTCCACGACGCCTATAAGGACAAGGACGTCGTGCTCATCGCCATCAGCATGGATGACACGAAAGAGGCCGCCGAAAAATTCCTCAAGGACAAAGACTACGGCTGGATTTGGACTTGGGACGCCGGCGGATGGGAGACGCCGGTTGCCGAGCGATACGACATCATCGGCATCCCCACCTTGTTCGTGGTGGACAAGGAGGGCGTCCTCGTTTCCGACAACGCCCGCGCCAACTTGGAGATCGTCGTCGACCGGGCGCTCCAGGGCAACACGGCGACGACGAAACCGGCGAAAGAGTAGCGGGGCCGGGTGGAAAAACCTGCCGAAGGGTATGCCCAAATTTTCTGGCATGTGGCGAATCGTTGGGGTTGCATCGAAAACAATCGAACGGGCCTTCCCGGCCCCGCGTGGAAGTCGCCGGCCCACAGCCCCGACGGGGCGTTTTGGGTAGCCCAGGGCGAGCGTATTCGCGAGCCCTGGGAACCGGACATTTCGGAATTCATTCATCTGGCCTGACGCCACTGGCCGAGGTCGCGCCGTCATGCGAAGGCGGCTACGAACGACGCGCACAATTTCCTGTTTACGTTGTTCGAAGCCGCATGTGTGCGACGGTGTGACTTGCGGCCAGTGGCGTCAGGCACGACAAAAATGGAAAAACGTCCCGCAACCCAGGGTTCGCGAGTACGCTCACCCTGGGCTACATCAGACGCCCCGCTGGGGCTGCGGGCTGGCGACTTCCGCGCGGGGCCGGGGAGGCCCGGTCGGTTGTTTTCGATGCAACCCCAGCAGGTGCCACATGTCAGCCATTCATGAACCATTGGTTTACCCGAACACATGAAACGATGGCCAATTGTGATCTATGACAAGCTGTACACTATAATTAGATTCTATCTCATCGGCTTGTCGGACGGCTCTTTCCAGAGCAGAAAATTTAGCCCCCCCGCCGAAAATTGTTTCCGGCGGGCGAGTTTCCTGCGTGACAAGTGGGGGAAGCGGCGGTACAATGCTCGACTTCGCTGAGTTCATTGCGGGCTCAGAGGCTGGTGTTGTCGCGGTATAATGCGTGATTTTTCGGCGGATGTGAAGGCTGACGTGGCCTTTGTCTGCCGTGTGAAACCCTACAGACCGGTGGCCGTGAACAGCGGAATCCGGAAAGGTGAATCGTTATGGCGAAGCAGGTTGTTGCGCAGATCAAGGTACAGGCCCCGGGCGGTCAGGCGACGCCGGCGCCGCCGATTGGCCCCGCTCTGGGCCAGCACAATGTGAACATCGGTCAGTTCGTTTCGCAGTTCAACGAGCGGACCAAAGAGTTCGCGGGTATGCCGATTCCGGCGATTATCTCCGTTTATAAGGACAAGACGTTCTCGTTCATCATCAAAAGCCCGCCGGCATCGGCGTTGATCAAGCAGGCGGCAGGCATTGCCAAGGGCAGCGGCGTGCCGAACAAGGAAAAAGTCGGTTCGATTACGCTGGAGCAGGCCCGCGCGATCGCCGAACGGAAGCTGGCGGACATCAACGCCCGCGACCTGGAACACGGCGCGCGAATCATCGAAGGCACGGCCCGCAGTATGGGCGTGGAAGTGAAGAAGTAACGTTTCCGATTGATAAAATGACAAAATGCCAGACCACAGGCAAGCCATGTGGGAGCTTTTCCGCGGCGGTCGCGGGAGCGACAGGAGATTGCGATGAGTAAGAAGATTCGTGGGAAGAATTACAAGAAGTGGGCCGAGAAAGTGCCGGCTGACAAGGTGTCGCTGGCTGAAGGTGTCGGGATCGTCAAGACATTCCGCACGGAGAAGTGGGATCCGTCGGTGAATTTGACGATGTGGCTGGGGATTGATCCGAAGCAGGCGGACCAGGCGCTTCGCGGCGCGGTGAGTTTGCCGCACGGGATCGGCGCGACGAAGAAGGTGATCGCCTTCTGCGACGGCGACGACATTGCCCGCGCGAAGGCGGCGGGCGCGATCGAAGCCGGCAGCGACGAGTTGATCAAGAAGGTCGCCGACGGCTGGCTGGATTTCGACGTGGCCGTTGCGACGCCGGCGCTGATGAAGAACGTCAGCCGGCTTGGCCGCGTGCTGGGTCCGCAGGGCAAGATGCCCTCGCCCAAAGCGGGCACGGTGGTGACGGACATTTCGACGGCCGTCAAGGAATACGCCGCCGGCAAGGTGGAGTATCGCAACGACGACGGCGGCAATTTGCACGTGGTGATCGGCAAGGCGAGTTTCGAGGCGAATCTGCTGGTGGAAAACGCCGAAGCGATGATCCAGCACATCCGCCGCGCCAAGCCTGCCACGGCAAAGGGCCAGTATTTCAAGGGCGTTTGTCTTTCGACCACCATGTCGCCAGCCGTCAAGGTTGACGTGCAGTAAAGGGTACCACCATGAGCAAACCGGTAAAAAATCTGATTCAGAAAGAATTGTCCAAGCGGCTTGACGGCGCGACGAATCTGGCGGTGATCGGGTTCACGGGCTTAGACAGCAACACGACCAACACGGTCCGCGGCAAGTTGGCCAAGAAACAGATGCGCGTTTCGGTGGTCAAAAATTCGCTGGCCAAGCAGACGTTCAAGGCGCTGGGCATCGAGTCGGCGTCGATCCTGCTGGAAGGTCCGTGCGCCCTGGTGTATGGCGGCGAGAGCGTCGTGAACATCGCGCGGGAGTTGATCGAGATCGGCAAAGACGCCGGCGCCATGCAGCTCAAGGGCGCGGTGATGGAAGGCACGGTCTTCCGCGGCGCCGAGGAAGTGGCCGCCCTGTCGAAATACCCGACGCGCGACGAAGCGATCGCCAACCTGGTGGCCGCCGTCCTGTCGCCGGGCCGAAAACTCGCCGCCGCCATCCTGGCCCCGGGCAGCAAATTGGCCTCGGTGCTCAAGACGATCGAGGAAAAGCACGGCGACGGCGGAGCTTCCGAATCCGCCGCCGAAGCACCAGCCGCCGACGCAGCCGCTGCGACGGCGTAAGGCAAGTTGTTGCTGTGCCTGAAGGCAAAATCCAATGCCGCAGATTGGCGAAAATGATTACCGCGACGGTGCACGAGAACGGCTTGTCGGAGCAAGGAAACTGCTCCAGAGCGGCCAGCTTGCGGAGGCGGTGTACTTGTCAGGCCGAGCGGTCGAAGGTATGTTTCGTGCGTTGATCTGGAAATCGGAACCCGATTACCGGTCTGGGCGGAAACCTTTGGGAGTAGGCCATAATCCACGGGATCTTCTGGCGTTGATCGGGAGTTTGGGATTGTTGTCCGGGCGTGAGAATGCGATGCGATGTGGTTTGAGGTTCAGTTGGTTTCGATCCAATGGGCTAACAATATGCGGTTTGTGCCGAGACGTTGGATTGAATCCTATTGGCGGAGCATCGGTGTTGTGACGAATAGACACACGATGAAGCGTGCCGCCAGTGATTTTTTCAATGTTTGTTCAACAATAGCTGCTCGATGCGAGGGCATATATGAAAGCATTGACAAAAAATAAACTCGAACGTGTCATGACCTCCGGGCTGCATCTGGATGATGTGCGGTATGAGTGGGTAGAGTCTTACGGTCGCATCAGCGGGCATGTAATATCGCCCGCCTTTCGAGGTGTGGAATATCGAGAACGTCAGAGGCGGATGTGGGATGCCTTGGAGGCGGGATTGGAGGCCGAATCGCTCGGTCGGATGGGCATACTTCTGGCTTTCACGCCCGAGGAGTGGGATTTTTCGACGGGAGATGTGGAAGACGCACCGTCGAAACGGAAACGGAAGACGGCGGGATGATGTGGCGGATATGGGGGGGAATGGTGTGGATGACGCGAGTAAAATTGTCCAGGCTGCGGATTGGCCCGTTGTACCTGCTTTTCGGCGGGTGTGGGTTAAATGGTGTCACAGGGATGCCACCTATCAGGCCTGGTGAACGAGGCATGCGACCGCGTGCCGATGGTCGGACAGCGAAAACGAATGGTCGGCCATTAAAAGGAAGTGGAGTTAGAGAATGTCGGAAGTTGCAGAGAACATCAAGAGTCTGGGTGATTTGCTGGTGAAGCTGACGCTGAAGGAAGCCGTGGATCTGGCGGCGTACCTGAAGGACACGTATAACATCGAGCCGGCCGCTGGCGGCGCGGTAATGATGGCGGCGGGTCCTGCGGCGGCCGAGCCGGTGGAAGAGAAGACCCAGTTCGACGTCGTGCTGAAGGATGCCGGCGCGAACAAGATCAACGTCATCAAGGTCGTCCGCACGCTGACGAACCTGGGCCTGAAGGAAGCCAAGGACCTCGTCGAAGGCGCGCCCAAGAACGTGAAGGAAGGCGTGTCGAAGGAAGATGCGGAAAAGGCCAAGAAGGAACTCGAAGCCGCCGGCGCGGGCGTCGAGATCAAGTAAGTCGCATAGCCTTCACCTGCGAAGCTTGCGGGTGAAAGCGGACCGTTGGTCCGAAGGAGCGTTTTCGTTGATTCGTTGACTCGTTAACTCGTGGTTGATACTTCACGAGTCAACGAATTAACGAGTCAACGAGTTAACGAAAGTGTTCCCTCGGACTGGCGGTGCGGATTCAGTCCGGATGAATGAAGTTCGATGTAAACTCCGGTATTTCCGCAGCCGTAGTAAACGTAGTAGCCAAAGTATGTTACGCCGTATGCGGTGGACAGGTTTTCCCCGAAGGAGGGAAGTGTGTCCGTCGCTTGCGGTATTGCCTGGTTGTTCGGCGTGGGCGTGGTTACGTCGCGGGCCGTTTTGTCACGGGTCGTGGTTGTGGCCGTGCACGTTGGTGTGCTGAACAAACAGGTTTGCCCCAGGGAAGCGTCGTGATGCGGCGCCTTGTTCCAGAGAAGATTTTGGTAGGCCACCAAAACAGAATCGGACCAGGCGGCTCGCGGCGCGATCGTGTGCGATCGGCGTTCCATGCCAGGCCTCGACGCCGCGCACAAAACCATGCACCCAGAGGAAACGCATGCTGCACTATGACAAGATCAGGAATTTTTCCAAGATCGGTGATGCCGCTCCCATTCCCGACCTGATTACCGTCCAGACGCTCAGTTACGAGCGGTTTCTCCAGCACGACGTCCCGGCAGACCATCGCAAAAGCGAAGGGCTTGAAGCCCTGCTTCGCGAAGTGTTTCCGATCGTCAGCTACGACGAACAGACCCGGCTGGAGTACGTCTCGTACGACCTGGGCGAGCCTCGGTACACGGCCGACGAGTGCCGCGACCTGAAGCTGACGTACGGGCGTCCGTTCCGCATCCGCTGCCGGCTGACGCGGAAGGACAGCAAGGACGTCATCGAGGAAAACATTTACCTCGGCGAGATGCCGATCATGATCGGCGGCGGCGAGTTCATCATCAACGGCGCCGACCGCGTGATCGTCAGCCAGCTTCACCGCTCGCCGGGCGTGGATTTCACCGTCGAGATGCAGGAGTCCGACCGCCCGCTGCACGGGGCCCGCATTATCCCCGAGCGCGGCAGCTGGATCGAACTGTCCGTCACGAAGCGCGACAGCATCTCCATCCGCATCGACCAGTCCAGCCGCATTCCGTGCTCGACGTTCCTGCGCGCGATGGACGAAAAATACGGCACGACGGCGGCCATCATCCGCGAATTCTACCAGACGCGCAAAGTCGCCTCGGCCGACCTCAAGCCGCAACACTACGCCGTCTCCGCCGTCGTCGATCCCGACAGCGGCGAGGAACTCGTCCCCGCCGGCGGACAGATCGGCGAAGCCCTGACGAAAGTGCAGGCCTGCCCCCTCAAGAGCGTCGAGGTCATCGACAAGAACGTCGACCCCCTCGTCCTCAACACGCTGACCGAGGACAACGCCGACAGCCACGAGAACGCCCTGCTCCGCATCTACATGCGTCTGCGTCCGGGCAACCCGCCGCAGTTGGACAAGGCCAAGGCGCTGTTCCAGGAAAAATTCTACGACGAAAACCGTTACCGGCTGGGCAAGGTCGGGCGCTTCCGCGCCAACCGCAAGTTCCACCAGTCCGTGCCCGAAGACGTGATGACGCTACGGCACGAGGATTTCGTCAACACGCTGAAGTACGTGATGCGGCTGCGTTCGGGCGAGGGCGTGGTGGACGACATCGACCATCTGGGCAACCGCCGCCTGCGCACCATCGACGAACTGGGCGCCGAGGAACTTCGCAAGGGCTTCCTCAAGCTCCGCCGCACGGTGCAGGAACGCATGAGCCTCAAGGATCCGCAGGAACTGACGAAAATCGCCGAACTGGTGAACTCCAAGAGCATCTCCAGTTCGATCGACTTCTTCTTCGGCCGCGGCGAACTCAGCCAGGTCGTCGACCAGCAGAACCCGCTGAGTCAGCTCACGCACGAACGCCGGCTGTCGGCGCTGGGGCCGGGCGGGCTCAACCGCAAACGCGCGGGCTTTGAAGTGCGCGACGTGCACATTTCGCACTACGGCCGCATCTGCCCGATCGAGACGCCCGAAGGCGACAACATCGGCCTGATCTCCAGCCTGAGCATCTACGCGGGCGTGGACGAATACGGTTTCCTGACGACGCCGTACCGCAAGGTCGAGAAGACCCGAGTGCTCGACTCGGTGGTGCAACTGCGGGCCGACGAGGAAATGGAAGCCGTTCTCGCCAGCCCCGAAAGCTTGCAGGAAAAAGGCCGCCTGCCGAAGGAACACGTGCTCAGCCGCGCCAAGGGCGAGGTCATGAACGTCGACGGCGACGTGGTGGACTTCGTCGATATCTCGCCGAAACAGACCGTCGGCGTGTCGGCCAGCTTGATTCCGTTCCTGGAACACGACGACGCCAACCGCGCGCTGATGGGTTCCAACATGCAGCGGCAGGCCGTGCCCCTCATCCGGGGCGAAGTGCCCATCGTCGCGACGGGCATGGAACGTTCGGTGGCCGAGAACAGCGGCATGGTCGTCAAGGCCCGCAAGGCCGGCGTGGTGACGTACGTCGATTCGCAGCGGGTCATCATCGACAACGCCGAAGAATACGTGCTTCGGAAATTCGCCAAACTTAACGAGCGGACCTGCCTCAACCAGCGCCCGATCGTCAAGGAAGGCCAACGCGTCAAGAAGGGACAAATCATCGCCGACGGCTCGTCCTGCCGCAACGGCGAGCTGGCCCTGGGCCGAAACGTGCTGGTGGCCTTCATGCCCTTCGACGGCTACAACTTCGAAGACGCCATCCTCATCAGCGAACGGCTGGTGAAGGCCGACACGTTCACCTCCATCCACATGGAAGAATACGAAGTCGAAATCCGCGAGACGAAACTGGGCCGCGAAGAATTCACGCGCGACATTCCGAACGTCTCGGAACGCGCGCTGCGCAACCTCGACGAAAACGGCGTGATCCGCGTGGGTACGCGCGTCGGGCCTGGCGACATCCTCGTGGGCAAGGTGGCTCCCAAGAGCAAGAGCGAACTGTCGCCCGAGGAAAAACTGCTGCACGCGATCTTCGGGCGCGCGGGCGAGGACGTGAAAAACGACAGCCTCGAACTGCCCGCCGGCGAGGAAGGCGTGGTCGTCGCGACCAAGCGATTCAGCCGCCGGATGCACATGACCGACGAACAGAAGAAACAACTCCAGGCGGAGATTCGCGAATACACCGCGATGATGAACCGCGCACAGATCAAGCTCTTCCGGCGGATGTCGGAAGAGATCAACGAAATCCTCGGCGCGCCGATGGTCGACCCCGGCACGCGGCAGAAGGTCGGCGTCAGCGACAACGAGGAAATCATCCTCGAACAGGTCTCCACGTTCAACGCGAAGTGGATCAAGTCCTCCAAGCCGCAAGCGAAGGAACAAGCCGACGCGACGCACGGGAAATATTGGCCGCGGATCGAGGAAATCCAGAAGGAGATGAAACGCAAACTCGAGCACATGAAGCGCGGCGACGAGCTGCCCTCCGGCGTGCTGGAGATGGTCAAGGTTCGCGTGGCGACGAAGCGAAAGCTCGGCGTCGGCGACAAGATGGCCGGTCGTCACGGCAACAAGGGCGTCATCGCCCGCATCATGCCGCAGGAAGACATGCCGTATCTTGAAGACGGCACGAGCGTGGATATCTGCCTGAATCCGCTGGGCGTGCCCAGCCGTATGAACGTCGGGCAGATTCTCGAGACGCACCTCGGCTGGGCGGCGGCGGTTCTGGGTTTCCAGGCCATCACGCCGGTCTTCGACGGCGCGACGGAAGAGGAAATCCGTGACGCGGTCTGCGAAGCCAACGAGCATGTTCGTCGGCGTCGGCAGGAGCTTCCCGTGGTGCAGCAGGCCGGCAAGAGCCGCGAAATCCTCGCCGAAATGCCTGAGGACTTCAAGGTCCGCCTGATCGACGGGCGCACGGGCGAACACTTCGAGCAGCGCACGACGGTCGGCTACATTTACATGAACAAGCTCCACCACCTGGTGGACGAGAAGATTCACGCTCGCGCGACGGGCCCGTACTCGCTGATCACGCAGCAGCCGCTGGGCGGCAAGGCCCGAACGGGCGGCCAGCGGTTCGGCGAGATGGAAGTGTGGGGCCTGGAAGCGTACGGCGCGTCCTACACGTTGCAGGAACTGCTGACGGTCAAGAGCGACGACGTGGAAGGCCGCACGAAGATCTACGAGTCGATGGTCAAAGGCACCAACACGCTGGAGGCCGGCACGCCGGTGAGCTTCGACGTGCTGTGCAACGAGCTGCGCGGGTTGGGGCTGAACATTCAGTTGGAGAAGAAGAAACTGATTTGAGAAGCCCGAATGACGAAACCAGAATGACGAATCAATGACGAATGAACCGCAACAAGGCGTGTTTGATCTTGAAGAGCGAACGGCCTTGTTCGGCGAAGCGATTCTGGATTTTGTCAAAGCGGTGCCGCGAAGTCCGTCGAATGATCCGCTGGTAGGGCAGTTGGTGCGGTCAGCCACTAGCATTGGCGCCAACTACTGCGAGGCGGACGACAGTGTGTCGAAGAAAGATTTTCGCAACAAAATTGGGATTTGCAGAAAAGAGTCACGAGAGTCAAAACATTGGCTGCGAATGATTGGAGTCGCGAACGAGAATCTCAGGAACAGAGCCCGGCAGTTGTGGGTCGAGGCGAAGGAATTGAACCTGATCTTCTCAAAGATTTTTCGAAGTTGTGGCGAGTGATTGGCGGCAATTAGCGTTTCGTCATTGATTCGTCATTCGGGTTTCGTCATTCGGGCTTTGTAACAGTGAATGGTTGCCAGACCGTCCGGGCAAAGCCCGGTATAACGGGAGAAAACAATGGCAGAGAGCGTATACGATCGGATTAACGATTACGGTTCGGTGAAGATCATGTTGGCCAGCCCGAACGATATTCGTTCGTGGAGTTTCGGCGAGGTGAAGAAGCCCGACACGATCAACTACCGCACCTACAGGCCGGAAAAAGACGGGCTGTTCTGCGAGCGCATCTTCGGGCCCGAGCGCGACTGGGAGTGTGCCTGCGGCAAATACAAAGGCACCAAGCACAAGGGCATCATCTGCGACCGCTGCGGCGTGAAGGTCACGCACAGCCGCGTGCGCCGCAAACGCATGGGGCACATCAACCTGGCCGCCCCGATCGTCCACATCTGGTTCTTCAAGGCCCTGCCCAGCCGCCTGGGCACGCTGCTGGACATGAAGACCGCCGATCTGGAAAAGATCATCCTCTTCCAGGACTACGTCGTCACCGACCCTGGCCAGACGCCGCTGAAGTTCCAGCAGGTGCTCACCGAGGAAGACTACCGCGTCGCCCGCGAGAAATATCGCGACGACTTCCGCGCCGAAATGGGCGCCGAAGCCATCAAGATCCTTCTGGACAAGCTCGACCTCGCCGTGACGGCTGAGCAGCTTCGCGAGGATCTCAAGAAGACCGCCAGCAAGCAGAAGGTCAAGGACCTCACCAAGCGTCTCAAGCTGGTGGAGATGATCCGCACGTCGGGCAACCAGGCGTCGTGGATGGTGATGGAAGTCGTTCCCGTGATCCCGCCGGACCTGCGCCCGCTGGTCCTGCTCGAGAGCGGCAACTTCGCCACCAGCGATCTGAACGATCTCTACCGCCGCATCATCAACCGCAACAACCGCCTGAAAAAACTGATGGACCTCAACGCGCCAGAGGTCATCATCCGCAACGAAAAACGCATGCTCCAGCAGGCCGTCGACGCGCTGTTCGATAACGGCCGATGCCGCCGCCCCGTGCTCGGCACCGCCAACCGCCCGCTGAAGTCGCTGACGGACATGATCAAGGGCAAGCAGGG
>WRDM01000049.1 GCA_009783465.1 Phycisphaerae bacterium | reverse complement strand
GGGGCCGGAACGAATACATGATCTGGTGCGTCCTTGGCGACGACACCGAATAGACGGCTGGAAGAAATCCGCAAACAAAAACCGCTTTCCGCTTGACGAAGACTTGCTCATAGACGGGGAGGCTGGCTCGACTCGTCGGGCTTGTCCTTGTCGGCAGCAGGTTGCGAGGCGGCAGGCTGTTCGCCTTTCGCCGCCGGCTGTGTTGTCGGCTCGTCCGCCCGTAAAACCGCCACCGGCCAAGCCATGACCATGACGAACACGGCGGCGAAAAAAATGCCAATGCGCCTTCGCCAGGGCGGACGCATGGTACGTGACGCGGGCATCTTGCCCGCGTCCGGCTGCGGGTGCCGAAATGTTTCATGGCGCCAGCCATACGGAACGATTGGCGAGGGTGGGACGCCCTCGCGGACACGCGGGCAAGACGCCCGCGTCACGTTATATGCGTCCGCCCTGCTCATTCGCGCCCGACGATTGCCGTACGGCTGACGATTCATATCAACGCTCCTTTTTCTTTTCTCTTCTCAATCCTTTAATCCTTGAGTCTCTTCATCTCCGCATAAATCGCCATCGCCGCGGGAAACGGTTCCAGCGCCCGTTCGAAGAGGCCCAGGCTGGCCGCGATCGCCAGGCCGTAGTTGGTGATTGGTACGCCTGCCTGGCGGCAGCGGAGGATGCGGCTGAGCATTTCGCGGCGGTTCCACATGCACCCGCCGCAATGCACGATCAGCCGATACGGCGACAAATCCTCAGGGAAATCGTGGCCTTGCACGCACTGGAATTGCAGCTCGCCACCGACGCGCTGCGAGATCCATCGCGGGATTTTCACGCGGCCGATGTCGTCGCCGATGGGATGATGGGTGCACGATTCGGCGATGAGCACGCGGTCGCCGGGCCGGAGCGTTTCGATCGCGCACGCGCCGCGGACGAACTCGGCGAGGTCGCCTTTGCAGCGGGCGAACAGGATGGAAAAACTGGTCAGCGGGATCTCTCGCGGCGTGTCGGCGGCCACCTGGTGAAAACCCTGCGAATCGGTGACGACCAGCGCGGGCGGCTTCGTCAGCCTGGCCAGGGCGGCGGGCAGTCCGCTCTCCTTGGTGACGACGCAGAACGAGCCGTTGTCCAGCACGTCGCGAATGGTTTGCACCTGCGGCAGAATCAGCCTGCCCTTGGGGGCTTCGATGTCGATGGGCACCACGAGCAAGGCCAACTCGCCCGGCGGGACGAGGTCGGCCACAATGGCCGGCGCATTGATGAAATCGTCCGGCGCGTTGCGGATGAGGGCTTACCGCAGATCGACAATACCGTGTTGATACTCGGGCAAAGCGTCCGCCCCCGTAGCACGGGCGTCTCGCCCGCCAGTCGCACGGTCCGGTTTGCAGATCGTGCGAACGACGGAAATTTTCTCCCGCGCAAACCGCTCGACGAGTTCCGCCGCCGGGGCCGCCAGGTCCGTCTTGTTGAACACGACAATCACGGGAATTTTCCTGGCCTGGAGCTCGGCGAGAATGGACTCCTCGAAACCGCCCCACTCGCCGGCGGCGGCAACAATCAGGCCCACGTCCGTGCGGTCGAAGATTTGTCGCGTGCGGGCGACGCGTTGTTCGCCCAGGGCGCCCACGTCGTCGATGCCGGCGGTGTCGATGAACAGCACCGGGCCGATCGGCGGCAGTTCCATCGGCTTTTCCACCGGATCCGTCGTGGTGCCGGCGACGTCCGACACGATCGACACCCGCTGCCGCGTCATCGCATTGAGCAGCGAACTCTTGCCGACATTCCGCCGGCCAAAAACTCCAATGTGTAACCGAAACCCTTTGGGTGTGTTTTGCATGGGAACAGTGTACCAAAACATGACACGAGCGTCTCGCCCGCCACGTAAAACAACATCCGAATCGCTCGTTACTCGTCACTTTTTCGCGTCATCCCCCCTTCCCCCCATAGAATGTTGTAGGTGGAAATAGCGAGGAGGGGATGATCATGTGGAGACGACACATTCTTTGGGCCGTCGGCGCGATGGCGTGGGTGGGCGTCGCGTGGGCGGCGGTGGATTTGAGCGCGGTCACGTCGGCGGGCGACGCCGAGGCGGCGGAGGCGGCATATCATCATCAGTTGGCCGGCGCGAAGGGCGAGGAAAAACTGGCGTTGGATCACGCGATGGTGCATCGGATGGCCGACCTCGGCAGGCCTGACCTGGCGTTGGGCAGCGCCCAGTCGCTCGTGACGGCGAACCAGGCCGACGCGACCTGCTGGTCCGTGCTCGCGTACGAGCGGGCGTATCACGGGCACGACGAGGCCGCGCTGGAGGCGATCACGCACGTCAAGCCCGATGGCAGCCGATTCGTCTCGCGGACGGCGGCGCAGGTGTTGGCGTTGTACGACACGCACATGGACAAGGCGGACATGAGCGGCGAGCTTCGCGACGCGGCGGAGTCCGTGCGGCGTGATTTCCGCGGCGACACCGTGTTCGCCGCCGCCTACACCGAGGCCCACAAAACCTACACGACCCCGGCGGCGGATTCGTCGCAAAATCCACGGCAGGCCGGCACGGCGAGCGACCCGCAATCGACGACCGTGATCAACAACTACAACTACTATAACGGCCAGGGCGAGTATAACACCGGCTACGACGGCAGCGGGTTCACCTACGGCGGCTACGACTACGGCTGGCCGTGGTGGACCGGCGGCTACGGCGGGCCTTGGTACAACAGCGCCTGGTACGGCAGTTACGGCGGCTGGGGCGGCGGCTGGTGGAACGACTGGGCGGACTCGTTCTTCTTCGGGCCGTTCGGCTTCGATTTCGACCGCCGTCGAGGCAGGCACTTCGACGACTTCCATCGACACGACTTCGCGCGGCGTGGCGAGTTCGACCGCCGCGGCGACTTCGACCGGCGAAGTGATTTCGGCCAGCACGGCAGTGATTTCGATCGACGTCTCGGCGGCGACTTCGATCGTCGCGTTGACGCCCGGCGGGATTTTCGCGAGTTCAACACCGGTCGACGCGAGGGCGATCACGACCGCCGCGTCGAGCACGGCAACGCGTTCGGGCGCGGGGGCGTCGGTTCGAGCGGCATGGTCGGACGCGACGGCATGACCGCCCGTCGCGACATCATGGCCGGGCACACCGGCAGCATCTCCGGGTCACCGGCGTCGCCGTTCGCCGCGGGCAACATCATGCCGCATTTCGGCACGTCCGCGGGCACGAGCGTCATGGTGCCCGAGGTCAGGAATTCACGCGGGCAAATCGTCGAGCCGGGCGGCTGGGTCCACGTCACGCCGGGCGGATCGTCGACGTACAGGGAACTTCGCAACGCGTCGCCGCTGGCCAACAACACGGCGCGAGGCCATGCGGAACGCGGCGACACGATACACGGCAGCGCGGTGCGCGGCGACACGTCGCGCGTGGAGCCGCCGGCCAGGACACACATGGAGCCCGCCATCCCGCGCGTCGAACCGATGCCGCCCATGGAGCCCGCCGTGCCTCGCATGGAACTGGCCATTCCTCCCGTCGCGACGCCGCGACTGACGACGCCCAATCGGACCGCGTCGCCTCTGGGACGGACCATCAACGTCCCGCCGGGAGCGGCACAGCGGATCATGACAGGCCGACCCGCAACCGTCGCCCCGCCCCCGATCCGCTCCGTCCAACCGGCGCAACGCTTCAACAACAACCCCTCGGCGGAACGCTTTAACCGACCCGCCGGCGGCAACGGAGGCAGAGCGATGCCCGCCTTCCGTGGCGCCGGCAGCGTACGCCCCGAATCGGCAGCCCGTCCGCCGTCACACGCCCCGTCACGAGCCCCCACCGGCGGCGGATTCCACGGCGGCAGTGGCGGCGGAGGTTTCCACGGTGGAAGTAGTGGAGGCCACAGTGGCGGCGGTCATGGAGGCGGTGGCGGTGGCCACGGCGGTGGACATCGCTGACGCAGGAATGTTCTCAGCGGCTTGCCGTTTTGCGCTGTAGGGCGGCATGGACTACAAAACGTTTTGTAGTCCACACCGCCCTACAGCGCAAAAAGGCAAGCCAGTGAACACATTTCCCCGAATACGGATGTCGCGTCGAGCATCTTCCTCAAAACTGATGCAAAAACCGCACATCGCCTTCGAAGAGTTGGCGGATGTCTGTCAGGCCGTGTTTGCGCATCACCATGCGCTCGATGCCCATGCCGAACGCGAAGCCGGTGTACCGTTCGCTGTCGTAACCGACGGCCTCGAGGACGTTGGGGTCCACCATGCCGCAACCGCCCAGCTCGATCCACCGCGTCGTGCCGTCGGCGTTGTGGAAGAGGATGTCGATCTCCGCCGAGGGTTCGGTGAACGGAAAGAAACTCGGGCGGAAACGGCTTTGGATTTCCGGGCCGAAATACGCACGCACGAACTGGTCGATCGTCGTCTTCAGGTCGGCCATCGTCACGCCCTCGTCCACGTACAATCCCTCGACCTGGTGGAACATGTAAAAATGCGTGGCGTCGACGGTGTCGGGCCGATACACACGGCCTGGCGCGATGATCCGTACCGGCGGGCGCTGATGTTCCATCGTGCGGATCTGCACGGTGGAGGTTTGGCTGCGAAGCATCACGTCGTCGTTGATGTAGAAATTATCGAGCACGTCGCGGGCCGGGTGACTGGGCGGAATGTTGAGGGCTTCGAAATTGTGCCTCTCGTCCTCGACCTCAGGCCCCTGGGCGACGGTGTATCCCATGCGGGCGAAAATCTCGCAGATTTCGTTGACGGTCTGCGTCAGCAGATGCTCGTGCCCGACCCGCGGCGCCACGCCTGGCAGCGTGACGTCCACGACGGGCCCATGCTTTCGCGGGGCAGCCATCGTGGCCGCCTTGGCGTCGAAGGCCTCCTGCAACGCGTTCTTGAGCTCGTTGGCCATGGCGCCAAACTCCCGCTTGGCCTCCCTGGGCACGTCCTTGAGCCAGGTGAACACATCCTTGACCTTGCCCTTGGCGCCCAAATACACGATGCGCAACTGCTCCAACTCTCCCGCCGTCGCCGCCTGCCGAAACTGCGCCAACGCCTTGTCCTTCAACGCACGAATATCGTCGAGATTCATTGACCGTTCTCCAATGCCTTGATGATAGAGGCTCGCACGTGCGCGGGCAAGCGCGAATAGGCTGTTAGACAGGGCAATCGCACCTAAATCCGTCCGTTTTTTCGCAAAGAGACTGTTAGGCTTTTAGGCTGTTAGACTGTTAGGCGCAGGCTTATGCAGGATTTGGCCAAATTTTTCATAAGCCTCTCCCTAACAGTCTAACAGTCTAACAGCCTATACTGTCCGGGAGGCTGTACATGGTGACTGTAACGGGTAACGAGGCGGAGTTTTTGTTTTTTCGTCCTGGCGCGAAGCAGGTGCACGTGGTGGGCGATTTCAACCACTGGCACGCGCGGGGAGTGCCGATGGTTCGGCGCGCGGACGGGCACTGGCAGGTCCGGCTGAGTTTGCCGCCGGGCACGTTCAAATTCCGCTACCGCGCCGACGGCGAATGGTTCACTGACTACGCCGCCTTCGGCGTGGAGTTCGGCCCGTTCGGCCCCGATAGTTTACTGCGCGTGGCGGCGTGACGTGACTGGAAACGCATTCGCATGACGTATGGATAAACGCGTGCCGTTTGTTCGAGGGAACATTTTCGTTAACTCGTTAACTGGTTGACTCGTTAACTCGGGAAATCCCACCAACCAACGAGTTAACGAATTAACGAGTTAACGAAAATGTTCCCTCGATGTGGCGGTGCGACTTCACCGTCGAGCCACAGGAATGCGTTTGCCCCGCATCACCAGGACAGAATTATCGCCTCACGACCACGTCCTGGAGTATAATCGCGTGTTCATGGCATGGTATTTCCTCAACGAAGGCAAGCCCGTCGGGCCTGTGAATGAATCGCTGATGCGACGGCTTCAGCAGTCCGGGCGCGTCGGGCCTGGCACGATGGTGTGGCGGCAGGGAATGTCCCAGTGGCAGCCGTGGGCGCAGGTACAATTGACTCTGGCGCCCGACGCGTCGGGTACGGCCGCCGAAACGGAAACCTGTTGCCAGTGCGGCCGCGTCAGGCCCCAAAGCGACGTCCTGGTCTTCGGCGAAAAACCCGTGTGCGCCTCGTGCAAACCGTTTTTCCTCGAACGTCTTCGCGAAGGCGTGCTCCTGCCGCCGGGCGCCACCAGCAACGCCTTCGCGGGATTCTGGATCCGCGGCGCGGCCGTGGCGCTGGACTCGATCATCCTCGCCCTCCTCAGTTACGCCATACGGACGGCAGCGTACGGCCACATGGACGAAAACGCACGAATCCTGATGGTATCGCTGTTCTGGTCCGTCTACGCCACGCTGACGACGGCGATGTTCTCCGCCACGCCCGGCAAGCTGATGCTCGGGCTTCGCGTCATTCGCGCCGACGGCAAACCCATGACGCTGGGCCTGGCGTTCGCGAGAATGCTCTCGACGTGGCTCAGCGCGATGGTGCTGGGGTTCGGCTTTCTCCTGGCCGCCTTCGATGCCCAAAAACGCACGCTGCACGACGGCATGTGCGACACCCGCGTGGTTCGAAACGCCGTCATGCCGTATAAGGTGCTGTGAGAGGCCCGACAAGGCAACGAAGAGACTATTAGATTATTAGACTGTTAGGCTGTTAGGCGCAGGCGTATGAAAGATTAGGCCAAATGATGCATAAGCCTCTCCCTAACAGTCTAACAGTCTTGATAACGGTTCCGTTGCAAACGACCGTACGAAAACGAGAAAATGTTGATGTGGCACAAAGGTCCGCCCCATGAGTCTTAGTCTGATACGTTGCGACGGCTGCGGAGCGCCGGTGGAATCGGCCGCGTGGAATACCGGCGCGTTCGCCCGGTGCGCATGCGGCGCGAAATTGTACGCGCGGGCGTACCCCATGCTCGTGACGCCGCTGACGGGAGGCCGGGGCGGAAGCGACCTCTCCAACGAGGATCAATCCTGCTGCTTCTACCATCCGCAAAAGCAGGCCTCCGCCGCGTGCGACACGTGCGGGCGATTCCTGTGCGGCCTGTGCGATCTCCAGGCCGGCAGCGCCCACATCTGCGGCCAATGCCTCCAACGCGCGATGCAGGAATCCACCGCCTCCGACGACGAGCGGCTCTGCCCGCGCCGCCCGACGTACGACCAGGCCGCCATGACGCTGGCGATCATTCCCATCACCGCGCCGCTGGGCGTGTATTACGCCCTGCGACACTGGAACACGCCCGGCAGCGTGCTGGGCGTCCGCAGAGGGCTGCTGACGGCCGCGGGAATCGTCGGGGCGGCCGGCACCGTGTTCTGGGGATACATCGCGGTTAAACTCATCACCGAGGTGCTCTTTGGCTGAGTCCGCCTACGTGCGATCGTACGCCCCGCCGCCGCCCGACGGCCCCGCCCCGCGCGACCCGCAAGGCGACGCGGGGAATTATCAGCACGTCGTGGGGCGGCGATGGTTCGCCGGACAAAGCGTCTACCTCGCCGACGAATACCTGCTGTGCGTCAACGGCGGAACGTTTCAGGAAACCTATCGCCGGTTCTACTATCGCGACATCCAGGCGATCCTGCTTCGCCGGACGGGAGGCACCGTCGTCGAGAGCCTGCTGCTGATCCTCGTGCTGGTCCTGGCCTTCATCCTGGCGGCGTCCGTGCCCGACTCCATTTGGCTCTGGCTGGCGGCCATCATGCCCGTCGTGATGATCCTCGTCTGGACGCTGCTCAGCGAAGGCCGATGCGTCTGCTACATCCAAACCCCCGTGTCCATTCAACGCCTGCCCGTCACCACCTTCCGTGCCGCCAAAAAACTGCTGGCCGAACTCTCCCCGCGCATCGAGGCCGTCCAAGGCCCAAGCTCCCCCGCCGACCTCCAGCGAATCCTGGCCGAGAATCAACCACGCGGCGAAACGCCGCCGTAGGGGGACACGTCACATGCGATCGCCCTGTCGTTTTCCTCTATTTCACTGTGGTTCTCTGTGTCTCTGTGGTAAAAATTAAGCTGCCCTTACCGTAGCCACTCATCCAGCAAAAAGGAAAACACATGCTCACGACGCAGCCAACGCCCGGCCAGACGGACTGGTTTGTGCACGACCGATTCGGCCTGTTCATTCACTGGGGCTTGTACGCCCTGGCCGCCCGGCACGAGTGGGTCAAGCACAACGAGGAAATGTCCGACGACGTATACGACACCTACTTCCGCCACTTCGACCCCGACCTGTACGACCCCGAACAGTGGGCCTCCGCCGCCGCGGACGCGGGCATGAAGTATTTCGTCGTCACCACGAAACACCACGAAGGCTTCTGCCTCTGGGACACCGCCCTGACGGACTACAAAGCCACCAACACCCCCGCCGGCCGAGACCTGCTCCGGCCGATGGTCGACGCTTTCCGCGGCCAGAACATGCGCGTGGGTTTCTATCACTCGCTGATCGACTGGCATCATCCGCAGTACATCATCGACCCGCACATCGGGCCTCTCCGCAACAAGGACCGCGCCGCACTCAACGTCGGCAGAGACCAGGCCAAATACGCCCAGTACCTCCACGGCCAGGTGCGGGAGCTGCTCACGCAGTTCGGCACCATCGACATCCTGTGGGCTGATTTCAGCTACACGCACATGGGCGAGGGCGGCAAAGGCAAGGCCGACTGGCAAAGCGAGACGCTCTACAAAATGATCCGCGAACTTCAGCCGCACGTGATCCTCAACGACCGCCTGGACCTCGACGAAGGCTGGGATATCAAAACGCCCGAGCAGTTTCAGCCGCTCGAATGGGTGCGGCACAACGGCCAGCCTGTCGTGTGGGAAGCCTGCCAGACCTTCAGCGGCTCGTGGGGCTACTACCGCGACGAAGCCACCTGGAAAAGCCCCGAACAACTCCTGCTGATGCTCATCGACACCGTCTCCAAGGGCGGCAACCTGCTGCTGAACGTCGGCCCGACAGGCCGGGGTGAGTTCGACCAGCGCGCCCTCTCCCGCCTGAAGGACATGGGCCAATGGATGCGCCGCCACAGCCGCAGCATCTACGGCTGCACGCAGGCCCCCGCGGAGTTCGCCACCCCGCGCGACTGCCGACTGACCTACAACCCCGACAAAAAACGCCTCTACGTCCACGTCCTCGCCTGGCCGTCGCATCTGCTGCACCTCGAAGGCCTCGCCGGACGCGTGGAATACGCCCAACTCCTCAACGACGCCAGCGAAGTCAAAATGCACACCCACTGGGAAGCGACCCATTTCGGCGACAACGCCAAAGACCGCCTCTCCCTCATCCTGCCAACCCAAAAACCCGACACCGCCGTCCCCGTCGTGGAACTGTTCTTGAAGGACAAGTGACGAATGACGAGTGATGAGTAACGAGGATATGGCTTGCCTCTTTGCGCTGTAGGACGATGAAAACACCAGATCGGCCTCCCCGGCCCCGCGCCACACGTACCGGCACATAGCCGCGAAGCGGCGTCGTTTTTAGCCCAGGGCGAGCCGTACTCGGCGAGCCCTGGGGTCGGCGTCCCCTGACAATACAGCCCCGCCAGGGGCGTCTTACCGTAGTACAAACCTCGATGCTCACACGACAGTAAGACGCCCCTGGCGGGGCTTGTTCTTTTAGGAAACCTTTACCCAGGGCTCGCGGAATACCGCTCGCCCTGGGCTAAAAACGACGCCGCTTCGCGGCTGTGTACCGGTACTCCAACGCGAGACCGGGAAGGCCAATCTATTGTTTTCCACGTCCTGCAAACGAAAAACAACACGCCATCGCGAGGCGTCTCTTGAATATCACGGCTCCCTTCTCCGTATTCTCAGAGCCTCTGTGAATAATAAAAACGAGGACCCCACGCTTGTCGCATGGAGTCCTCGTCACTCATTACTCATCACTCGTGACTTCGTCCCGATCAGCTCTGGCCCGTCAGTGCCTGCTGCACGGCCTGGGTGATCTGTGCCTCGGTCATTTCGTCGTCGTTGGTCATCGGCAGTTCGGGCAGTTCGACCATGCGCTTGACCCGCATTTCCTGGTACGGCTTGAAGCTCGTGCCGGCCGGAATCAGGTGGCCGAGGATCACGTTCTCCTTCAGGCCTCGCAGTTCGTCGATCTTGCCCGCCAGGGCCGCCTCGGTGAAGACCTTGGTGCTTTCCTGGAAGCTGGCCGCCGAGAGGAAGCTCTCGCTCTGGAGGCTGGCCTTGGTGATGCCCAGCAGCAGCGTCTTGGCGTTGGCCGGACGGGGCTTGCGCGTCTTGGCCGGCTCGCCGCCCTTGGCCTCCACGTCCATGTTCGCCTGCTCGACCTTATCCACCGACGCGATCTCGCCCTTGGTCAGCGACGTGTCGCCCGGTTCGATCACCTTGAGCGACTTGCTCAGGCGGCGGTTTTCCTCGATGAAGCGGAACTTGTCCACCAGGTCGCCCGGCAGCAGGGTGCTGTCGCCGACCTGCTCGACCTTCACCTTGCGAAGCATCTGGTTGAGGATGATCTCGACGTGCTTGTCGTTGATCGTCACGCCCTGCTGGCGGTAAACGCTCTGGATCTCGCTGAGCAGGTACTGCTGCAACGCGTCCTCGCCGCGGATGCCCAGGATGTCGTGCGGCACGAGCGGACCTTCGGTCAGCGGATCGCCCGCCTCCACGTAGTCGCTGGCGTGAACCAGCAGGTGACGGTCGTGCGGAACGTGATGCTCACGCTCCATGCCGCTCTCGCTGCGGACGATGATCGTCATCTTGCCGCGGCGTTTGTCGGTGCGCAGTTCCACGCGGCCTGAAATTTCCGCCATGGCCGCGGGGTCCTTGGGTTTGCGGGCTTCGAACAGTTCGGTCACTCGCGGCAGGCCGCCGGTGATGTCCTGCGTGCCGGCGACTTCGCGAGGCTGGCGGGCGAGCAGTTCGCCGGTGTTGACGGACGAGCCTTCTTCCACCTCGATACGGGCCTTGGCGGGCAGATAGTGGAAGTCCAAAATTTTGCCCGATTTGTCCTCGATGACGATTCGCGGGTGCTTCTCGCCCTTGTGTTCGATGACGACCAGGCGACCGCCCGCGGCGGAGCCTCGGCCTCGCTCGGCTTCGACGCGGACCGTCTCGCCTTCTTCGATGTCCTGGAAGCGGACCACGCCCGCCGCCTCGGCAAGGATCGGAACGCGGTGCGGATCCCACATCACCAGGCGATGGCCGGGCTTGACCTTCGTGCCCTCGGCCACCAGGACGAACGCGCCGTACGGAACCTTGTACCGTTCCAATTCGCGGCCCTTGTCGTCGACGATCGCCAGTTCGCCGTTGCGCTTCAGCGCGACCAGTTGCTTTTTCCCGCCGAGGGTCACTTCGGCCACCGCCAGGTCGCGGTAGGCGATCAGGCCCGGCACGGTGGCGGGGATTTCGCTTTCGGCGGCGGTCTTCTGCGCGACGCCGCCGGTGTGGAACGTACGCATCGTCAACTGCGTGCCCGGCTCGCCGATGGACTGGGCGGCGATGATGCCGACCGCCATGCCCTCTTCCACCTGCTTGCCCATCGACATGTCGTTGCCGTAGCACCGCGCGCAAATCCCCATCGGGCTTTCGCACGTCAGCGGGCTGCGGACGCGGATCGTTTCGATGCCAAGTTCCTCGATTTTCTTCGCGGCGGCTTCGGTAATCGCCGAGTTTTCGCGGACGATCATTTCCTCGGTGATCGGGTTGACGATGTTCTCGCGGGCCACGCGGCCGATGACGATCTGGCTGAGCGGCACGTCGATCTGCTCGCCCTTGTAGATCGCGCTCTTGGCGATGCCCTTGAGGGTTTTGCAGTCGATTTCGTTGACGATCACGTTCTGGGCGACGTCGGCGAGTTTGCGGGTGAGGTAGCCCGAGTCGGCGGTTTTCAACGCCGTGTCGGCCAACCCCTTGCGGGCGCCGTGCGTCGAACTGAAGTACTCCAGCACGGTCAGGCCTTCACGGAAGTTGGCCTTGATCGGCGTCTCGATGATCTCGCCCGACGGCTTGGACATCAGGCCTCGCATGCCAGCGAGCTGACGGATCTGGTCGGTGTTGCCTCGCGCGCCGGAGTCGCTCATCAGCCACACCGGGTTGAGGTAGTTGGGATCGGCGTCGTTCTTGGCCACCTTGAGGGTTTCCAGCAGCCGCTTGGTGATGGACTCGCGGGCGTGGATCCACACGTCGATGACCTGGTTGTAACGTTCGCCGTCGGTGATGGCGTCGGCCTGGAAATCCTTCTCGATCTGGTCGACGCGTTTCTGCGCGTCGGCGATGATGCTGCTCTTGTCGTCGGGCACGCGCAGGTCGCTGATGCCGAACGACAGCCCCGCCAGCGTGGAGTTCTTGAACCCGAGCTGCTTGATGTTGTCCAGCAGGTTCAGCGTGTGGGATTTGCCCATGATGGCGTGGCAGTCGCTGATGACACGGCCGGCGCCTTTCTGGCTGAGCGGGTAGTTATAGAACGGCATGGCCGCCGGCAGGATGTCGTTGAAGATGCAGCGTCCGACGGTAGTGAGGATTCGGCCGTTTTCGATCGGACGGATCGACTCCTTGTGAGCGGGAACGACCTTGGTGCGGTTGTGCATGCGGACGACGATTTTGGCGTGCATGCCGATTCGTCCGGCGGCGTGCGCCATGATCGCTTCGTGCGGATGCGCGAACACGGGATACGCGTTGCCGTCGGCGTGCTTGATTTTCGTCACGCTCTTCTTGACGAACTCGCTGCCGCGGTCGGACGTCAGGTAGTAGATGCCCAGCACGATGTCCTGGCTGGGGCTCATGATCGGCAGGCCGCTGGCGGGCGAGAAGATGTTGTTCGTCGCCAGCATGAGCACG
>WRDM01000048.1 GCA_009783465.1 Phycisphaerae bacterium | reverse complement strand
TGTTCGCTTCTTATTCTACCCGGAAGCCCGTCCGGTAAACAACGGTGAATGAACGACCTGCTGAAGCGGTTCGCCTAAAGGCGAAGGCGTAGGACCCGGCGCATTGAAAAGTTAACGAAAACGCTCCCTGTAATAAACGGCCAATGTTTACCAATACGCTGCGAAACCCGATCAGATCGGGTCGCTATAGAACGGCTCGGTCGTCATGACGACGCGCTGGCCTTCCGGCACGGCGGTGGTCACGTCCTCGAAGACGATCTCGCCGGGGCCTTGGCTCCAGGTTTTGAATAACGGGCCTGTCGCGTTGGGCAGCGAGACGTTTTTCAGGTGGATGCGTTTGAAATGGCACGCGTGCATGAAGGGCTGGCGCTCCGCCCCGTCGCGGAAGCGGAACGAGACGTTCTCCATCGTCATCACCAGCGGCACCTGCGCGTCGGCGTATGCGATGTTCGGGCTGTGAATCCCGCGGATTTCGACGTTCTCGAAGTGAATGTCCTCCAGCGGCGAACCCGCCTGCCACTGCTCGTTGCCCGACCAGTTGTAATGTAGGAATTTGCTGACGTTTTCGATGATGCAATTGCGGAACATCATGTGGCCGGGCTTGGCGGTCACGGGCAGGCTGAGGTCGCAGAAATACGTGATCGCCGCGAGCGTGCGGTGCGCCGTCGTGGATTCGGCGGCGCGGTTCAGACCGGCGATTTTCTCCTCCGACGTCAGCGAGTTGCGATACGGGAATCGCCCGGGGCCGTAAAAGTGGCAGTCCTCCACCAGCACGTTGGTGCCACCGAACCGCATGCCGCTGCACGAGGAGTTGATTTTGCAGCCACGAATCACGACGTTGCGGTTGGCAAATCCCGCGATGGCGTCGTCACCCGTCTCCAGCACACAGCCGGTCGCGACGATGTTATCGCAGCCGCGGAAGTGCAGCCCGTCGTGCCCGGCGAGCACGGTGACGTTCTCGGCGGTGATGTTCTGGCTGAGGAAAATCGTGTGCGCCCAGTTGGCTGAATCCACCACCGTGTAGCCGCGAAGCGTGATGTTCCGGCTGCGGTGGATACCAATCGCGTGCGGACCGCGATAGCCTTCCTCGCCCTGCGGATCGGAGGCGTTTCGTCCGTCGATTTTCGAGCCTTCCTCGCCGAGGATCGCGATGTTTTCGGCGTCGACGGCCTTGAGGATCGCGCGGTTCCAGCGGACGTACGGGCTGTAGGCTGACTGCGGTTCCTCGCGGGCTTCGTAATCGTCCAGGTTGCGGCTGCCGACCAGCACCGCGTCGCGCAGCAGGTGCAGCGTGACGTTGGACCGCAACATCACGCCACCCGTCGTAAACGTGCCCGCCGGCACAGCCACCGTCCCGCCGCCGAGTCCATGCATATGGTCCACAGCCCGCTGAATCGCCGCCGTCTGCGGCACGTCGCCCGCCACGGCGCCGAAATCGGTGATGCAAACGGTTCGCGTTGTGTTGTCCATCGAGGTGTCTCCTTGGTTTCCGTGCGCGGATTGTACGCCGCCCATTCCACGCCAGACAAGAGCATTCAGCGAATTGCGCGGGGGGAATCCTATGTGCGTTCCTTCTTTTTGCACGGGATGCGTATTTCGGCGCGACTGGCCGCAGGCCCTGCCATTTTGCGTTGTAGATCGATGTGACAGGCAAAACGTTCTGTCGTTCACAACGTTCTACAACGCAAAATGGCAGGGCCTGCGGCCAGTCGCGCCGAAATACGACGGTCACACGCTACCCCGGAAAATGCACATACGTTTGCCCCTGTCGTCATTCCACGCCCGCCTGGCGTTTCATGGCGTCGATGTCCAGGTTGTCGAAATACGGCACGAGGTATTGCACGAGGATCTCGTGGAATCCGTAGCCGCCGTAGAGCATTTCGCGTTTGGCCTCCTCCTTGGTCCAGCCGCAGTAGACGACGCGATAGATGGCGACGTACAATCCCGCGCGGTCGCCGCCGGTGTAGCAGTGAATGAAGGCCGGGCGGTTGGCGGGGTTATTCATGATCCGCAGAAACTGCACGACGTATTCGTCCTTGGGAATCCACGCCCACATGGCGATCTGCTCGTACTGAAGTCCCAGGCCCGCGGTTCGCGACTCGGTGCTGTGCAGCGCGCGGACGCACACGATGGTCTTGATGCCTCGGCCCGCGAGGTTTTTCATGCCGTTGGAGGTCGGTTCGTCGCCACGATACAGGTCGTCCGTCACGCGGGCGAAATTCGGCACGCCACTGACCGGCTCCAACGTGCCCCAGTACGCCGGCCTCTCGTGCGACGCCATCTGCGGCACCTCGCGTCCGGCGAGAAAGGCCACATTCTTCTGCCCTTCCGTCATGCGGCAGCCCGCCAGCCCCGCCACAAGACAACAGACCACAACCCCACGCAGTATGTTTGCGCTCACCCCGGCCCCCTTTTTGACACGTCGAACCTCAGCAACAACTCACCGATATTGGGTGGCTGGATTTTCCGATACGGTAGAATTGTCTGGTTTTCCGGGGAAAACAACCGATTACTCCTCCCCGGCTCCGCGCAGCAGTCGCCGGCATACAGCCCCAACGGGGCGTCTTGGGTAGCCCAGGGTGAGCGGTACGCCGCGACCCCTGGGTTTTCGGGCGTTTTTCGGCCTTTTTCGTGCCTGACGCCACGGGCGGCATATCATACCGACGCATGAAGGCAGCATCGAACGACAGGCCATTCCCATGTGCGCGTCGTCCGAAGCCGACTTCGTACGACGATGCGGCCTTGGCCAGTGGCGTCAGGCACGATGAAAGAGAAACGAAAAAACCTTGTTCCCAGGGTTCGCGGCGTACCGCTCACCCTGGGCTACCCAAGACGCCCCGTTGGGGCTGTGGCCCGGCCCTTCCGCGCGAGGCCGGGAAGGACAATCGGTTGTTTTCCACGTAAAACCAGACATCTCCACCGTGCCAGAAAATCCAACCCCATCCACCGGCATTATAGGCGGGGTAATTTCTATGGACTCACCGGCGTTTTGCGTATTATGCTGGCAGTCGTTCAACTCATGGAAACCAATCAACAAAAAACCGTCGTCTCTGCATCCCCGCATCGTCTTTGGCCGTGGCTGGTGATTATTCTGGCGGCCGCGGCGGCGCTGCGGGTGGCGTGTTTTCTGGCTGCGCCGGCGTCGCTGAGTTTGCCGCCCGATTCGGTGGGGTATCTCGACACCGCGCGGGGGCTGCTGGAGCACGGGCGGTTCGGCGTCGACGTGCCCGACGTCAACCGCACGCCGGGGTACCCGCTGTTTTGCAGCGTGGGGCTGGCGTTGGCGGACTGGCGGGGCATCATCGGGCTGCAAATTTTCCTCGACTGCCTCACGACGGTGGGCGTATTTTGCCTTGGCCGATCGCTTGCGGGCGGGCGCGTGGGGCTTGTGTCGGCGGGCGTGTACGCGGCCTCGCCGTTGAGTGTTGTGCTAGCCTGCCAGGTGCTCACGGAGACGTTGTTCCTGGCGGTGCTGGTGCCGTCGTTGTGGCTGGCGGTGGCGGTGTTGCATCGGCCTGGGCGTGGCGGCGGAGTGGTGGCGTTGGGGGCGTTGTCGGCGGGGTTGTTGATGATTCGGCCCGCGGCGATGGTGTTCGTGGCGGCGGTGATTGCGGCGTGGTTGTGGCGTGCGGCGGCGTTGACGTGGCGGGGGCGATCCAGCGCGGACGAGACGCCCGCGTCACGTGACGGGCTTGCCGCGACGAAGCGAAGCGAAGACGGGCTGCGTTGGCTGGTACGGGCGGGCATGTATGTAGCCGTCGTGTCGGCGGCGGTGCTGCCCTGGTGTGTTCGCAACGAGCGGGCGGCGGGGTATTTTGGTTTATCCGGCCAGGGGCCTGTCACGTACGCGCGGGACTGGGCGGGGCTGGTGCAGGCGCGGGTCGAGGGCGTGTCGTTGGAGCAGGCGCGGGCGGCGATCTGGCACGATATATTGCAGCGGGCCGACGCGGCCGACGAGCAGGCCCCGCCGTTCGATCCCGCGGCGATGGTCCGTCGTCGGCTGTACCCGGCCATGCGGGCCGAAGCGCGGGCCGTGCTCACGCGGCACGCGGGGCTGTTCGCGCGGGAACACCTGTCGCAGTCGTTCCTCGCGCTGGCGCCGCCGACGGAGCCGCTCCATCTGATCGGCGCCGATCTCGGCGAAAAAAACACGCGAACCGTACTGTCGCAGCAAGGCGTATGGGCAGCTATTCGGTATTACTTCGAGAATCGCACCGACGCCATGCTCCTCTACGCCGCCGTCGCGCTGGCGACGCTGGCGCTGTACGTGTTCGCGGCGCGAGGCCTGTGGCGGCTGACCCGTCGCGGCGGCTGGTCGGCGGTCGCGGTGTTGCTGACGGTTTTCGCGGCCGCCAATTTCTTCGCCGGCGGCATCGCGACAGTCCCCCGATATTTCTTACCCCTGCTGCCGCTGGTCGCCATCGCGGCGGCAATCGGCGTGACGCGGGTGACGGACAACCGTTTGTAATGGCTTGCCTGTTTGCGTTGTAGAACGGAGTGGACTACAAAACGTTTTGCAGTCCACTCCGTTTCACAACGCAAACAGGCAAAGCCATCGCGACGCGTTTTGCTATTCACAATTCCGCGATGACGTCCCGCATGCGTTGGTATTCTTTCAGCAAAAACTCGCGGCCTCGGTGGGGGGCGATGTGGTCCCAGGGCGTCAATTCCTCCAAGGGCAGTTCGCGATGGGCGTAGAAGGCCATGTCCAGGCCCGTTTCGGCGAAGGCGGTTTGCCACCGGGCGTAGTTGAAGTGTTCGTCCCAACTATCCATGCGTGCGCCGGCGCGCCAGACGGCTTCGATGGCGGCCCCGACGCGGCGGTCGCCTCGGCAGAGGACGGCTTCGAGCAGGCTGCGTTCGATCCAGTGGAACTTGAAGCTGACGGGCGTGCGTTGGGCGTATTCGCGCAGGCGGGAGCGGACGGCCCAGAAATACGTCGCGTCGCGCATCGCGCACCATTGCATGGGCGTGTGGGGTTTCGGCACGGCCCAGGAGACGCTCGCCGAGATGCTGCCGCGTTGGTTGTCGACAGGTTTTCTGGCGAAGGAGAGCCGCTGGCAGAGGTCGAAGATTTCGTCGATGTCGGCGTCGGTTTCGCCCGGCAGGCCGGCCATGAAGTAGACCTTCACGCTCCGCCACCCCGCGCGGTAGGCGGCCTGCACGCCCGCGAGCATGTTGTCCTCGGTGATGTCTTTGCCGATGGCGCGTCGCAGCCGTTCGGAGCCGGCTTCCGCGGCGATGGTGAGTCCGCCTTTTCGCACGCCGCTGGTGAGTCGTGGCAGTTCGCGAAGTTGGCTGTCGACGCGCAGGCTTGGCAGCGAGATCGACACGTGTTGCGGCGTGAATTGGGCCGTCATGCGGTCGATGAGTTCGCTCAGGTTGGGGTAGTCGCTTGTGGAGAGCGACAGCAGGGAGACTTCGTGATGGCCTGTGGCGTCGATGGCGGCCTGGGCGGTCGCGACGATGTCGTCGATGCGCCGGCAGCGGACGGGCAGTCGTGCGTGACCGGCCTGGCAGAATCGGCAGCCGTTGGGGCAGCCGCGCATAATTTCGACGGCGACGCGGTCGTGGACGGCTTCGGCCAACGGCACGAGCGGAGCGGTCATGGGCGGCGTCTGGTCCATGGACGCGATGTGGGAACGCAGGATTCGCGTGGGCAGTCCGGAGTGCGTGGGCGTCAAGGCCGCGAGGGTGCCGTCGGCGTTGTAACGTGGCGAGTAGAACTGTGGCGCGTAGATGCCCGGGATGGCTCGGGCGGCTTGGAGGAGGATTTCGTCGCGGGTGGCGTGGCTGCGTTTCATGTCGGCGACGAGTTTTGCCAGGGCGGCCAGCGGGAGTTCGCCGTCGCCGACGAGGAAGAGGTCGATGAAATCGGCCATGGGTTCGGGCGTGTCGGCCAGGGCATCGCCGGCGATGACGATGGGGTCGCCTTCGCCGCGGTCAGCGGCGTGGAGCGGGATGCCGGCCAGGTCGAGCATGGTCAGCACGTTGGTAACGCACAGTTCGTAGGCCAGGCTGAATCCGAGGAGGTCGAATTCGCGCAGGCTGGCGCGGCTTTCCCATCCGAAGAGGGGGAGGTTGGCTTGTCGGAGGATGGTTTCGGCGTCGGGCGTTGGGCAGTAGGCGCGGTCGCACACGCAGCCGGGCGTGTCGTTGAGCATCGTATAGAGGATCTGGCTGCCGAGGTGGCTGATGCCGATGGCGTAGGTGTCGGGAAAGGCCAGTGCCACCGCCACCCCGTCGGCTTTTGCGGCGGCGAAGGCATCGACATCCCCCGCGTGCCGCGCGTTGATCTCTAATCCAATATACTGCCCAGGTCGGTCGACTTTGGGTAAAAACTCTTCACGGATTCGTTGGGCAAGTGATTTCATAATAAAGGTGGATAGGGCTCTGCCTGTTTGCGCTGTAGGGTGTTGTGTAAAGCAGAATATCCTTATTGCCAACCGTCGTAATCGCGGACAAATTCGTATTGTTCCGTAGGTATATTGTGTTTCGTGAAATTGTCCATGATATATCTCGCGCACTCATGCACCAGCGACGGAGTGCCTTTGAAAAAAGTCGCCTGACCCGTGTTGAAAACGGGATGTTCCGCGGGTAAAAAGACCACAACGTCTCACGGCTTCGCTGGCACACTCTTTGAGCAGGGCATGAATCTTCTTGGCGTTCAGAAAATGTCGGCGGACCAGAAGATGAATGTGATCTGGCAAAATGGCGCACGCATAGCTCGTGAGTCGGTGTTCTTGATGAAGTTGGGCAAACGCGTCGCGAATCGCAGCCCGTTCTTCGGGGGAAAACCAGTGAACGGAGAAGGTCAACGCCGTCCGGGCTTGTTTGTGGAACTCGCGAAGGGCTACTACGGGTGGTGGAGTGGCTTTGGCCCCTGCATGGAGTGATCCAAGTTCGGCGATGCGCGGTGCAAAAACAGTCTTCGAGTGACTTCCGCGAAGATCGTTGGGTAGCCAATGGCCATAACCGGAAAGGATAATGTGCGTGGCGATGATCATTGGCGACGTCTCTCGTTGTTGTTGTGTTCAAACACCCTACAGCGCAAACAGGCGGAGCCATATTGACCATTTTTCGAATGGACGAAATGTCTTTATAGGCTCTGCCTGTTTGCGCTGTAAGACGTTCTCTCCAAAACGTTTTGTAGTACACAACACCCTACAGCGCAAACAGGCAGAGCCATATCTACAGTCAGGCATCAACCGTTATTTGTACTTCGCCTTGATCGCGGCGCCTTTTTTGTAGCTGCGGCAGGCGAGGTCGAGGATGTGGATCGGGCGGCGGGACCATTCGCCGGTGATGATCAGTTTTTCGCCCTTGACCAGGTGGTCGGCGACGTTCTGATAGAACTTATGGCCTTCGCCGGGCGGGTTCACGAGTTTCGTCGAGGTGACGTTGCCGTGCTTGTCCTTCTGGATGCACTCGTTGTAGCCTTCCCAGGTGATGATGTAGCTGCCCTTGGTGCCGGTCACGTCCAGCATGCCCCGACGCGGGTTGCTGTCGATGTTCGAGACCAGAAGGCTCATGAACGCGCCGTTGCGGAAGCGGACGATGGCTTGGCCTTCGTCTTCGTTGGTGTCCTTGCCCCAGGCGGTCTGATTGGCCCAGAAACCGCTCTTGGCGAACCCGCTGACTTCAACGATGTCGCTGTCGATGAGCTGAAGACCGTACTCCAGCAGGTGCACGCCCCAGTCGTACAGGACGCCGCCGGAGATGGTCCGGCTGCTGCGCCACCAGTCGCCCGGTTTGTTGTAGCCGCACATGCGGGCCTCGACGCGAACGACGTCGCCGATCATGCCGCCGCCGATGTGTTTGACCGCGCCGAGAATCCAGCCGTCCCAGTGACGATTGTGATACGTCGAGAGCACGACGGATTTTTTCTTGGCCATGGCGATCATGGCGTCGCACTCGGCCGTGGTGATGGCCAGCGGTTTTTCGCACACGACATGCTTGCCCGCCGCCAGCGCCTGAAGCGCCAGCTTGGCGTGCGTGTTATGCGGCGTGATGAGCGTCACCAGATCCACGTCGCTCTTCTTGAGCATAGTGGGCAGGTCCTTGAACGTGCCGATACCGGGGAAATCCTTCGAGGCCGCCTCAAGCCGGGCGGGGTCGATCTCCGCGACCGCCACCGGCGTCATGCCCGCGCGCTGCATCTCGGCGAAGTGCGCCTTGCCCATATTGAACGCCCCGCCGTACCCGACCACGCCCACCTTGATCTCGCCAGGATTTTTGTACCGCTTCATACTGACAGTCTCCTTGATTGTGTCAACCCGTTGCGACACTCGTCGCGGCGGGATTATACCAGAAATTCCGTGTCAACCTTCGCGAACGGCGGGATTTGTTTTTTCAGGTCCTCGACCTTTTCTTTCATATCCTGCTTGTCGAATTCGGTTCGTCCCATGAGGGCGAAGGTGGCTTGTTTGCCCAGTTCGACGGCGGGTTGATCGTACGTGTTCACGTCGAGCAGTTCGCCGGCGATGCTGGTGACCATCTCGTAGAGGTAGATGAATTCGCCGACGCTGAAGGGCGTGATGGCGTCGAAGCGGACGGTCACGCTGGGGCGTTGGCTTTCGGCCAGGGCGTATTCCGTCGCGAGCTTTTCGTCGTTGAGCAGTTTTCCCAGCGTTTGTCCACCGAGGTAGCCCATGCCGGACACGTTGGCGAAATCGTTCGGGATCGTCACGTCTTGCGGATGTTTGGCTACCTCAAGGAACTGGAAGAATTTGTCGTTGGGGCCTTCGCGATAGAGCTGCACCTGGCTGTGTTGATCGGTCGTGCCGAGGGCTTTGATCGGCGTGGGGCCGACATAGACGTCCTGGCCTTTGTTGTTGGTTTTCTTGCCGAGGCTTTCGGCCCAGAGTTGCCGGTACCAGTCGGCCAGGTAGTACAGCCGGTTGGAGTAGGACATCATGACGTCCATCATTTTGGCTGGGGTTTTGCGGCAGGCGGCGATGAATTTGAGGCCTGCCAGCAGCGTGGCAGGGTTTTTCCGCCAGTCGCGGACGGCGCAGCGTTGTTTCATGGCCGCGGCGCCGGCGAGTAGTTGGTCGATGTCGATGCCGCACATCGCCGCCGAGAACAGCCCCACGGGCGTCAGCACGCTGAACCGTCCGCCGACGTCGTCGGGCACCGGCAGCATGTCGTACTTCTCCTCCTTGGCAATTTTGTGCAGCGTGCCCTCGACCATGTCCGTCGTCGCGACAATGTTCCCCGTGAACGCCCCGCCCAACTCGCGACGGAGCAGGTCGCGGAAAATCATGAACTGGCTGGCCGTCTCGGCCGTCTCGCCGCTCTTGGAAATCACGTTAACCAGCGTGGTCTTCAGCCGCGGGCGGATCACGTCAATCACCTCGCCGATCAAGGCGGGATCCACGTTGTCCAGCACGAACAGCCGCGGCCTGTCGCCGCGGGCGGCATCGTCCAGGTTGTACGTCAACGGATTCAACGCCGCCTGCAACGCGATGTTGCCCAACGCCGACCCGCCGATGCCCAGAATCACCATGTCCGTCACGCGGCCTCGATACTTCTCGACCAGCGCCTGCACCTGCCGGCGGTATTCCAAATGCGTGGGCAGATTGGCAAAGCCCCGCTCGCCCTTCTCGACAGGCCCCTGCACGGCCTCATGCGCCGCCGTCAACGCCGGTTCCAACGCGCTCAACTCCTGCGGCGTAATCCCGTGCTCCTGGCCAATGACTTCCGAACGACAGTTTTTCCAATACACCTGAATCATTGCGACTCCTTAATTCGAATGAGCGAATATGAAAACCTACCATCCACGATACGAGGATCACAGAAAAAATTCGCGTAATTCGCGTAATTAGAGTGTGGTTGAATTTTCTGGTACAAAAAGACGTGTCTGCTTTTGTGTAGAAAACAACCGATTGGCCTCCCCAGCCTCGCACGAAAGTACCGGCACACAGCCCCAACGGGGCGTCTGATATAGCCCAGGGTGAGCGGTACGGGGTCGGGAAGGCGGCGGACGTTCGCTTTTTCGACGTTTTACAACGCAAAAAACGAAACCATAACGATCGCATCCTGTAATCCATCCGGTAACCCCTTAATCCTCACGATACATTGTGGTACGCTGGTGAACGCGAAGGAGACGATCATGGCCGGTGAAAAACCGTCGGGTTCGAAAAGTTGGCAGGCACGGTTGCAGGCGTCGGGGGATGAGGCCACGGCGGCGCTGGTCGCCAGCCTGGACGTGGACGTTGCGCTGTGGAAGTACGACATCGTCGGGTCGATCGCGCATGCCCAGATGCTCAGCGAACGCGGCATCCTGCTCAAGGAGGAGTTCGCGACGATCAAGGCGGGGCTGCTCGCGGTGGCGGACGATCTCCAGGCCGGTCGGCTGGCCATGCCCATTGAGCTTGAAGACATTCACATGGTCATCGAGAAGGCGCTCATCGAGCGGACGGGCGACGTGGGCAAGAAGCTCCACACCGGCAGAAGCCGCAACGACCAGGTCGCCACCGACCTGCGCCTCTGGGCCCGCGACGCGGCCGATGATTTGGCCGACCTCGTCCGCACGCTCCAGCAGGCGTTCGTCCATCTCGCGGCCTCCAACACGACGCTGGTCATGCCCGCGTACACGCATTTGCAGCGTGCCCAGCCGATCCTGGCCGCCCACGCGCTGCTAGCGTACGTGGAAATGCTCCAGCGCGACCGCGACCGGCTGGCCGACGCGCGGGCGCGGATCAACGTCTGCCCGCTCGGCAGCGGAGCCGTCGCGGGCACCAGCCTGCCGCTGGACCGCGATCGAACCGCCGAACTGCTCGGCTTCGCCGAGATCACGCGAAACTCCATCGACGCCACCAGCGACCGCGACTTCCTCGCCGAACTGCTGTTCGATTGCAGCCTGCTGGCCGTGCATCTGTCACGCTGGGCCGAGGACTGGATTATCTACTCCACGACGGAATTCGGCATGCTCGAACTGGCCGACGCGTACTGCACGTCCAGCTCCATGATGCCGCAGAAAAAAAACGCCGACACGCTCGAACTGATCCGCGCCAAGTCCGCCCGTGCCATCGCCGACCTGATGGGCATGCTCACACTCCTCAAGGGCCTGCCGCTGGCGTACAACCGCGACTTGCAGGACGACAAACGGTTCGCCTTCGCCACGGTGGACGCGATGAAACAAACCCTCGCCGTGGCCTCGGGACTGGTCGCAAGCACAACGTTCCGCCCCGAACGAATCGCCTCCGACATCGACAAAGGCTTCCTCGACGCCACAAGCCTGGCCGAATATTTAGTCAGCAAAAACGTCCCCTTCCGCGCCGCCCACCACGCCGCCGGCACGCTGGTGGCATTGGCCGAACGCGAAGGCAAGACGCTGACCCAACTGCCGCTGTCGACGTTCCAGCTCGCCTGCCCCACCGTGACGCCAGACGTTTATGATTATCTCGGCGCCGCCAACGTGGTCAAACGCTACAGCCCCGCTGGTGCCGCCGGCGAACAACAGGTGCGCGAACAGGTGGCGTTCTGGCGGGAGAAATTGATGGAACAGATGAAGGAGTCGCTGTATGTCTCGCTGAATACGCCAATGAAGAAAACGAGCAAATCATGAAAAAGCGAGTCTACATTGAGACGAGCGTCATCAGTTACCTGACGGCCAGGCCATCGCGTGATCTTATTCTGGCAGCTCGGCAAGCTGTCACGGAGCAATGGTGGCGGGAACATCGGTCGCGATACGATGTGTTTGTGTCGAGATTGGTGGATAGTGAAATTGAACAGGGTGATACTGAGGCAAAGCTTCGTCGCCGGGGAACCGCGGCCATGTTGACTCGCCTTGAAGTCATCGCCGAATCGGACGAGTTGGTCGCGCGGCTTCTCCGGTCGCACGCACTTCCTGCCGTTGCCCAGGACGACGCAGCGCATGTGGCCCTGGCGACGGTACATAAAATGGATATTTTGTTAACGTGGAACTGTAAACACATCGCGAATGTTATAATGATGCCGAAGATTTTGGCTACGATTAGAGAGGCGAATTACGAGCCGCCGTTGATTACGACTCCGGCAAACCTTTGGGACTCCAGCGGAGAACAGCCATGAAAGATCCAATCATTGAGGAACTCCATCGAATACGGGCCGAGCGCGCTGCAAAGTTTAACTATGACATTCATGTCATGGCCGAAGACTTGCGGCGAGAGGAAGCCTTGGATAAAGCTCGTGGCGTGAAGTATGTCGATTTGTCAAAACAAAAAAAGCCGCGAAGCAAGGCGAAAAAGGCGTCGTAGCGGCCCATGCGTGAATTTGATTTTATCCACTGGATTCGCAGCGTGACGCGATTGGATTCGGCCGTGGTGCCGGTTGGGCCTGGGGATGACTGCGCGGTGGTTTGGTGCGGCGGCGAGCGGCTGCTGATCACGGTCGATCAGGTGCTTGACGGCGTGCATGTTCGGTTGGCTGAGCATGGGGCTGCCGCGGTGGGGCGGAAGGCGATGGCGAGGAATTTATCCGACGTGGCCGCGATGGCGGCGTGGCCGATGTGTGCGGTGGCGAGCGTGGCGTTGCCGCGTGGGTTCGCCCGCGAGGATGCGGAAAAACTATACATGGGCATTCGCGACGCGGGGCTGGCGTTTGGCTGTCCCGTGGTCGGCGGGGACGTCTCGACGTGGGACAAGCCGCTGGCGGTGAGCGTGACGGTGCTGGCCAGGCCGGCAGGCGTGGAGCCGATTCTCCGCCGCGGCGCCAGGCCCGGCGACGCGGTGTGCGTCACCGGCTGGTTGGGCGGCGCGTGGCGGGGGCGGCGGCACCTGGAGTTCACGCCGCGGATCCACGAAGCCCGCCTGCTCGCGAGCCGATACGACATTCACGCGATGATGGACCTCTCCGACGGCCTGTCGGGCGACGTGAAACACCTGTGCGAAGCCTCAGGCGTCGGCGTGGAAATCTTTGCCGCGGCCGTGCCTGTTCACGCCGATCTGAAAAACGGCACGATGGATCCACCGACCGCCGACCCGCTGACGGCCGCCCTGTGCGACGGCGAGGATTACGAATTGCTGTTCGCGCTGAGCGAAGCCCACGCAGCCGCTCTGCTGGCGGAGCAGCCGCTTGGCGTCCCCGTCAGCCGCGTCGGCACCATTACGGCGGACAAAACCATCACACTGATCCTGCCCGATGGCATTCGCCGCCCCATGCCCGCGGCGGGATGGGAACACACCACGTAGCGGCGAGCAGGCTGTAGACCGAAGGCTGAAGGCGCGACTCGGTTTTGCGAAAAATATTTCGCGAGGGCAAGCAAGTCCTCGCCGATCGTGACGGAGCGTTACAAAGGCAGATCGCGTCAGGGCAAACGCATGTAACGTGACGCGGGCGTCTGGCCCGCGTGTGGCGAGGGCATCTTGCCCTCGCGGATCGTTCCACACCGTTTGCGCCGTGGAAAAATCAGGTGTTTCGTCGTCGGACGCGGGCGCTCG
>WRDM01000047.1 GCA_009783465.1 Phycisphaerae bacterium | reverse complement strand
GGGCGTCCTGGCCCAACTGGAATCCGGCCTGCCGCGCCTGGCCGCCCACCCCGCCACCCTAAAAAGCCTCACGGAATGGCCATGGATAGTTAATCTCAACTTGAACGCGAATTAGAATCAGTTAACTTTTCAATGCGCCGGGTCCTAAGCCTTCGCCTTTAGGCGAACAGCTTCAGCAGGTCGTTCACTCACCGTTGTTCACCGGACGGGCTTCCGGGTAGAATAAGAAGCGAACAACGCTTCTTTTCTACCCGGAAGCCCGTCCGGCGGTACGATGATTGAGCACCACCGCGGCTTCCTACGTCCAACAAACCTTTAGCCGGCTTCCAGCCGGTCAGCGACTTCCAGTCGCAGTTCAAGCCACCGGCTTACAGCCGGTGGTTGATTGACTCGTGAGCCGTGGCACGAATTAATGAGTTAACGAATCAACGAAATCATTCCCTCGAACAAACGGCATGATTTCACCCATACGCCGTGAGAATGCGTTCGCCCCGCCGTCGCAAGATTCCCGTCGCAAGATTCCCGCTACCAAACCCGTCGGGCGGCTGGTACAATTACCGGTTACTTATGTGTCGTTTATATCTCATACCGACCGGACCGACGGTATGGCAGTGCCAGGATCGGCTGGAGTCTGTGACCGGCTCGCCCCTGGCGGATCATGCGTTGGCGGCGTTGGAGCGGCTGTGCGGGCCGTTGGCGGGCGAGCGGATTGACGCGGTGTACAGCGGCGACGCCGCTGGCGAGCGGCAGTCCGCCGACGCGGTCGCCCGCGAGCTCGGCGCCCGGCAGCGGATCGCGCCCGACCTGCGCGAGATCCATTACGGCCTGTGGCAGGGCCTGACGAGGGCGGAAATCCGCCGCCGCCAGCCCAAATTGTACCGCGACTGGATGGATCAGCCCGGCAGCAGTTGCCCCCCCGCGGGCGAAACGTTCGACGAAGCTGACGAACGCCTCGGTGCCGCCGTCGAGGGCATCCTCCGTCGGCACAAACACGGCGCTGCCGCCCTGGTCCTCCGACCCGTCATGATCGCCCTGCTCCGCTGCCGGCTCGACCGACTGCCCCTGACCGACCTCTGGGAACTGTCCCAACAACCCGACGCCGTCTGCATCTACGACGTCAACGGCCAAACCAAACGATTGCAAACCATCGGAGAACCTCATGGCGGAGCCTGAAGTTTTTCGCCCGTATGACCCCTCGGCGTTCGAACCCGGACCGGCCGTCCGACAGAAAAAAGACATCCCCGACGGCCTGTGGGTCCGCTGCCCGCACTGCGAGGGCACGCTGTACCGCAAAAGCATCGCCGAAAACCAGGAAGTCTGCCCCGACTGCGACTACCACTTCCGTCTCGGAGGGCGAAAACGCATCGCCCAGCTCGTCGACGCCGACAGCTTCGAGGAACTCTTCGCCGACATCGCGCCGACCGACCCGCTGGAATTCTCCTGGCTGGGTCAACGCTACGGCGACCGGCTCAAAAAAGAGCAGGCCAAAACGAAATCCACCGAGGCCGTGCTGACCGGCGTGGCCTACATTCGAGGCCGCCGGGTGGCGTTGGGCGTGATGGACGGCGACTTTTTGATGGGGTCGATGGGCAGCGTGGTGGGTGAGAAGATCTGCCTGATCGTGGAAGAGGCGACGCGACAGGGCCTGCCGTTCCTCATGGTGAGCATGAGCGGCGGGGCCCGCATGCACGAGGGCGCCCTCAGCGTGATGCAAATGGCCAAGACGTCGTCGGCGCTGGCGAGATACGATCAGGCCGGCGGGCTGTACATCGCCCTGTTGGTCGACCCGACCACCGGCGGCGTGACCGCCAGCTTCGCCATGCTCGGCGACGTGATCGTCTCCGAACCGGGCGCGATGATTGCCTTCGCGGGCCCGCGCGTGATCGCCAACACCATCCGTGCCGAACTGCCCGAAGGATTCCAACGCGCCGAATTCCTCATGGAAAAAGGCTTCGTCGACCTCGTCATCCACCGCCACGAACTCCGTAGCGAACTGGTGAAAATTATCGACTACTGCAAGCCGTGAAGACAGACTGTTAGGCTATTAGACTGTTAGACTGTTAGGCGCAGGCTTATGAAGCATCAGGCCTAATTTCCCATAAGCCTGCGCCTAACAGTCTAACAGTCTAATAGCCTAACAGTCTCTTGCGAAGGATCGCACGAAAACGAGGAGCTTACGATGCCCCAAGAACCATGGACGGTGCTTCGGCTGATTAATTGGACCAAGGAGTATTTCGAGAAGAATCAGGTCGATTCGCCGCGGCTGGCGACGGAAGTATTGTTGGCCCATTCCCTCAAGTGTCAGCGCATTCAACTCTATACACGATTTGACTACACTCCTTCCGCCGACGAGACGGCCTCATTCAAGGGCCTCGTTCAGCGGGCGGTCAAACATGAACCGATCGCCTACCTGGTTGGCGTGAAGGAGTTTTACAGCCTGCCGTTTCGCGTGACGGCCGATGTGCTGATTCCGCGGCAGGAGACGGAGTTGTTGGTTGCCCAGGCCATCGAACATTTGCAGAAGATCGGCCCGCTGGGCGTGGTGTGGGACTGCTGCACCGGCAGCGGATGCGTCGCCGTCGCGATCGCGTCGCGAGTAAAGGACTGCAACGTGCTCGCGACGGACATCTCCCCCGCCGCGGTGGCGGTGGCTGCGGAAAACGCCAAACTCAACAAGGTCGACGACCGCGTGAAGACGGCCGTCGCGGACCTGCTCACCCTGCCGGCCGACCTGACCCCGCAGGCTGGCGCGGACTGGCATACGTTTGACGTCATCACCGCCAATCCGCCCTATATCGTCGAGGGCGGCGAGGTCTCGTCGGAAGTCAATCACGAGCCGCCCCTGGCACTCTACGCCGGCAAAAGCGGCCTGGAACTAATCACCCGCGTCATCACCGACGCCCCGGCCCGCCTCCGCGACAACGGCGTGCTCGTCATGGAATTCGGCTACGACCAAGCCGACGCTGTCCGCGAACTCCTCGTCGCCAACGGCCATTTCAAAGAACCCCGCATCCTCCGCGACCACCAGGAACTCGAACGCGCGGTCGTGGCGCGGAAAAAATAACTACATATATTTTGGCCGCGAATTACGCGAATTTTTTGGCGGGGGATTTTGGGGATTACAGGATAAAAGTATAGATGTAGATATGGCTCGGCCTGTTTGCGTTGTAGGATGTTGAAAACAACAGATCGATCCCAAGGAAAAATCCAATGACACAGCTTCCGCCTTCGGATACATCGCAAATGCCGCAGCATCTATACGGCATTGTGCCGAAACAGAAAAAAGGCCTCGCGGTGGCTGGGCTGGTGCTGGGCGTGCTGTCGGTTGTTTCGTTTTACTTTGCGTGCGTGAGCGTTGTACTGGCAGTTGTCGGCCTTGTGTTGTCAGCCAAGGCCATCAAACGAAAAACCGCCAGGGGCATCGCCATCACGGGCCTGGTGGCGAGTCTCTTGGGCTTGTTGCTCGTCATCGCCTTCGTGGCGTTTGTCACTGTCGGATGGAACAACAAAGGGGTTTGGAACGGGATCGGCACCTGCGGGTCTCGGATATACAGTATTGGCAGGGCCGTCGAAATCTATCGAGCGGAAAATGCCGATCAATACCCACCGAACCTCGAAGCGCTCATTCAGGATCATGCTTTTTATTATGGCCGGGAACTGCCGCGATGTCCACTTGACGGCTCGTCAGAGGGTACATCCTACTTCTATTGCGCGCCGTGGAACGGTCCCAACGCACAGGAGGGCGCGCCGGCGACGAATTGCATCATCGCCTGCGAAGTGATGGCTGCCCATCCCGTTACCGGTTTCTTCGGGCCTGACGAGTCCAATAAGCGCCGCCATATATTGTGGAGCGACGGCACCATTGAGTTGTACACTGAATCAGAGTTTCAGCAGGAACTGCAACAACCCGAAAACCGCCGCTTCGCCAGGGAATTCGCCAAAGGTATCCAAATGACACCGCAGGAGCGCGTGACCTACATCGCTCCGCGTGACGGGGAATAACGCAAAACTGTTTTCACCGGCTTGCCTTTTTGCGATGTAAGGCGTTGTAAATCATAAAACGTTTTGTGGTTCACAACGCCTTACAGCGCAAAAAGGCGAGCCGGTGAAAACAAATTTTCGACCACCAACGCGCTCTTCTCCGTGGTCCTCTGTGCCTCTGTGGTAAAAAAACCTCGCCTCCCGGGAGAACTCTTGCTACGCTAATCACTCGAGTGCAGATGCGCGGGCGCGCTCTGGGACGCACTCTTTCACGGATGGAAGAGGTTTGGCCATGGATAAATTTGTCGTGAATGGTGGGAATCGGTTGAAGGGGGACGTCACGGTCAGCGGATCGAAGAATTCGGCGTTGCCGATTCTGGCGGCGGCGTTGCTGGCGGAGGGGCCTACGGTCGTTCGCAACGTGCCGGAGCTTGAGGACATCGTGGCGATGGTGGACCTGCTCCGCAGCCTGGGATGCGAGATCCGCCGCGAAGGCAAGGATTTGCACATCGAGGTTCGCAGCGAAGCCCACAGCCATGCCGAGTACGATCGCGTTCGCAAGATGCGGGCGAGCGTGTGCGTGCTGGGGCCGTTGTTGGCCAAGCGCAAGGCCGCCCGCGTGGCGATGCCCGGCGGGTGCGCGATCGGCAGCCGGCCTGTGGATTTGCACATTCGAGGCTTGCGGCTGTTGGGCGCGGAGATCGAGCTGGACAGTGGCGACATGGTGGCGGCGGCTTCGCGGCTTCGCGGCGCGGAGATTTTCCTTGGCGGGCCTTTCGGATCGACAGTTCTGGGCACGGACAACGTGATGATGGCGGCGACGCTGGCGGAGGGCACGACGGTCATTGAGTGCGCCGCCTGCGAGCCGGAAGTCGAGGATTTGGCCAATTTCCTCAATAAAATGGGAGCGAGGATCACCGGCGCGGGCACGCCGCGCATCACGATTCAGGGCGTGGAGAAGTTGACCGGCTGCGATCACACGGTGATTCCCGACCGCATTGAGGCGGGCACGTTCATGATGGCGGCGGCCATCACCAACGGCGACGTCACCATTCGCAACGTGCGGTTGGATCACATGATGGCCGTGGTGGACCGGCTGCGCGAGGTCGGCGTGAGCGTCGAGCGGAGCAACGGGTCGGCGATTGTGTCGTCGGCGCGGCATCTTCAGCCCGCCGACGTGACCACGCAGCCGTATCCGGGCTTTCCCACCGACATGCAGGCGCAGTTGATGAGTCTGCTGTGCCTTGCCGACGGCAACAGCGCGATCACGGAGAAAATTTATCCCGACCGGTTCATGCACGTGGCGGAGTTGCTGCGGATGGGGTGCAACATTCGCAAGGAAGGCCCGACCGCGATTGTGACGGGCGTGAAGAAACTCATCGGCGCGCCCGTGATGGCGAGCGATTTGCGGGCGTCGGCGGCGTTGGTGATAGCCGGCCTGGTGGCGAAGGGCCAAACCATGGTCAACCGCGTGTACCATCTTGACCGCGGCTATGAGAGCTTCGAGGTCAAGCTTCGCGAGATCGGCGCGGATATCCGCCGCGTGAACGAATAGGCGGTCGTGACCGTTCTACGTTGTCGAGGCGTTCTTTATTCGGCAGTCGTGTTCGATGTAGGTTTTTTGTCGGGCGGAGAGTTCGCGGAAGTCGACCTGGTGGGCGTCGAATTCCGGGCCGTCGACGCAGGCGAATTTGGTTTTTCCGCCGACGGTGACGCGGCATCCGCCGCACATGCCGGTGCCGTCGACCATGATGGGGTTGAGGCTGACGATGGTGTGCACGCCGGCGGGCCTGGTGAGCTGGGCGACCGCGTTCATCATGGGCACGGGGCCGATGGCGTAGACGGCGGCGGGGCGGCGCGCGGGGTCGTCGAGCAGTTCCTTCAGCGGGGCCGTCACCATGCCGTGGATGCCCAGCGTGCCGTCGTCGGTGCAGATGACAACGTTGCCGAGGGCGGCGAGCTCCTGCTGGAGGATGACGTAGTTGGCGCTTCGGCCGCCGATGATCGTCGTGACCTGATTGCCCGCGTTGGCGAGGGCTTTGACGAGTGGGAAGAGCACCGCCGTGCCGACGCCGCCTCCGACGCAGACGACCTGCTGGCCTGTCGGGATCTCTGTGGGGTGTCCCAGCGGCCCGGCGATGTCCCGCAGGCATCCGCCGACGGGCAAGGCCACGATGTCGCGCGTACCCTCCCCGACGGCCTGCACGATCAGCGTGATGGTGCCGGCCTTGATATCGGCGTCGGCGATGGTCAGCGGGATGCGTTCGTGCCCCTCGTCCAGCCGGACGATGACAAACTGCCCCGCCCGCCGGGCCGCGGCAATCCGTGGCGCCCGAACGACCAGCCGACTCAATTGCGGCGCCAATTCCTGATTTTCAAGAATCTCGAACATTCTCGTGAACCCTTTCCGTAACGTCAGTGTACATCATTTTGTACGCCAACGTCTCGGAAGTGATAGAGAAAAATTCCCGCCGCCACGGTGACGTTGAGGGAGTCGGTGCCCAGCCGCATGGGGATGGTCGCGCGGCGGTCGCAAAGGGCGATGTGGTGTGGCGAGAGGCCTTGGGCTTCGTTGCCCAGCAGCAGGGCGACTCGTGGCGGTCGGCGGATGTGTGCCAGCGGCTCGGCGGAGTCGTCCAGCACGGTGGCGACGCGTTCGAAGCGGGCGTGCCCCAGTTGTTGCAGGTCGGCGGCGATGTCGGCGGATTGGATCAGGGCGAGTTTGAACACCGTGCCCATGGAGACGCGGACGGCCTGGCGGTAGAACGGGTCGCAGCATCGTTCGCCCAGCAGCACGGCGTCGGCGCCGAAGCCGGCAGCGATTCGCAGCAGCCCGCCGAGATTTTCCGTCGAGGTGATTTCCGGCAGCACGACCAGCAGGGCGTCAGGCCCGAGCGCCGGCAGCAGTTCCGCCAGCGCGAGCGTTGGCCTGCGCCGCCCGATCGCGATCACGCCACTGTGAAAACGGAATCCGACGACGCGGCTGACCGTCTCCGCCGGCGCGACGTACACCGGCACGTCCGGCGGAACGAGCGGCGCGATCTCCGCGGCCACACGCGACGCCAGCAGCACCGACTCGGCGGGATAGTCGCTCGCCAACAGCCGCCGTACGACGAACTCGCCTTCGGCGATAAACTTCCCGCCCGCCCGCGACAACTCGCGGTCCTTCAAATCGCGATAATCAGCCACCCGCGGATCGGCCAGCGAGTCGATATCAATCATGTTTGATGCCATGGCGGCGATTATACGCGAAGTTGGGAGACTGTAGCATCGTTGCATGGGTATGAATAAACCCGGCCACTGCCGCGCGGGACCGGGGAGGCTTCATCGGTTATTTTCCACGTAAAGCCAACGATTCCTCTCGTGTCAAAAAATTCAACCACACCCGTCGATATTTTTCTCTGCGCCCTCTGTGCCTCTGTGGTAAAAAATGGTATACTATTACGCGATTTTGGAATACGCGATTCAAGGAGACGACTTCGATGTGGTATAAACCATACGGGAAAACGGGCAAGCAGATTTCGGTAATTGGCAGCGGCGGGATGCGGTACGCGGAGCCGAACGATATCGACAAGTCGGCGGCGGTCGTGATGCGCGCGTACGAGCGTGGCGTGAATTATTTCGACACCGCGCCGGGCTACCTGGACGACAAGAGCGAGTTCATCGTCGGGGCGGCCCTTCGGCAGATGAAGCCGGGTACATTCTACACGTCCACGAAAACGTTTGGCGGCAACGAGGCCGACCTGCGGTTCGATCTGGACAAGAGCCTCAAGCGGCTGGGCGTGGATCACATTGATTTTTTCCACATCTGGTGCATTATCACGCTGGACGCGTGGCGGCAGCGGTGCGACGGCGGCGCGGTGAAGGCGGCCTTCAAGGCGAAAGAAGAGGGGCTGATCAAACACGTGGTTGTGTCGTCGCACCTGCCGGGCAACGAGCTGACGTCGGTGCTGAAGGAAGGCCAGTTCGAGGGCGTGACGCTGGGCTACTGCGCGATTGATTTCCCGTATCGTCAGGAGGCCGTCGACGCCGCGCACGCGATGGGCCTGGGCGTGGTGACGATGAATCCGCTGGGCGGCGGGTTGATCCCGCAGCAGGCGCAGCTGCTGGATTTCCTCCGGGGCCCGAACGATCCGTCCGTCACGGCGGCGGCGTTGCGGTTCAATATTTCTCAGCCGGCCATCACGTCGGCGCTGGTGGGCTTTTCCACGGTCGAGCAGGTGGACGAAGCGTGCGACGCGGTGGAGAATTTCTCGCCGTACCCAGCCGAGTACATTCAGTCGATGCGGGAACGTTTCGCGCCGAGCTTCAAGGGCTTCTGTAGCGGGTGTCGCTACTGCCTGCCATGCCCCAAGGGCGTGGGCATTCCGCAAATGATGGACGCGTACAATCACAAACTGATGACGGGCAAGGACGACGCCGTCACGATGCGGCTGGCGTGGCACTGGGGCCTCAAGCCCGCCGACGCGGCCGCGTGCGCCGAATGCGGCGTGTGCGAAAAACGCTGCACGCAACAGTTGCCGATCACTCAGCGGCTGAAGGAAATCGCGAAGCTGGCGTAACGGCGGAAAATCCGAAATCCGAAGCCAGACATCCGAAACAAATTCCAAAAAAAAAATCCAAAAACTCAAACGGTTACGTTATGCGCCTTGTCGCGTGGCGTAGCCGTTTGGAATTTTCTTCTTTGGCTTTTTGGAATTTGTTTCGTATTTCGGGCTTCGGATTTCGGATTTTGTCGTTGCGCGCTATAGTGGTTGGAGGGCACTGCATGAACCTTCAACTTCCGTTGCTCGGGTATGACTACGGGGCGCTCGAGCCGTTCATTGACGGCGTGACGATGGAAATTCATCATCGCGGCTACCACGCGATGTACATCGACCGCTTGCGGCAACTGCTCGCCGACCAGGAGCCGTTGCGGCGGATGAGCCTGGAGGAAATCCTCAGCGACATTCGCGTCGTACCCGAGGAGATCCGCCAGGAGTTTCGCAATTGTGCCGGCGGGCATTTGAATCACAGTTTGCTTTGGCACACCTTGTCGCCCGAGAGCGGCAAGCCTCACGGGGCGGTCCTCAACGCGATCGACGCCAGCTTCGGTGATGTGGCGACGTTCCAAAACGCGTTTGCCCGCGCAGCCATGTCGCGTTTCGGCAGCGGCTGGGCGTGGCTGTGCATGAACAGTATCGCCCGGCTGGAGATTCTGTCGCTGCCCAACCAGGACTCGCCGATCATGCTGGGCTATCGTCCCGTGCTGGGCCTGGACGTGTGGGAACACGCGTATTTTCTGAAATACCAAAACCGCCGCCCCGACTACATCGACGCCTGGTGGCAGGTTGTTCATTGGGGACACGTCAACGAGGTGTATCAACACTACCTGGAAATGGCGTCACGGGCGCACTGAGGTTTTGGCCGCGAAGGCTACCGCCTGACACGAAAGTATTTTTTGTCGACGACGATCAGGCATCCTCGTAGATCAGCCGGCATGTGGGACAAAAAGTTCGCGAGAATGTCACAGATCACGTCTTCTGTGGCACGTTTGGGAAGTGTGAGAACCACAATGCCCGCATAATCTTTTGGGGGATAATCGCGGATATTGGCGAGGTCAAAGTCGATCGTGAGAATGCAAAGCTGATGTCGAGCAGCGTAGGCGGCGATTTCGGTGTCCTCGGCGACGCCCAAGCCAACGTCACGCACATCCGTTGCCACATGGCCTGCGTGACGTATCACGTCGTTGCATCGCTTCGGCATATTGGCATCGACGAGAAAGTGCATATCCGCCTTCTATGCCGGCATAGCGTGATATTGTTCTTGTTCGACCAGATCCTGAGCGAACGCGATGGCTGCCCGGATATCGTCCTCGGTGACTTCGTATGCGCGTTGCAATTCCGCAAACGACATGCCGCCCGCCAAGCCTCCCAATATGCAAGTAATGGGCGTGCGTGTACCACGGATGACCGGCTTACCGTGCTGGATTTTCGGGTCGATGGTGATGCGGTCTTTCCAGTCCATAATACATCTCCTGCTTACGTCTCTGGGCCTCTACGTCATTGTAACGCTAGTGCCCAAGATCCGTCAACAAACGCACCAGTTCGGGGGCTTTTTGGACGATCATGGCCAGAGGGGCCATCATCATGGCGGTGGCGACGATGAGCAGTCCCATGGCCATGGGCGTGGTAGGGGCTTCCATGGCGGCGAGTTGTCGCGAGAGTTCGTCGCGGAAGCGTCGCGTGAAATGTGGGTCGGCGTTTCGCAGGCGGAGGCTGACGTTTCGCAGCATCGGGAACGGGCGGATTTCCAGCCGCATGCACGTGCCGTCGGTGTGCGCGTTGGCGGATTTGTCGAAAAATTCCAATCCGTTGGCGACGGTTTTGGTTTTCGCGCCCAGCCGGGCGAGGCAGCGTTCCATCACATCGAAGGCGTCTTCCTGCGGCAGGTTGTAGATAACCCACTGGCCATCACGATGGTCGGTCAGCAGGAGCGTGCCGAGTCCGCCCAGCACGGCGGCCGCGACGGCGACGGCCCAAGGCCCGTGCAGCATGCCCATCGCGGGCACGAGGAGCAGGGGGCTCAGGGTGGCCATCAGGAGCACGAAATCCTGCCGGCTGGTGAGCATGTGCGGGTGTCGTCGGCTGTTGAGCAGTCCGAGCACGAGGAAATAGAGAGCCACCGGCAGCACGATGGCCGCCAGCCGCATCTGGAACGTCAATTGTTCAAGCCCGAGCATCATCGGCGCACCTTCGGCGGGCAACGGGTGTCGATTCTACCGTATCTTGCTCGGTTCGGCTACCCTGCGATATCCCATTGCCGTAATTATATCCAGCACTTCGGTCCAGGTCGGGAACGGGCGGTTATTGAGTTGTTTGTACTCGTTGACTGCCTTGATGAACTCGAATTGTTCGGTGGTCATTTCGCCTTCTTCGGCGGCGCGGCGCTCTTCGCTCCGGCGGATGCCCGGCCCGCGGCGGCGGTCCAGGGATTCGATGCGTTCGCCCGTGCGGCTGTCGATGCCGCAACGGCGGTCCAGCACCGACGCCCGGCGGTCGGGGCCGTCAAACGATTCCAATTCGTCGTCGTATTGTGCGCTCTGAGGCATGTAGCTCTCCTGCTGATAAACCCGTGCAAACCGCGTCAATTTACTATCGGAGTTATCGAACAAAAAACGTCACAACTTTTTTAGAAACCGGCCCCGGGCGCCGTAAAACTTGCCTTGTACAAAAACGGAACGATCCTGCGGAAAATATCAGGACAAGCGCATGTGCGTTTTCCGGGTTGTCGCGAGCTCTTCGTGTTCGGCGCGACTGGCCGCAGGCCCTGCCATTTTGCGTTGTGAAACGTTGTGAGCGACAGAACGCTTCGCTTGCCACAGCGATCTACAACGCAAAATGGCAAGGCCTGTGGCCAGTCGCGCCGAACACGAATCTCGTACGATAAAGGGAATGCAGACGTGTTCAACTCCCGGAATGGCCTACCTGCGGCGCGGGGCGGGTCATTGGTTTTTTCGCGGAATTGCCTGCCGGTCGGCTGGCCGGCTGACTGGCGGCGGGATTGGTCGCCCATTCCTTGATGACCGCGTTCATCATGCGTTGGGACACCACGACTTTCTGGACGTAAATAATGTCGTCGAGCGTCTCGCCAAGCTTGCCTTTGGTGCGTTCGTGAAGCACCAGCGGGCCCATGATCATGCCGTCGAGGTTGATCCAGAGCGGCTGACCCTTGATGGCGCCCTTCATCGTCGAGCCGTCGATGAGGGTGACCGCGTACGAGAACCGCCGCGTGGGGTAACTCTCGCCGGTGAATACGCGCTCGTCCACGCCCATCGCCCGCCACCGCCAGACCAGTTCGATGGCCTCCTCGTCCACGATGGTCGTGATGCCCAGCACCGCGATGAACGGGATGCGATACCAGTTGCGGTCCGCCTCGACGTAGAGTTCCAGATTCTTTCCGCGGGTGGTGTACAGCAGGCCTGGCATCTGCATGCCGTTGGACAGCTCGACCACGCCCGGCAGCGCGTCGGGGCGGGGGCCTCGGTCGCGGCGGATGGGTTCGTGCGGCGTCTCGTCGATGACGGCCTCGCCGGCCGACTGTGTGGTCGCCTGGTTCAGCCAGAAGTCGAGACTGTCGTTTGGATTGTCCCGCGTGATCGGCTTGATGTCCTGTAATCGGTTGCCCGCGGGCGCGTTCTTCGCCGGACCGTCATCGGCGACCGACAACGACGCCGTCAACGCCAGCACGCCGGACAGCAAACCCAACACCAACGCGATTTGTGTGCCACGAAACATGACGTCACCTCGGAAGCACATGCATTATAGGTATTTCTCCACCAGTACGCCAAGATGTTTCCGGTGGGCGGGGAGGATCGTGTCGCGGTGGGACCAGATGGCCAATTCCAGCGCGCTATGGGCGGGGGAGGGGATCTCGGCGATTTCGTTGAACCGCGCGACGGCCTGCTGGATCAGCGCGGTCGCGTTGGCCGTTGCCCGCGTAAGATTGCCGATGATCTCCTTGAGCAGTTCCTGTTTGGAGAGTTCGTGCGGGCTTTGTCGCCAGCAGTCGTAGTCGCTGGGCAGGCAGAGCAGGGCGTAGGCGAGTTCGGCTTCGCGGGCGAGTTTGAATTCCGGCGCCGCCGTCATGCCGATGAGGCTGCCTCCCCAGGCGCGGTGCATTTCGCTCTCGGCCCGCGTGGAGAATCCGGGGCCTTCCATGCACACATACGTGCCGCCGACATGCACGCGCGTGGGCGCGACCGCGGCCGCGCAGGAGGCCAAGTGACGCTGCAACACCGGGCAGAACGGGGCGGCCAATTCCACGTGAACGGCCATCGCATGGTCGAAGAACGTCGGCACGCGGCGGTGGGTTTTGTCGATGATCTGGTCGGGGATGACCAGGTCGGTTGGCTGAATCTCCTCGCGCAGGCTGCCGACGGCGCCGGAAGCGATCACGTGCGTGCAGCCGATCGCTTTGAGCGCGTAGATGTTGGCGCGGTAGTTGACGTCGCTGGGGCCGATGAGATGTCCCGCGCCGTGCCGGTTGAGTAGGAAGACGGTCGTGTTGTCCCACTGCGTTTCGAGAATCGTATCGCTGGGATCGCCAAACGGCGTTGCGACATGGTGTCGCCTGCACCGTCCCGCGTCGCCGCACAACGCATCGCCAAGCCCGCTGCCGCCGATGATGCCAATTTTTGCCATAAGAGTCCCCCCATTCTACATGCGTGATGCCAAAAAGAAAACTATTGACCTTGCGACGCCGAGGCCATAGGATGACAGAACTTCAGGACGGCTTGTCGCTGGACAAGTCACTAGGCCTGCCGCTGTGCGTGATGCGCACCGAAGATGGATTTTGAACGCCCCCATCGTCTAGCGGCCTAGGATATCAGGTTCTCATCCTGGAGACAGGGGTTCGATTCCCCTTGGGGGTAGTTCTGGTGTGAAGGCTGCGGAAGTTCCTGTAAAACGGATACTTACGCAGCCTCACTTTTTTTGTGATATTGGCGAAAAATCGCTTGACACGTATCAAATTTCGGACCCTAGTTGTGGCCCAGAGGAGGGTCAAACCATGTTCCGAGAAGTGATCGAGGGTATCATTGTCGAGTATGAAAGCCAGTCTCTGTACGACAGACAGGCCAAGAGGAACGCAAGCATTGTACGGAAGTTTTTCAGCGAGTTCTCGACGTTTTCGTATCAGACAATTCGTCGCTTTTTGTTCGAGAAAAAAAGTGCTGGGTTGTCGAACAAGACCCTGGCGAATTTCAAATCCGCATTGTCCGCGTTCGGCGTGTTTTTACGTCGGGCCGGGTTCATTGAAATCAACCCGTGTCGCGACGTAGAGATACCAAAAATCGAAGAACTTCCACCGATCATTCTTACGCGATCCGAGGCGGCTGATGCGATCAGCATCGCGACGGGACTTGGCTGTGTCGGCCAAGTAATCATCGCCATGTACTCTGGGCTTCGTGCCGGAGAAATTTGCCGGCTAACGTGGGCCGATATAGATGTCGTCGGCAAGGGAATCATCGTGCGAAAATCAAAGGGAAAAACCTTTCGGGTCGTTCCCATGTGTCGTCGAGTATCGAATATGATCGAAAAACAACGCCAGGTGACAGGGCAGTACACATACGTGTTCCCGAAGACTCGTCGTAATCACGCCACGGGCGAGCTTCGGCTGATCGCTGACGCCCCACGGTCAATGGATTACATGATGGAGGTGATCGCCCCAATTCGCGATGCGTTGCCGACACTACGGAATTTACCGCCCAAACAAACGGGGCGAGGGTGGCATGCCTTCCGCCATACGTTCGCCTCCTGGGCTGTCGCC
>WRDM01000046.1 GCA_009783465.1 Phycisphaerae bacterium | reverse complement strand
GAATCCACTGGTGGCACCCGCCGCGAGGTGCGCGAACACCGCGCGGCATTTTTGTGCCGAGAGTCAATCAACCAGGCAGGGACGCCCCAACAAACAGGAGGCTTCCATGCCGATCAACGACGAAGAGCATACCCCAGATTTGACAAAATCCCCGAGGGCTTCGATTCCCCTTGGGGGTAGTTCGTCGGGTTTCGCAAGTTGCGGTAGAATCCACACTTGCGAGACCCGATTTTTTGTTGAAAGAAAAATATGATGCCTCCGCATGGCTGAACCGCCATAATACGCATCCTGTGTAATGCTCGTACATTGCGGTCGTGAAGTCCGAATGGCCGCCGCATACGAAAAACGGTGTTCATGGTTGGCCGTTTTTCGTCCGTCACGTCCTGTGAATACACGAGAATTAGCCTGGATGCGCATAAGTCAGCTCCGCGCCTACAGCCTTCGGTCTACAGCCTTTTCTTGGCCTCCTCGGCTTTGAGTTCCTTGATCCGGTCGCGGAAGCGGGCGGCTTTTTCGAATTCCAGCGCTTCGGCCGCTTCGAGCATCTGGGCTTCCAGTTGCGCGATCAATTCCACGCGGTCGTACTCTTCCTCGCAGGCGGCGATGGCTTCCATGGCCACCTTTCGTGCCTTGAGTTGTTCGGCCAACTGGTTGCGGATGGCCTTGACGATCGTTTGCGGCGTAATATTGTGTTCTTTGTTGTAGTCCAGTTGGATTTTGCGTCGGCGGAGTGTTTCGGTGATTGCCTGCTGCATGGACGGCGTGATCGTGTCGGCGTAGAGAAGCACCTGCGCGTTGACGTTGCGGGCGCATCGGCCGATCGTCTGGATCAGACTCGTCGCCGAACGCAGGAAGCCTTCCTTGTCCGCGTCGAGAATGGCCACCAGGCTCACTTCGGGCAGGTCCAACCCTTCGCGGAGCAGGTTTACGCCGATCAGCACGTCGAATTTGCCCTCGCGAAGCTCTTTGAGAATGTCCACGCGTTCGAGCGTGTCCACTTCGCTGTGAAGGTATTTGCAGCGGTAGCCCTCGCCGCGGATGTACTCGCTCAAGTCCTCGGCAAGCCGCTTGGTGAGCGTGGTGATCAGCGTGCGTTCGCCGCGCTCGACGCGTTGGCCGATCTCACCCAGCAGGTCGGCGACTTGCCCCTTGGCGGCCCGCACCTCGATGGCGGGGTCCACCAGTCCCGTCGGACGGATCACCTGCTCGACCACCTCGCCGCCGGCAAGCTGCAACTCGTAATTCGCCGGCGTGGCGGAGACGAACATCACCTGCCGCCACATCCTCTCGAACTCCTCGTACCGTAGTGGGCGGTTGTCCATCGCGCTGGGCAGGCGGAAACCGTAATCCACCAGTACCTGTTTGCGGCTGCGGTCGCCGTTGAACATCGCGCGGAGCTGGGGCAGGGTGACGTGGCTTTCGTCGATAATCAACAGGTAATCGTCGCCGAAATAGTCCATCAGCGTGTAGGGCTGCTGGCCCGGCGAGCGGCCGTCGAGGTGGCGACTGTAGTTCTCGATGCCGCTGCAATAGCCCACCTCCAGCATCATCTCAATGTCATACTTCGTCCGCGCCGCCAGCCGCTGCGCCTCCAGCAGCTTGCCCTCGTTCTTGAGCGAGATCAGCCGCATCTCCAGCTCGTGCTTGATGCCTGCGATTGCCCGCTCGATCGCGCCCTCGTCGGCGACGTAATGCACGGCTGGGAAAATGAACGCCTGATTCGCGCTGGACAACACGTCGCCCGTGGTGGGGTTGATCAGATGGATGGCGTCCACCTGATCACCGAACAGCTCCACCTGGTAGCCGAACTGTTCGTACGCGGGATAAATGTCCACCGTGTCGCCGCGTACGCGGAACGTGCCGCGCTTGAAATTCACGTCGTTCCGCTCGTACTGGAGACTCACCAGGCCCTTGAGCATTTCGTCGCGATCCACCACGTCGCCTGTGCGGATCGGCAGTACCATTTTCTTATATTCTTCCGGGCTTCCCAGGCCGAAAATGCATGACACGCTCGCGACGATCACCACATCGCGTCGGCTGGCTAGGCTGGTGGTGGCGGACAGTCGCAGCCGGTCGAGGTCGTCGTTTCGGCTGGAGTCTTTTTCGATGTAGATGTCCCGTTGCGGGATGTAGGCTTCGGGCTGGTAGTAGTCGTAATAGGAGACGAAATACTCGACGGCGTTTTCGGGGAAGAGGTCTTTCATTTCCTCGTAGAGTTGGGCGGCGAGCGTTTTGTTGTGGCTGACGATTAACGTGGGCTTGCCCAGCCGGGCAATCACATTGGCCATGGTAAACGTCTTGCCGCTGCCGGTGACGCCCATCAGCACCGAGTGCGTCTGCCCCTGCTGAAAATTCTGCACCAGCCGCTCGATCGCCTGCGGCTGATCGCCCTGCGGCGTCATCTGGGACACAATCTTGAAATCCGGCATAGCCAATCGCCTTCGCTGAAGGAATTCGTTTTGATGTCACGTTATGAAGCGCCCCGGCATTATAACGCAACGTATCCTTTTGCGGAAAACCATAGGAGTTAAGGTAGCATCGGATGGGATTGACCATGTACAATCGGCGAATACTTCCGAGGAGTGCCGTTATGCGTCATCTCATCATGTTGTATGGTTGTGTCGGCGTGCTGGCGTTTGGGGTGTCGTCGGTTGTCGATGCACAGGCGAGACCCGCCCAGCCGCAAGCGAAGAAGGCCGACCCGAAGGCGAACCAGGCCCAGCCGCCGGTTAGCGAGGACGATCCGTACGCGATCAAGCCGCCCACGGAGGAGGAGATCAAGGCCGCCCGCGAGTGGGCGATGGAGTTTGGCGACAAGGCTCGGCGGATCGCGCCGAAGCTGCGCATGGTCGAGACGCCTCATTTCTACCTGTTCGCCGCCTATGAGAACAAGGCCGCCGACAAGCTGTTCGCCGACACGGCGGAACGGATGTACAAGGAGTTGTGCAAGCAGTTCCAGGTCGATCCGAACGACCCCGTCTGGCTGGACAGGTGCCCGATTTACGCCTTCAACAGGCCCGAGCAGTACGTCGCGTTTTGTGGCGCGATCGGCATCGACGAGGACCGGGCTGAGAAGACCGGCGGCATGGCGCGGTACGGCGGCGACGGCACGGTGTGCATTATTTTGAAGCTCACCAAGAACACCACGTGGTTCTGCGAAGTGATGGTTCATGAGGGCACGCACGGTTTTATGGCCCGCCATCTCACGACGCGCCGTTTGCCCACGTGGGTCAACGAGGGAATCGCGGAGTACATGGCCGCCACGCTGATCAAAAACAGTTGGGCCAAGACCCGCTGGCTGGAGGCGACAAAGCAGGCGTTGGCGGGCAAGAAGAATCCCGCGTCGGTGTTCGACGGCGTGCAGTTGGACGATTTCGATTACGGCATCGCCCACAGCCTGGTGTGGTACATGATCCGCAAGGACAGCAAGGCGTTCGCGCAGTTCATCCGACTGCTCAAGTTGGGCGAGTCGGAGGAGGACGCGCTGAAAAAGACCTACAAAACCGACCGCGCGGGCCTGCTCAAAGCCTGGCGGGCCGCCGCGGCGAAGACGGTTAAATAAACGGTCAGATCGCGACCAGTCCATGGTGCACGGCGTGGCGCATCAGGCCGGCGATGGAGTCCACCTCGCACTTGCGGTAAATGTTGTAGCGGTGGTTCTCGACCGTTTTCGTCGAGAGGTGCAGGTTGCCTGCGATTTCCTTTGACGACAGGCCTTCGCAGAGCAGTTGCACGATCTCCAGTTCGCGGCGCGAGAGGTTCGTCGCGCCGGCGGCGCGGGCGCGCGGCGGTTTCACGCCGTCGGAAATATCCGTCACCAGCAACTCCGCCGCTTCCGGCGCGAGGTAGACTTTCTGCGCGCTGGCCATCCGAATGGCCGTCAGCAGCTCCGACGGATCGGCGTTGAGATTGACGAACGCCTTGGCCCCCATCCGCAAGGCGGTGTACACCTGCCCGCGGCTGACCTGGTCGCTCAGGACGACCATTGGCAGTCGGCTGGCGCCGTCCAGGAACGGCTTGAGAATGTGAAACGTCCGAAACGCCCCGCCCGAGACGATCAGCACCAGCAGATTGGCCCGCCCGAGCCCGCCGTTTCCGCCGGCGTTCAGCAACGCCTGCTCGTCCTCGAGAATCGTCGCCACCTCCACGCCCTGCCCCTGAAGATAATCCTGAATTACGCTGCGAATGATCCGCTGTCCGCCAATCAGGCAAACGCGAACCCCCGCAAATGAAAGCCCCGCCAGCCGCTCCACCGCCCGATCCACACTCAACGTCAATGGTACATGTTGTCCCGTCACCCCTGTTGCCGTGGTCATGTAGTCCGCCCGAGAGAAACCCCGCCACCCGAAATGCTTCCCAGCGTTGCCCCCCGTGGCAACCTGGGCATTTCACCGCAATCATAGGCGGGATAAGGCGGCATTGTGCGAAATTTTTTCACGGAAATTAAGGCAATTCACGGTGGAGACGCCGTAACTTCTGCCGCGGAAATGCCGTTGTAGTCCAAATGTTACACGTAGTGAGCGTCTACGGAGCCGCTATCGCCATCGCAGCGATCGCAGCCAGGACCAGGCGAGGAAGGGGAGGGTGCGGAGTTCGATGGGGTTGGTGCGGAGGGCTTTTTGGAAGTAGTCTTTGGCGGTGCGGAAGTCGCGGTCGGCCTGGAAGAGCCGGCCGGCCTGGTAGTGGACGCGGGCGAGGTGGCGGAGGGCTTTTCGGGGATTTTTGATGAGGTCGCGTCCGCCGCGGTCGAAGTAGAACCGTTCGAGCATCTGACTTTTAACGCGGGCGGCACACGTGCGGCTGGCGACGGTGAGGCTGTCCTCGTGGCAGCGTCGCAGCGCCAGCGGTTCGTTGATCAGGCCGATGTCGAACCGGGTCGAGACCCGCAGCCAGAACTCATAGCCGACGCAGACGGGCAACGACTGGTCGAACGGCCCAACGGTGTCGACGACGCGGCGGTGGAAGACAACGGACGGATCGTAGATGAAGCCCCGGTGGAAAAGCGGCTCGGTCACCTGGCCTGTTTTGCATCGTACGTATCGTCCCCGGAAGGGCTTACCGTCGCGTCGTATCAGGTTCATCGGATGGTACACCACGCTCAGGGGCGGATTGCTTTCGAGGAAGGCGATGGACTTGGCCAACTTATTGGGCAGCCAGAGGTCGTCGGCATCGAGGAGGGCGATCCATTGTCCATTGGCTTGGGACAAAGCCCGGTTTCGCGCACAGGCCAGCCCGCCGTGTTCGGCGCGGATGACCCAGAGTTTGTCCCAGTCTTTGGCGACTTCGGAGACGATTTCGAACGTGGCGTCGGTCGAGCCGTCGTCGACGAGGATGACCTCGAAGTCCTGATACGTCTGCCTTGCCACGGACGCCAGCGCATCCTTAATAAAGGCGGCGCCGTTGTAGGCGGGAATGATCACCGTGACGTTCGGGCTTGCCATGTTGATAAGGAACGATTATAGAACCGCCCGGTCCGGTTGGCAATAGCGAAAGAACGGGCGGCAGGGCCTTTCGGTTCTCGTGTCGCAAGGGAACCGCCTGTTCGAGGGAACCGCTCAGCCAGTAGCCATCAGGTATGGTGGGTCTTGTTCTTTTTCATACGATCCAAGATGTTCGCGCGCAGGACCCTCGTTGCCGCTGTTATTGTTTTTTGCCCTCGCTCTTCCATACCTACTGGCTATTGGCTACTGGCTGAGCGGTTCCTTCGAACGAATCGTTCGTTTACGCCGCGAGAACTGAAAGACTCTGGAACGGGCGGTCCGACGGTTACTCGCAGGCTACCGTGTGTCCATGGCCCGCATCTTCCGTAACTCGATCTCCCGGTAGTATCGCCGCAGTTTGAATCCGCCAGCCAGGGCACCGGCGATTGCGGCGCCGCCGATAAAGAACAGGGGATAAAATGTGTAGATCGGCTGAGAATAGACCAGGGTGACGATTCCCAGCGCAAGGCAGGCCACGCCCAGCACAAACTCCGCCGTCAGCACGCCCAAGATATATTTGTACGGTGCGTGTTTTCGCATGAGGTAGAGGTATAACGTGGTCAGCAGCACAAAACTCACGCCGAGCAGGCCCGCGATCCAGCCCCCCGTCTGGCTGGACCACCAGGAACGCCGCGACAGGTCGTTGGACGTCAGAAGATCGTCTTCGTCGGCAAGTTCCTGCTCGATTTGCGCGAGCCGTTTCACCAGCGGCTGAATGTCCGGGTGGTCGATGCTCTCCGAACGGTTTTTCAACTCGTTCGTAATGTCCTGCCACTCTTTCTTCAAAGCGGCCCGGCGGAGATCAGGGTCTGCCGTCGCGGCGGCCAGGGATTGCTCGAGTTGGTCCACCACGTCCTTATACCGCTTTTCCATCTCAACGAGCGACCTGTAATCCCGGAGTATCGGCCCGGCGATCTCGTGTCGTCGGCGAACGTCCCGGATTTGTTCGTTAAGCCAGTCCCGCGACTCCTCATGGCCCTTGACGGCGACTTCAAGCTCGACGATTCGCGTCGCCAGCCCGTTCTTGTCAACGGGCACCTCTGCCGGCTCGTTGGCGAGTTTCTGTTCGAGTGCCACGATCATTCGTTCGATCTGCTGGTAGGTCGGGTGGGCGGGTTTCATCCCACTGCGTTTGGCTTCTGCAAGCGAGTCTTTGGCTCGCTTCAGTTCCTCCTCCAAGGCGGCGAGTTTTGGGTTGGGTATCATTACGACTTCATTGGGCTGTGTCGCGGTGAGTTGGTTGTTGCGTTCACGTAACAGGTTCAGTACAACCAGGTCAGCTACCAGGGCGCGATTCACGTCAGTCAGGGCTTCCATGTGCGTACCCAGAAGCCTCCGCAGTTCTGTGGGGTTGTCCAACATGACGGCGCGGTGCTCGATCTCGAACCGTTCCTTCGTCCGCCGGGCGGTCGTGAGCTTGTCGCGTGCGGTGGCCAGTTCGTTTTCCAAAGCCGCGGGGAGCGTCGTCGGCTCCTGTGCGGTCGCCGAGTGGCCGGCCGTGATAGCCATGACCAGTGCGGCGAGGACGACAAACGTGAGTTTGGTTCGTAGCACGGGCGTCCCGCCTGTGAGTCGCATGGGCGTCTCGCCCATGCAACCTGGCCTTGGAAGAAGTGTCCTGGAGCCGGTATGGGCAGCTGCGATGATGCGTCTGGAATTTTTCGGCCACCTCGCCACGGGCGAGACGCCCATGCTACAGATTTTCATGCTATGGTTCCTCATGGGAGCGGTTTCTCCTGTCGATAGGCCGCCAGCAGGGCGGTGAGCGTGGAGTGGTCGATTTTGCCGTCGATGTGGGCTTCGCGGAGCAGCCGTTCAAATCGGTTTATCGCGGCGTGACTTTCGTACAACCGGATTTTTTCAATCAGCCGGTCCAGCCGCAACCGCACGGTCGGATAGCTGATCTCATACTCCATGGCCACGTCCTTGAGCGATCCTGACGCCAGCAAAAACCGCTTGATAAACCCCAAATCCTCTTCCGACATCCCACGTAACCAGGCCGGCCTGGTCTCAACCGGACGACTTTCCGCAAGTCGGTCTTCAGAGGGGCAATTTTCGTCGTTCATGGCGATCACCTACATTTTGTTTCGACAAGATTACAGATAATATTTAATTTTGTCAATATTGTATTTGATTTTATTTATTTCGTGTTCCGCGAATACGCCGGTGAGTGATTTTCTTTTCTGGTATGGCGTTGGTCTGTTGCGGAAATGCACGTTGCGTTGCATAGGACGCCGGAAGTTTCCGGGATACGTGAAACCATACGTTGGCCTTGCCAAGCCCCGGCAGGGGCGCCTTGGGTAGCCCAGGGCGCGGCCCGTACTCGGGCAAGCCCTGGGGACAGGACTTTCGGAATTCGTTTCGTCGTGCCTGACGCCACGGGCCGAGGCCGCACCGTCGCGCGAAGACGGCAGCGAACGACGCGCATAAGCCCCTTGTTCACGCCGTTCGAAGCCGTTAGGCCCGCGTGCGCGACCTCGGCCAGTGGCGTCAGGCACGACGAAACCATAGAAAACCGCCCCAATCCCAGGGCTTGCCCGAGTACGGCCGCGCCCTGGGCTACCCAAGGCGCCCCTGCCGGGGCTGGCAGCATCAGCCTTTGCGAACGTCCAGCCTCGCGCGGCCATCTTCACCGTACAAAGCCATGCCAGAGAAGATGGCGTTCACTGCAACGTTACCTTTGCGACAAGGTACAGAAGCAGCTAACGATTATTCAGGTTGATGTTCAGGGTGAATTTTTCCTCACGCTTACAGGTTATCGGACTATTCTGTGTGATATAGTGCGTGTTCCCCGCATGTGTCGGTTTGTGAAAATGTGAAAATCGGCGGCAGGCTATTGACAGGGCGTGGTGTGGCCCGTACTCTTCACCGGCCTGCTGGCGGCGAAAAGACGAAGGATCGTCGCGGGGGCTATTGAGAACAAGGAGCGTTATCGTGGGTTTTAATTGCGTTGTTTGCGTCAAGCAGGTGCCCGACACCAAGCGGATCACCGCCAATGCGATGAAGGACGACGGCACGGTCAATCGGGCGGCGTTGCCGGCGATTTTCAATCCCGAGGACATGCACGCGTTGGAGGAGGCGTTGGCCATTCGCGACCAGCACGGCGGGACGGTCACGGTCGTCACGATGGGCTTGCCGACGGCCTGCGACGTGCTGCGGGAGAGTCTCTTCCGTGGGGCCGACCGGGCGATTCTGATCACCGACCGTCGTGCGGCGGCCAGCGACACGCTGGCTACCAGTTACATTCTTTCCTGCGCGGTCAAGAAACTTAACCCGGACATTGTTTTCTGCGGTCGGCAGGCCATTGACGGCGACACGGCCCAGACGGGTCCACAGTTGGCGCAAAAGCTTGGCTTCACGTTGATTACGTACGTGGAGAACATCAGTGAGGTTGGCCTGAACCGTATCGTGGCCAAGCGAAACGTCGGCAACGGGTGGGAAGTTGTCGCTGCCGCGCTGCCGGTGTGCGTGACGGTGATGGACACGGCCAATTCGCCGCGTCCGCAGGCGGCCAAACGGATCATGAAGTTCAAAAAGGCCCGTTCGAAGGCCGAAGTGGCCAAGGCCATCACGGACGCTGCCGCCGCGGAGGCCGCCTGCGGGGAGTTGGCCGGCAAGGGCCTGCTGATCGACACGTGGACGCTGGACGACATTGCGGCGGATCTGGCCTGGTGTGGCCGAAACGGCAGCCCGACCAAGGTTCACAAGATCCAGTCGGTGGTGCTCACGGGCGGCGAATATAAGGAATACCCCAACAGCGACGCGGGCGTGGCGGAGTTGGTCGGCAGTTTGATTTCGGAACACACGATCGGTTAACTGGTTAACTGGTTAACTAGTTAACTAGTTAACTGGATCGAGGTCATAATGAGCGAGTTGAATCGCAAGGGCGAGGTTTGGATTTTTGCGGAAGTCGACGGGACGAAAGTCAGCGACGTGCCGCTGGAGTTGATGAGTAAGGGCACCGAGTTGGCCAAGACGCTCGACGTGCCGCTGGCGGCGGTGCTGGTGGGCAAGAACGTTTCGCGGCTGGCGGACACGCTGGTGGCGTACGGGGCCGACCGGGTGTATCTCGTCGAGCATGCCGGGCTGGCGCATTATCAGACGGCCAGTTACAATCATGTGCTGTGTCGGATGATCGAGCGGTTCAAGCCGCAAATCGTGCTGTTCGGCGCGACGGCGATTGGCCGCGACCTGGCCCCGACGGTGGCCAGCGCGATGAAGTGCGGCTTGACGGCGGACTGCACCGATCTCCAGATCGGCAACCACACCGAGCCGGGCGAGAGCGCCCCGCACACGAATTTGCTGCATCAGATTCGGCCCGCGTTCGGCGGCAATATTATCGCGACGATCGTGAATTTCGACCGCTGGCCTCAGATGGCGACGGTTCGCGAGGGCGTCATGCCGATGGGCACGCCCGACGCCAACCGCAAGGGTCAGGTCATCGCCGTCGACGCCGACATGGACGGCTTCGACCTGCCGCTGGAAATCATCGAAACGCACCGCCGGGCGAAGAAGGTGAATCTCAAGGCCGCCCGAATTATCGTCGCAGGCGGCGCGGGCGTCGGCAGCCGCGAGAACTTCAAGCTGCTGTGGGATTTGGCCGGCGTGCTCGGGGCGGCCGTGGGCGGCAGCCGGGCGGCCGTGGATCTGGGCTACGTCGACCACGATCACCAGGTCGGTCAGACGGGCACGACGGTTCGCCCGGCGTTGTACATCGCGTGCGGCATCAGCGGCGCGGTGCAGCACCGCGCGGGCATGCAGGAGTCGGCCAAGATTCTCGCGATCAACTCCGACCGCGAGGCCCCGATTTTCTCGATCGCCCACTACGGTATCGTCGGCGACTTCACGCAGGTGCTGCCCAGGATGATCAAGGCGATCCGCAGCGGCGCGAGCGTCGAGGCGGCGGTCAAGGCGTAGTAAGTAAAGGGTGCCTCCTTTTCTATACTTTCGTAAGGAGTGGAAAATGGAAACGGCACGGCTGACGATTCGCAAACATAAAGAGTCCGCGGAAGCTGTCGAGGACGAGTTTGTTCTTGATGGCGGGATCCCGTACGCGGTGGTGCCTCAGGACGTGCTCAAGCGGCTTGGGGTTGAACCGGACGATACGGTAACGTTTCTTGTCGGGATGGAAACGATTTCGCGGCGGGTTGGCGACGCGTACATTCAGTTTGGGCGGCGTGGCGGCTATTCGAAGGTGATTTTCGGTGAGCCGGGTGACATGAAGCAGCTGGGTGTCCGAACACTCGAAGCGCTGGGTTTACTTCTGCACCCGTTTACGCGGGAATTGTTGCCATTGCCGTCGACGGTACTGGTGATGGCATCGTGACGAAAACATCGGAGCGCTGCAATGGGTTTGACAAAAGTGACTGTTCGCGTAAAGGCCGATCCCGACGCCGAGCAATTTTTTGACGCGGAGTTTCTGGTGGATTCGGGCGCGTTGTACACGGTTGCGCCGGAAGCGTCGCTTGCTGCCATCGGAATCAAGCCGCGGGAAGAGCGGACGTTCACGTTAGCCAACGGTGAGAAGATTGTCCGCCGCGTCGGCTTTGCGTGTTTCGAAGCCGTCGGACAGAGCGGGCCTGCCAAGGTGATTTTTGGCCGGCCTGGCGATAGCAATTTACTAGGCGCCACGACGCTGGAGGCCCTCGAAGTGGCGCTGGACCCGGTACGGCGGGAACTCAAACCGCTACCGATGTTGTTGATGTAGCTGACTGAAACAAAGGACAAGAAAGATAGAAGGAAGATCAAAGGATTATGGCAAACTTCTACACCGATAACGACGACATGCAGTTCCTCGTGCAGCACATGGACTTGGCCCGCGTGGCTGGGGTGATGGAGGAGGGGTTCCGGTTTCACAAGGAATTCGATTTCGCGCCCGCCGACGCCGCCGATGCGGTGGACAACTATCAGCGGATTCTGGCGTCGATGGGCCAGGTGGCTGGCGACGACATCGCGCCGACCGCGGCGGATACCGATGAGGTCGGCAACACGCTCAACGCCGACGGCAGCGTCACGCGCCCGGCAGGCATCGACCGCGCCATCAAGCTCCTCGGCCAGGCGCAGGTTATGGGCTTCACGCTGCCGTACCGCTACGGCGGCCTCAACTGCCCGGCCCTGGTGTACTCGATGACTAACGAAATGATCAGCCGGGCCGACGCGTCGCTGATGAACATTTACGGCCTGCAGGGCATCGCCGAAACCATCAACGCCTTCGCCAGCGAAGACATCAAGCAGTATTACCTGCCTCGCATGGCCAGCGGCGAATGGACCGGCGCGATGGTCCTCACCGAGCCCGACGCCGGTAGCGATCTCCAGGCCGTCAAAACCCGCTGTTTCCAGGACGAAAACGGCCAATGGGTCGTCAACGGCGTCAAGCGGTTCATCACCAACGGCTGCGGCGAAGTGCTCCTGGTGCTCGCCCGTAGCGAGCCGGAAATCTCCGATGGCCGCGGGCTTTCCTGCATCGTCATGGAACGCAACCCGAAGGTCAAAGTCCGCCGCCTGGAAAACAAGCTCGGCATCCACGGAAGTCCGACCTGCGAAATCTTCTTCGACAACGCGCCAGGCCAGCTCATGGGCGAACGCCAGCGAGGCCTCATCACTTACGTCATGAGCCTCATGAACGGCGCCCGCATCGGCATCGCCGCCCAGGCGCTGGGCATCGGCGAGGCCGCCTACCGCGTCGCCCGCGACTACGCCCACAGCCGCAAACAGTTCGACACGGCCATCGAAAACTTCCCCGCCGTCCGCGAACTGCTGGTGGACATGTCCCTCGACGTGCAGGCCGCCCGCGCGATCACGTATCACGCGAGCTTCTGCGTCGACCTCGAACTGGGCGCCCTCAAACGCCTCGAACTGGGCGACCAGTCCACCCTCACCGCCGACGAGAAAAAACAGCTCCGCGCCGACAGCCGAAAATACAAAGGCTACAACAAACTCCTCACCCCGATGGCGAAATACTACGCCAGCGAAATGTCCATGCGAGTGAGCAACCAATCCATGGCCGTGCTCGGCGGCAGCGGGTACATGAAGGATTACTCCGTCGAACGTAACCTTCGCGACGCCCGCATCACGACCATCTACGAAGGCACCAGCCAATTGCAGGTCGTCGCCGCCGTCGCGGGCGTCATCAGCGGAACCTGCAAGGACGTCATCGAGGAAATGCTCGCCAAGCCGACAAAACTCGACGCCTGGCCGGCCGACGTCGCCTCGCTGGTCGAGCATGTCCGTTACGGCTTGGGCATCCTCGACGAAGCCGTCGCGTTCGTGAAGGCGCAGAACTCCAACGTCTACCGCGACCTCTACGCCCGCAAACTGGTGGATATCGGCCTGTACCTGGTGTTGGCAAGCCTCTTCTGCGACTACGCGACCGTCAACGAGAAAAAGAAAGCCGTCGCCCGCCGTTGGCTGGCCGACAAACTGCCACTTATCGCCGCGCTCAAAGCCCAGATCCTCAGCGGCGACAAGTCCATCGTCGACGACTTCGAAACCCTCGCAGGACCGGTGCCCGTGACGGAGTAAAAAAACGTTCCGCTGGCTCTGCCTGTTTGCGCTGTAGAACGTTGTGGTCGGTTGAGCAGAGGAATGTCCGTCTGACTTCGCTAAGACCGAGCGGGATTACGCGGATTAGAGGATTTAAGGATTGCCGTACGGAGCGAAAAATCCTTTAATCTTTCAATCCGTGTAATCCCGCTCGGTCTTAGCGAAGTCGTATAACGTAACGCTTGCCGTTAGGAACGTTCTACAGCGCAAACAGGCAGAGCCAGTAAAAACGTTTTTCTGACGGCGTCCTATGACCCAGACCGTCACACCACAAACCGAGGATACCGCGACGACCGCGCCCGCAGGTCGGCGTGGGTTCGTCGATCTCCTCGCCCGCCCGATGCATTGGCTTACCGGGCCGATTCTTGATAAGGAACTCCGCGTTGCCTCCCGGCGGAAACGGCTGTACCTGCTGCGGACACTGTACCTGGTTCTCATGGCCTTGATTCTCGTGCCGATCTGGCACGGCGCGATGGACACGGGCTATCACCGCTACAGCGGCGACGGCGCCAGCATGGCTTACCGCATGGCCGACCTCGGCAGAGCGCTTGTGCCCGTCATCGTCTGGATCCAATACGTCGCCGTGCAGCTTGTGGCCATGTTGGCCATGTCCACCTCCATCAGCGACGAAATCTCCCGCCGCACGCTGGGCACGCTGCTCACCACGCCCATGAACGCATGGCAGCTCGTCATGGGAAAACTCGCCAGCCGGCTGGTCCAATGCGTCGGCCTGCTCGCGATGAGCCTGCCCATCCTCGCCTTGCTGACCGTCTTTGGCGGCGTGGAGTGGTCCTTCGTGCTGATCGGCCTGGCGCTGACGCTCTCGACCCTGCTCATCGTCGCCAGCGTGACGATGGTTTTCTCCATCCGCAGCCGCAAACCGTACGTGGTGTTCCTCGAAAGCGGGCTGACCCTGGCCATACTGTTCGGCGGAAGTCTGTTGTTCATGGGGTGGTTCGCGTTTGCGTTTGAGGGATACGAGAACGGGCAAATCCTTGCCGCCGTCGCCACGATGTTCCACCCGCTCGTGTCGCTGATGAAAGAAACCGCCTTCCACTCGGGCGGCGGCGGGACCGGCGGGATATGGCTGGCCCCGTGGTGGATGTGCGTGATGGCGAACGTCGTGTTCTCCGCGTTGGTGTTGAGCTGGTGCGTGCGGATCGTGCGTCGCGCGGCGCTGGCGTCGGCGATGGGCATGTCGATGTCCGAAATGCGGCGAATGGATCGTGCCGCCCGAACGTCGGCCATCGTGCCCGCCGTCCCGCTGCCGCCAATTCCCACGCCACACACCGCCGCGCCGGAGGCCGTCCCGCCGCCGCTGTCCGTTACCGCGCCGCCGCCACCCGCCACGGCCGCTGACGAGTCAACCGGCCGCATCAAATCCCTCTCCGGCAACCCGGTCTACTGGAAGGACACCGTCCGCCGACGGTTCGGCAAACGCGCCATCATCATCGCCGCGCTGGTGCTGGGCCTGCAATTGTTCACGTATGTCGTCGCGGTCACCTCGACGAGGCACGGCGACACCTTCCCCAGGGAGCTGCACTCGGTCTACGTGGTCGTCCTGGGGATTCTGGGCGCGCTGATCGCCGTCGTCGTGTCCGCCAGCGGCATCCCTGCCGAACGCGAAGCCCGTAGTTGGGACATGGTGCTCGCCAGTCCGTTAACCGACGGCCAAATCGTGTGGGGAAAATTCCTCGCCACGCTGCGCCGCCTTTGGCTGGCGTATGTTCCGCTGGGATTGCACGTGGGGCTGTTCACGCTGAGCGGTTCGCTGCATCCGATCATCCTGCTGCACGTGGCCGCGATCGTGGCCGGGTCGGCGACGTTTATCGCCGCCATGGGCGTCCTGATCGGCACCTACGTCCGCCGCACCACGGCGGCCATGGTGGCGATGTTGCTGCTGTTCCTTTTCCTCTGGCTGGGCGCACTGCTGTTGACCGCGATGGTGGAGAACAGCGTGAGGAGTTATCGTTACGAAACCCCCGTCACGAAGGCCGTCGCGGGCTGCAACCCGTTCGTGCAACTGATCGTCACGGGCGGCGGCTCCACCACGTGGGTATATTGGTACGACGACGAGAACAACTATCGTTGGCCCAGCGGGGGCGCGAACATCTACGAAACGACCTTTCGCATTCTTTTCATCTCCGGCGGGTACATGGCTTTCGCCGCCCTCGCTTATTTCCTTGCCCGAGGCCGATTGCGGCGGGTGAAGTCGTGAGTGGCGAATTCGTCGGGTTGGGGATATGGCGACGCCTGTTTGCGTTGTAGAATACTGTGCTCAGAAACGGCGCGGTATAATTTTTTCCAACAATGAATGGGTCCATCTGGCTGAAGAAGATGCCATCGGCTGGCATGAGATAAGGGCTTGAATATGACAGACGCGGAACTGGAAAAGCTGCTCGCTAATACGGAATCTGACCGGGCGGAGCGCAAAGAATCGCCCGCTGACGGCGACCGGATTCGGCAGGTGATTTGCGCGTTTGCCAATGACCTGCCCGGCCATGGGTTGCCGGGGGTGCTGTTTGTCGGCGTCGATGACGCGGGCGAGCCGGTCGGCTTGGACATCACGGATCAGTTGCTGCAAAACCTCGCGTCGATGCGCGGCGACGGCTTGATCGTGCCGTTCCCGTCGCTGGATGTTCAAAAGCGGACCCTCAAGGGCAGGGACGTCGCGGTGGTGATCGTCTACCCAGCCTACGCTCCGCCGGTGCGGTTCCGGGGCGCGGTATGGATTCGCACAGGCCCGCGCCGCGGCATCGCCAACGCCGACGACGAACGACGACTGAACGAAAAGCGGCGATACCGCGACCCGGCGGCCGACATCGCACCCATCTACAGCGCAGGCCTGGACCTGCTCGACGAGTATCTGTTCCGTCGCATTTATCTTCCCGCGTCACAGGCCCCCGAGGTGCTCGCGCAAAACCAGCGGTCGTTGGAACACCAACTTCTCGCGGTGAAGTTCGCCCACGACGTCCCGCCCGCCTGTGCGACGAGGCTGGGCCTGCTCACCGTGGGGATAAAGCCGACCGACTGGATTTCCGGCGCATACATTCAGTTCCTGCGGATTGCCGGCACGAAATTTGCCGGCCCGGTGAAGAATCAACTCGAAATTCGAGGCCCGCTTCCCGATCTTTTTCACCAACTGGACATCGTGCTGAAGAGTCACATTCAGACCTCCGCCGATTTCACCAGCGGCCCGCTCGAAATCCGCATATCGGATTATCCAATCGCCGCGCTGGAGCAGATCACGCGAAATGCTATTCTTCATCGTGCCTACGAGAACACCAATGCCCCCGTTCATGTGACCTGGTACGACGATCGCGTGGAAGTACGGAACCCGGGGGGGCCTTACGGGACGGTGACGAAGGCCAACTTCGGTCAGCCGGGCATCTTCGATTATCGCAATCCCAACCTGGCCGGCGTGATGAAGGAATTGAAGTACGTGCAGCGATTCGGACACGGCATCCAGGCGACCCGCGACGAGATGCAGGCCAACGGAAACCCGCCGCCCGAATTTCTGGTCGACGATTCGTTCGTGACCGTCATTTTGCGGAAACGCACATGAGCGGCGACGGGTAAGCAGACATTGTGCATAACGTTCTACAGCGCAAAGAGGCGAGCCGGTGAAAGCGTTTGGGCGACTGTCCTGAGTTTTTCTCTGAGTCCTCTGTGTCTCTGTGATAAAAAATTCGCGGCAAAAAGGAAACATAAAACTATGTCCGAAACGGTGTATGACGTGGCGATTGTCGGGGGTGGGCCTGCGGGGTTGGCGGCGGCGTTGTATGCGGCGCGCGACCGCTACAGCACATTGGTGATTGAGAAGAACGGCCTGCCGGGCGGGCAGATGATGTTGACCGACCGCGTGGAGAATTATCCCGCCATCAAGGAGATTTCCGGCTTCGATTTGATCGAGGGCATGAAGCAGCAGGTGGAGTCGTTCGGCGCGCAGATAGCCACCAGCCGGGCGGTCACGGGCATGAGCCGGCGCGAGGACGGCGTGGTGCATCTGGACATCAACAAGGGCGAGGAGACGATCGCCGCCCGCGCGGTGATTCTCGCGCCCGGCAGCGACTACCGCCAGCTCGGCGTGCCGGGCGAAGCTCCGATGCGGCAGGCGGGCAAGGTCAGCTACTGCGCCACCTGCGACGGCGCGTTCCATCGCGGCAAGGACATTCTCACCGTCGGCGGCGGCAACACCGCCGTCGAGGACACGATCTACCTGGCGACCCGATTCGCCCGCCGCGTCACGCTGGTCCACCGCCGCACCGAGTTTCGCGCCCAACGCGTGCTCGTGGACGAACTCGACAAGCTGACGAAGGAAAAAGACCTCACCATCAAAACGCCGTTCGTGGTCGAGCGGATCGAGCCGACCGCCGACGGCAACGCGATCGACTTCGTGCGGCTGCGGCATGTCGAAACCAACGAAACCGAGGATATTCGCGTCGAGGCCGTCTTCGCGTTCGTTGGCATGGTGCCCAACACAAGTTTCCTCGCCGGCCTGGTGCAGATGAATGCCGACGGCTACATCGCATGCGATCCGGTGACGCTGCGGACGACGATGCCGGGCGTGTTCGTCGCGGGCGACTGCCGCCAGCAGGCGGCCATGCAATTGGCCACCGCCACCGCCGACGGCGTCCTGGCGGCGATGATGGTCAAAGAATACTTCCGCAACCCAACCACCTGGGCCCACACCGCGATGAAAGACGGCCGCGAGGGGTGGTGAAAGCAAAGCGTTCGGCCCTTGGCCACGTTGTACAGCGCCTAACGGCAGGGCCTGAGGCCGGTCAAGCCACTTGCGACATGCCCATGCGTTCGCCCTGGTGCTCCGCGAACCATGGACTGGCTGTTTTCCACCCACAAACGTGACGCGTACCCCCGAAAAAATTGCTCCGATTTTTCTCTTGCTATCGCGATGAAAATGGTGAAGATACGCGGCTAATCTGCTTCGCCGGATTGGCCGATGAACTCAGTGCATGTCGAAGTGCTGGCTTGCGGCGGACAGAATCGCAACACGGTGTGTTGCGAAAAACATCTCGTTGGTGCTGTTGTTCGTGATG
>WRDM01000045.1 GCA_009783465.1 Phycisphaerae bacterium | reverse complement strand
TTTTGATGGGTTCGTGGAACCGTTTCCACGGGCTTGGCCTCTTTGCGCTGTTGGGATTCCAACAGCGCAAAGAGGCCAAGCCCGTGGCCAATCCATCCGTTCACGATTGACGGACCACTAGCCACAAGCCGCCAGGTATGGAACGACCTCGGCGAAAAGGCAACGAAAGCGGGAATCGGCATGCACGTGATGACGATCAGGATCGTGTGATGAACGGCAGGTTCTTCCATACCTGGTGGCTTGTGGCTAGTGGCGGGTGGCTTTTGTGACTATCGCATATCGAAACCATTTCCCGTATGATACGCCTTTCCCTGGAGAAATCAGCATGCAACGAATTCGTGTCGCGTCGGATCGGTGGAATTTTCAGCACGAGGATGGCCGATATTTTGTGCCGCTGGGCGGCAACATGATTAACGAGCAGCATCCGTTTTATTCCGGGACGATCTTCGACCGGTTTGACGCGGCCGCGTGCGATCGATGGCTGGGGCTGATGGCCTCGGTGGGGCTGAACTGTCTGCGGCAGGCGATTGGCGTCGACCGGGTTTTCGACGCGGCCACCGGCGCCAAAGCGGCGGGGCTGGCCCATTGGGACACGTTTCTGAGCCTGTGCGAAAAGCACGGAATCTACGTCATGCCCGTCGGCGGATACCTCGGCGGCAATGACTGGTTCGACTCGCCGATGCTGGCTGACAGCGGCAAACCGCTTGAGGACCGCTGCCGGTTCTGGGAGTCCTTCGCGGGCCATTGTGCCGACCACCCCGCCATCCTCGCCTATGACCTGGCCAACGAGTTGTCCTACGCGCTGCCGGTCGCCTCGGCGCTGCCCCAGGCCAAGGACAGGCCCGTCGATCACGCCCTCGTCGCCGCCACCGACGCCAAACTCAAGGACACCTGGCCGGCCTGGCTGGCGTCGCGCTACGGCAGCCTGGACACGATGAATCGCCTCCACGGCACGAAGCACGATGCCTTCGCCTCCGTGCCGGGGTCGGTGTATTTCGTCGACAAGCCCTTCGACCAGGCCGCCTTCGATTTCCGCTGCTATCTCAACGATCGCGGCTATCGCTGGTGCAAGCCGCAGTGCGACGTCATCCGCTCCGTCGCGCCGCAGCAGATGATCGCCTCGGGCAACAACGGCTGGCTGTTCCCGGACATGGACCTCTGCCTGGCCAACGGATTCCACAACATCGCGCTGCATGATTTGTTCGACATCGTGACGATTCACGTCTACCCCGCGCCGCAGTGCCTGCCGACAGGCCATGGCGACCCGCTCTCGGGCGAGGAGGCGATGCGGTTTTTCCTTGCCGCCAGCGTGGGCATGGCGCGGATCGACCATTTCGGCAAGCCGGTGATGATGCAGGAGTTCGGCTGGTACGGCGGCGGCGAGTCGCGGTTCCTCTGCCCGCTGCCCTACCGCAGCGAGCAGGAGCACGCCGACTACATCGACCGGCTGTGCCACAAATTGATCCCGCACGTTAACGGGTTTGTGAATTGGCCGACGTTCGACATGCCCGCCGCCAACGACGTGTCCAATCACGGCGGGATGTTCACGCACGACGGCAAGCCCAAACCGCTGGCGGGCGTGTACGAGCGGCTCTCGCGCGAACTGGCCGGCAAGCCGCAACGGCGCGCCCAAGGCACGACCACGCTGACCTACTCGCTACAGGGCCTCTACACCAGCCGCCAGTACCAAGACCGCATGTGGGAAGAAACCGTCGCGACCGTCCACGCGGGCCAAACGCCGGATTTCCGGTTTGTGTGAGAGGCATCGTTATTTTTACAACAAGACACAGAGAGCGCGGAGAAAAGAAGAAAACTGGCCGTTTCGACACGGTAGCAACGTTACATGGAAAAGTACGAATCGGCCTCCACGGTCTGCTTTCTCCATGCGACAATACGACAACGTCCCGCTTTCCTCTGTGGTTCTCTGTGTCTCTGTGGTAAAATGAAGGTGCCCGCGAGGAATAACCATGACCAAACAACTCGTCTGGCAAGGCCGGTTTTTACAGGTGGCGATGCGCGGGTCGTATGAATGCGTCGAGCGGCGCGGGATCAGCGGGATTGTCGGGATCATCGCCGTGACGGACGACGGGAAGCTGATTCTCGTGGAGCAGTTCCGCCCGCCGGTGCAGGCGAGCGTGATCGAGCTGCCGGCGGGGCTTGCGGGCGACCAGGCCGGCGGCGAGGGCGAGTCACTCGAGACCGCCGCCCGACGCGAACTGCTCGAGGAGACCGGCTACGAAGCCCGGACGATGCGGCCCGTTGCGCGCGGGGCGGCCTCGGCGGGATTGTGCGACGAGATCATCACCCTCATGCTCGCCGGCGGCCTCACGCGCACAGGGACCGGCGGCGGCGACGAACACGAAGCCATCACCGTCCACGAAGTGCCGTTGACGGACCTGCTGGCATGGCTCGGCCAACGCCAAACCGGCGGCGCAGTCATCGATGTGAAAGTCTACGCCGCCCTGGCGTTCGTTTCGTAGACTCGTCTCACCGCGTGGCCGGCGGCGCCTGGGCGCGGTAGATGCGTTCCAGGTCCGGGTTGCCGGGGTCGGGAGCAAATTGGACCGTATAAACGCCCGTCGAAGGCCATTGCCACTTCCAGAACTCCACATGAAGATCGGTAAAGCTCATATTCGCGCCACGATGCCGGCCTGAAATCATGTTCTGCCAGGCGTCGATTTGAACGACAAAATGTTCGTTGTCCATGCAGTCTTCATCTTCCTCCACGAACAGCAGCGTCTTGTCCGGACGCGGAATCGTTCCCATGCGCGTCCTTCGCTCGTACGGTTCCCCGAGGTTCGGATTGAACAAGATATACACATTGGCGCTGTAGCTGCCCCATTTATTCAATTTTTTCGCCTTCCCGCCAGGACAGTACAACTGTTCCGGGTCCACCCACTTTCCACTCAACAGGCCGGCACTGGTTCCGCCAAGCGGACTCGTGCCTCCAAAGAATGGATTCCAACTCTGATGCCAGTGAGGAATATTCGAATTGCCGCACGGACAATTGGGGGAGGTAACCCCTTCAAAAATCATGCCGGGCCACCGCTCGTCGTGATCCTGCGTGTACAGCCTGGTCGCGTCCATCGTATTGCGCATCTGCACCGCGCAGGCGGAAATCCGCGCCAGTTCCTTCGCCTTGTGGAGCGCGGGCATGAGAATGCTCACCAGTAGCGCGATGATCGCGATGACCACCAGCAGTTCAATCAGCGTAAACGCCCGTCGAAGGGTTCGAGACAACATCATGGCACACTCCACACCGTTCATCCCATTGTACAAAACCAACGAAACGTTCTCACGGCACCGCCGGCGGGCACATGGCCCGATTGATGCGGTCCAGGTCCGGGTTGCCGTAATCAAACGTATTATGGGCAATAAACACGCCCGTCGAAGGCCATTGCCACTTCCAGAACTCCACATGAAGATCGGTGAAACTCATGTTCGCGCCGCGATGCCGGCCGGAAACCATGCGCCACCATTCGTCCGTCCGAACGGCAAACTGCTCATTGGCGATGCTCGCCTCTTCCTCTTCCACGATCAACAGCGTTTTGTCCGGCTGCGGGATGTTCGTCCTGAACGCCCGCCGACCGAACGGCTCCATGAGGTTCGGGTTAAACCAGATATACATGTTGGCGGTGTAGCTGATGTTCAGCCTGCGTTTTTTCGCGTCCCCCGACGGGCAGTGTGTCTGTTCCGGCTCCACCCATTTGTCCTTCACCAGGCCGGGACAGTGCCCACGCGGCCCCGTCGCTCCGCTGAATAAATTCCAGGCCTGTGCCCAGACGGTCTTCGACGGATCGTTCGGGTCGGGAATCGGTTCAAACACCAGGCCGGGCCATCGCTGGTTATTGTCTTCCGTATACATCATCGTCGCCAGCATCATGGTTCGCATCTGCGTCGCGCAGACGGACGTCCGCGCCAGTTCCTTCGCCTTGCTCAGCGAGGGCATGAGGATGCTCACCAGTAGCGAGATGATCGCGATGACGACCAACAACTCGATCAGCGTAAACGCCCGACGAGATGTTGGTGACATGGCCATGATTCTATTTTACGCCAACCGCCCGCTCGCGTCCAGCGTCATCACATGATACACTACCCCTGTGGTAAATCTCACGGACATCGTTGGGCAGGATCCTGTGCTGGAACAGCTCTTCAAGGGGCTGGGCGGCATTCGCAGGCCTCACGCGTATATTTTTGCCGGGCCGGCGGGCGTGGGTCGGCGGACGACCGCCCTGGCGTTGGCTCGCACGCTGCTATGCCATCAACCCGTCACCGTCGTCAACGGCACGTGGTTTCCCCACCTGCCCGCCGACATGCCCCTGCCTCGCGCCTGCGGCCAATGCCCCGACTGCCGCATGATGGCCGACAACGCCGCTCACGGCGACTTCCACCTGATCTACAAAGAACTCGCCGCCTTCCACAACGACCCCGCCGTCCGGTCACGCGTCATGCAGGACCTCAGCATCGACGTCATCCGATCCTTCCTCATCGAACCCGCCTGGCGGTCCGCCTCCCGCGGCCGTGGTCGCGTCTTCGTCATCAAGCAGGCCGAACTGATGTCCAACGTCGCCCAGAACGCCCTGCTCAAAACGCTCGAAGAACCCCCGCCCGGCGTGACGATCATCCTGCTGGCCGAACAGCCCGAACAACTGCTGCCCACGACGCTCTCGCGCTGCCGGCTGCTGCGGTTCGGCCTGCTGCCGCGAGCGTTCGTCCGCGACAAACTCGTCGAGCAATCCCTGCCGCCCGCGCAGGCGGAATTCTGGGCCGACTTCACCGACGGCGCCATCGGCAAGGCGATGGCCTTCCACAAACTCGACCTCTACGAAACCAAGCGCGAACTGCTCGATCACGTCGCGGCCATGAACCGCGCCGGCGACGCCGAACTCGGCGAGCGGCTGGCGAAACTCAGCGAAAAGCTGGCCGACACGATCGCGAAAAACTCCCGGCAGGGACAGACGGAGATGTCGAAAACGCTGGCTGTGCGAACCGCCGCCGGCATGCTGATGGAGTTGCTCGCCTCGTTTTTCCGCGACGCGCTGACGCTCGCGGCCGGGGCCGACCGACCCCTCGCCAACCGCGACCAACGGCTGGCGCTGAACGCCCTGACGGCCCGCATGGATCGACTGTCCCTCGTCGGGGCCATCGAACAGCTCTCCGAACTCGAAAGCCTCCTCTGGCGCAACGTGAACCCCAAAACCATCTGGGACAACGTCGTCATCACCTGCGCCTCCGCCCCACCGCTTCGCGTGTGACGGCTTCACGACCAATGAAAAAACCGAAGCACGACACACCAAACCCATCGCGTGTCGTGCTTCGGTTTTCACATCGGACATTTCATCCGGCGGGCCGGGCTACGGCGCGTCGTTCGACGTCGGCTCGGGAAGCGGCTCGGGCAGCGGAGGCTGCTGGGCCGACGCGTCGCCGTCCAGTCCCGCGGTCAGCTGCTTGTAAATGCTGGCTTGAAGACCCAGCATCACGAAGATCCCAAACACATAGGTCGCGAACATGAGCAGATATTTCACGCCGGGGATCAGGCTGAAGACGAACATGGCAATGAACAGGGCCAACCCGACAATGAGGTAGACCACGAACATGCTCAATTTGTTGCCGTACGTCAGATGGTTGCTCAGCGTGAGCGCCTCGCTGGGGTTCTTGCCTTTATCCACCGCCAGGAGAACCGCCAGGGACCAGGCGAACGCGATGACAATGCCTGGGGCGATAAAGAACAACAACCCGGCATACACACCCATCATCACCAGGCCGTTGGTCAGGAAAAATTCGCCCATGTACTTGCGGTACTTGGGATCGAAAATCTCGGTCATAGGAATCATCTCGCCCTTGGCGGCCTTGGACACGATGCCCACCATCAAGCCGATGGTCGTCCCCACGTTCAGGTAGGGAATCCAGCACGTCAAGGCCCAGAGCAGGACATTGACGATGATCGGCACAATATTTTTTGTTCCGATGGCAATGCCTTCCTTAATCGTCCCGTCGATCGACAACGTTTTCACCGCAACCGTAGACATACACATACCTCCCAGCAAGTAGGGGTTCGGAAAAAGAAACCCTGAAAAACCGCTATCCTCGCGACGGCGGCCTCTCATAAGTCCCAAAAACTAGAGACGCGCAACAGCCACTACGGTCCTACTATAGATGTTTGTCGATGCGTGGCAAGCTTTTTATCGTGCCGCGAAAAAATTGTTCACCGCAATAAAACAACGAGGACTTCGCCATCCGGTTGGAATCGCGAAGTCCTCGTTACCCGTCACTCAGTACTCGTTACTTTCTTCGCCGCAGCAGCGCCAGGCCGCCCAGGGCCAGCAGGCTCATCGTCGCCGGCTCGGGAACGGCGGTGAATACCATGATCGCGCTGATGAGTTTCCCGTCGGGGTGATTCGGGCTGTCGCCGTCGAGGCTGCCGAAGAGCCGCACCGCCGACGTGAACACGCCGTCGCCGAAATCCACCCAGTACAGGTCGGTGTTGCTCGCCTGCGCCGCCCGGCCCAGCGTCACCCAATCGCAATCCCCGTCGCCGGTCACGTCGACGTACACCTGCACGTCAAAGTTTTTCCACGCCCAGGAATCACCGAACACGCTGGTCTCGATCAACAGGCCTTGAACCAGCGCGGCCTCGCCCAAATTCACGCCAACCCACTGATCGTCGCCGTCGGCTCCTATCGAGTTGCTGGTGTATCGCGTGGCGTTACCGAGGTCATAATCCGTCATGTTGCCCGGACTGGCGAGATTGCTGATGGTCGCCTTGCCGGAGGCGACATCCACGAACCGATCCGCGTAAAACCCGATGCTGCCGATCTGGTAATACCCGTCGGTCTCGCCGTTGGACTTGATACCTTCCTGGTTCACCTCGACCTTCACGCCGTACACACCCGTCAGGTTCACGTCGTAAAAGCCCAGTTTTCCCAGGGCTTCGTCGAAGTCGCACACCCACTCGTATTCGCCGTCCGCGGACGTCTTGGCGTAGATGCTGCCGGCCGTGCTTCGCTCCGTGACGGCCGAGGCGACCATGATCGTGCCCAGCGTTTGAGGCTGTTCCCACGTTTCAATGTACGTCATGAAGTCGCCGCCCGCGGCGAGATACGGTGTGCTGCCTCCGGAGAGGTCGCTGGTGCCCAGGTCAAACCAGCCAAACCCGGTCCCGCCCCCCGCGTCGCCACGGGCCTGGGCGTTCTGCGTAATCGCCCCGGTCCCCGCGAAACTGCCGAACGGGCACTGCCCCATCGTCGCCGCCGTCGCGGGACCCGCCAGAAGCATACCGGCCAATACCATCAATATGATAACACGCATGTTCCTGCCTCACTTTCTATGACAAAACAAACATAATGCCATTCTTATTGTAATTGGAATCCGTTTTTTGTCCATTCATTTCCGGCGCCGCCACGGCAAACGCAGGTACGTTTTTCGGTTGTCGCTGACCGTCCTGTTGTCGTCGCGACTGGCCACAGGCCCTGCCATTTTGCGTTGTCGATCGTTGTGACAGGCGAAGCGTTCTGTCGCTCACCACGTCTCACAACGCAAAATGGCAGGGCCTGTGGCCAGTCACGACGACAACAGAAATTCCGTGCGAAAAAGAGGATGTGTATGCATTTACGCTGCCGGCACCTCGGGGGCCAACTCCGCACGGACGAGCGACAAGGACTCACCGGATCACGGCTTGGCGGCGATGTGTCGCAGGGTCTGGTCGCGGACGGTCTGGTGGGAGATCAGGGTCGTGACCCCGACGGCGGCTTTGCGGTTTCCCGCGTCCGCTAGCAGAATCGCAGCCTTCGAGGCGGTCTGGTCCCGCACGGTCTGATGACTGATGTGTCTCAGTCCCGTCATAACGGCTTCGGGCTGATTGCACCATGCCGCGTGAAACACCGCCATACGAAAGGCCTCGTCGCGAACGGTCTGGTGGGAGATCGATCTCGCCGCCGCCATCCGGGCTTCCCAGTCGGCAGGGTCCCACTCCGCCGGCGTGCGATGATGCGGCGGTTCCACCGCGGCCGGCGCATGCTCCGGTGGCGCATAATGCCTCGGCGGCGAAGTCGCCCGTCGACCACAATCACACGGCGCGGCGCATCCGCTCAGGAACAACACCACGACCAGGCACGACACGGAACATAGCGTTTTCATCATGACCTTACACGATACTCCAGTTCCCCGGTTTGACAAGCGTTTTTCAGAAAAACAACAGGTCTTTCGACCCTCGCCGCGCGGGCAGAGAATCGAAAGACCTTATATGGATCACACCGCCAAAGACGGTATCATTTTTTACAACCGAACGTCGAATACCTGCTGGCTATTGGCTGCCGTTGTTACCACGCGAAGTGGGCGAACGCTTTGTTAGCCTCGGCCATGCGGTGGACGTTTTCACGGGTCTGCATGGCGGAGCCTTCGCCCTTGTACGCGTTCATCAGTTCGCCGGCCAGCCGTTCGGCGGTTTTGGAGCCTTTGCCGGAGCGGATGGCTTCGAGAATCCACCGGATCGACAGCGAGAGCTGGCGTTTGCGGTTGACCTGCATCGGCACCTGGTAGTTGGCGCCGCCGACGCGTTTGGAGCGGACTTCGATCAGCGGCTTGACGTTGTCGATCGCCTTTTCGAAGACTTCCAGCGGCGAGGCGTCCTTGACTTTCTTGCCGATAATATCCATCGCGTCATACACCACGCCCTGCGCGACGCTTTTTTTGCCGTCCCACATCAGGCAGTTGATGAACTTGGCCACCAGCTTGCTGCCATATCGCGGATCCGGTGTCAACTGCGAAGCCGATGCGGTAAATTTCTTGAATGCCATGTCGTTTCTACTTTCCTTACTCTCAATTCCCAAACACCCAAGGGCCAGGCGATCAGCCGCCCGAACCCTCACCGCGATCGGACCGTCCGGCCGCGATTACAAGACGAATTTTTTCACTCTACGCCGCCAGCGCCGGCATGAGCATTACATGCTCAACATGATCCAGACGGGACAGCCGATGCTCGACGACCGTCAACACTTCCGAGTATTCGGCCCCACTTACGCCTTCTCGATCCGGAAGCACTAAAATTTGCAAAAAGCCTTCCTGTTGCATGTACGCCTCCGCAACGATCAGGCGAAAATCAAACTTTTCCTGCTGAACATACGCATCCAGCAATTCCTGAACACGCTGTTGTAATTGCCTGACCTGCTGAGGCGTTTTTTCACTTTCATCGCTCATCGACGGCTCCTTATGGTCAGCGAAAAAATTCGGCTCATCAAGCGGATAGCCTTCCGGGCATCCATGGCTCCACTCAGATGCGATGGGCGGTAATCCGCCGCAACCCGTAACCGATACAATTCACGCAAGTCTTCCGCCACAAGCCACCGATATTGTCCGATCCCTCGAAGATGGTGCAAAACCAGATCGGGCAATTTCTCGTGGCCTGGGCCTTCGCGTCCGTCGGCGAACGTCATCCCGCGCAGGATCAATGCATGCGCGATCCGAGAGTATACGGCATAATACGCCCGGCTGACGGCACTTCGCTCATACCGCTGCCGCACCAACATACCCGCCGCGCCGTAGCTGCTGCTTGCCACCGTGGCTCCAGTCCATCGCGCCCGCCGTTACTTCGGCGTCTTGGCGCCGTACTTGGACCGGCCTTGCTTGCGGTTGGCGACGCCCAGGCTGTCCAGCGTGCCGCGGACGATGTGATAGCGCACGCCCGGCAAATCGCGGACGCGGCCGCCACGGACCAGCACGATGCTGTGCTCCTGAAGGTTGTGATCGATGCCCGGAATGTAGGCCGTCACTTCCTTCTTGTTCGACAGCCGAACGCGGGCCACCTTCCGCAACGCGGAGTTGGGCTTCTTCGGCGTCATCGTCTTGACCAGCAAACACACGCCACGCTGCTGGGGATGCCCCTCCAGCGCCGTGTTCTTCTTCTTGGTCTTCTGGACCACGCGAGGTCTACGAACCAGTTGATTGATCGTCGGCATTTATTTCCTCTTGCGAATCATCCGCCACAATACGAAAACTCTTTCACGGAAACGCGTAAGTCTACTGCACGCCGACGCCGGCGTCAAGCACGTAACGCCATATTTTTACACCAAGGTGAGCGACGTTCGTTGCTGCGGCAGGTCAGGCAGCCTGTTGAGACGCCCGTAAGGGGCCCAGCGGACTACACGAGACAGGACTCGAACCTGTAACCTGCGGTTCCGAAGACCGCTGCTCTATCCAATTGAGCTACTCGTGCAACTGGCCGCGACAGGCCCTGTCGCGGCGGTGGGTGCTATCGTAACGGGTTTAGTCGCGCACGTCCAGATGGCGGAGGAATTCGTCGTTGGACTGGAAGCGGCCTAACGCCTTGAGCAGTTGGGGCATTTCCTCGTCGATGCTCAGGCCGGACAGGAAGCGGCGGAGCATGTGGAGTTTCGGCAGTTTCCACGCTTCCACGAGCAGTTCTTCCTTTCGCGTGCCAGACTGCGGGATGTTGATGGCCGGCCAAATGCGTTTTTCCGCCAGCTTGCGGTCCAGGGAGATTTCCATGTTGCCGGTGCCCTTGAATTCCTCGAAGATGAGGTCGTCCATGCGACTTCCGGTTTCGATCAGTGCGGTGGCGAGGATGGTCAGGCTGCCGCCGAATTCAACCTTGCGGGCCGAGCCGAACTGCCGTTTTGGCGTCTCCAGGGCGCGGATGTCCACGCCGCCGGTCATGGTTCGGCCGCTGCCCTCGACGTAGCGGTTGTATGCCCTGCCCAGACGGGTGAGGCTGTCGAGCAGGATCACGACGTCCTGGCCGAACTCCGCCGCCCGACGGGCGCGTTCGATGGCGAACTCGGCGACGCGAACATGGTTGGAGACGTCCTGGTCGTTATTGGACGCGACGATTTCGGCGCCGGGGCATTTGCGGCGGAAGTCGGTCACTTCTTCCGGGCGTTCGTCGACGAGCAGGATCATCAGTTTGCATTCGGGATTGTTGGTGCTGACGGCGTTGGCGATCTGCTGGAGCAGGATGGTTTTGCCCGAGCGCGGCGGCGCGACGATGAGGCCCCGCTGGCCCTTGCCGACCGGCGCGATGATGTCCAGCACGCGCATCTCGACAGGCCCGCCGGGGGTTTCGAGCTTGAGCTGCGGGGAGGGGTCGATCACCGTCATCTCGTTGAACGGGATGATGTCGGTGTATTCCTCGGCCGGCTTGCCGTTGATGGTGGTGACTTCCTCGAGTTTCGGGCCGCCTTTTTTCTTCGTCGGCGGCGCGACGCGGCCTTCGATGAGCAGCCCGGTCCTCAGCCCGCCGTGCCGGATAAAGTCCTTGCCGACAAACACGTCGCCGGGCGTGGCGCGGTAGTCGTTTTTGGCCTGGCGGAGGAAACCGTACCCCTTTTCGGTGATTTCCAGCACGCCCGAGCCTGTAATCCAAGTCGATTTGTCCGTCGAGTGTTCGCCTGCTTCAATCGGGTCCATTCGAGACTTCCTTAAATAGGTCTACCCCTGCAACGCGAGGGCTTGTTCGATGTCGATTTTTCCTTCGTAATACGCTCGGCCTATGATCGCGCCGCCACAGCCGATGTCGCGGCAGTGGATCAGGTCGTCCAGGCTGCTCATGCCTCCCGAGGCGATCACGGGCACGTCGGTGGCGGCGATGACGTCCGCCAGGGCGGCCAGGTTCGGGCCCGTCAGCACACCGTCGCGAAGCACGTCGGTGTAGACGATGGCGCCCAGCCCGCTGCCCTTGACTTTTGCCGCCAGGTCCACCGCGCGAAGCTCGGAGGTTTCGGTCCAGCCGTGCAGCGTCAGCAGGCCGTCGCGGGCGGCGAGATCCAAGGCCAGTTTCCCCGCCAGGTGGCGGTCGGCCAACAGACTCTCGAACCACGACCACTTCTTGACCGCCGCCGAGCCGACGACCACGCGATCGGCGCCCAGGCTCAGCAGGCGGGAAATGGCCGCGTCGTCCCGCGCGCCGCCGCCAACCTCCAAGCCGCAATCCACCGCGTCGCGAATGCCCATGATCGCGTCGAGATTCGTCAGCACGCCGCTCCGGGCCGCGTCGAGATCCACAATATGGATCCACGCCGCCCCCGCCGCCGCGAAACGTCTCGCCACGTCGGCGGGACGGTCCGAATACACCGTCTGCCGATCGTAGTCGCCCTGGGCAAGGCGTACGACGTTGCCGTCACGCAAATCAATCGCGGGTAAAATGTCCATCCCAAATCTGCCGCCGTGGAAGCGCCGATCTCAGACCTGACGAGCTGTCAGGGATCGAATGCAACCCATCATAGCGACCGGCTGGCGAATTACAACGGAAAATTTTCGCGGCAGCGACAAGCGGGGGTGGTTGGATTTTCTGGCATGATAAGAATGGTTTGATTTTCCGTAAAAACGACCGATTGTCCTCCCCGGTCTCGTGTGGAACGGCCGGCACACAGCCCCAACGGGGCGTCTGATGTAGCCCAGGGTGGGCGTACTCGCGAACCCTGGGATCATATGGCTTTCGAAGCTTTTCATCGTGCCTGACGCCACTGGCCGAGGGCACACCGCCGCGTGATTACGGCATCGAACGACTCGCACGTTCCTGTGTGCGCGCCGCTCGAAGCCGTACAGGCCCGCGTGCGCGACCTCGGCCAGTGGCGTCAGGCACGATGATTGGAACAAAAAACATCCTCGACCCAGGGTTCGCCGAGTACCGCTCACCCTGGGCTAAACACGACGCCGCTTCGCGGCTGCGTGCCGGCCATTCCGCGCGAGGCTGGGAAGGCAACGTTCGTCTTGTCGCATATCCTGCAACACAACATGACGGATCCATAGAAACGACCCACTTGTCACCTGTCGCTGCCGGTCGATACAATCGCCGCATAATCGTAAAAAATCAACGATTAGGAACACGGAGTATCATGAACAACATTATCGCAGTCGCGGATTCGTCGGGCGGGTTGTCGTTGTCGGGCATGTGCGGGAACGGGGTGGATTTGTCGGGCGTGGGGTTGCGTGTGCGGCTGGCGGGGCAGGATTCGTTTCACGTCTGGGGGGTTGGCGACAAGGCATCGCTGGCGCCGGCCTGGTCGGAGCCGGACCTGTCCTTGACGTTTTTCGACGGCGCGGCCACGGGGGTTGGTACGACGAGCTTATCCGCCGTATCCGGCGAGACGGTCGCGTGGCGGGCGGAGGCTCGTCACAAGCGGGCCGTGGTGACGCTGGGGATTCGTCCGTGCGGCGAGCGGCTGGCGTTTGACCTGGCCGTCACGTGCCCGCCGGGACAGCGTCCGCTGCCGATGTGTTCGCTGGAGTTGGCGTTGGAGAATCTCACCGTGGGGTCGGACGGCGTGTTTGAAACCGCCCATCATTACGGCGGCGGCGTGCACGGATTGGGGCGGATCGACGAGTTGACCGCCCGCGGCCATGCGTTCGCGCACGGCTGTCTGGGTCTGGCGCTGCCGCTGGTGTACCTGCACAATTCGGCCGACACCGCCGGGCTGGAGTTGGAGTTTCTCGTCGACGGCAGGCCGTTCGCGTGGCTGCGTCGAGGACGCGACGATCGGCGGGCCACCTTCGCCGTCGCGTGGGAAACCGACCGCCTGCTCGAACCGGGCCAAACGCACACGTGCGGCGGCACGATCTCGCTTCGGCCTTACGAAGGACGCTGTGTCGAGCAGGTGCGTCGCTACGCGCGGCAGGTGGGCGAGCATCACGGACTGGCCGCCCCGCCGCTGCCGGATTGGGCACGCAACGCCAACATTGTCGAGTACGACATGCTTCAGCCGCCCGCCCGCGCGACGCGTGGACTCACCGACGTCCGCCGCGGCGACGATCCGCGGTTCGACGGCCTGCTCTCGCAATGGCGCGACATGGGCTTCAACGTGCTGTACCTCATCGCGCCCAACAACACGCATCGGCACAGTCTCAGCCCGCTGGATTATCAGCCCTCCGTCCGCATCGGCGGGCACGCGGGCGAGAAGCGTCTGCTCGACCGCGCCCACGAAGCCGGCTTCCGCGTCGTCCTGTGGGCGACGACGGTCGGTCTGGACATGGACAGCCCGCTGATCAAGGAGCACCGCGACGCGTGGGTCGCCAAGCCCGACGGCAACATCTTCTGCCCCTTCGGCGACTACGCCGCCGACGCCGACCCCCAGTCGGCCTTCTGGCGGGCCTGGCTGACCCGCGAACTCGCCGACGTCCTCGCGCGCGGCTACGACGGCCTGTTCATCGACGGCCTCGTGCCGCGAGGGTCCAACCACATGCGATGGTCCTGGCCAGGCCAATGCCGCAACGGCGTGCAGGAACAGGTGGTCGCCCTCGCGCGCGATCTGCGGGCGGAGAAGCCCGACGTGCTGATGTTCATCGAGGACGAGAACGTGCTGATGCAGGCAGCCGGCGGATTCACCGTGGGCCGCTATCAGCCGTCGGGGCCTAAACTCAAGCGGTACTGGGCGGGCATCGGCATGCCGATGGCGCCGGACCATCCCTCGGACATCCGCATCGCGCCCGAACAGGTCCGCGACTACCTCGCGATGCGCTACGCCAGCCTGCTGCCGGGAACGGTCAGTTGCGACATGATCGAGGGGTACTATTCCGACGCCTGCCGCCCCTGGACGGCCCAGTCGCTGCTGGCGGGCTGCTCGCTGAAAACCTTCTCCACCAGCGTGGGCGAGCCGGAAATCTTCGAATTCGTGCACGACAACGGCATGCCGCCGGAGACGGAACGGTCGGCCGATCATCGGCGGCGAGGGCACGAGGAATTCTGTTCGCTGCTTCGGCTGGTGCGGGATGAACCTTTGATCCGCCACGAACCGCTGTCCATCGAAGGCGTGCGCGTGGAGGGCGACGCCGCCGTCGTAGGCCTGCTGCACGCGACCGCGGGCCGGGCCGTGCTGGCGCTGGTCCAATTCGCCGACCGCGACGCGACGGTGACCGTCCGCCTGGCCGAACCAACCGACCTGTCCCCCACCGACGCGAAATCGGCGGACCAGCCGCACATCAAACGCTGGCAAATCCGCGAATTGCTGCGAGGATTCACCGAGATCAACGCGCAAAAAACCGGCGAATTGTCACCCGATAACCCGCTGACCGTCAACCTGGGGCGCTACGGTTTCCGCGTGTTGGAATTGAGAAGTTGAGCGGATCGTAAACATGGCTTGCCTGTTTACGTTGTAAGACGTTGTGAAAAGCAAAATATTTTGCTTTTCACAACGTCTTACAACGCAAACAGACAAGCCATGTCAAGACATGGTTTACCGCCGACGCCGCAGCAGCGCCATGCCGCCCAGGGCGAGCAGGGTCATCGTCGCTGGTTCGGGAATCACCGCGAAGGCCATGATTTCGGAGATGAATTTGTCTCTGGGGGGCGCGTTGCCGCCGGCGACGCTGCCATACAGACGAATCTTTTCCGCGAGCACGCCCTCGTCGCCAAAATCCACCCAGTACAAGTCGCCGCCGGAAACGTTGGCCCGGCCGAAGGTGATCCATTCGCCATCCAAGTAATACTGCACGTCAAAATTCCGCCAGTCGTACTGTCCCTGGGCCGCGCACGTCTCGATGAGCAGGCCCTGAAGGTGCACGACGCCGCCGAAATCCACGCCGACAAACTCCTCCGCGAGGCCTCCAACGGTACAAAACAGCGTGGGGTCTTTAGTGGAGTCATACAAGCCGTCCGTCATCAGATTCGACGCCAAGGGGCCGTTCGTGTCAAAGCACGGCTTCCCGGCGGCGACGTTCACAAAGTTCTCGATCGACTGCTCGAAAAATGCGATGGATCCGACCTGGAAATGCGAGGTGCCCTTCGTGTCGAACACCCGGACCTCCACGCCGTAGACGCTTTTGACGTCCTGCTGAGCGACGCCGAAAAATCCCAGCGAGCAGGAGGCCACATCGAACGATTCGAACTTCGTCCACTCGCCGCCCTGCTCCAACTGCACCCAGATCTCGCCCGACGCGCCGTCGGAACCATACCGGCGGTAACCCGGCGTGGCGATCATCACCGCGCCCAGATCTCGCGCCGTGGTCCACGTCTCCTGGTAGTACAGATACCCCACGTCCTTGCCGCGGCCAAGGTAAGGCCCGCCATCGGTGGAGTGGTCGTACCAGTCGCTGTTGGGAAAAGCGATGCCGCTGTCGTTCACGGCATTTTGAACGATGGCTCCTCGCTCTGTAAACAGGCCAAACGGACACGCCCCGCCGACGCCGGGAAGCGCCGCCGCCACCGCCGGACTCATCACAAACACGCCCGCCAAAATAAACGCGTACGCCCTCATGGGAATCTCCTTATACTCCGCCGATGCCATACCATTACGAAACATTAGTGTATCGCAGAATCGCCTTTTGTAAAGCGAAGAAACGAAGTCCTTGTCACCTCCCCCCGCCGATGGTATTCTCCTCGTCCATTCCCATAACCAAGGAGTTTCCGAATGAATCGACGCGATCAGTTGAAGCAGAATCTTTCCGCGATGACGGCGGCGCGGGATCACGTGGCCGAGCGGTTTCTCGCCGAGATGGAGTTTGTCGAGGATCTCATCGCGTTCGAGAGCGACGCGCCGAAGCAGAACCGTCGTCCGGCGGCGGGGTTCTCCGCGAAGAAGTGGAACGAATTGGCCGAGCAGGCGTGGCAGCTCGTGGAGAAGGCCGTGGCCGGTGGCAGCGCGCGGAGTATCGAAAAGGCCGTCACCGAGGCCGAGACGCTGCTCGAACCCATCGCCCGCCTGGCCAAGACGTTCACCGTGCATTGCGTCGGACACGCGCACATCGACATGAACTGGATGTGGTCCTGGCCCGAGACGGTCAACACGACCAACGACACCTTCCTGACCATGCTCAAGCTGATGGACGAGTACCCCGACTTCTGCTTCACGCAAAGCCAGGCCAGCGTGTACGAGATCGTTGAGCGGCACAATCCGCCGATGCTCGACGCGATCCGCGCCCGCGTAAAGGAAGGCCGCTGGGAAGTCGTCGCCAGCCATTGGGTCGAGGGCGAAAAGAACATCGTCAGCGGCGAGAGCCTCGCGAGGCACCTGCTGTACACGCGGAAATACATGAAAGAATTGTTCGGCCTGGAGGCGGCGGACATCCCCGTCGAGTGGACGCCCGACACGTTCGGGCACGCGATCACGGTGCCCGCGTGCGAGGCGCGCGGCGGCGTGCGGCGGATCTACATGTGTCGCGGCGGGCAGGGCTGGGCCAAGCCGCCGGTGTTCTGGTACCAGTCGCCCGACGGCTCGCGCGTGCTCGTCAACTACGAGACGACGTGGTACAACGACCGCATCGGGCCTCACAACGCCAAGGCGATGCTCCAGTTCTGCACAAAAACCGGCCTGCGCGACTGGATGAACGTGTACGGCGTGGGCGACCACGGCGGCGGGCCGACGCGACGCGACATCGAACGCTGTCACGACATGAACACTTGGCCGGTGTATCCGAATTTCAAACTCGCCACCAGCGGTCCGTTCTTCGACCTCCTCGAACAGCACGGCGACAAATGGCCGGTGATCGACCGCGAGCTGAATTTCGAATTCCCCGGCTGTTACACGACGCAGACGGTCATCAAGCGGAACAACCGCTTCGGCGAGACGTACGGCGTGGAGGCCGAGTGGGCCGGTGTGCTCGGCATGATCGCCGGCGGGGTTGCGTATCCCGAGGCGCCATTGGAGCAGGTCTGGCGGACGGTGTGCTTCAATCACTTCCATGACATCCTGCCCGGCAGCGGCGTGCACGCGACGCAGACCTACAACGACGGGCAGTTCCAGGAAATCGCCGCCACCACGAGTTTAATCAAGATGAACGCCCTCCGCGCCGTCGCCGCCCGCGTGGACACCTTCTGCGGCGTGGCGGCCACGTTGCCGCCCGTGCAGCCGGAGCAGGTCTCCGTCGCGATGGGCGCGGGGCCGGGCCACCGCACGATGGTCGGCGGCATCTCGGCGGCAGGACACGTCGCCGACGGCCCGAGGCCTTACGTCGTCTTCAACCCCACCGCCCACAAACGCACCGAAGTCGTCACCGCCACCGTGTGGGATCCGCAAACCGGCCTGTACGGCGACGACCTCAACGCGAAAAATTACATCATCCGCACCGCCGACGGGCGGGAGATCCCCGCACAGAAACTCAACCAGGGCGACTGGTACTGGTCGAACAAATTCATCGACCTGGCCTTCCCGATCGAGGTCGGCTCGCTCGGATACGCCGCGTGCGTGGCCGTCGACGCGGGCACGAAATTCACGCAGCCGTGGGGCGCGTGGGGCTACGAGCGGTTCGCCGCCGACAAGCCCGTCGAGGGCGGCGTGAAGATGCTCACCCAGACCACCGGCGGCGGCGCGCTCGGTCAGCCGCTGCCCGTCGGCGGATACGGCATGGAGAACGAACACCTCCTCGTCGAGTTGGACGCGATGACGGGAGGCATCTGCCGGCTGGTGGACAAGGCCTCGGGCAAGGACCTGGCCAATCCCGCCGATCCGATGGGCGTGCTGGAGTTCGCCCACGAGCGGCACGGCGGCATGACGGCATGGATCATTTACGACGCGTACAAAAAATCCTCGCCGGACATCCCGACGCTCACGCGAAAACACGCCGGGCCCTGGGTGTGCAGCATCGAGGCCAAAACGAAGGTCGCCAGCAGCGAGGTGGCGGTCACGTACACGCTCAAGGCCGGCCAGCCGTGGGTGGAAATCGCCGTGCAGACGCGGTGGGTCGAGATCGGCTCGCCGGCGGTGGGCACGCCGAAGTTGTCGATGAAGTTCCCGCTGGCCCTGACCGGCGCGAAGGCGACCTACGAAATCCCCTTCGGCGCGATCCAGCGCGATCAGCACGCCGGCGAGGAAGTGCCCGCACTCCGCTGGGCCGACGTCAACGGCAAGCAGCCCGGCGGAGCGGCCGGGTGCGCGCTGCTCAACGACAGCAAGCACGGCCATTCGCTCACCGGCGACACGTTACGGCTGACGCTCATCCGCAGCGCGTACGACCCCGATCCAATCCCCGAAGTCGGCGACCACAGCATCCACATGGCCCTGGCGCCGCACGGGGCGGGACTCTCCACCGCCGACCGCACGCGCATGGCGGCGGCGTTCACGCAGCCGTTGCAGGTCATCATCACCGACGTCCACAAGGGCACGCTGCCGGCCAAGCTGACGGCCCTGGAATGCTCCGCCGACAACGTGCTCGTCTCGTCCGTAAAAAAAGCCCAAGGCGCCGACGCAATCATCGTCCGCCTCTACGAAACCGAAGGCAAACCCGCCTCGGCGAAACTCTCGCTGTCGCCAGAATTGTTCGGCGCGGTCGTCGAAGCGGCCGAGGTGGATTTCCTCGAACGCCCGACGGACACCAACACCGCCAAGGCGACCAAGGAAGGGTTCACGGTAAAATTGAGTCCCCACGCCATCGTGAGCGTGAAGGTGGTGTTGAAGAAGTAACGACATAAATCTGGCTTGCCGGTTTGCGCTGTAGAGCGTTGTGCACGACAGTACGTGCATGTACTCGACTTCGCGAAGACCGAGCGGGATTACGCAGATTAACGGATTAGAGCGGTTCCAGCTTGCGTGGTGACTGTTGGCCGTCGCCGAGGACGAGCCAGGCCAGGAGGCCGAAGCAGCCGATGCATCGCATCGGCGATGCAGGCCGACGCCGCATGGCGATGCCGCAG
>WRDM01000044.1 GCA_009783465.1 Phycisphaerae bacterium | reverse complement strand
CGGATGGATTGGCCACGGGCTTGGCCTCTTTGCGCTGTTGGGATTCCAACAGCGCAAAGAGGCCAAGCCCGTGGAAACGGTTCCACGAACCCATCAAAACACGGCGGATGGTCCACTAGCCACCAGCCACTAGCCACCAGGGTTTGCGGTGCGTGACGGTAAATATGAGCCTCATGTTCGAGAGAGTGGTCTCGATGCTTCGCAGATTGGCCAATCGGTATCCTAATCCACATCGCCAGTCTGCGGTGATTTGCGGAAAAATTTTCCATACCTTGTGGCTCGTGGCTAGTGGCTTGTGGCTTCTTCTTGATTTTGCTACGCTTTGTCCCACGCGCACGGATGGCACGAATGAGGGCGATTATGATGGAACTGACGTTAGGCGAACTGGCCCGGCGGTTGGGCGGCGAATTGATTGGCGACGGTGAGAAGGTGATTCGCGGCCTGGCAGGCCTTGAGTCGGCCGCACAGGATCAATTGGCCTTTTTGGCCAACAGTAAATACGAAAAGCTGATGGAGACCACGTCGGCGGGAGCGGTCATCGTCTCGGCGAATTACGCCGGGCCTGGCGCGAATCTCATCCGCTGCGCCGACGCGTACTTCGCGTTCCGCGAGGCGATGATGTTGTTTCACGGCTTCCGCAAGCATCCCTTCCGCGGTGTGGACGCGCGGGCGGCGGTGGCGGCGTCGGCCAAACTCGGCGCGGACGTCGCCGTTGCGCACTTCGCGACGGTGTGCGAGGGCGCGACGATCGGCGACCGCACGGTGATTTATCCGGGCGTCTTCGTCGGGCCTGGCGTGAACATCGGCGACGACTGCATCGTGTATCCCAACGTGACGCTCTACGACGGCACGGTGATTGGCGACCGCGTGATCCTGCATGCCGGCACAAGCGTCGGGCACGACGGCTTCGGCTACGCCACGCACAAGGGCGACGACGGCGTGACGCGGCACGAGAAGATTCCGCAGGCCGGCTGGGTCGTGATCGAGGACGACTGCGAGGTCGGCGCCAACTGCGCGATCGACCGCGCGACGATGGGCGCGACGATCCTCGGCGCGGGCACGAAGCTCGCCAGCCAGGTCATGATCGGCCATGGGACGAAGATGGGCAAACATTGCCTGATGGTCGCGCAGGTCGGCATCGCGGGATCGGCGACGGTGGGCAACTACTGCGTGTTCGCGGGGCAGGTGGGCGTGGTGGGGCACATCCGCATCGGCGACGGCGTGAAAGTGGGCGCCCAGAGCGGCATCATCAACGACGTGCCCGCCGGCAAGGACATCCTCGGCAGCCCCGCCGTCGACCTCTCCGAAGGCCTCCGCATCGTCGCTACCACCCTCAACCTGCCGAAAATCAACGCGACCGTGAAAAAACTGGCCAAGGAAGTCGAGGTACTGAAAAAACAGGGCAAGCGCGACTGACGCAAATCGCGGATATGGCTTGCCTCTTTGCGATGTCAGATGTTCCTGTCGCCTGAACGTACACGATCCGACTTCGCGAAGACCGAGCGGGATTACACGGATTGAAGAAACAGAACGATTGTTCCACACGACAATCCACAAATCCTGCAATCCGTGTAATCCCGCTCGGTCTTCGCGAAGTCGGATAAACATCGATTTGGGCGACCGGAACGTTCGACGGCGCAAAGAGGCAAGCCATATTTTCGATAGACGGGATTTGCTATACTGCCCCCATGCCGCGATTTTCGGATCAGTTTATTCAGCAGGTTGCCCAGGCGACGGATCTCGTCGATCTGGTGGGGCAGTACGTCGCGCTGAAAAAACGCGGGGCCGAGTTTGTCGGGCTTTGTCCATTCCACAGCGATAAAAACCCCTCGATGTACGTCTCGCCGGCAAAACAAATATTTAAATGTTTCGCCTGCGGCGCCGGCGGGGGGGTGTTCAAGTTTATCGAGCTGCACGAGCGGCTGACGTTTCCCGAGGCCGTAAAATTTCTCGCCGAACGGGCGCACATTCCGCTGCCGCGCGACGTCGATCCGCCGCCGCCCGACGGCACGCCGACCAAGCAGGATCTGCATCGCATCACGCAATTCGCGGCCGATTATTTTCACCGCTCGCTGCTGGGGCCTTTCGGCAGGTCGACACTCGACTACGCCCACAAGCGAGGCCTGACCGACGCGGCCATTGAACAGTTTCACTTGGGATTTTCGCCGGAATTGTGGGACGGACTGTTGAAGGACGCCCGCCGCGTGGGCATCGGCGAGCAGGGGCTGCTGGCGGCGGGGCTGGTGATTTCACGGGAAAGCGGCGGCTGTTACGATCGGTTTCGCAATCGGCTGATGTTTCCGATTTGCGACGTCGGCGGCAACGTGATCGCGTTCGGCGGGCGGGCGCTGGATCCCAACGACAAGGCGAAGTATCTCAACTCGCCCGAGGGGCTGTTGTACGACAAGAGCGCGAATTTGTATGGATTGAATTGGGCGAGGCAGGCGATTTCCGCCCGCGAGCAGGCCGTCGTGGTCGAAGGGTACATGGATTGCGTCGTGCCGCATCAGGCGGGCGTGACGAACGTGGTGGCCAATCTGGGCACGGCGCTGACGGAGCGGCAGGTCAAGCTGTTGTCACGGTACGCGAAAGAGGTCGTGCTGATTTACGACGCCGACGCGGCCGGCCAGGCGGCCACCGAGCGGGCGCTGGAGATGTTCCTCGCCCAGCAGTTGCACGTTCGTGTGGCGACGATTCCCGACGGGAAGGACCCGTGCGATTTCACGCTGGCTCACGGCGGGGAGGCGATGCGCGCGTTGATTGACGACGCCCCCGACGCGTTGGCGTACGCGTGGCGTCGGCGGGCGGCGGCGTTGGAGTCCGCTGGCGACAATTTGGCCAAACGTCGCGTGATATTGGAGGATTTTCTGCGTCTCGTGGTGCATTCGTCGGCCTTCGGCGCGATCGACGAAGTTCGTCGCGGTCAATTGGCCCAGCATATCGCGCACGTGCTGAATCTGTCAGCCGCCGAGGTGCAGCAGCACATGCGCCGCATGAGCCGGACGATCCCGCGGGCCAATCCGGTCGCGAACGATTCCGCCTCGCGAGGCCCGGCGGACGAAGCCACGGCACCGACGCACAACCTCAAAGACGAAACCGGGCCGACGTATCTCATTCAACGCCATCTGCTCGAAGCCCTGCTGAATGAACCGGAACGGTTCGACGGCGTGGCCGAACGCGTCGGGCCTGACGATTTCGAAGCCCCGACGCTGCGCCGTATCGCCGTGGAGCTGTGGTCGCGGGGGGCGACGGGGCATCTGGTCACGGAGGAGTTGTTGGCGTGCGAAGCCCTCGCCGACGCGGGGGCCTTGCTGGCGGACATGATCGACGCGGGCATGCGGCGAGGCAATCACGAACAAACGCTCGCCGGGGCCGTAGAAACCCTGACGTATTGGCGAGACCGTCGGACGCTCCACGCGATGAAAGACAACGGCCTGGACGACGACACGCTCCGCCAACTGACACAGCAGTACAAAAAGGCCGACCCAGGCAGGCGACGGCCGAGAATTGGATGAACGTATTTGTGGGTGAAGATGGGGTGTTTGTTCGAGGGGAGAGAGCCACAAGCCACTAGCCACAAGCCACCAGGTATGGCAGGGTTTGCTTTTGCTCAGGACAAATTGGCGGCGTGAATTGGATACCGATTGTCGAGTCCGCGAAGCATCGGGACCACTCTCTCGAACGTGGGGGATGATTTTACCGAACTGCACTGAAAGCCCTAGTGGCTTGTGGCTGGTGGCTAGTGGCTCGACGCTTCCCATGACAAACGGCTTGCCTTTACCGTCGCGCAACGCAAACGAGAGTATTGACTTCCACACGTCCGACGATATATTTGTTAAATTCGGTATAACTTTATGGTACAGATTGTTTACTCCACCAGGAGTGTGTGCATGGCTGACCCATTGGATGCCAGTATCAAGCAGCTTATCGCCAAGGGCAAAGAACGCGGATATCTCACGTATGAGGAGATGAACGACGACCTGCCTGACGAGGCTGTCTCGCCGGATAAACTCGACTCGCTGCTGATGACGCTGGACGAAATGGGCATCGAGTTGATCGACGAGGAAGAGGCTGCCCAACGCCGCAGTTTCGCCTCCGGGCAGGGTGCCGAATCCACCGAGCGCGTCAAGCCCGCCGAAGAGTCCGCCGAAGAGGAACTCGAGGAAGACACCCGGCGAATCGACGACCCGGTCCGCATGTATCTCACCCAGATGGGCGAGATCCCGCTCCTGACGCGCGACCAGGAAATCAGCCTTGCGAAAAAAATCGAGCTGACCCGGCAGCACTTCCGCCGCCGAGTCCTCGAAAGCGACTACTGCATCCAGCAGGCCGTCGATATCCTCGCGCAGGTCCACACCGGCACGCTGCCGTTCGACCGCACGATGAAAATTTCCACGGCAGAGAACCTCTCCAAGGAAACCATCACCGACCGCATGCCCGCCAATCTGGAGACGCTGCGAAAACTCATCAAGAGCGACCAGGAAGACTGGGCCCGCGCCCACGACCCGCGACTCAACGACGCCCAACGCCGCCAGGCGCTGCGCACTCTTTGGCGCCGCCGCCGCCGCGCCGCCCGGCTGCTCGAGGAACTTTCGCTCCGCACCAGCAAAATTCAGCCGCTGATGAAAAAACTCCATCACATCAGCGACAAAATGGAAGAACTCCAGCACGAAATCACGCATGCCGCCCGCAACAACATCCCCGCCGAGGACGTCGCGGTGATGAAGGAGGAACTCTCCGGCCTCATCGACCTCGTGCTCGAAGAGCCCGAACTGCTCCGCAAACGCGTCAAGGCTGTGCAGAAGGTTTTCAACGACTACGAACAGGCCAAACGCGAGCTGTCCGGCGGCAATTTGCGGCTGGTGGTTTCGATCGCCAAAAAATACCGCAACCGCGGGCTGACGTTCCTGGACATCATTCAGGAAGGCAACACCGGCCTGATGCGAGCGGTGGACAAATACGAGTATCGTCGCGGCTACAAGTTCAGCACCTACGCGACGTGGTGGATCCGCCAGGCCATCACGCGGGCCATCGCCGATCACGCCCGCACCATCCGCATCCCGGTGCACATGATCGAGACGATGAGCAAACTGCGAAACATCTCCAAGCGGCTGGTGCAGGAATTGGGCCGCGAGCCGACGATCGAGGAAATCGCCGAGCAGGCAGGCATGAGCGTGACGGAGGCGCGCCGCGTGCTGAAAATCAGCCGCCATCCGATCAGCCTGGACCGCCCCGTCGGCGAGAGCGAGGACAGTTATTTCGGCGACTTCATCGAGGATGAAACGGCCGAAAGTCCCGTCGAAACCGCCGGCAACGAGATGCTCAAGGACCGCATCGAGGAAGTGCTCAAGACGCTGACGTACCGCGAGCGCGAAATCATCAAGCTGCGGTACGGCATCGGCGACGGGTATACCTATACGCTCGAAGAAGTCGGCCGAATCTTCAAAGTCACCCGCGAGCGCGTCCGCCAGGTGGAGGCCAAAGCCATCCGCAAACTCCAACACCCGGTGCGGGCGAGGAAACTCGAAGGCTTTTTGGATTTGGGGCGACTGGGATTGAATTGATCGCTGATATGGCTCCGCCTGTTTGCGTTGCGGGACGTGGTGAACGACAAAACGTTTTGTCGTTCACCACGTCCCGCAACGCGAACAGGCGGAGCCATATTTTCGTTTTGCGTCTTTCCCGCCCCTTCATCTCTGGATGCGGTCGAATAAAAATTTACTCATAATGAATAAATTCTTATTACTTTCCCATTGACGTCTGCCGGTGTCGGCGCATAATAAATTAGGCGCTCGCGGTGACGGGCGCGGGTATTCGACGGGAAAGGCGGCTGGCATATGGATCTTCATTCGCGGCTGAGTCGGCGGGAGCGGCAGATCATGGACATCGTGTACGCTCACGGGGAGGCGACCATTTCGGACGTGCTGGCGGAGATGCCCGACCCGCCCGCTCGCGGGGCGCTGGGGCGGCTGATGACGATTCTCGAAACCAAGGGTCATCTCAAGCATCACGCCAGGGGGCGGGAGTACATTTATCAGCCGACTGTTCCGGTGCAGAAGGCCGGGCCTTCGGCGATGCGTCGCGTGGTGGACACGTTTTTCGGCGGGTCGTTGCGTCAGGCGGTGGCGGCCCATTTGGCGCAGAAGGACACGGACATTTCCGACGACGAACTCAAGCGGCTGGCGGAGTTGATCCGCCAGGCCCGTGGCAAAGGGAGGTAGCCATGAATGCCTTGATCCATTTCGATCTGGAGACCTTGCGTCGGCTGGCGTTTGAGGCCGTGCCGGTGCTGTTGGACGCGGCGGTGAAGGGGCTGGTACTGTTGGGTGTCGCGTGGCTGCTCTCGCGGGCGTTGCGTCGCGCGTCGGCGGCCTCTCGGCAGGCGGTATGGCTGCTGGCGTTGGCGGCGTTGATCGCGTTGCCGCTGGCGTCGGCGGCCTTGCCGTCCTGGGGCGTCCTGCCCGGCTGGGTGACGATCGAATTGGCCCAGCCGACGGCGACGGCCGCGGCACCGACGGCTTCAGAAATCGCCGCGAATTCCGCGAATGACGCGAAGAGAGACGAGCGGAGAGACGCGAAGAATTTCGAGAAAACGCAGGGAAATGCCGCTGTTCTGAACAAAGTGAACCACGGCCTGACATCCCAGTCGCCGGCATCGGCCTTAGCCCCGGCAGGGGCGCCTTGGGTAGCCCAGGGTGAGCCGTACCCGGCGAACCCTGGGATAGCGTCCTTTGAAGAACCAAGCCCCGGCAGGGGCGTCTTGGCGACGGCCAATGCCCACGACGCCGCCGAAGAGAATTCATCAACAACGGCCATTGCCGCCGCGCCAGTTACATCGACCGCGCCCGTCGCGACATGGCATGCGTGGGGCATCCCATTGCTCGTGTCCGCCTGGCTGGCGGGGACGATCGTCTGTCTGCTGCCGCTGCTCCTGGGGCGGATCAGTTTGTGGAGGCTGGCGAGGCGGGCCAAACGGATCGACGTCGACGCCGCCGGTTCGTGGGGCGCGTTGTCGCGCCGCGCCGCACAGGCCGTCGGGCTGCGGAGGCCGATCGCGCTGCTCCAAAGCGCTGACGAACCCATGCCCATGGTCTGGGGAACGCTCCGCCCGAAACTCCTGCTGCCGGCCGAGGCCGACGAATGGACTGCCCAGCGGCGATGGGTCGTCCTGCTGCACGAGTTGGCCCACGTCAAACGACGCGACTGCCTGGCCAAGCTCGTCGCCCACGTCGCCTGTGCGGCCTACTGGTTCAACCCGCTCGCGTGGATCGCCTTCAAGCAAATGCAACGCGAAGCCGAGGCCGCCTGCGACGACCTGGTGCTCACAACCTGTGAACGTAGCACGGGCGTCCCGCCCGTGAGTCGCATGGGCGTCTCGCCCATGCAAAGTGGCCTTGGAAAGGATGCTTTGGAGTCGGTGAAGGCGGAAACGGTTTTGGATCACGAAACTCCTGCCAGCCTCGCCACGGGCGAGACGCCCGTGGGACTCATGGGCGAGACGCCCATGCTACGGCCCAGCGACTACGCGCAGCATCTGCTGGAAATCGCCAGCGGTTTGAAGAGCGGCGTGCTGGCGCCGTACAGTTCCATCGCGATGGCGCGCAAAAGCAAACTCGAAGGCCGGCTGCTCGCGATCCTCGACGCAGGCCGAAACCGCCGGGCGATGACCCGCGTGGGGTTGCTCGTCGCCGCCGTGCTCGTTACCGCCGTCGCCATCCCGCTGGCGTGCGTGAAAAGCACCGACAAATCGACGGCCTCAAGCCCGCCGGCCGACGGCGTGCTCGAATGCACGATCGTTGTGGGCGGCGATCCGGCCCACTACGTCAGCCTCGCCACAGGCCTGCCGCTGACGATGCCCGCCGACGTGCAAACCCCCACGGCCAGCCTCGAATGGGCCGCCGCCAACGAAGCCGTCACGTGGGCTGCCGGCGACACGATCGGCCTGGCGGGGTTCGACATGGCCGCCAATCCGCTGACCGCCAGCGAGTGGGACAATCCCGCCAGCCTCGGCACGCCGGAGTCCATCAAGGAGAACTTCGGCCACATCAGGCTGGGCAGCCCCGCGCTGTTCATCACGGGCCGGGCGGGAGATAATTTCCCCGCCACGTTCGCGTTCAAAACCCGCACAGGCAGAATCGGGCTGCTGCAACTGACGGCCTACAATCCGAAAACCCGCGAACTGACATTTCGCGTGATGACGCTGGTGGAGGGCGACCCGCCCGCGACAGCGACGACGGAGCGGATGTTTCCCGACGGCGTCGTGCTTTCCTACGAAAAATCCTCCGAGCCTGCCCAGGGCAGTGTGAATCACCATCTGCCGGAAACAGGCCGGACGGCCCGAGGCGGCGAACATGGCGCGTTGTCCGAAGTGTCGTGGAAATTCAATCGGGCAACCGACATGGGTGATGTATACGAAGTCACCCGTCGCCTCTCAGACCGTCAGCTTTCGCCGAGTGCGGAAACGCAGCTCGTCATCTACACCGGCCAACCGATGTTCGTGTTCGAGAGCGACGACCATTGCGTCGTGTTCTGCCAACGGGAAGATCTCAAAAAAGTTCAGCGGGGTGAACTCGCCGTACGGTCCGCCACGCAGCCGGGCGGGAACAACATCGCATATCAACCGCCGACGAACAACACCGTGCGTTTGCCCGACGGCATGACGGTGGCGATTCACGCCGTTCGACCGCCGGGGCTCGCGTGGCAGACCCCGGACGGCAGCGGCACGCTGAGGATTAGCCCGGAGAGTCTCTTCGTGCAGGAGGGGCCGTCCGAGAAATATTTCAGCGCCATCTTCGAAGTGACGGGAATTCCTCGGGCCAAGATGCTGCCGTCGTCCCTCGGCAACCGTATTTCCTCCGTGGGGATCGAGGCCGTCGGAGAGATTTACCAGTTCTACATGAACACGCGGCTTGTGCCCGCCGGCGGCCCTGCCGGCGACTCGCGAACCATGCAAATCTACATGTCGCAGGTTCCGCGGGAATTGATGGCGAGCCAGTTCCTGTTCGTGCCGCAAGCCCAATGGCACGACGTGGGGCAACTGTACACCGCCAGGCCTGACGACGCGGTCGTGGTGGATCAGTTCGTCGACATGCCGCCGGCGCGGTTTCGCCTGACGGAGGTTCACAACCGCGAGTCCGGTTATCTCACGGTCACGTTTGAAGAGCGAGGCCGCGTCACGCTCGCGCCCGGCGGCAGGGCGGTGCACAATTACGACATCCGGCTGACCGTCATCGACAAATCGGGCAAGGAGCACGACGTGGCCCTCAACCAGGGCGTCGAGTACACCGGCGCGATTGGCGGCACGCGGCAGGGCAAGATCAAGTTCGGCAGCAACACCAAGGCCGACGACGTGCTGTTGGTCCGCATCCAGGCGAGGCCTTACCATTGGGTGGAGTTCCAGAACATTTCGACAGGCCCGAAGGACGCGAGCGATTTGAAGGTCATTCTTCGCCGCCCCGCCGGGGCGTTTGACCCGACCGGCGCCAGCGCCGCGCCGGTGGCGGATTCGGATCGGCCCGTCGAGATGGTAACCGTGCAGGCGCATACGGCTGCGCCCGAGGTGACGTTGTCCAACGGCGGCACGTTGCGTCTGGTGGCCTTGGTTCACAGCGGCAAATGGTGGACGCCCGACGGCGCGGAGATCGAGCCCCCGCCGGACTGGAAGGAACGATTCGGGCCCGCAGGCAAGGAGTCGCTTAACGCCATATTCGAGGCGGGATATTGTGGTGACAGCATCCTGTTGGAGATAGCGGGCCCGGCGAAAGGCGAAGCCCGGGCGATTCCTTACTACACAAACGTCGTGCTGGAAAATCCGCTGCCCGCAGGCCGTGTGCCGGAATTGGCCGTCGGCATGAGCGCGGTCCAGTGGAAGGCGGTCGGCCAACTCACGGGGCCGGGGCGGATCGAGCACGGCGAACTGATCTGCGAAATCACCAAGGTCGAATCCACGTTGAAACGCAACCCGAGGAACGAGAGCTCGACGGGAATCACCCAGGTGGATTTCTGGATGACCGTTGTGCCGGAAATCAACGCCGCGTTGATCGCCGTCAGCAAAACCGGCCAGGAAAAACCGGTCGCGTTCACGTATAAGTACGTGACGGGCGATCTCGTTCCGCGCGGCACAAACTGGAAACTGCCGTCCGCCGTCATGATGGACGCGGATGACATCGATCATTTCGAGCTTCGCGTCCAGCCACGCGCCTGGGCGAAATTCATCAACTTTTCAACGAACCCCGGCCAAGTCCCGACCCCGCTGACGACAGCCCAGCCGGCGACGCCCGACTACGTGGAGGCCTGCCGCATTTTCGAAGAGGCGGGCAAGGCGGACACGCGGTTCTGGGAAGCCTACAGCGAGAAGGACAAGCAGAAACTCGTCGACGCGGCCCAGGCCATGCATCAACAGTCCCAAAAGCTCGAAGCCGCCCTCCGTGGCTCGGACCTGGATTTTTCCTGGATGACCAAAGCAGCCGCACGCCTGGCCGAGGTGGCCGCAACCGGTGACTTTGAAGCCGCCAAAGAAACCTATTACGCCGCCGCGCCGGAGGATAAACCGGACAACTCGCACGAGATCATGACCGAACGCGCCAGGAAGCAGCAACAGGAGGGTTTGAAGTCCGCGTTGCTCAACCAGCCGACGAGTCAACCCGCCACACCGAGCGTCACCTGGACGGCGAGTCAAGCCGCCGCGTGGCCTGCGGGATGGGAGCGGTATCCGGGAAAGATTTTGTGGAGGGACGAGATCACATCCACGTATCGGGCGTCGGCGCGTCGGCCTGGCGCGAATTGGCTGCCGCTGTGGTCGGTCGACGACCCACGGCAGGCGGTGCAGACGGACTGGTTCGAATCGGAGGACGGTGTGCAGATATGGCTGACGGCGCCGACGTTGACCTGGCGGGCGGGGGAAGTGCCGTTTCTGGCATGGTCGGTGCGAAACGTTGGAACGAACGAATCCCTCGTGGTCCTCGGCGGACGGTGCATTCAACTGGAGGTCGACGGCACGTGGTATGAGTGGTCGGTTGGTGGCGGCGGAACGTATCCGCGCGTGCGGCCTGGGAAATCGCTGGAGAATCAGGTGGTCACCCTCGGGCCTGTCTGGTCGAAAATCGACTCGAGAAACCGTCTCGATTGGCGACGCAGCGGATCTTTTTACGTTTCGAGAACTCTGTCTCCACTTCTCCTGTCGCCGGGCAAGCACCAGGTGCGTATCGCTGTCTTCGCTCAACCGTCGCTCCAGGATAACGAGAACGGGTTCCGCGTGGTCAGTCCGCCGTTGGAACTGGTGATTGAACCGCCGCCGGAAGGCCAGGATGTCAATTGGCCGCCCACGGCGGAGGTTGTGGCGGCGGTGAAAAAAGCGCTGGACAGCGTCCATTCCATGCTGAATACGTGCGACGACATTTCCTCGACCCAGGCGCTCGACAAGCCCCAATCCACGGAGCAGTTGTCCGCGCGGTTGGGGACCTTGAAAAAACGGCTTGATGAGGCGGTGAAATCGTCGCGCCTCGCGGCGGAGACGGCGGAGGACTCGGCCTATCACGCGATCGCCGCGGAGTTGGTCGCTACGTTGGAGGCGTTGCAAAAGGCGTACGGCGAAGACAATTTCTCCGGGGCCGACGCGGAGCTTGACGCGGCCGGCGACGTGTACGGCAAATTCGTCGCGGCCCTTTCGGGCGAGTTGCAGTTGACGGCGCTCGCCGCACAGCCGGCGGCGCAACCGACCTCGCAACCCGCCACCCAGCCGGCGGCGAGGAAACCGAGTGTCGGCATTTATCGAATTATCATGGAGGATGACGCGTCGGTGGATTGGTTTGAGAAGGCGCTGCCGGCGGATTTTACGTTGTCCGACGAGCCGTTGATTTGTCAGGATGACATCGCCGATTACGACTGGGCGACGCACACGATCCGGCTGAAGAGCCAGGAGGTGGCCGACCGCATGTTGAAGCGCACGGGCGTGGGCATATCGGACGCGTTCGTCGTCGTCGCCAACGGCCAGCGGCTGTACGCGGGCGTGATGCGTTCGGCGATCTCCTCGTACGACCCCAAGGCGCCGACCATTAACGTGGGGTTTCAGTTTGGCGACGATCAGCCCGCCGCCAGGACGATCCGCATCGGGCCGTCGTCGCGGGCTGGAGGCCCCGACCTGCGCAACGACGCCCGGCTGCGCGACGCGTTGGAGGCGTTGAACTTGCTGCGTCAAGGCGAGGCCGACAGTCAGCCCGTCGGCGCCACGCTGGAGTTCCGTGTCGCGCCCAAGGCGACGGATCTGGACAAGACGGATTTGGCCAACTACACGGAGTGGCTCAAGGCCGGTCGGACGGGGTTCTGGTGGAAGGGCGAGCGAATTTCCGGGAAAATTCCCGATTACATCTGGCTGGCGACGGATATGGACATGGAGAAGTCGTCGCACCTGGTGATGGGCGAATACGGCAGGCAGACGTATGTGCTGGTCTCCGACAAGCCCGGCCAGGCGATGACGCCCGTCGAAGGCGAGGCCGCGTGGGGCCTGGAGGACGCGCGTGTGATGAAGGACGGTGAGCGGTTTGTCATCAGTTTTGATTTTGACGCGCGCGGGGCGAGATCGTTCGCCGCCTTGACCAAGGCGAACATCGGCAACGCCCTGGCCATCGTGATCGACGGCAAGGTCATCAACGCGCCGATCGTCAACGACGTCATCAGTAAATCCGTTCAAATTACCGGCAATTTCACCGAACAAGAAGCCGTCGCCCTGGCCAAAACCCTCCGCGCCGGCCCACCGGCGGCGAAGCCGACCACGCAGCCGACCACGCAGCCTGCCACGCAACCGGCCACGCAGCCGGCGGGCGATGTTGTCGAGTGGGGCAGGCCTGGCACGAGTGGGGTGCGGATGCGGCTGATCATGGACGCGCCGGCGGGCGGTATGCCTGTGCTGACGGCGGATCGTGTCGCCGCGGCGGTGGAAATCTGGAATACCACCGACAAGCCGATCAAAATCCCCGAGCAGCGAGAATCCAGCGGCAGGCTGACGCTTGTGGACGAATGGTTGATCGGCCTGCACGTGCTGGCGGTCGCGGCCGACAACCGGTCGTCGGGCATGTTCTACCGCGCCGACGATCAGGATGAGTACTGGTCGGCGATCAACAGCCGACACATGCCGAAATTCAGCGGAACCGTTCGGACGATTCCCGCGGGCCAGATGGCGGTGTTCAAAATCCGCCTCCACAAACTGGTGGACACCAGCGGGAAGAATCTGCTGGACCTTCGCGGGGAGTATCGGCTGATGGCCAATCTGGACGCCAAAGGCGAGGACGACACATTGTGGCTTGGCTCGGCCCTCAGCCAGTCGGTGCCGGTTCGAATTGCCGCTGGCGAACGCGCCGCGCCAACGACACAGCCGGCGGGGCAGCCGATCAATCAGCCGCCGACGCCGATGGCGGTCGCGGAGTGGGTGACGGCGAAGGGGCTGGAATTCAATGAAACGGATGATAACGGTCTGACCCTGGCGCATTACGCCGCCTCGGAAGGTCGGATTGACGTGTTGAAATGGCTGAAATCGCAGGGTGTGAACGTTGTACCCAAGGACACCATGACCCAACTCGACCCCTGGACGTCCAGAATGGTCTCGATCATGAACATGGCGGCTGCGGGCGGGCATCTTGAGACCGTGAAGTGGCTGAAGGAGCAGGGTGCGAGTGTAATCGACAGAGACGAGTTTTTCGGGACGACCATGCATGTGGCGACGGCGAATGGCCATCTTGAGGTCATGAAGTGGCTGAAGGAGCAAGGTGTGGCCGTCAACGACTCGACGATGTACGTGGCGGCCAATGAAGGCCACCTTGGGGTCATGAAGTGGTTGAAAGATCAGGACGTGAAGGTCCGTGACGTGGACATGCTCGCGGCCGCCTGGGGCGGGCATCTCGAAACCATGAAATGGTTGAAGGAACAGGGCGCAGATGTCAATGGTAAAGGCAACATTGGCTTTGGTGGCGACGTGACTCCCGCGTTTGCGGCGGCAGCGGGCGGGCATCCTGAGGCGGTGAAATGGCTGGCGTCGCAGGAGGCGGAACTTGAGGTCAAGGGTGAGCGAGGCAGAACACCGATGCACGCGGCGGCGGCGAGGGGCCATTTTGAAACGATGAAGATGTTGAAGGAATTTGGCGCGGATGTCGACGCCAGGGACGACAACGGTGATACGGCGTTGCACGCGGCGGCGGAGGGCGGCCATCTCGAAACGATGAAGCGGCTGGCGGCGTTGGGCGCGGACCTCAGCGCCACGAACAAGAGCAAGCGGACGCCGATGTTCGAGGCGGCCCTGGGCGGGCATGTGGAGTCGATGAAGTGGTTGAAGGAGCAAAAGGCGGATATCAAGGCCAAGGACGGTAACAACGAGACGCCGCTGCACATGGCCGCGATGAAGGGTCATCTCGACACGATGAAGTGGTTGAAGCAGCAGGGCGCGGATATTCACGCCGCGAGCACCTGGGGCCGAACGCCGTTGTTCTGGGCGGCGGAGGAAGGTCATCTCGAAGCGGTCAAGTGGCTCCATGCCGAAGGCGCGGATGTGAATGTCAAGAACAAGGCGGGTCAAACGGTGTTGTCCAAGGCGTATGGAGAGGAACTGAAAAAATGGTTGCGTGAGAATGGGGCGAAAGAGTGACGTTCGGGTGGTAGGCGGTGGATGCGGATATGGCTCCGCCTGTTTGCGTTGTAGGATGTTGTGAACCACAAAACGTTTTATAGTTCATAACGTTCTACAGCGCAAAGAGGCAAGCCATATTCGCGTCAATCCTGTAATCCCGTAATCCCCGCGGAAACATCACGTTTCCGGGAAGATCATCGCTTCGGCGAATTCCATTTGGAAGTCCATGTCCTGGCTGAGTTCGACGTGGCGGGTGCGGCGGGCCAGGTCCTCTGCCTCCGCGCGGAGCGTCGTGGAGAGCAGGGCCCATTTGGCGCCCTCCAGGGCGGTGTTGCCGACGTACGCGATTTTTTCGTGGTGGACGTCGGTGGGCAGCAGGCCGATGCGCTGGGCGTTGTCGCGGCGGATGAAGTTGCCGAATCCGCCGGCGATGAGCACGCGCTGGAGGTCGCTGGTTTGCAGCCCCGCCTGCTTGCACAGAATGCGAATGCCCGCCTTGATCGCCCCGGTGGCCAACTGCAACTCGCGGATGTCGCGCTGCGTGATCGCGAGCGGCCCGTCGCCGTTTAGCCCTTCATGCATCGCGAAGAGCACGCTGCCGTCGGCTTCCATCACGCGGCGGCGGAGCGGGTCGTTCAGCGTTGTCGGCAGTTCGTCGGGCGGGAGCATTCGGCCTTCGGGACTGACGATGCCGCACCGCAGCAGTCCGGCGGCAAGGTCGATGAGTCCGCTGCCGCACAGTCCGACAGGCGGCGCGCCGGCGATGGTGGCGAGTTCGATGTCGCCGTCGAGGTTGACTTTTTCGATGGCCCCGCGGGTGGCCCGCATGCCGCAGGAGATGCGTGCGCCCTCGAAGGCCGGTCCCGCGGCCGTGGAGGACGAGAGCAGTTTGCCCTCGTGCGCGAGCACGATTTCGCCGTTGGTGCCGATGTCCACCAGCAGCACAGGCCCGGCCAGGTCGGCCATGCGGCTGGCGAGGATGCCCGCCACCGTGTCGCCTCCGACGAATCCGCCGATGACCGGGAACACGTACGCGCGGGCGGCGGGGTGAATGGGCAGGCCCAGGTCGGCCGCGCGGAGCAGCAGCCCGCGGCCGAACACGGGCGGGAAGGGCACCGCGCCCAGTTGCGTCGCCTCGATGCCGCAGAGCAGATGCTGCATCGTCGTGTTGCCCGCGAAGGCGGCCTCGTAGATTTCCTCGCGTCGGACGGCTCCGTCGCGGCAGCAACTTTCGATCATCGTCGCGAGGGTGGCCAGGACGCTGCCTCGCAGGTCGTCCAGGCCGGCGGGGCTGCCGCTGTGGCGGATGCGCGAGAGCACGTCGTCGCCGAAACTCACCTGCGGATTGATGCCGCTGGCGAGGGCGACCTCGCGGCCCGTGGTGAGGTCCAGCAACGAGCCGACGATCGTGGTGGTGCCAATGTCGAACGCCATGCCGAAGCATCGACCTCGCGTGTCGCCGGGTTCGAAGTCGAGCAGTTCCCCGTCGGCGAGGACGGCGGTGCCTTTGAAGCCCGCCTGCCGCAGGAGACCTGGCAGGCGGCGCAGCAGGTCGAGGCCGAGCGTGAAGGATTCGCCGACGGCCTGTTCGAGCCGGAGCAGGTCCGCGCCGTCGTCGGCGAGTGTGGGTTCGGGCAGCTCGACGTAGCGTTTTCGTACGGCGGGCTGGACGTCGGAGGCCGCCCCGTGCTGCCGCTGGGCGAGGATTTGCTGATGGCACGCCAGCAGCGAGCCGTCGGGCACGTGGATGACGGCGTCGCGCGTCAGCCGGCTGAAGCACGCCAGCCGCCAGCCGTCGGCGAGTTCGCTCGCGGAAAATTTCTCCGCCTCCGCCTGTGTGGGCTCTGCCGCCCCCGCGACGACCCGTACGCGACATTTGCCGCACACGCCCGCGCCGCCGCACGGCTGGGCGACCGCCAGCCCCGCCCGACCGGCCGCCTCCATCACCTTCGTCCCCGCCGATGCCGACAACGACCGCCCCGACGGTTCAAACACCACGCGAATCTGACTGTCCGACATCAAAGCCTCCTTCACTTGGGCACTGTTGACTCCATGATAAAAAAACGGCGAGGACGATTCAATGTTTGCGATGGCTTGCCTCGTTGCGCTGTCGACCGGAACGTTCGGCAGCGCAACGAGGCAAGCCATATTTACGACGTGTGCGTGCGGCGATGCGTTATAATGCACCGGCCTTGCGAATTGGCTGACCAGGAGAAACGAATGGCTACACGCACTTGGATAATCACTCTCGCGGCCTTGACGGGGATGGTGTTGTTGGCGGCGTGGAGCAACGTGGCCGCCCAGGACGCGGCCGCGCCGGCGGAGCCTTCCGCGCAGCAGGCCGCGACTAAGCCCGCCGAACCTGCCGCCGCCAAGCCCGATCCGTTGCAGGGGCTGACGTTTGATCTCGAAAAGAAAACGATCACCGTCGCGTGCAAGGTGGCCGTCACCGACGCCAACGTGCCTCTCGAGTTCCTGCTTTGCCGCGTCAATTCCAAGGATTACGAAAGCGTGCTCACCACGTCGGCCATGCCGTCCTCGTTGCACGGGCTGCTGCTGGCGATGGGCCTGGCGCAGGGCAAGCCCGCCCGCACGGTGTACCTCGACGGCGGCACGCCGTATGCCATTCCGCCGCGAGGGGCCTCGCTGCAAATCACCGCCCGATGGACCGACGAGCAGGGCAAAGTCCACGAAATGCCCGTGCAGAATTTCCTGACCTGCCGGACGGATGAGAACGACGAGAACGCTCGCAAGGTGGCCTTGCCCGACCATTGGGTCTTCGTCGGCAGCGTGGTGCTTCCCAACGGCGTGTACCGGGCCGACCTCGAAGGCGAGATGATCTCGGTGGCCAATTTCGGCGCGTCGGTCATCGACGTCCCGTTCGAAAGTTCCGACAACAATGCCATGCTGTCCTACAAGGCCAATCCCGACAAAATCCCCGCCAGGGGCACCGCCGTCGATTTGATCATCCAGGTCATGCCCGGCGCGGAAAACGAACCGCACGCCCGCATGCTGGTCGAGGTCGATCGCTTCGGGCGGTTCCACGTCGAGGGCAAGGCCTTGACGCAGGACGAACTGACCTCGTGGGCGTCGGCGTTTACGCGGGCGCACGCCAAGGCGGAGGTGCAGTTGCGGCTGGACGAGCGTGCCCTGGCCGGCGACATCGTTCGGGCGCAGGACGCGTTGAAATTCGGCGGGATCTGGGACGTGAACCAGGAGATCATCTGCACCGGCAACGAGCCGCTGCCTCGCACGCGAGAGCAGGCCAAGGATTTGCTGGCGGACTGGGCCCGCCGCTTCACTGCCGGGCAGCGGCTCGTCGCCAACCCCATCCGCGACGCCGAGGAACTCTTGCAGGACATCCGTCGGCAAACCGAAGAAGCCCAAGCCATCACCGCGATTTGGAAAACCTACGCCCAGGAAATCGCCAAAGGCCTGGAACAGTACAAAGCCAGCACGCAGCCGAGCAAATAAAACGTGAACCGCTCTAGACGAAGGCCGCCCCGTGGTTTTCCGCGTCGAATCCGCACACCGGCGATGCTGCCGCCTGTCCTGGGTCGTCGTTCAGGCTTCGCCTTCGAGTTTTTGCTATTTTTTATCGGTGAACATCAAGGACTCGCCGTGAAAAAGCGCCAAAAAACCCAATAAATACGGACGTTTTACGAAAATTTTCTCGTTGCCCCGCCCGGCGGCGGCGGTATAATGCCATACGTTCCCCGCGGGCGTAGCTCAATGGCTAGAGTATCTGCCTTCCAAGCAGATTGTTGAGGGTTCGAGTCCCTTCGCCCGCTTCTGAAGTCGTTGAAAATAAAAGAGTTACGAGGGGCCGAAAAATGGCGAAAAACTCCGGTAGCAATCCGGTAGCCAAAAAGGCGGCAAAAAACACCAAGAAGAACACCCCGCCGCCGGGGTGCATCTACGACAAGAGGGGGCGGTTTTACTGGAAAGGAAGGCTCCCAGGATCAAAAAAATTTTGCTGCCTAGCCGTTAAAGCGGACGGTACAAAGTTCGCACTTCGAGCCGACGAATCCAACAAGGCCGCCGCCTACGAAATCGTCTGGCGGTGGTTCCGAAAGGCCGAGGCCAACGCCAGCGTGCTGAGCGTGGCCGACCTGGTGGCCGTCTACCTCGAACACGCCCGCGTATATTACCGCCGCAAGGATGGAACCCTCACCAGCGAGAGCACCAACATCGAGGTCGGAACGCGGCTGCTCGTCAGCAAGTTCGGCACGATGCCCGCCGATGATCTCACAAAGAAACATGTTCACGAACTCCGCGACATCTGGATCAGCGAGGGCAAGGCGTACACCACGATCAACAAGTACATGGGCTTCATCAAACGCATGTACCACTGGGCCAGCGACGAGCAGGATTACGTCAGCGAGTCCACGTTCCATTCTGTCGACGTCGTTCGAAACCTCGTCATGTGGCGGACGGAAGCTCGCGTACCCGACCCCGTGGGTCCGGCCGATCCACGCAGCGTGGATGCGGCGATGGAGCACATGCCCGTGACGCTGTGGCGGATGGTGGCCCTGCACCGGCTGGCCGGGTTCCGGTCCACGGAGCTTTGTATCCTGCGGCCCAAACACATCGACCGCGGCGGCGACGTGTGGGTATACGAGCCCGAATGGTCCAAAGAGGAACACAAGCGAATTCCCCGAAAGATTCACCTTGGGCCGATCGCGCAGGAGATTCTCGCCCCGATGCTGAACAGGCCCGAGGGCGAGTTCTGCTTCCAGCCCGAGGCCGTCCAGTGCGAACGGTGGAAGTTACAGCGGCTACACCGTCAGACGCCCGTGCAGCCGTCGCAGGTCGCGCGAGGCCAGAAGAAGGCCAGGAAATTCGAGCCGCGATTCGACAAGGCGACCTACTACCAGGCTGTGGAGTATGCCCAGAACCGGGCGAAAAAATCGTGCGAGGGCTTCGTCGAATGGTCTCCGCACCAGTTGCGGCATTCGTTTATCAACGGCGCCCGCAGTCTGTTCGGGGCCGAGAAAGCCCGCGCCGCCGGCGGCCATGCGTCGCTCGACGCCACGGAAATCTACCTTGAGCGCGACATGGCCGCAGCGGCCGACGTGGCAAAGCAGATTGGCTAAACATCATGCAGCATTCGGCTGTGTCTTGCTCTGAGGTGACACGTCATATGTGCCAACAACATCATTCCACAATGACTGGTCGGGGATACGCTGCTTGATAAGGGTTAGCAGTAGATCACGGGCGGGGCTTGGTCCCATGTCTTTAATAGCGCTGGCAACGGATTGGCCATTGCGTTCGAGTTTTTCACTGTGCAATTCTTCTTCTGTCAGCTTTTTCTTTTGCTCTGTGTAGGACGAATAGAAAACCAAGACCAAACCCATCACGACAACAATAAGCACGATCGGCCAGCCGGAGCCGCTGAAGGTGGCGACGATCGCCACGGGGCGGTTGTCGCCGCCGTCCGCCCACTGCGTGGGGGATACATGGGCGGTCTGAGCGGTCGTATCCGCGCCGATCCCACGGAAGTCTGCCGTGCCTGTCAGCGTGGCCGACGGGCTGGCGACGGCGACGTTTGATGTCGCATTCACCGCCACATCGACCGT
>WRDM01000043.1 GCA_009783465.1 Phycisphaerae bacterium | reverse complement strand
GCGGATCGTTCCACACCGTTTGCGCCGTGGAAAAATCAGGTGTTTCGTCGTCGGACGCGGGCGCTCGCGCCCGCGAGACACGCGGGCAAGATGCCCGCGTCACGTACCATGCGTTTGCCCTGTAGTATAACGTCTTCCTCCTTTACCATCACCTCGCCTCTGTGGTATCATGTCCGTGTATTAGACTTTCTTGAAAGAGACCCTTATATGAACATGGACGTGATGAAGACGTTCTGCGACCTCGTGAACACGGGGAGCTTTTCCAAAGCCGCCGACGCCAACTACGTTTCCCAGTCGGCGGTGTCGCAACAGTTAGCCAAGCTCGAGCGGGACATGGGGGCGCCGCTCATTCGTCGCGGCGGCGGGCTGGTCGCGCCCACCGAGGCGGGCAAGGCGTTTTTCGAGGGCGCCCGCGAAATCATCCGCCGCTACGAGCAACTGCTCGGCGAAGTCCGCTCGGCGGCAGACTCCATCCGAGGCGTTCTCCGCGTGGGCACGATTTATTCGGTGGGCTTCTACCTGTTAGCCCCATTCGTACGACAATTTCTCCAGGCCCACCCCGACGTCAACCTCTACGTCGACTACACCCGGTGGAGCCACATCTACGCCTCCGTCATTTCCGGCGAGATGGATCTGGGCGTGGTGGCCTTCCCCGAACGGCACCGCTCCATCGAAATCATCCCGCTGGCCAGCGAGGAACTCGTCCTGGCCTGCGCGCCGGGACATCGGCTGGCCAAACAGCCGACGATCGAGCCGTCCGACCTGGCGGGCGAGCGATTCATCGCCTTCGAAAAAACCATCCCCACCCGCCGACACATCGACCGCCTGCTGAAAGCCGAAAAAATCGCCGTCAACATCAGCATGGAATTCGACAACGTCGAACTGCTCAAACGGGCCATCGAAATCGACGCGGGCGTCAGCATCCTGCCGCTGGGCAACGTCGAACGCGAAGTCTCCTACGGCGACATCCGCTTCGTGCGGTTCAAACGCCCCGCCAAGTGGGTCAGGCCGTTGGGCATCCTCCGCCATCGAGGCAAGGCCGCCAGCCCCGCGGAAAAAATGTTCCTCACCATCCTGCGCGACAAATCCGTCGCCACGCCGCGATAGCCGCGGGACAATCGCGTGTGCATTCCTTTTTTTCCATACGGGATTCATGTTCAGACGTGACTGGCAGGGCCATCGCATCTAAATTTCCGCGTTTTTTCGCGAAAAGGCTGTAGGCTGTGGGCTGTAGGCTGTAGGCTGTAGGGGACATGCCTTTGCGACAGGTTTTTCGTGACGGAAAATCAACCTACAGCCTACAGCCCACAGCCTACAGCCGAAAAATGGGCCTTTTTCGATGCGTTCGCCCTGGCGTGACAGGCCACAGGCCCTGCCATTTTGCGTCGTAAACCGTTATGAACGACAGAGCGCTTCGTCTATCACAACGATCGACAACGCAAAATGGCAGGGCCTGCGGCCTGTCACGCCGAATACAAGGTGCACGCGAAAACCGGAAAATGTACATGCATTTACTCCGTTCAACCGCACCCATCTGTTGTTTTTTCCGAGGAATCGGTGGTACATTTCGTTTCATGAACAACAAAAAGAAAGCCTCACGCGCCGGCGACGACATGGCCAAAGGCAAGTCCACCCGCGCCAGCGCCGAGCGGCGGTGTCCGCATTGTGGGTATCGCATGGCCGCGAAAGACGTTCCGCCGGGGCCTGTCAAGTTGTGTCCGACCTGCCGCATGATCCTGCCACAGGACCACCTCGCATGAATGCATTCATGTGACGCGGGCATCTTGCCCGCGTGTCTCGCGGGCGTCTCGCCCGCGTCGGACAGCGAAAAGCCTTGACGTTTTTCACCGCGTCAGGCATATGGAACGGTCAGCGAGGGCAAGATGCCCTCGCCACACGCGGGCGGGACGCCCGCGTCACGTAAGGAGACCACCTCGCATGAACGCGATCATTATTTCCATTGGCGACGAGTTGGCCAACGGGCAGACCGTGGACACCAACAGCGCGTATCTGTCGCGAGAGTTGGCCGCTCGGGGCATCCCGGCCGTCATGCACATCACCGTCGGCGACGACCAGGCAGCCATCGCGCGCGTGCTGACCGACGCCGCCCGGCAGGTTCCGCTGGTGATCGTCACGGGAGGTCTGGGCCCCACCGCCGACGACCTGACCCGGCAAGGCCTTGCGCAGGCGATGGGCAACGTGGCACTGCGTCTTGACGAGCCAAGCCTGGCCGCCATCGCCGAACGCTTCCGCCGCATGAATCGCGTGATGGTCGACGCCAACCGCGTGCAGGCCCTCGTGCCCGTGGGGGCCGACGCGCTGCCCAACGAAGCCGGCACCGCGCCGGGGCTTCATGCCCGGCTCGGCGGGGCGGATGTCTACGTCATGCCCGGCGTGCCGGGCGAGATGCGCTGGATGTTCCATCACGTCATCGCGCCGCGGCTTGGCGTGTGCGAGGGCGTGCGGCTGCACCGGATACTGCACACGTTCGGCGAGGGCGAGTCGAACATCGGCGTGCTGATCGAGGATTTGATGCGTCGCGGGAACAACCCGACGGTGGGCACGACGGTGGCGGCGGGGTTGGTGTCGGTCCGCGTGGTGACGTGCTCGGACACACTGGAGCACGCGCGGGACGAGAGCGAGTGCGTGATGTGCGAGTTGCGGCGGCGGCTTGGCGACCTGGTGGTCGGCGAAGACGACCAGACGCTGGCGACGGTGGTGGGTCGGCTGTTGCGGGACGCGGGGCAGACGCTCGCGACGGCGGAGAGCTGCACGGGCGGGTTGATGGGCGAGTTGATCACGAGCGTGAGCGGGTCGAGCGCGTATTATCTCGGCGGCGTGGTGAGCTACGCCAACGCGGTCAAGGAGTCGCTGCTGGGCGTGGAGACGGCAACGCTGATCGAGCACGGAGCCGTCAGCGAGGCGACCGCCCGCGCGATGGCCGACGGCGTGCGGCGGCGGCTTGGCAGCGACTGGGGCGTGTCGATCACGGGCATCGCGGGCCCCGGCGGCGGCACGGCGACCAAACCCGTCGGCCTGGTCTGGCTGGCCGTCAGCGGTCCGAACGGCGTCGGCGCGTGGAAACTCAACACCCACGGCCCGCGCGACCTCATCCGCCTGCGCGCCGCCCTGGCCGCAATGAACTATTTGCGGCTTGCGCTGCAACACCGCGGGTGTGGTTGATTTTTCCGGCACGGAGTCGTTTTTGAAAACAACCGACCGGCCTCCCCGGCCACACATTGGAATGCCGGTTCACAGCCCCGGCAGGGGCGTCTTGGGTAGCCCAGGGTGAGCGGTACGCCGCGAACCCTGGGTATGGGGATTTTTCCTTCTCAATCCGTCGTGCCTGACGCCACTGGCCGAGGGCGCACCGTCACGCGAAGACGGCGGCAGATGACACGCACAAGGGAATGTGCACGCCGTTCGAGGCCGTCTTCATATGACAGGGCGACTTCGGCCAGTGGCGTCAGGCATGATGGAAAATCCAAAAACGCCCGACCCCAGGGTTCGCGGAGTACCGCTCACCCTGGGCTACCCAAGACGCCCCTGCCGGGGCTGTGGCCCGGCCCTTCTACGCGAGGCCGGGGAGGACATTCTATTGTTTTCAACATCCTACATCACAAACAGGCATACCCATTTCCACATCAATCTGAATCCATTACTCCTCGCAAATACTTTCGGACCTGAAGTCCATCAACGATTTCACCGATAACTCTTGACGAGGCCGGCTGGGTTCGCGCTGGTGCCCGACAAGAGGTTTTTGTTCGATGAAATTTCGCTGGTCTACTTACCTTCGCACCTTCGGTTTCGCCGTGGCGGCGGCTGTGTTATTGACGTACGCCGCCGTCGCGCTGGCCAATTGGGCGCTGGCGTCGAATCAACCCAACGCCGACGAGTGGCAGAAGGGCACGTTCATCATCGTCACGTCCGCCAGCGCCGCCTGGGCCAGCGGAACCGCCCTGGTCGTGCTCTGCACGCTGGTCTATTACCGCCTGCGAAAAACGGAAAAAAACCGCCAGGAAATCTCCGTCTACTACAAGCATCTGCTCGACACGCTGCCCTCGCCGTTTTTCTGCCTGGACACGAGCCTGCGATTCACCGGCTGCAATCCGAAATTCGCGCAACTGCTGGCCAAAAACCCCGAACAAATCCTCGGCCAGACGCTGAGGGAACTCGGTCTGCCGTTCACGCATCAGCAGTTGCGGATCATGGAGGACTTCGACCGCCAGGCGCTTCAGTTGAATCAATCGGTTCATTACGAAACGCCGATCGTCAACGCCGTCGGCGAGCGGCGGGAGTTCGTCTGTTATCAGTCGCCGCTGCACAACGCCGCCGGGAAAGTCGTCGGGCTGGTGGGCACGCTGCTGGACGTCACCGAACGCAACCGCCACGCCAACGAAACCCGGCAGGCCAAACGAAACGCCGAAAAAGCGTTCGAGGAAGTCTCGCGAATCAACGACAAGTTGCAAGGCGCCATCTCCCGCGCCAGCGAAATGGCCGAGGCCGCCGAGGCCGCCAACCACGCCAAAACCGAATTCCTCGCCAACATGAGCCACGAGATTCGCACGCCCCTGACGGCCATTCTCGGCTACACCGAACTGCTCATGGACGGCAACATGCCCCCCCCCGAGCAGAGCGACCGCCTCGCCGTCGTGCATCGCAACGGGCGACACCTGCTGGGACTCATCAACGACATTCTGGACCTCTCGAAAATCGAGGCCGGCAAGCTTGTCCTGGAGACCCGCCCGTGCAGCGTGCCGACCGTCATCGCCGACACGGTGAGCACGCTCCGCGTCCGCGCGGCGGAGAAGGGCATCGAACTCCGCGTCAAATACGCCACGCCGCTGCCGGAAAAGGTCCAGCTCGACGACCATCGCCTGCGGCAGATTCTCGTGAATCTCCTCGGCAACGCCGTGAAATTCACGTCGCGAGGTTATGTGTCGGTCACGACGACGCACTTGCCCCACTGGCATCAACACGGACCCGCGATCCAGATCGAGGTGCGCGACACGGGCATCGGCATCCGGCCGGAAAAACTCGCGCTGGTCGGTCAGCCGTTTTATCAGGCCGACGCGTCCACGTCGCGACGTTACGGCGGCACGGGCCTGGGCTTGGCCATCGTGCGAACTCTCGTGGAAGCCATGGGAGGCGAGCTCGTGATGGCCAGCACCGAGGGGCACGGAAGCTGCTTCACGTTCACACTGCCCGCGGAAACGCTCGCGGGCGCGCGGATGCTCGAATCGCCCGCCGACGTCGCACCCATCGACGCGACGCCGCCCGCGGCCAACACAACGGCCGACGACCGCCCCGCCGCCACCGAACTGCCCCTCGAGGGCATGCGAATTCTCCTCGCCGAGGACGGCCCAGACAACCAGGTGCTCATCCGCGCGCTGCTCCAACGCGCGGGCGCCGAGGTCGATCTCGTCGACAACGGACGCTCCGCCTGCCACTGCGCGCTCGTCCAGCCATACGACGTCATCCTCATGGACATGCAGATGCCCCTCATGGACGGCTACGAAGCCGCCAGTTCCCTGCGGGCCAGCGCGTACACCAGGCCGATCATCGCCCTGGCCGCCCACGCGATGTCCAGCGACCGGCAGCGGTGCCTCGACGCCGGCTGCTCGGAGTATCTCACCAAGCCCATCGACCGGGCGGCCCTGATTCAGACGATCCTGCACCAGGCAGCCCAGTGGCGGGAAAACACGCACGCCGCCGCCAAGCCGGCGCGGACGGCAACGCGACATCCGACGATTCATCTCGACCAACCGACGCCGCCGGAGGACGTCGTGCACGCCGCCGGCGTCACGCCGACCGCCAAACCAGCCGGCACGCCGGTCATCGACATCGCGCCCATTTACTCCGAACTGGCGGACGAGCCGGAATTGGCCGATGTAATAGACAGCTTCGTCCGGCAACTGCCCCAACGGCTGGCGGAAATGCAGCAGGCGTTCGCCGCCGGCGCGTACAACGAACTGACGCGGCTGGCCCATCGCGTCAAGGGCGCCGGCGGAAGCTACGGATACCCGACCCTGACGAACCGGGCGAAAGAACTCGAAGACGCTGCCAAGAACGGCGACCGCGAAGCCATCATCCTGAGCCTCGCCTGGCTGGGCCAGATGGTCAACGCCGTCGAACGGGGCAGGACGCCTCGCCTCGAGGAGACGCGACGATGAAAATTCAGATTATCGACGACAGCCCCGAAGCGTTGGCCATCGCCCGCGCGCGACTGGCGCCCGAGGGCGTCAACATCACCACCGCGCAGGACGGACTGACGGGCATCGCGATGGCGTGCGAGGACAAACCCGACCTCATCCTGCTCGACCTGGACATGCCCGAACTCGACGGCTTCGAAGTCTGCCGCCGCCTCAAGGGCGACGCCCAGACCTACATGATCCCCATCATCTTCCTCACCGCCAGCGGCGACCGCGCCAACACCGTCAAGGGACTCGACCTCGGCGCCGTCGATTATGTCACCAAGCCCTTCGAAGCCTACGAACTGCAGGCCCGCGTCCGCGCGGCGCTGCGGACCAAGCGGCTTCAGGATTTGTTGATCCAGTACGCGCAGATCGACCCGCTGACGGAATTGGGCAATCGTCGGGCGCTGCTGGAACGGCTGGGACAGAGCTGGGCCCGCGTGCAGCGAGGCGAGTCGCTGGCGTTCATCATGTGCGACGTGGACCGCTTCAAGCGGGTCAACGACGAGCACGGCCATCTCGTGGGTGACCGCGTGTTGCAGGCCGTCGCCGACGCCATCCGCGTCACCTGCCGGCAAAGTGATTTCCCCGCCCGTTACGGCGGCGAGGAGTTCGCCATCCTCGTCCACGGCGCCAGCCATCAGGAAGCGATGATCCTGGCCGACCGCTGCCGCATGAACATCGCGCAATTACAGATTCCCCTCCGCGGCAGCACGATCAGCCCGACGGCCAGTTTCGGCGTCGCCGACTCCGCCACGGCCAACTCGTCGGAAGAATTGATCCGCCAGGCCGACCGGGCGCTCTACCACGCCAAATGCACAGGCCGAAACCGAACCTGCTGCACCGCCGACACGATCGACACGGCCACGACGCTGGACAACCGCAACAGCCGGATTCAGGTGGCGTGAGGACGAACATCACCGCCGCCACATCGCCGCCGCCCACAGGATCGCCGCGAACACCGCCGCCGTGACGCCGCACAGCAGGGCCGCCGTCGCCGAACCCAGCACCGACGCGAGGGCAGCGTACTCGGCGTACACCAGCATCACCACGGCGAACACCGCCACCAGACCCGCCACCAACAGCATCACGCCGTGCGCGACCACCGACATCACGCCGCGACGGGCCTGCCGAAGCTCCGCCTGGCCCAACTGAACCAGCAACGACAACAAATCGCACAATAATCCCATAATGCCTACCGTCGGCCGTTGATCAGCCGCCCGATCACCATCCCCACGGCGAACGCGGCCAGCATGCTCGTCACAGGCCTGTTGCCCAGCGTTCGATGCGCCTGCTTGCATAACTTCTGCCCGGTGTCCCTGGCCGACCCGAACGCGTCCTTGACCTGCTCCATCCGATGCCTGGCCTCTTCCTGAACTTTGTGCGCCATCCCCACCGCATGCTCCTTTCCCGAAGACGTCACCGCCTTGAGCAACTCCCCCAAGTCACGCCGCAACACGCTCAGGTCCTCCCGCAACGCGTCCAACTCCGCCTGAATCTCCCGCTCAGCCATGACGCCCTCCTCGATTGCCCTTGTGATAGACCGCTCCCCATCGTAGGCCGCCGACGGGAAAAATCAAATCCGTAGGAGCTGGTTTGCGTGGCGTGTGGGGAACAGGAATGGTTTGTGCGAAGGAAACAAGCCACTAGCCACCAGCCACTAGCCACCAGGGTTTTCGCGTACATGACGGTAAACGCGAACATCCCTTTCGAGAGAGGCATCCCGATGCTTCGCTGACACGAAAATCGTCAGGAGCGGCCATATTCACCGATTATCACGTCTGCGAAGCATCGAGACCACTCTCGCCAGCGCGAGGAGCGAGTTTACCGTCACGCCGCGCAAGCCCTGGTGGCTAGTGGCTGGTGGCTAATGGCTTTGATCCCCTCGAACGGGCGATACGATTTCACCGTCGAGCAACCGAAAACCGAAGCCCCTTGTGATTGCCCCCGCCGAATTCTACAATGCCGATCATGAAGGCTTCGCACGTGCTGCTGTGTGTGACGGTGACGCTCTCCCTGGCCGGTGTGGCGATGGTGAGTTGTCGCGCCATCAGGCCGCCTTCGCCGACGACCAGGCCCACCGAGTCACAACCCACGACCCAAACAACCACCGCCAGCGCGCCAGCGCCGAAGTTCGTCTGGTACACCGTCAAGCGAGGCGACACGGCCCGATCCATCGCGCCCCGAATGCTCACCAACGGCAAGGCCGACGATATCACGCTGAACAACCCGGAAATCACGGACTGGCGAAAACTGTCGATCGGCGACCGCGTCCGCCTGCCCATCAGAAAGCTCAAAGACCAAACCCTCGCGGGCAGCCCGTCGCTCCCCTACGCCGACGACCCGCCGCCCCGACAAATCCCGCCCGAAGAAACACTCAAACACCCCTACCCCGACATGCACGGCAACCGGTAACGTGACGGATTCGTTACTCGTTCCTGCCCACCGTCAGCACGATGTCGCCGGTTCGCATTTTACGGTCGTACGGTACGCCGCCGTTGTCCTTGAGGTCCGGGCCGACGCTGTAGATCGTCACGTCGCCATCGTCGGAGACGGCCAGTTTCATGCTCGTGCCGGTAAACGGATCGACCGGGGCGGCCAGGAGATATTCCGGCGCCAACTGCGTCAACTCCTCGGGAAACGCGCCCTCGGCCAACCGATACCGCCACATCGCGACGGCGGTGAGCATCAATCGGCGATTGGCGTCGGCCATGGCGGCACGTTCCGCGAACCCGCTCAATGACGGCGTCATGATAAAGGCCAGCAAACCGCTATATCCGGCGGACCGAAGCTCCTGCAACGTCCGCGCGGAATCCACCTGTTTCATTGCCGCCCAGGTCCGCGCGATCTCTTCGGGCCGTCCGGATAACAACAGATGATAATGCATATCCTGCATTCGCGCCCACTGCCGATTGACCTCCAGATCCGCCCGCCAGAAGAACACCCGGTACGGATGCGCCATGTTGCGAACGATGTACTCGCGAGGTCCCGGCGTCTGCGTGGCCGACATCGCCGACGAAAAATCCTCCATGGTGAAAATCGACAATTGCCCCGCCGATTCCATTCGCATGCTTCGACGACACGCCCGCATATAACTGACGGACGGATTCAGCGCCAGCGCATCCAGACTCTCCACCGTCACCGGGCCGTTCTCGAACGCGTACTGCAGCGCCCTGGACGCGAGGTCGTCGATGGCGACCGCCGTCAGCGTCGCGATAAGCGTCGGATCGGCCAGGCAATGCTCGGACATGGCCAGGGCTGTGCTGATATCTTCCATGGCCTGCGTCATGTCGCCCCGATGGGCGGCCGCCTGCGCGGACAGGCAAAGCAGTTTGCCCAGGCCCCGCATATGGTGCAGGTCCGGCATGAGCGTTTCGATGCTCAGTGGAATGTAATGGTTGCCGGTATCGTAGCCGGGCATTTGGGACGCCTTGCGGACCAGGCCGAGCACCGGCTTTTGTTTGTGCAAAAACTCCAGCATTTCCTGGTTGTTTGGGTCGAATTCGCCTTCGCCCTTGTTGGGGAACAGCCAGGCGTCAACCATCTCGCTCCACGGTTGGCCCGTGCCCTGCTGGGCGATGAGGATCTCATTGGCCTGCCGATAAAGCGGCGCGGCGTTTTGCGAATCCGGCACGGGCGGCGACATCATGGACTGGACCAGCGCGCCGGCTTCGACCTTCAACGTGGCCATCTCCTGCCGGACGGCCAGGTCGAGATTCCAGAACGTCATGCTGGCCAGCAGCACCGCGCCCAGCCACGCCAGGGCGAGATGGCTCACATTCCACGTCGACGCCCGCCAGGCCGACGACGACGGCGAAGGCGACACCCGCGGAGAAGGCACCTGCCCACGGACATAAACAATCATCGTCGCCACAAGGCAGGCCATCATAATCAGCACCCACAGAACAGCCGGCCAGTAGAACGGTCCGAACAGACTGACCACCCACATCAATCCGGTCAGCGACGCCAGTCCAATGCAGGTCCACTTCCATGCCGGCGACCGCCATGCCGGCGCCACCGGGTCCGGCGATTCCGTCGCCACCGAGACGTCGACAACAGACAACGGTCGTCGCCCACGCCGACCGACGAGGGTCGCCGCCACGACAAACGCAATCCCCGCCAGCGTCGACATGGCCTGCGGCTCGACAGGCCCGCCGATCCAGTACACGTTATTAATCGCCCAGAACGCCACGATGACGAAAACCCACGGCGGGTACGCAAGAAACCACCAAACCCCGCCGAACATCCCCCGCCACACACGGTCGCGAACGCGGGCCTGCAACGCGACGCCCAACGCCACAAACAGCACCGACGCGATCGCCGCTTCCAGCCAGAAAAGAAGTTGTCCCATGATGTGTCTCCCTGTAGCACGGGCGTCTCGCCCGTGTCTGGTCGTGACGCGGGCATCTTGCCCGCGTGTCTCGAGGGCGTCTCGCCCTCGTTAGACGTTCCGCATGACTACCGTAATAAAAACGTCAAAGCTTTCTACTGCCCAGCGCGGGCGGGACGCCTGCGTCACGGCATGCCCACACCACGCCGTGGCACGCCCATGGGGATCAATTCGTCGCCGGCGGCCAGCAGCAGCACGCCGTGGCGGACGAGGTCGTCCGTGGGGATGTCCAGTTGCAGCCGCTCGATTTCTTCACGCAGGACGGCCTGCCTGACGCTGTCCATGCCAGGCCGGCGCGAGGTCGTCGTCGAGGCCGCGCTGACGCTCAGATTGATCGCGAACAACATCACCGCCGCCACACCGGCGACGTATCGCCAAAACTGCCGCCGCTTCGCCGCCGCCAACTCCCGCCCAACCCCGGCCAATATACGATCCCGCAACGCATCCGCCGGTGACGGCCCGGAGCGAAGCGCCCGCTCCATCGCCGCCAGTTCAGGCGGTAATGGCTCCTCAAAAAATTCATCGTGACTCATCGTGTTCCTCCGCCATGTGTCGCAGTTTTTCCAGGGCGTAGCGATAGCGGCTTGCCGCGGTATTCACGCCGATGCCAAGAATCTCGCCGATCTCCCGGAACGACAACTCGCCCTGAATTTTCAACGCCAGTACCTCGCGCTGCTGGGCGGGCAACCGCTGGGCCAACGCCCACAGCCGCTCAGCCGTCTCCGAATCATCCACCGCCCGCCCGGCCCGGTCGTCGCCAACAGGCCCGTACGATTCCTCAAACCCGCCCGCCGGATGCCGCCGCTGCGTGCGCCCGATCCGCTCGGCGGCGTGACGCAACGAAACGAACAAATACGCCCGCATATTCGCCACACTCGCCAGCCGCTCGGGATGCCTCGCCATCGCCACGAACACCTCCTGAACGGCGTCCTCCGCGTCGTGCCGACTGCCCAGCAGCCGACAGGCCACGCGAAACATCGCCGCCCCGTACCGGTCAACCATCGCCCGATACGCAGCCGCGTCGCCCGCAACCAATGCTCTCCGCGGATCGCCGTTCAAAAAATGCCCTTTACCCCACAAGAGACATCATGCTCGCCGTTTTGTCTAGAAAGGAACAATTTTTCCGCACGAATAATCTACCGTGGCGTCGCGCACGGTAAAGACCGGGGAGGCCAGTCCGTTCTTTTTCATGTAACGTGGCTACAACCTCGAAAAAACAGGGATTTTTGGTGCGTTTGCCCTGACGTGGTGAGACGATACTGGCATGTCGATGACGGCCGGGAAAAATCATAACGGCATCCAGGCCCGCCACCGACGAACGGAGTCGTGCGATGCGGTTTTTCATGATCGACAAGATCATCACGTGGGACGTCGGCCGGTACGCCGAGGCGGTCAAGAACGTCGCGTTGAGCGAGGATTTTTTCGACGACCACTTTCCGCGACGGCCTGTAATGCCGGGCGTGCTCATGATCGAGGGAATGGCGCAGGTGTCCGGCCTGCTGCTGGAGGCCAGTTTGTTGTCCAAGTACGGCAAAGACGCCAAAGCGGTGCTGACGCTGCTGGAGCGGACGAAATTCCGTGATATCGTCCGGCCTGGCGACACGCTGGTCTACCGGACCGAAGTGGTGGCGGTGAACGAAAACGGCGGGAAGGTTTCCGTGCAGGCGTTGCGCGACGGGCAGCCCGTTGTGACCTCCGGGATGGTGTTCGCGTTCAAAACCGTGGACGATCCGCTGCTGGGCGAGAAGCGGCAGGCGTTGATGAAACTGTGGATGCAGCCGTAGGTAGCATGGGCGTCCCGCCCATGAGTCCCACGGGCGTCTCGCCCGTGGCTGGTACGGCAAGATCATCCGTTTGGAACCGTTTGCATGGGCGAGACGCCCATGCGACTCACGGGCAAGATGCCCGTGCTACGATTTGGAACGATGGCATGGTTCGAGAGGTTGTCATCACGGGGATCGGGATGCTGACACCGCTGGGCGCGTCGCCGGCGGAGGTTCTGGAGCGCGTGGAGCGCGGCGAGTCGGCCGTTCGGCGACCGGCCTTTGACATGTCGTCCATGGCGTGCACAGGCTATGCGCCGATTACGGGATTTGAGCCCGAGCGGCACATCGACGACGGCAAGAGCGTGCGGTTGATGAATCGCGATGCCCAGTTGGCGGTCGCGGCGGCCCGGCTGGCGCTGGCGGATGCGAACGTGCGGCCTGACGAGACGTACGCATCCGAGGCGATCGCGTTGTACGGCGCCACGGGCATGACGGGGATGCCGGTTGAGGAGGTGGCGGCGTTGGTGAGGCACTCGGCCGACGCGGAGGGGACGTTGGATTTGCGGCAATTCGGGCGGGTCGCGCTCAAGCGCGTTCGGCCTGTGCTGTCGTTCAAGATGCTCGCGAGCATGCCGATCTGCTTCGTTTCGATTCACGAAAAACTTCGCGGCGAAAACGGTATTTACACGCCGTGGGAAGGTCAGGGCGCCTCGGCCATCGTCGCGGGAATCCGGGCGGTTCAGGAAGGCGTGTCGGCCTGTGCCCTGGTGGGCGGATGCGACGTGCGGACGCACGAGTTTGCCTTTGTCAGCCTGGAGCAGCTCGGCGCGTTACGATCCTGGAGCGACCACGGCGAAGGATCGGTTCCCGGCGAGGGGGCCGCGTTTTTGGTTTTGGAGGACCAGCAGCATGCCCAGGCCCGCGGGGCGCGGATGTACGCCCGCGTCGTTCATCATGCCCTGGGCACGATCTGGCGGCAGTCGCCTGCCGTCGACACATTCACCGCGTTGATCGGCGGCGCCGGGCCACAGACTATTCGCCACGTCGTGGCGGCGGGCGACGGCGATCGTGCGATCCGGCTGGCGGAACGGGAAGCGATGCGGCGGGCTTCGTTGACGGCGGCGGCACAGGCGGCGGTGGTGTATCCCAAACGTTCGCTGGGCAATCTATACGCGGCCGCGGCAGCCGTTCAGGCAGGACTGGCCGCAACGATAGCCCTTCGTACAGGGTGCGGGCAACGTGTGCTGGCCAACTGTTTCGGCCACGGCAGCGGACAAGGCGTGTTTGTGCTGGAGGGGCTGTCTTCCCGTGACGCGGGCATCTTGCCCGCGTGTCGCGAGGGTGTCTCGCCCTCGCCAAACGCAGCCTGTAGACAAAACATTCCATATGGCCAATCCGACGCGGGCGGGCCGCCCGCGGGACACGCGGGCAAGATGCCCGCGTCACGAGAATGCGCCCGCTCCGCCCCTGCACTACGAATCGTCATCACGGGCATCGGCGTGGTCAGTCCTGTCGGCTGCGGGCGTGAGGCCTTCTGGCGAGGCCTGGTGGCCGGCCGATCGGGGCTGGGGCCGATCACGTTGTTCGACGCGTCGGCGTTTCCGGTGCGGATCGGCGGCGAGGTCCGGGACTTCGACGCCGCGCGTGTGTCGCGGGAATTTCCACAGGCCGCCCGCTGCCGGGACCGCAAGGTGCTTCTTGGATTGAAGGCGGCGGCGGACGCGATGGCCGACTCGGGACTGGAGGCGGCGCGGTTTGGCCTGGCATCGCTGCATGTGGGCGTGGGATTGGAGATGTTGTGCATGGAGGATCTCACGCCCTTCGCGCAGGCCGGCGAGCGGGACGATGACCCGATCCATGCCATGCGTCAAGCGATCGTGTCACGTCTGCCCGCGGCGCTTGGCGAGCGGCTGTTGCAGACGCCCCTGGACACCACCGCGGAGATTCTGGGCGAGCATTACGGGTTCCTCGGCGGGCGGTTCACCAATTGCTCCGCCTGCGCCGCCGGCGCGCAGTCGGTCGGCGAGGCCTTCCTGCGGCTGCGTCGCGGGGAGGCGGAGTTGGCCCTGGCGGGGGCGACCGACAGCATGCTCAATCCGCTGGGGCTTGGGGGCTTTGGCTTGTTGCGTGTGTTGTCGGCGGAGAACGAAACGCCGCATCGCGCCTGCCGGCCTTTCGACGCGTCACGCACGGGAACGGCGCTGGGTGAGGGGGCGGCGTTTGTGGTTCTGGAGACGCTGGACCGGGCCTTGGCGCGGGGGGCCCGTTGCTATGCGGAGATTCTGGGCTACGGCAGTTCGATGGACGGATTCCGCGTGTCGGATCCCGAACCCAACGGCCGCGGCGCGGTGCGGAGCATGACGGCCGCCCTGGCCGACGCGGAACTCGGGCCGGGACAGATTGATTGCGTCAGCGCCCACGGCACGGGCACGCCGAAGAACGACGTCGTGGAGACCGGCGCGATCAAGGAGGCGCTGGGCCCCCGCGCGTACGAGGTGCCGGTGCACGCCCTCAAGTCGATGACCGGGCACATGATCGCCGCCAGCGGCGCGGTCGAAGCCGTCGCCGCCGCCCTGACCATCCGCGAACGGACCGTGCCGCCCACCATCCACCTCGAACGGCCCGACCCCGCGTGCGATCTGGACTACGTGCCGAACACGGCCAGGCCGTTCGAAGGCCGAACCGTGCTGTCGAATTCCTTCGGTTTTGGCGGTCAAAACGCCACACTGATCTTCGGGAGGTGCCCGTGACAACCGCCGATCCCTTCAACGCCGACGCGTTCTTCAAGGTGCTCCGATCGCGCCGGTCGGTCCGGGCCTTCACGGACCGGCAGCCTGACCGGACCTTGCTCGACCGGTTGATCGAGGCCGCTCAGTGGGCGCCCTCCAATCACAATCGCCAGGGATGGAAATTCCTGGTTTTCCAGGCCCCGTCGCAAATCGGCGCGCTGGCGGAGAACGTTCGGCAGGCCTTGAGCGAACATCTGGCGTCGGCCAACCGACTGCTCGCGACGCAAGGGCAGGAGTTGCTGCATTTCTCGACGCTCTTCGCGCAGGCCCCGACGATGATTCTGGCGATGCACAAAAAAAGTCCCGCCGTGGGCAAAGCGCTGGTTTCCGCCAGCGGCAATCGGTACGCTAGCGGCGAAGCGTTGAGCACGGCGATGGCGGTGCAGAATCTGTTGCTCATGGCCCACGTTCTGGGCCTGGGCGCGTGCGTGATGACGGCACCGCTACTGGCGTCGAGTGCCTGGGAATCGCTGGATTTGCCGGCAGGCTTCGAGCCGACGTGCCTCGTCGCCGTCGGCTATCCCGCGGAGAATCCCGCGCCGCCACGACGCAAGGCCGTGGAACATATTGTGGAGTTTTTTGAGAACAGGTGAAAAGGCACCGTTATTTTTACCACAGAGACACAGAGGATACAGAGAAATGGTTGTGTGAATTCCCAACATCCACTCTCTGCGTTCTCTGTGTCTCTGTGGTAAAAATAACGGTGCAGAAAACAGGTGAATCATGACCGAAACCGACGTATTCGAAAAGCTCCTGCCGCTGATTCGCGAGGTGACCGGCGCGCGGACCGAGCAGGTGACGATGGGCAGCAATCTCATGGCCGATCTCGGCGCCGAGTCCATCGACCTGCTGGATCTGAGTTTTTTGATCGAAGAACATTTCGGCATCACGGTCGAGGCGGACGAGTTCGAACGGCAGGCCGTCGCGAAAATTCCCGACGGCCAATACGAGCGGGACGGCGTGCTGACGCCGCAGGCGATCGAGGAATTGCGAAGAGCCCTTCCGGAAGTGCCGCCAGAAACATTTCGGCCTGGCATGAAAAAGATCGACGTGCCCGCCGTGCTCACCGTCGCGGTGTTCGTGCATCTGATTCAGCGGAAAACGACACAGAAACAACAGCAGGAGGCCGCCGATGCTTGACGGCAAAACCGCCTTCGTCACCGGCGGCAGCGGCGCCATCGGATCGGCCCTCGTCCGCGTCCTCGCCCGCGAGGGCTGCCGCGTCGCGTTTTCCTTTCACTCACGCGAGGAGGAGGCCCGGAAACTGGTGGACGAATGCAACGCCGCCGGCGGCAACGGCGTTGACGGTAACGTCCGCGCGTATCCGTTGGATGTGTTGGACGCCAAAGCCTGCCAGTCGCTGGCGGAGACCGTCGAGCAAGAATTCGGCCCTGTGGACGTGCTGATCAACAATGCCGGCATCGCACAGATCATGCCCTTCGCCATGATCGACGAGAAAGACTGGGATCGGGTGATGGACGTCAACGTCAAAGGCATGTTCCTGGTGACGAAGGCGTTCGCGCGGGGCATGATCCGCCGCAAGCGCGGGAGCATCGTCAACATGAGTTCGCTGGCGGGCCTGCGGGTGCTGGAAGTGCCGGTCCATTACGCCACCGCCAAGAGCGCGGTGGTCGGCTTCACGCTGTCGCTGGCGGGCGAGTTGGGGCGGTACAACATCCGCGTCAACGCCATCGTCCCTGGCATGCTGACGGGCGGCGTGAGCGTCAACATTCCGACAAAACAGCAGGAAAAATATAAGGATTTTTGTAGTCTGTCCCGAGCGGGCGAGCCGGAAGAGGTCGCCGAACTGGCCGCGTTTCTCGCCAGCGACCGCAGCAGCTACATCAACGCCCAGGCGATCTTCGTGGACGGGGGCATTTAATCATGAAGTTCCGCATGGTTGACCGTATTCTCGAATGGCAGCCGCGACAGCGCATCGTCGGCGTCAAGGCGGTCTCCTTTGAGGAATACAGTCTGCGGTCCTGCCTGGAATGTAGCACGGGCGTCCCGCCCGTGAGTCGCATGGGCGTCTCGCCCATGCAACGTGGCCTTGGAAACGACGCGTTGGAGTCGGCACGGGCGGCAACGGTTTTGTGTGATAAAGTCCAGTTCATCGCAACCACGGGCGAGACGCCCGTGGGACACATGGGCGGGACGCCCATGCTACACTCTACGGCCGCCCTGCCGGAGAGTCTGCTCATGGAGAGCCTGTTCCAGTTGGGCAACTGGCTGATCGTGCTGTCGTCGGACTTCACGCGGATGGGGTTGCTGGTCCGTGTGGAGGAGGTCGCGTTTTACGAGCCGTTGAGGCCGGGACAAAGTCTGCGGATGGACGTCGAGGTAACGCGTTATCGCGAGGACGGCATTGCGTTCAACGGCATCGCGACGGCAGCCGGTCGACCGATCGCGTCGGGCAAAGGCTGCCTGGCCACGCCGGTCGACCTGGCAGATTTTCACAATCCCGACGACCTGAAGGTGCTGTTTTCGGAAATCTATGCGACTTAACGAAAAAGACTACACGTACTTCACGACCGTTCGCGGCCTGTGCCGGCGGTGTCGGCAGATCGTGCCCGCCCGCGTGTTTTTCCGCCAAGGGCAGGTCTGGCAGCAGAGCCTGTGTGCCAATCCCGCCTGCGGCGAGGCCCCGCCGGCCCGCATCGCCGCCGACCAGAACGGGTTCCTCGCCTCCACCCTCAAACCGATGCCCGACCACTCGCCGCTGCCGGGTTCGCACGCGCCGGCCCGAGGCTGTCCGCACGACTGCGGCCCCTGCGCGCTGCACGCCTCGCCCTGCCAACTGCCCGTGCTGTCGATCACCAACGCCTGCCAACTCCGCTGCCCGATCTGCTTCACGTACAACCGCGCGGACAAGCTCTACCACATGCCCGTCGAAGAAATGCGACGAACGGTCGACTGGATCGTCGAGTCCTCCGGCCCCGTGGACCTCATCAACATCACCGGCGGCGAGCCGACGCTCCATCCGCAAATCCTCGACATCCTGGATTGCTGCCGGCGGCCCGAGATTGGCCGCGTCACCATGAACTCCAACGGCCTGCGGCTGGCGGAAGACAAATCGCTCTGTCAAGCCCTGGCCGAACGGAACGTCTACGTGATCCTCTCGTTCAACACGTTGGACTCCGCCGTCAGCGAGCGGCTGCACGGGCGCGATCTGGTGGCCGTCAAACGCCAGGCCATCGACAACCTCACCGCCGCCGGGGTCCGCATGACGCTCCTGACGGTGCTGATCCGTGACGTGAACGAGGACGCCCTCGGCGGCATCTGGTCACTCATGCGGCAAAACGATAATGTCCTCAGCCTGACCGTCCAGACGATGACCTACACCGGCCAGGGCGGCGGCAGCTTTCCCAACACCGGCCACATTCCGGTGGATGAAGCCGCCCGGATCGTCTGCGAACAGACGGGCGGCGAGTTGACGTTCACCGATTTCGTCACCAGGCCCTCCACGCATCCGCTGTGCTACCTCGTCAGCTACGCCCTGAAGGCAGGCCCGTCGAATTCGGCTGGGACGAATATACTCCCATTCGCCCGGATCGCGTCGCCCGACCGCCTGGCGGACCTGATCCGTGATTCGTACCTCGTCCGCCCCGAGGAAGGCCAGGAGTTCTTCGCCGACATGATTAATCCACTTTACGCCCAGGGCAACTCCGAACACCTTGCGACCTTGCGTGAACTGGTCGAACGGCTGTACCCTGTTGGAAAATCGTTGTCCGCGTTCGAGCGTCAGCGAATCGCCGAATCCGCCGTGCGAACCGTGTACATTCACGCGCACATGGACGAGGAAACGTTCGATTGTTCGCGGGCGATGATGTGCCCGGACCTGGTTCCCGCCGGGCCTGGCAGGCTGATCCCTGCCTGCACGTACAACCTTTTTAACCGAATGCAGGATGAACGATTTTATGTTGAGTGATCAGGACCGTGAACAATTGCAACGCGAGAAACAGGCCTACCGCGACTGGTGGGCGGGCGACCGGGCCACGCCCTTCGTCCTGGAGCGTCACAAGAGCTACCGCGTGTGGGACGTCATCTGCCCGAGTTGGCTGGCGAATCTGCGGTTCTGTATGCGGTTCGTCGTGATGTACTTCATCGGCAAGTGCCCGGTTTCATGGATCAAAGTGAGGCTCTTCCGGCTGATGGGCGTGCGGATCGGGCGGAGGGTCTACATCGCGCCGGGCGTGTTCCTCGACGCGTTTTATCCGCATTTGATCGAGCTGGAGGACGGCTGTCTGCTGGGCATCGGCAGCCGTGTGCTGACTCACGAAGTGACGGCGGGCACGTTCCGGGCGGGCAAGGTCAGCATTGGCAAAGGGTCCGTGGTCGGGGCATGGTCCATTATCCGCAGCGGCGTGACTCTGGGCCAAGCCGTGACGACCGGGTTCGGTAGCGTCGTGGTGTGCGACGTGGCGGACGGCCTGACCGTCGGCGGCGTGCCGGCCAAACCGCTTCGCCAGGCCGGACCGCTTCAACGGAGCGAGATCAAGGAGGGCGGCCCCTGATGGGATTCCTGGCCAACTACGTGCGGAATCTCGCCAGTTTGGCGGCCTTCGGTCAGCCGACGCGCCCGTTGCTGTTCTCGTATTACGTCACGCACCGGTGTGCTCTGGCGTGTCGGTACTGTAGCGACGGCCAGGGCAGGCCGTTCAAGGAAGATGTCGTGGAGGAGCTGCCGACCGATCAGGCCAAGGCGTTGATTACGCTGCTCCGCGCCGACGGCGACACGCTGGATATCACCGGCGGCGAACCGATGCTTCGGCCGGACCTGGAGGACCTGCTCGCGCACGCCAAACGGATCGGTTTCCGCACCGTGCTGAACACCAAAGGCGTGGGCCTTTCGCACCGGCCTGATGTGATGCGACTGTCCGACGTGTTCGTCCTGAGCGTGGATTCACTGAACGTCGAGCGGCTGGCGGAAATCATCGGCGGTCGTGACGCAGGCGAGACACCCGCGTCACGAGAATGCGATTCCACGGCCGAGGCGGAGGATATACTGACAGCGCTCGACTGGATTCTCGCCAACCGAGGCTACCACCCGACACGAATCGTACTCTCCGTCGTCGCGACACCCGACAACCTCGACGACGTTTCCGACGTGCTCGCCCTGTGCGTGCGACACCGACTGGGCTTTCAACTCTCGCCGCAAATCGTCGGCACCGCCGTGCACCCGGACCTGCGGGACAACCCCCGATTCCGGTCGCTCGTGAACGACGTGATCGCCGCCAAATCCGCCGGCGCAGCCGTCGTGGGCGTCTTCGACTATCTCCGCTCCATCCGCGATGCTCGTCCCTATCGCTGCCACCCCCTGCTCATGCCGACCATCCGCCCCGACGGAACAGTGAACCTGCCCTGCCTCGAACAGCCGACGCATCGGCCCGATGTCGTCGCCGCCGGCGGGTATCGACGCGCGCTATCCCAGGCAGGCCAGGCCGCCAAACCGCCACGCGACTGCCGGGGAAAATGTCACATCTTCTGCCACATGGCCCTGTCGCTTCTCCAGCGCCGCCCCCTGGCCGCCTTGCGAGAACTTACCGGCTGGAGGAACCACGCATGACCCATTTGCTGACGGGCCTTCGCAAGGAGTTTCACTATCAATACCGCTGCCTGCGGCTGGGGCGGAACCTGCTGACCCGGCGGATGCTGCACTGCAACCTCCAGGTGACGTACCGCTGCAATTTTCAGTGTCAGATCTGTGACTTCTGGAAACCGCACTACCAGAACACGCACGAACTGTCGCTGGACGACTTTCGCGTGATCGGCGCCAAGCTCAACCGGCTGGGCACGCTGATCATCTCTCTCGCCGGCGGCGAGCCGCTCATCCGCGAGGACCTGCCGGAATTCATCACCATCCTGAACCAAGCGAACCATTTTCCGATTCTC
>WRDM01000042.1 GCA_009783465.1 Phycisphaerae bacterium | reverse complement strand
TCGCCGGTTCATTATGCAAAAGGCACGCCGTCACTCATTCCCTTGCGGGCATAGAGCTCCGACAACTTGTAAGTGCATGGTTTCAGGTACTTTTAACTCCCTTAATAAGGGTGCTTTTCATCGTTCAGTCGCCTTACTTGTCCACTATCGGTCGTGACGGAGTACTTAGCCTTGGAGAGTGGTCTCCCCTGCTTCGCACGGAGTTCCACGAGATCCGTGCTACTCTGGTACACCCGCATAACGCAGGGCTCACGACGTAACCTACGGGACTATCACCCGGTATCGTGTGACTTTCCAGACACTTCGGTTATCGTTGCCTTTGTAACTGCTAACGGGTGCCCGCAACCCCGGGACGAATCCCGGTTTGGGCTGATCCGCGTTCGCTCGCCGCTACTGACGGAGTCTCAATTGATTTCTTCTCCTGCTGGTACTTAGATGTTTCAGTTCCCAGCGTTCGCTCTATCCGGCCTATGCATTCAGCCGGAAGTACCATCATCTGCTTGCACAGTGAGGGTGGGTTTCCCCATTCGGAAATCCCTGGATCAACGCTTGCTTGACAGCTTCCCAGGGCTTATCGCAGCCTACCGCGTCCTTCATCGCCTCGTCACGCCTAGACATCCACCATGCACCCTTAGTAGCTTGATCACATCAGTCGTGGGCCCTTTTTCAAGAACCGATGGACTAATGCTCAAGCGCCTTGGCGCTCGACACATTCCCAAGCCACCCCACACCCAGTCCACCTCAACAATACGAAATTCCCGAGGAAAACCAGGAAGTGGGCCAGCCCGAAACGTGTTCGGTGATTCACTTCACTTACAACTTCTATCCATTATGCGATTGTCAAAGATCTCTACGTCCACAGGCCCTATCGGCCTGCCGCCCACGCATTGGCACAAATTCGATTTCCAATGGTGGATCGGTGAGTATATCGTCTTTTTTTTCGCGACGCAAGCACTTTCTTTAAATTTTGTAAAATTTTTATACACGCACTTGCGAGGCGGGGATCAGCGGGGAACTGGAGACGACCGGGGTCGAACCGGCAACCCCTAGCTTGCAAAGCTAGTGCTCTCCCAATTGAGCTACGTCCCCGAACTCGTTCGGGTCGAAGCCTGGAGAGCGATTCGATGCGGGCTCTTCTCCGGCAAATGGGCCAGACAGGAATCGAACCTGTGACCTTGCCCTTATCAGGGGCACGCTCTAGCCAACTGAGCTACTAGCCCGGCCCGCCCGAAGGCGACGCCAAACCCGATGCCGAGATCCAGGCCACGAGCACGCGGAAAAACGCCGGGGCGCCCATCGGCCAGTCATCCCTGCTGATCTGTTTTGTGTGTTTCAAAAAGCGTTTCGCCGCCCTATCGGCGACGCCTCCGCCCTCAGGCGAAGACGGGTAAGAATACCATTCTACGAAACGATGTCAACAGGCTACCGAAAATTTTTTCGCGTTTATTTTTCCGGCGACGTCCGGGCCTGCCGGGCCACCATGATGCCAAGCTGCTCGACCGCCGCCTGTCGCACCTGCGAACTACTCGCCCGTTTCGCCACCTTGGCCAGCAGTTTCTGATCGGTCATCTTGCCCACCGCCTTGACCTTCATGTCCACTTCGTATTGGCTGCTCCCAAACCGGCAGGTGTGGATCGCGATCTCGGCGAACGCCGTCTGGGCATCGGCCTGATGTTGCTCGTCCAGTTTTTCCGCCGCCGCAAAACGCGCGTGGCAAATCCTCGCGTTTTTCGCGACATCGGCCAGCAGCGCCTGGTCGGTCAAGTGCCTGATCGCCGCCTCGTACACCTGCGAATGGCCGTCGGTTTTCGCGATGTCGGCAAACGTCGCCTGGGCTTCGGCTTGATGCTGTTCGTTCAATTCTCGCGCCGCCGCGAGACGCGCATCGCTATGCTTGGAGTTTTTCGCGAGGTCGACCAGTAATGCCTGCCCGGTCTTCGGCTCCTCCGACGCGCAGCCAGCCAGCAGACAGACGACGACCAGCGACAGCGACGTTGCGATGAGAGCTTGTCTGAATTGCATAGACATTCTCCTGCTCCTGCCCAAAAGCTCACCTCTGAAATGCGACGCACGAACGTGTCTTTTTTATCACATCCTCTCGGTAATACAAGCATTTTTCGTGCACCCGTTTGCGCTGTAGTGACCTTCTTTTCTGGCGGCGGCACGAATGCGCTGGGCATGTGGCGGGACGTGCCGGACGGCGGGGCCGGTCTGGAGTCCCGAAGGGACGGCGTTGGGTAGCCCAGGGTGAGCGGTACGCCGCGAACCCTGGGAGCCGGTTTGTTTGTTTTTTCATCACCGCGGCCTGACGCCACTGGCCGAGGTCGAATGGGCGTTGGGGACGGCATCGAACGCGCGAACAGGGGATTGTGTGCGTCGTTCGCTGCCGACTTCGCGCGTCGGTGTGCCTTGCGGCCAGTGGCGTCAGCCGCGATGAAATCGCAAAAAACACCCGAAAACCCAGGGTTCTCCGGAGTACCGACTCACCCTGGGCTACCCAACGCCGTCCCTTCGGGACTCAGGCCGGCCCCGCCTTTGCGAACGGTCAGCCGTGACGGAAACTCCCGGCGTTATACGCAACGCAATTCACACAAACAAAAAGGAATGTGCCGTGCCATAAAACAAAGTCGCTCACCGTTCGGCCATCGCCAGGGCGAACGTATGTGCATTTATCGATTTTTGTGACCTTCTTGTTCCGGCGCCACTGGCCACAGGCCCTGCCTAGTTTGCGTTGTAGATTGTTGTGGCCATCGAAACGTTCTGTCGCTCACACCGTTTCACAACGCAAACTGGCAGGGCCTGCGGCCAGTGGCGCCGGAACAAGAAGGTCGTGCGAAACCGTGGGAGCGTACATGCGTTTGCCCTGGTCGGGCCTTGTTCTGTGTTTTATCTCCAGCTATATTTGGATCGCAGGGAGAGGCACGGTCATGGGACGAATTGATCACTACGCGAGCAAAATTAGACGAGCAGTCTTGCTTTTTACGAGCGTCGGCCTGTTGGCTGCGCTACTCATGGCGACCACGGGCTGCCAGGATGAAATTCCCGCGACACCATTGCCGACAGCGGCCCCGGCCAGTTCGCCTTCGCCGCCGGACGTCGACCGGCGCGTGGAGCACGCGGTAGAAAAACCAGCGTCAAAGGGCACGCTCAAGATGTCGGCGCCCACGCTCGACGAGATCACGGTGCGGAGAGGCCGACAGCCTGGCTTGGTCGTGTTGCAGTGGAGCCTGCCCAAAGAAGACATGAAAAAAGCGGGGGCTCAGGGATTTGCCATATTCCGAGGCCAGCCGGACGGCCCACTCACGGAAATGCTCTACAAGCTGCCCCCGCAAATGGGCAAGGAGTCAGACGATCAAAAAACACTGACGTTTTCGTACGGAGATTCCGAGGCGGGAACGACCTCTCGCCACTATGCCGTGGCGTATCTGGATCGCGGCCTGAAACCCGGACATCTTTCCGCTTCGGTGACTATTGCGAAACTCGGCGACGCCATAAAGCCCCCGGACGTCGAAGCGGAGATCGCCGAAGAAGGCGTGTTGATCCGTTGGAAGGACGATAACGAGGCCGGCACCTTCGCCGGTTTCGTCGTTCGTCGGTATATCGAGGACGAGGAATCCGTTGCGTTGAATGCAGAACCGCTGCCGACGGAACAACGTTCCTACGTGGACAACATTACCGCAAAGGAATCCGGCAAAATCGCCATCTATACGGTTTATGTCGATTCGGGCGATGAACGACAAGGCGCTTTCAGTTCGCCGATTCGTATCCAGTTGCCGTAAACGAAACGTTTTCCGTGCGGAACCCCCTGCAGCGCAAAGAGGCAAGCCACCTCTGCCGCGACTCTGTCATCCCGTAATCCCCGCTGAAAACGCGAAAAATTCGCGTGATTCGCGGAATTCGCGGCGATATTATCTCCTCCAACTACCCATTCACGAGGAGAGATCGAATGATTACGTTAAGCGCTTTCGCCGACGAGGCGGCTGCGGATTTGGCGACGCAAATGGACGTGTTGGAATCGGTTCGCGTGCGGGCGATCGACGTTCGCAATATTGACGGGAAGAATGTGTCGACGTTTACCGACGAGCAGGCGGCGGCGTATCGGCGGCAGATGGACGACCGCGGGTTTCGGACGGCGTGCATCGGGTCGCCGATCGGCAAGATTCGCCTGGACGAGCCGATGGGGCCTCATATGGAGGCCTTGGCGCGATGCATCGAGATCGCGCACATCATGGGCACGCCGTACATTCGCATATTCAGTTTTTTCGCGCCGCAGGGCGGGGATTTCACCGGCGCGCGGCGGGAGGTGTTCGATCGGCTGTCCATGATGCTTCATGCGGCGAAGGCGGGCGGCGTGATCCTGCTGCACGAGAACGAATACGACGTGTACGGCCGGGCGACGGCAGAGTGCCTGGATATCCTCAAAACGTTCGGTTGCGAGCAGTTCAAGGGCATTTTCGACCCCGCGAATTTCGTCCTGGGCGACGTCAAACCATACGACGATGCCTGGACGCAAGGCCTGGCGGAGCTGACGTTCTGGTTCCACATCAAGGACGCCGTCAAAGGCGAAAAACACTGCTGCCCCGCCGGGCAAGGCCAGGGGCAATTCGATAAATTGCTGCCCGACCTCAAACGCCGCCGCTGGTCCGGAACGATGACGATCGAACCGCACATGGCCGCCGCGGGAACCTACGGCGGCTACAGCGGGGCCGATCTCTTCCGCGTGGCGGTGACGACGTTGCAAAAGCTGCTGGATGAGAACGAATTGGACTGGCAATAGCGTAGCACGGGCATCTTGCCCGTGAGTCGCATGGGCGTCTCGCCCATGCAAGGCGGCCATGGAAAATAATGTTGAACCGCTCTAGAGTCGACATGGGCGGCAACGGGTTTCATTGTGACGCTCCCGCCAATCTCGCCACGGGCGAGACGCCCATGCTACGAAAAAAGCCCTCGCGTTTTGCGAGGGCTTTTTCGTTCCGCATGGGCAGGGGCGGAATCGAACCGCCGACACTGCGATTTTCAGTCGCATGCTCTACCATCTGAGCTACCTACCCGCCGGGCCTGCCAGTATCGTCCACAGGCAAGGCTGGGATGAACAGTGTAGCGTCCGCCATGCATTTGTCAAATCTTTTTCAGCCATCCGTCGTTTTTAGAACAGATCCCTCCGCATGGGCTGTTGCGGCGGCTGGTAATTCTGTTGCGGTGGTTCGGGGGCGGCTTCGAAGCCGGTCCGTTTGACGACCACGTCATGCTGGAACCACATGATCAGCGACAGACGAAGGGCGTTCTGCATGTTCCAGGAGGCCAGTTTCGACCGGGCGGCCTGGAAGTCGCTCTCGACGCCGGGCACGAACCGGGTGCGTTCGGCGACGAGGATCACGCGTGCCGGCTGAACCTCAATGATACCGACGTCGCCGCGGCCGTAGGGCGGCTCGCCCTTGGGCGCCAGCGCAAAGGCCTGATCGAGGATCTGCTGATGCAGCTCGCTCGACATCGGCGGAACCAGCGGGGGCGTCATTCGGACGCCGGGAATCGTCGACGGTCGGTACGGCAAGCCGTCGTATTCAATCCAGCGGGCGAAGAGTCCCGTGTCGCTGGTGGTCAGTTGCGCGTCGCGGGCTGCCACCGTCAGGCCGTTCATGTTGGCCACCGCGGCCAGATTCTGCGCCTGGATCTCCGCCAGTTTGTAGCCCTGGAGAAGCCGCCAGTCGCTGACGACCTGCCTGTGGGCCTCGACATTCGTGGCGAATTCCGCGTCCGTCAGGGCGTGCGAGGGCTGGGCGGCGGCGAGTCGCCAGAACAGCCGACCCGTGACCTTCGCGCCAAAGCCCCGCTGCGGATCATAACTGGTGTAATCCGGCTCGACCACAAACATCATCGGGCCTTCCTGTCCCACTTCCATCGCGCCGGTCGAGGCGTCCTGGCCGGCCTGGACGAACGGCTTGGACATCGCCACTTCTTCCACCAGGCTGCGGGCACGGTCGTTGAGCGACTCCAGCGCATCGCCGACGCCGTTCAACTTGCTGATTTCCTCCAGCGACATCAGGCCCGGCGTCTGGCCGGCCTGGAGCGGGAAGGTGTTGAGCGTGTCGTCGTCCGCGTTGCAGGCGAAGAGGACGTTGTCCATGCCCTTCAGGCTGCACCATTGGATCGTTTTGGCGGTGGCGGGCGAGGCGAAATCGACGCCCGACAGGCGCCAGAACAGCCGCCCGCTGATGGGCCTGACGAAGGGCGATTTGTCCGCCGTCACGACCATCACCGGGCCGTCCTGGCCCAGGTCCATCGCGTCGGCGGAGGCTTGCCCGGCGGAGGCGAACGGTTTGGCCATCGCCACCTCGGCCGCCAGGCTGCGGGACTGCGGGCTCTCGCTGGCCCTGGCCCGGCCGACAATCGGCAGCCGACCGAGTTCACCGATCGTTTTCAGCCCGGCCGTTTCGCCGATCTGAAGCGGGAAGGTGTTCAGGTCGTCATCCGTGTTGCCGGCGAAGAGGACATTGTCCAGCCCCTTCAGGATCACCCACTGGATCGTCGTGGCCTCGTCCACGGTGGCCTCGTCGCTCGGCGGGCCGGCCGAGAGGACCACCGGCGGGAAAATCTGCGTGGTAATGCGTTCGAGCGCCTCGCCCAGCGTGATGTCCTGCGCCTGGAGTGTGACCTTCACGGTATCATTGATGGTCGTCGCGCCCGTGTTGGTGGGGTAGGCAATCACAGCAATATTGGCCTGCCCGGCGAGTTGCCGCAGTGCCTGGGGCAGCGGGAGCGCCTGGATGTCGGGGCTGACCTTCCGGGCCAGCAGCGACGACGCGTCGCCCGTCATGTCGGCGATGACCTGTTTATAGAGGCCCCCGACGGTGACCTCGGCCTGCCGCGCGGCCACGATGGCGGCGGAGATGCCCTCCGCCAGTTCATCCAGCACGCCGACGCTGTTCTTGGCCGCCAGCTTCGCTTCGATCTGCGAACGAACCTCGTCGAACGCCTTGCCCGCATAGAGCGTGGCGGCGTTGGCCTGGAATTCCTGCTCCATCTGCTCCAAGCCAGGAGCTGATGCCTTGACAATGTACTCATCGTTCAGCAGCAGCCACTGCACGGCGGCGCGATGATTGAACATCTGCGACGTGATGGCCTCCAGCGCCCCGCCCAACGTGGTGTCCTGTGCCGGCAGCGCGACAACCGCGGTATCGTCAGCCGGGAAAACAATCGTGTCCACGCGGGCCTGCTCGGCCAACGACCGCATCGCCTGCGCCAGCGGAACCGCCGGGAAATCGACGCGAACCTTGCGGTCCAGCAGCGGCGCCGCGTCGTTGCGCATGCCCGCGACGATCGTGTCATACAGATTCCCCGTCCCGTCCCAGGTCGACTCCGCCACACGCAACGCCGTCGCCACGTTGCTGATCAACTGGTCCACCCGGGCGGCGCTGTTCTTGGCAACGAGCGAAGCCGTAATCTCCTCCCGCACCATGTACAGTTCTTTGCCCTTAAACACCGTCGATCGGCCGGCCATGTACTCCTGGGTGATCTGCCGCTCGGTCGGCGCCGACGCGGCGATAATAGACTCCCCGCGAATCGTCAGCCATTGCAGGCCGGCCATGTCGGGCACCTGGTAGCCGAACCCGAACGGATTCTCGACGGTGCACATGCCCCGCGGCGTCGCGCGGTGCTTGTCGAACTGCTCCCTGATCTGATCGTCGGTGGGATTCTGTTCCGTCGGACGCGCGGGCAGTTGCACGATGCGGAGATCCAGCTTGTCGCTGACGTCGCTGAAGATGCGGCGCAGTTGCGGCGTCGACGGCGCGACGCGAGGAACGTTCGTGTTGAAATACTTCGCCACCGTCAGCCAGACCGCCATCGCGTGACGAAGCGTCGCCTCGTTGACGCGGTGCCTGTCCATAAACTCCGTCAACACGCTGTCGTCGGGCGTCTTGCCGGTCAGATCCAGGGCGCGACGCTCGGGCGAGAGCTTCCAGTAGGCGTTGATGACCTCCTGGTCGCTGACGGTGACGCCGGCGTGGACGGCCTCGCGATACAACAACGCCAGCGTGTCGCCCGCGCGGTTGCCGTTCTGCCTCAACAGCATCAGCAAATACTCCGAGGAGGGGTACTGATTATGCACCCCCGACATGCCCGTGAGGTCCTCGCCCATGCTGCGGTCGAACCGCAAACTTTCGAGCAAATCCAGCACCGAGCGGGCGTCCATCTGGTCGCGCACGGTGAGCTTCTCCCCATACATCGTGCCGGCAGCGGGGTTCCGGTTGGGGCTGAACAAATTCATGATGCCCTCGAACGTGGCGGCCGTCAGCAAAAACGCCACCATGAGCACCACCATGATAATGATCACTACCTTCTGATGCCGGCGGAAAAATCCAAAGGCCATAGACGCTCCTACGTATTCCAGTATCGAAAACACCCGCGTAACGGGTAATCATGCAGTATAGAGGATTTACACACAAATGCAAGGCCGATCGTCGGTTGGTTTTTCCATTCCCGTGGCGCAGACGATCAACTCGTTCGAGGGAGGCAAGCCAATAGCCATCAGCCAGTAGCCAATAGGTATGGGTGAACCTGCCGCAAGTTACACGATCCCGGCTATCGCCATCCACGTATACGTTCCCGCTTTCATTGCCTTGTCGCCCTCGACTTTCCGTACCTATTGGCTACTGGCTATTGGCTACTGGCTCGTATCCCCCCGCAGCGCCTCGACCAGCGCCGCGTTCTGTTCTTCCGTGCCTACCGTGATGCGGAGTTTGTCGCGGAGGCGATCCTGATCGAAGTACCGCACCAGGATGCCTCGCGATTTGAGGGCCTGGTACGTCGGCGCGGCGCTGCCGCCGTCGGGCGTGCCGGCCAATAAAAAATTCGCCTCGCTGGGCCACACCGTATACCCCATCGCCCGCAACGCATTCGCCAGCCGATCTCGCGACGCCACCACCTTCGCGCAACACGCGTTCTTGTACGCCTGATCGTCCATCGCCGCCGCCCCCACCGCGCACGCCACCGCGTCCACCGGATAACTGTCCTTGACCTTATCAATCCCCGCCATCAGCGCAGGCCTCATCACGCCGAAACCCAACCGTAGCCCCGCCAGGCCATACCCTTTCGAAAACGTCCGCAATACGATCACGTTTTCGTGACGCGCCACCAGCTCCATCGCGTTATGGCTGGCAAAATCCGCGTACGCCTCGTCGATCACCAGCACGCCGTGATGACGCCCAAGCCCCTCCGCCAACGCCGCCAGCCGATCGTTCGCGAACCGCGTGCCCGACGGACTGTTCGGCGACGCGATGAACGTCACCGCCCCCCGCTCAGCCAACAGCGCATCCACCGGCAGCGTGTAGTCCTCGTCGAAAGGCACCTCGACCGTGTCGGCCGCCTGCATGTCCGCCAGCGTGCGATAGAGCACGTACGTGGGCATGGGATAGACGATCTTCCGCCCGCGGTCGGCGCACGCCAGCACGATCATCGCCAGCAGGTCATCGCTGCCGTTGCCCGCCAGAATCCACGCGGGATCGACGCCCAGCGCCCGCCCCGCCGCCTCGCGCAACGGCTGCGCGTACGGCTGCGGATACCGCCGCAACGCGTCGGCGTCCACCTCCCGCAGCGCCGCCATCGCCCGCGGCGACGGCGGATACGGATTCTCGTTGGTGTTGAGCTTAATCACCCTCGCGCCCGCGGCAGGCTGCTCGCCCGGCACGTAAGGGGCCATGTGGTCTACGTTGTCTCGGAAGTAAGTTGTCATTGGTTCTCTTTGCGTTGTACAGCGAGGAATAGGCAAGCGTCGCCTCCCCGGCCTCACGTTGAATCGCCGGCACCCAGCCGCGAAGCGGCGTCGTTTTTAGCCCAGGGTGAGCGGCACTCCGCGAACCCTGGGAAAGGCTGCGTTATACCATCCAAGCCCCGCAGGGGCGTCTTCTCGTTATGCAAACGCCCAGGCTCGCACCACAAGAAGACGCCCCTCCGGGGCTTACCTTTACGGGGCCACGAACCCAGGGTTCGCCGAGTACGGCTCACCCTGGGCTAAAAACGACGCCGCTTCGCGGCTTATTCCCGGCTCTCCAACGCGAGGCCGGGGAGGCCGCTTTACCGCTTTCCACACCCATTACGTACCTCTTCGCCATTTGGGTTTTGGAATTTGTCATTTGGAATTTGTTTCGGATTTCGGATTTCGAGTTTCGGGTTTTCGGATTCGTACCGCCGCCGCGTGGGCCGTCAGGCCTTCGCGGGTGGCGAAGTCCGCCACGTCCGCCGCGTCCGCCAACAGGCTGGCCCGGTCGTACGCGATCACACTGGAGGCCTTGCGGAAATCGTTGCAACTCAGGGCGGAGAAGAATCTCGCCGTCGAACCGGTCGGCAGCACGTGCGACGGGCCCGCGTAGTAATCGCCCAGCGGCACGGGCGTGTGCGGGCCGACGAAAATCGCGCCCGCGTGACGGATCATTTTCAGCGTCCGCTCGTCGTCGGCCGTCTGAATCTGTAAGTGCTCCGTGGCGAAATCGTTGGCGATTTCGCACGCCCTGGCCAAATCCTTCACCACGAAGATCGCGCTGTACGCCCGCAGCGCCGCCGCGATCGCGTCGCGACGCGACAACGCCGACACCCGCTCCGCCAACGCCGCCAGCACCGCATCCGCCAGCGCGCCGCTCGTCGTCACCAGCACCGCCGAACCGGGATCGTGCTCGGCCTGCGCGAGCATGTCCGCGGCCACGAAGGCCGGCGAGGCCGTTTCGTCCGCCACGATCAACACCTCGCTGGGCCCGGCGATCGAGTCGATGCCCACCCGGCCCATGACCTGCCGCTTCGCCTCGGCCACGAACGCGTTGCCAGGCCCAACAATCTTGTCCACGGGCGCCACACTCGCCGTTCCATACGCCAGCGCCCCCACCGCCACCGCCCCGCCGACGCGGTACACCTCGTCCACACCCAACTCGTGCGCGATCGCCAGCACCATCGGATGAATGTCGCCCGCCGTCGTCGGCGGCGAGGCCATCGCGATCCGCTCCACGCCCGCCACCTGCGCGGGTACGACCGTCATCAACACCGTTGACGGATACAACGCCCGCCCGCCCGGCACGTACACCCCCACCGCCGACACCGGCGTGTACCGCACGCCAAGGGTCCGCCCGCCACGACGCAGCGGCGGGGGATCCGACTGCAAAATCGCCTGCTGATACTCGCGGATATTCGCCGCCACGCGACGCATCAACGCCAGAAAATCGGGATCGTCCTTCGCGACGTCTCCATGGGCCTGCCGAATCCTCGCCGCCGGCACGCGAATATCCGCCGCCGTGAACGACTCGCCCACCTGATCCAGCCGCCGCTCGTGCGCGACGACGGCATCGTCGCCGCGGGCGGCGATGTCGGCGAGAATCTCCCGCACCGCCGCCGCCACGTCCAACCCGCTCTCGCCGCCGCCCGTCACGCCCCCACCGCGCAGCCGATCCCGCACAGCCCGCACGGCCGACTCGAAATTCCTCTCCGATTCACGAATGACAGAAATCATGCCCGCCAGTGTACCGACGGCCGGGAAACAAACCAATAGGGAAGGCGCGACAGGGGCATCGCATCTAAATTCCTTCATTTTCGTATGATTTTCCGCAAAGGGCCGTTTTTGAAGGCTGTTAGACTGTTAGGCTGTTAGGGAGAGGCTTATGAAAAATTAGGCCCAATCTCACATCAGCCGGCGCCTAACAGTCTAACAGCCTAATAGTCTAACAGCCTCTTGTACGAAAAAATGGGCGAATGTAGATGCGTTTGCCCTGGAAGGCGCGACGAGCAGGGCAATGGGTGCACGCCTGTTTTCGCACGGGATTCGTATTCAGGCGTGACTGGCCGCAGGCCCTGCCATTTTGCGTTGTAGGTCGTTGTGGCAACCGAAACGTTCAGTCGCTCACACCCTCTTACAACGCAAAATGGCAGGGCCTGCGGCCAGGTTGGGCTTTGCGACGATGTCCGCCCACAAACGTGCCGTCTCCCCGTTGTTTTACGCCGCAAGTAATGTTTGACAACTAAAACAATCCGGGGTATGATTTCGCCATGTCGCCGAAATTGTCGCCGTCGCAGGAGGATTATCTTGAAGCCGTGCTGGACCTGGTGCGGGCTGGCCAGGTCGCGCGGGTGCGGGACATTGCGCGTCGGCTGGGGGTGGGCATGCCGTCGGTGACGGTGGCATTGCGCCAGTTGTCGTCGCGCGGGCTGGTGAATTACGATCCGTACCAGGTGGTCACGCTGACGGCGGCGGGTCGGCAGGCGGGCGAGGAGATCGAGCGGCGGCACCGTGTGCTGGAGTCGTTTCTGACAGACGTGCTCGGGCTGGACGAGGCAGTCGCCCGCGCCAACGCCTGCCGCATGGAACACGCCGTCGACGCGACGGTGCTGGAACGGCTTTCGGCGTGGATGGAGCGGCTGGGAGACGAGAAACAGCAGCCACTAGCCACTAGCCACAAGCCACAAGGTAAGGCACGCACAGGGCGAAAGAGGCAGTGAACACGGGACACGAGTATGTCTGTGGAAAAATCATGATCGTCTGATAATGCAACCGAACAGGAAATACCTGGTGGCTTGTGGCTGGTGGCTGAAATGAGGATCGAATGCGGCTGTTTCGAGCGAAGGACAAACCGGCTGGCGATGGCGTTGGCATGACGTTGGCACAGGCGTTGACTGGACAGGCGTTGGTGGTGTCGGCGATTCGCGACGACCGCCGCGTCCAGCATCGGCTGGCCGAGTTGGGCATGCGGCCCGGCGTGCGGATCAAGGTGGTCTCGCACGACATGGGCGGGCCGTTCATCATCGCCATCGGCGACAGCCGACTGGCCCTGGGCAGAGAGACGGCGGAGAGCATTGTCGTATGTCCGGCGTGAGTGAGATGACGCAGAAAACCGACGACGGGTCGCCGAGGCGGCGCGTCGTTGTCGCGTTGATTGGCAATCCCAATAGCGGCAAGACGTCGCTGTTTAACGCGATCACCGGCGGGCGGGGGCACGTGGGCAACTGGCCTGGCGTGACGGTGGAGCGGAAGGTTGGGCCCGCGCGGCGAGGCGACGTTCGGCTGGAGGTTGTCGATCTGCCGGGCACGTACAGTCTCACGACGTTCAGTCCCGAGGAGATCGTCGCGCGGAATTTTTTGATGTTCGAGCGGCCTGACGTGGTGATCAACGTCGTGGACTGCTCGAATCTCGAGCGGAATTTGTATTTGACGACACAGTTGTTGACGCTGGGCGTGCCGCTGGTGCTGGCGTTTAACATGTCCGACGTGGCGGAGACGAGCGGCGTCCGCATCGACGACGCGACGTTGTCCGCCCTGCTTGGCGCGCCGATCGTCCACACGGTCGGCTCGCGAGGGCGGGGGATTGAGGAGTTGCTTGACGCGGCCGTCGCGGTGGCTGGTGACATTCCGGCGGCACTGGCGAGGCAGCATAGCGTGGATTTCGGCGTGGAGCTGGAGCCGCACGTCCGCGAATTGACGGCGGCGATTGCACAACGTGACGCGCAACGTGACGCGGGCGTCTCGCCCGCGTGTCGCGAGAGCATCCTGCCCTCGCCGGACGGCGGAGTTGATCTGACGTCTTCCACAGGCAAAGCCCATGGAACGCACAACGCGGGCGGGACGCCCCCGTCACGTTGCGACGCCACGTGTGGTCAATGCAAGCATGCGGCCAACTTGCCCATCACGGCCGATCCGTGTCGGCGACATCATCGGTGGTTGGCGACGAAGTTGCTGGAGGACGACGCCGACGCGGGCGAGTTGTTGGCGCGGCTTGGCGTGGGCGAGGTGGACGCGTTGCGGACGGAGGCGGCCAAGGCCCGCACGCACGTTGAGCGGACGATGGGCCGTCCCGCGGAGATGCTGCTGGCGGACCGGCGGTACGGGTTCATTCACGGCGCGTGCAGTCAGACGGTGGTTCGCCCCGACGCCGGCGCGACCGTCAGCGACCGCATCGACCGCATCGTGACGCACCGCTGGCTTGGCGTGCCGATTTTCGCCGCCGTCATGTTCGTGGTGTTCCAGATGACCTTCATGCTGGGCGGGCCGTTGGCGCAAAAACTCGACGCGGGCAAGGGCTGGCTGGCGGGGCAGGTGCGGCCGGCCGTCGGCGACAGCGGCGCGTGGGAACTTTTCCGCAGCCTGTTGGCCGACGGCATCATCGAGGGCGTCGGCGCGGTCGTCGCCTTCGTGCCGCTGATTTTTCTGCTCTACATGGGCATCGCCATCCTCGAGGACAGCGGCTACATGGCCAGGGCGGCCTACGTGCTGGACCGCACGATGAGCCGCGTCGGGCTTCACGGCAAGAGTTTCATTCCGATGTTGATCGGCTTCGGCTGCACGGTGCCGGGCGTGCTGGCGACGCGGATTATCGAGAGCCGCCGCGACCGCCTGACGACCATGCTGGTGCTGCCGCTGATGAGTTGCGGCGCCCGCCTGCCGGTGTATGTGCTGCTGCTGGGTGCACTGTTTCCCAACCGCACGCTGGTGCAGTTGGGCCCTGTGCCTGTTGGGTTGCAGGCGACGATGTTGTTCGGCCTGTATGGCCTGGGCATCGTGCTGGCGGTGGCGTGCAGCCTGGTGCTGCGGGCGACGGTGTTTCGCGGGCCCGCGACGCCGCTGGTGATGGAGTTGCCGCCCTACCGTCGTCCGGCGGCGACGGGCGTGGTGATTCACATGTGGGAGCGCGGCTGGGAGTACCTCAAGAAGGCCGGCACGGTGATTCTCGGAATCGTGGTGATTCTGTGGGCGGCAAAGACCTGGCCGGGACTGCCGCCGGAGCAGTTGGCGGCGTTCGAGGAACGTCGCGCGGCGGTGCATCGTAGCACGGGCGTCCCATGTGACGCGGGCATCTTGCCCGCGTGTCCCGAGGGCGTCTCGCCCTCGGCGGGCGGTGAAGCCGATGTAACGTATTCAATTAACCAGGCCCATGGAACACACAACGCGGGCGGGACGCCCGCGTCACGGTTGGCGGCGATTGACGCCCAGCAGCATCGGGCGCAGTTGGAGCATTCGGCCGTCGGTCGGCTGGGGCGGGCGATGGAGCCGGTCATGGCGCCGGCGGGCATGGATTGGAAGGTCGCCACGGCCATGTTGGGGGCGTTCGCGGCCAAGGAGGTTTTCGTCAGCCAGATGGGCGTCGTCTACGCGGTGGGCGACGGCGAACGTACGACGCTTCGGCAAAAACTGGCCGCCGACTACACGCCGCTCCAGGGTCTGGCCATGCTGCTGATGGTGCTCATCGCCTCGCCATGCGTAGCCACCCTCGTCGTGACGGCCCGCGAAAGCGGCTCGTGGAAATGGGCGGCCGCTCAATGGCTGTATTTAACCGCCCTGGCCTGGCTGCTGGCGGTGGGCGTGTATCAGGTCGGGCGATGGATCGTGTGAGTATTCCGCGAAATTCGTATCCGAAAATTGTATCATAGCCGTCTATGGCGAAAGCCCCGGCCAACTCCGTGTCCGCGTCCAGGCCGCCGAAGCGAAGGCTTTGGCAGCATGGGGTTCGCGCGGCGGTGCTTGGGCTGCTCGTGGCGGGCGTGGCGTACGTGACGCTGCCCTGGTGGCTGCCGACGGACGCGTTGCGAGGCCGACTGGTCGACGACATGTCGCGGCAAACCGGCTGCGACGTCACCATCGGCTCGCTGAGCGTCTCCTGGGGCGGCGGCGTCGACATCCGCGACCTGGTCATACACAATCCCGCCGGCTTCGAGCCCGAGCCGTTGCTGCGGGTCAGCCGGCTCCGCGCGGATTTCAGTCCGCTGAGTTTCCTCGCCAGCGACACGATCGAGTTCGTCGAGATCGAGGACCCACACCTGCGTGTGCAGTTCGACGAAGCTGGCCGAGCCAACGTCGCCGTGCTGACGCGCATGGACGGCTCGACCACCCTCCGCCGCGTCAGCATCCGCCAGGCCGTCGTGGACGTCCAACTGCCGCGGACGTCGCACACGATGCGCGTCGACGTCGGCGACGTGCAGCTTCTGGCCGGCAGGCAGCGTCGGCCCGCCCACGTCACGATGTCGGCGGCGATTCAGCAGGCCTCCGCCCCGGCGCCCGTGAGTTTCCGCCTCTGGACCGAGTCCGCCGCCACCGCCGCCAGCGCGTCGCTGAACTTCTCCAACATCCAGCTCGATCACCTCCCCCTGGCCGACATGCTGGGCCTGCCCCTGGCCACACTCGCCGGCGCGTGCAGCGGACAGTTGAATTTACAGGTCAGCGACCGCGGCGTCGTCAAGCAGTTCGATCTGAATCTCCTGGTGCGACAACTCAACGTCGACGGCAACGTGGAGGCGGACCACTTCGACCTGCCGACGCTGGAGGAGGCCCGGCTGAGCGTGTCGGCCTCGCTGGACCCGCTGGGCAGCACGACCGACCTCAACCGCGTGGAGATTCGCGTGCCGGGGCTGGAACTGGCGGGGCAGGCGTCGCTTCGGGCCCACTGGCACGGCGGCGAGGACGGCAAGACGCCATTTCTGATTCAGCAGATCGACGTGCAAGGCCGCTGCGACCCGTCGGCGATGGCGGAGCTGTTTCCGGGCTGGTCCGCCGACGCGGGCGAGGTGGAGGTGCAGGGGCCTGTGGACGTCGCGTTCCGCGCGGCCAGGCGGGATCAGTCGTTACGGCTGGACCTGACCCTCGACGCGACGGCGATGGCCATTCGACGCGGCCTGCACGTGTTCAAACCCGCCGACCGCCGGCTGCGGTATGAGTTCGCGGGCGGGCTTGACGATCGCGGCTGGCAGTTCATCGCCGACCGCTCCGCGCTGCTGCTGGGCGACAATCGCTTCGAGGGCAACGGCAGCGTGCGCGACCTCGTGCGACTGCTCGACACCTACCGCCAGCCGCACGACGTGACGCTCGGCGGCCTGCTCGCCGACGCGCGGAACGTCACCTGGAACGGTTCGTGCCGCATCAGCGACCTGCGCTCCCTCGCCGACGCCGCGCCGTCGCTGGAACCCCTTCTCCGCGACATTCGACTCAAGGGCGCCCTCAACGGAACGTTCGACCTCGACCACCACGACCGCTCGCAACTGGCCCTGCGGCTGACCGTCCCCGCCGACACGGAACTGACCGTCGGCACGCTGGTCAAGCCCCCCGGCCGGGAGGCCGCCGTCGCACTGCACGGCACGCTCGATCCGCACACGCTCACGCTCCACGACGTCCAATGCGAAGCCCGCCTAGGCCAAGCGTACCTTCGCGCACAAAAAACCCGCCTGCGCCTGGGCGACGCACCACGTGACGCGGGTGTCCCGCCCGCGGCTGACCGTAGCACGGGCATCTTGCCCGCCAGTCGCATGGGCGTCTCGCCCATGCAAAGCCAGCCGGTAGACGAAACGCTCGCACCCCAGCCAGCCCAACACGGGCGAGACGCCCGTGAGACGCACGGGCAAGATGCCCGTGCTACAGACACACCGCAACTGGACGTCGACGCGGCCGGCGAGTTCGTGGTCATGCGAATCGAGGACCTCCTCCTCGTGCTGCCCGAAGCCGACCGCCCCGCCCTTCGCGGCAGCCTGCACGGCACGTTCACCGTGCAGACCGACGGCGTGCAGTTCCGAGCCAACGTGCACGCCGACGCCACGCGAACCGACATCGACGCCTCGCCGTTCTTCGCCAAACCCGGCGGCGACGAAACCACCGCCGACGTGGACATCTATTACACCACCGACCCCGCACGCCCACGCCGCGCCGAACTCGCGCTGAACGTGACGTTGCCGCTGGGAAATGTCCACGTCCAGGCACACCGCCGCCCGAACGGCGCCGCCATGGAACATCTCGCCAGCGGACAGGCGACAATTCGCGACGCGTCGCTGCTGGCGGACACGATTCCACTGATCGAACCGACTCTCGGCGGCGCAACCATCGCCGGCAAGGCGACGGTGGATTTCGACGTGCGGCAGGCCGAGGAAAACACGGCGACGGTGACACGGTTTACTTTGGCCGCAAACGCCGACGCGCTGGCGATCACGCCCGGCGACGACGCCCTGCCAACCGACGCCCCGCCATTCACGCTCGCGTCGCGACACAAAGCCGCCGGGGTGCCCCTGTCGTTCCACGCGGAAGGCCTGCTCCTGTCACACGATGAGCAACTGAGGCTGGAACTCTCCACATTCGACGCCCGCGTGGATGAATCCCACGTCCACGCCACAATGCACACGGAATTATCCCGACGCAACGACCGGGCTGGCGAAGGAACGTCCGTCAGCGGCAACATGGTGTTTGCCCCCACGGAGTCGCTGTGCCACCTGCTTCCGGAACTGGCGCCCGTCGTGAATCAATACGGGCTTTCGGGCGCGGTGCGACTGGAAGGCCGCTTCGACTACCTTGCCCCCGATTGGACAGCCTACGTGGTGCAGGCGAGCGTTCATGCCGACGACCTGGGATTCCGCGATGTCGCCGGGCTGACCAAACCGGCGGGCGTGCCGCTGTCGGCCGAGGTGAACGCTTCCGCGGCAAAAAACCTGGGCGAAATTTTCACCGTCGTCGTTAAGGCCAGCGTCTCCGGAACGGATATCGCCGCCTCCGCCGCGTTCACCAATGCCAACGACACCGCCAACGCGTACGGCGTCCATTGGCCGATCCTGCCACAACTGAGTACGGCCCACGCGAACGTCGCGTGCAAAGACGTGGCCGCGCTGGCCCGTCTCGCGCCGGCGCTGGAGCCGTACCACCTTCGCGGCGGCGCGACGGTTGACGTCGAATTCGCCGGCGGCGACACGCCGGCCGTGCGGGTGTTCCAACTCCACGCCGACAGCCTCACCGGCACGCTGGGCGGCAAGGCATGGCGGGTGCACGGCGACCTCCGCGTCGAGGGGCTGCAAATGCACGAGCCCGTCGGGCTGCACGCCGGCCGCGTCGTCGCGCGTGAACTCGAACTGGCCCTGGGCGAGAACCACCTCTGGCTGCTGGCGGACGTGCAGAGCCTGCCCATCAGCCCGCGCGGCGAGGTGCAGATCCTCGCCCGCCACCTCGACGACATGGACATCGCCAATTGGATCGCCTCGCTGCAAAACGATCCGCAAAAAAAATCCCCCGACGGCGACGGCCATCACAACAGCGACAATAACCACATCGACCACAACGTGATCAAGCCCCACCCGGAGGAAACCGCCGTCGAAGTGATGGCGTATCTGCGGCAGGCGCTCACCGACGCCGACCTGCGAATCAGCCTCTCCGCCGACACGCTCCGCACGCTCGACGCCGGCGTCGGGCAAACGTACGACGTGCGAATGTTCCACTTCGAGACCGACGTCCGCCAGGGCCACGCGCGGGCGGGCTATCGCGGTGGACTCAACGGCGGACTCGTCAGCACGCACTACGAGGTGAACCTCAATGACCCCGCCGCCGCCATCGTGCAGGAAGTCGACCTCCGCGAACTGAAGTCCGACGAAACCGTTCAGCCGCAAATGGCCCTGTTCTTCCCCGGCAACACGGTCAACGGGACGTTCACGCGTCAGGGCAGGTTGATCGCGCCGATGCGCGATTTCCTCGCCGCCGCCATCGACTCGCGATACCCGCTGCGATGGACAGGCCAGGTCCGCACCGTCACCACCGACGGCATCGTCGAGGGCCAATCCGCGCCGAAATTCGTCACGCGGGTTTTCCCAGGCCTGAACCTCACGCGGTACCACTACAACACCATGACCGGCTTCGCGGAGTTTCTGCCCGACGGCAGCGCGCGGAACGACATGCTCTTCTCCGGCAGCTACGACGTGTACATGGAAGGCGTCACAGGCCCGGACAACTGGGGCGAATACGAAATCGGCCTGTGCCTGGCCCCCGTGTCGGCCCAGTGGAACCACGACTGGAAACAAGGGCGAATTCCCATCCTCAAGTTCCGAGGCCGAATCGAAGGCGGCAAAATCCACGACCAGGTCGTCAGCTACCTCTGGCCCGACGAACTGATCTTCAAAATGTTCCTCGAACGCAACGTCGTCTACCGCGCGTGGGTGATGCGGCAGAAATAATGCCAGTTCACCGCACACCGCCTATTTGTTAAACGCCAGCAACCCCATCACGAACGCCGCCGTGACGCTCGTCAGGATGAGCGAGAGAACGAACGCCACCCGCATGACCTTGCCTTCCTCGCCGATTTTGTCGATCGACGCGGCCGCGTTTTGCAGCTTGGCGGGGGAAATCACGCTGGCCAATCCGCCGCCGAACGCCAGGCCCGCCGTCACGATCAACATGGCCTCCAGACCTCCGGCCTGATCCAGCGGCCAAAGCTGATTGCTGGTCTTCATCGTGTAGGTGGCGAAGGTGGCGATGGTGGACGCTTCGCTGCCGGTGACGAATCCGCCGAGCAGGCCGATGAAGGCCGCGATCGCCCCGTAGGCGCCCTGGAAGGCGTTGGCGGAGTAGTCGGCAAGCACCTGCACCATGCTGGGAACGGCATATCCGCCCATGCGGACAAACTCGCCGGCCTCGTTATACACCGCCTTGTGCATGTTCCAGCCAGTCATCTCCATGATCTCGCCGATGGCGAAGAAAATCGCCGCCGCAAAGACAGGCCGGGGCGCCCGCTTGAACCACACCCGGAACGTGTCGGCCAGTTGGGCCTTCGTCGGACGCAGCAGCGGAATGGCCAAAAACGTGCTGACGAAAATCCACGTGTACGCCTGCCACAGCGCCCGTGTGGAAATCGGCACCTCGTTGGCCGTCAGGCCCGTGATCGGCAGCCGCATCGCCTTGTTCTGCTCCCCGACCCCGTAGAGAAACTCGAAGATCGGCTTGGGCAGGTTCAGCACCAGGATCAGCCCGATCAGCAACAGCCAGGGCGTCAGGGCGCGAAACAGCGAAAAGCCGGCGGCGTACTGTTTTTCCTCCACCGTCAGCCGCGACGCGTCGATGACCCGCTTGCCGCCGATCTTGAGATAGAGGACCATGGCAACGATAACCGCCAGGCCACAGAATACGCCCGTGAGCACCACCAGGTTGTCCTGGCGGTTGGTGAAGTACGCCACCACCGCAATCACGCCGCCAGTGACCAGGCACGGCAGCGCGCCCTCTCGCATGGCCTTGCCTCGCCCGACGATCCAGAGCATCCCAAAACCGATCAGCGTCGAGACGACCGGCAGGAACTTGTAAAACACCATGCCCGCCTGGCTGAGCGTGACGGCATTGACGTGGTCCGGCGGCAGGCCCAGGTGGCGGTTGGCGAAATCCACAAACACGACGATCGGCGCGCCCAGCAACGCGTACGTGCACAGCGAGTCGTACCCAATCGCCGGCAGCGCAATCGCCACGTACGTCGTGTACCCCATCGCGATGAGGATCGGCGGCAGCACGGAGACCGGCGTCGCGCCGACGGCGACCATCAGCGTGCCGAACCCGATGCTGACCATCATGATCGACACGGCCCGGTTATCGCTTGCGAGCGTTTTGATGAACAGCACCACCCGTTTGAGCGCCCCCGTCTTCTCCATCAACGCCATCTGCAACAGCGAGGCCGCCACGATCATCGACACGGGAAACGACCGGATAAACCCCGCCGCCGTCGACCGCGCGATGACCTCCCAGGACGTCTGGAAAAAGAAAAACGCCACCAGCGCGATCACCCCCCACCCGATCACCCCACTGATGTCGGCGGGCCTGCGGAAAACCAGCAACGCGATCAACACCACCGCAATCGGCAGCAATGTCAACAAAAGATCCCAGGGCATCGTTATCTCCAGCCGCTTCGGAAGTGAACATGGAACTTGACACCAACGACACAGGATAAACAGGATGGACGGGAAACGACAGGGGATTTTTTTACGAGGTTTTTTTAACGAAGGGATTACGGACACGGCAAGCCGTTTTCACTGGCTCGCCTTTTTGCGTTGTAGATCGTTGTGTAACGTGAAACGTTCCTCGCACATAACGATCTACATCGCAAAAAGGCGAGCCAGTAAACACCGTTTTTCGACACACTTTACTTCGCCGCCGGGTATTCGTTGCAGAGATAGAACGCTTTGGGCGCGTCTTCTTCGATCTGGCTGAAGCGTGGCAGCGTGGGATTGAAGCGGTTGTCGTTTTCGTCGTCGTTGACGCGGCTGACTTCGCCGCCCAGCACCATGCCCGTGCTTTTTTCGGCGAAGAAGCGGTGGTAGTTGAACCGCGGCAGCGTGACCGATTGGCCGGGGTTGAGCTTGACGTACCCGCCGCCGGGAATCGTCGTCGCAACGCCGTCGATGCTGACCGTCACGGGCGTCTGGAGAATCTCCTCGGTCTTCGGGTCGCCGTTCCACAACTGCAACACCAGCACGCCGCCGCCGCGATTGATGATGTCCTCCATCTTCGCCCAGTGGAAATGCACGGGCGTTTCCTGCTCCTCGTCCACCAGCAGCAGTTTTTCGCAATAGTCCTTGGCATCGGGATCGCGGCGGAATTCGCCGTTGCGGATCGTGAACAGCAGCAGGCCTCGCCTGGCGAAATCGCCGCTGCCGAAATCCGTCACGTCCCAGCCGAGCTTACGCTGACGAATCTCGTCGGCGTCATGCCCGGCGGCGGCCCACTGCTCGGGCGTCCAGTACGCCCACACGGGCAGATAAAACTTGTTGGCATTGAGAAAGGCGATGGCGTCCGTGATCTTCCGATTGATAAAACTACGTTTCATGGCGATCTCCTGTTTTACGTTTCGCGTTTGGCGTATTAAACCGCCAGGGGCGCGGTTTCGCAAGCCAGGAAAGTGACGAGCGACGAGTAACGTGTAACGAGGACTTCCGCGTTTTGCCTGACATGGCGAAGTCCTCATCACTCGTCACTCGTTACTCGTCGCTTTCCAGGGCCATCGCATTCTCGTGCCGCGGGCGTCCCGCCCGCGTGTGGCGAGGGCATCTTGCCCTCGCGGACTGTTCCACACGGCTGATCTCATGCAAAAACCAAGGCGTTTCACCGCCGGACGCGG
>WRDM01000041.1 GCA_009783465.1 Phycisphaerae bacterium | reverse complement strand
CAAACCCAACCGGGCCTACCTGGCCCCCTCCCGCGAACCCCTGGAATTCACCTACGCCAACGGCCGAGTGACCTTCACCATACCCACCATCGAAATCCACCAAATCGCCGTGATGGAGTAGGCGTGATCCCCGGGAGCGCAGGCCAACGCATGCCCGTGACGCTCCAGCGACATTTTTTCGACACCACAGCAATATTCCACGCGGGATGGCGTTTGGCATGATGGTGATCGAACGGTTAAAGACCATTTAGACAGAAAGGAATTGAGCGATGAGGACATTACTGACGTTGGTGGCGGCGTTGGCGTTGGTGGCGAGTGTCGCGGTGGAAGCCCAGCAGGGCGGAGGCAATCGTGGCGGCAATCGCGGTGGCGGCAACAACGCCGGACCGGGCAATCGCGGCGGCGGACCTGGCGCGTTTGGGATGAACAATCGAGGCCCCGCCCTGGCGGAGTTCGTCAACGGCCTGAAGCTCACGGACGAACAGAAGGAAAAGGTCAAGGGAGTTTTCGACAAGGAAAAAGAAGCCTTCGACGCGTGGGACAAGGACAATGCCACCGCCCTGAAGGACGTGCAGGACAAGATGCAGAAGGCCCGCGACGATCGCAACCGGGACGCGATGTTGTCGGCTTTCGAAGACATGCGGATACTCATGGACGGTCGAAACAAGCCCATCCAGGACGAGACGATGAAGAAACTCGCCGACGTGCTGACGGCCGAACAGATGGATCAGGTCAAGGCGCGCGTGGAGCTCCAGGCCGCCGGCCCGCAGGCGGTGCAACTGATGGGCATGCTGGACAAACTCGACCTCCAGGATTATCAGAAGACCCGCATCAAAGACATGGTCAAGGACACGAGGGAAAAGGCCGCCCGTGAAACGGACCGTCGCGCGGCGGGCCAACTGTGGCAGACCCTTTCGGACGACATCGAAAAGAACATCCTGACGAGCGAACAGGCCAGCAAATTCGCCGAACTGAAAAAAGAAGCCGAAGCCAACCGCCCCCAGCCCGGCAATCGAGGCCAGGGCGGCCAGGGCGGCGGCAACCGTGGCGGCGGCAATCGCGGCGGCGGCGGTGGTGGTGGCGGAGCCGTCTAACGCCAACGCGTTCGGCGCAACGGTAGAGCCTCAACAATAAAAAGCAGCATGGGCACAACCGCCCATGCTGCTTTTTCTATGCGCCTGGCGGCCGCTCTATTTTTCCGAAGGCTCGGCGGCTTCGTATTCCGGCGGCACGCCGAATTGGCTGGCCTTGGCCAGATCCAGCGCATAGAGATAGCGCGAGCGCGGGTTTCCTGGGAGGAGATCACCTTTCGTTCCGTGGATAATCCGCCGATCGACAATCGGATAGCCATCGTCCATGAAGTACGCAACACCGTCCCGCACCCTCAGGCCGAAAATGTTGGTGCATTCCATGGAATATTTCCACCGCGGCTTGCCCGTCGTGAGGTCCACCGCCAGCAGGCCGTCGTTAACGATCAACAACACCGCGCCGTCATGCATCGCCACCGGAAGCCTGATGCCGATTGAGGCATACCTGAGCCCAGGCCGCGCCGCGAGCACCTCGCCACCGTCACGCGGCGTGTAGCGCCAAACCCGTTTGCCGCTCGTAACGTCGTAGGCCGTCAGTGCCGCGGAGTACGCTCGATTTTCCAGCAGATAATCTCCCATCATCTGCGGGTAGCCCTCAGAGTCGAACTCCAGTCTGGTTTTCTGCTCCTGGCCGGTTTTGAGATCAAATACCCGGAGCGTTCTCGCGATCGCGATGCGGTCTTCCTCCTTCCAGTGCATATAGACCCGCCCGTCGCGAATGAAGTGGACGGTGTTGACCCCGCGGAGTTCCCACATTTTTTTGCCCGTGGCCAGATGGACAGCCACCAGAACACCCGACAGCGATTTCTCCTCCTTTCCGTGCCAGATATTGATCAGGCCTACGCCCGCCGAGGACAAGGAGATGTAACATCGGGCGATCGGGCTGCCGCCGACAAACTCCGCCACCTTCGCCGTCCACATAGCCGTACCGTCCTCCGGCGACAGGCCCACCAGAAGTTGCTCGCCGCCGGTGCCGTCATACTCGATACCGACGAGGGCGGTATCCATGACGTGAAGGTTATAGTAGATGTTTTCGCTTCGCCAGAGCACCTTGCCCGTACCCGGGTCCAGGGCCATCGGACCGACCTTACTCAAAAACGAGCCGAGACTAATCAGTTTGTCGCCCAGCAGGACCATATGCGATATGGCACAGCCGGTTTCCACTTCCCATTTCATCGTACCGTCGGCCCGCGAGAGGGCATGGATTTTCCTGTCGCTGCCGTGAAAAATCGCCAGGTCATCGGTGAGGACAACCGGCGTATTCCACTTGAGGAGCCTGCCGCCGGGAAGTTCGACCTTCCAGAGCATACACGCCTCGGCGGCGGCCTGCCGAAGGGCCTCCATCGCGGGCAGGCCGGTCTGGGCTAACTCCGTCGATGCCTGCTCGCGTTGGGTGGCACTCTCGTGCCCCAACTGCGCCATCAGCGCCTCGATGTGCTGTGGTGCCAGGGCGGGTTGTGCGACGAACCATCCCACGACAAGGCCAAATCCCACGCTGACGGCGATGTAACGGACCATCGTCATGGCGGTTCTCTTTCCGCGGTGCTCGCTGAGTATATCGTTAGACGCGCCGAAGAGGCTGGTGTTTCAAAGGAACGACAACTTTTTTCCGGGCTTTTCAGGCTTTCGCTACTTCGCGTCCGCGCGGCGCGTTACAACTACGCTCGCACGTTTTACCATGAGGAGACATGATGATCTATCGGCAACTGGGTTCGACGGGTTTACGAGTTTCGCAGTTGGGATTTGGCGCGATGCGGCTGCCCATGACGGGGCCTGAACCCGACGCGCGCGTCGATCGTGAATTGGCCGTTCCCATGCTCCGCCGGGCGATGGAACTGGGCGTCAATTACATCGACTCGGCCGTGGGGTATTGTAACGGCGACAGCCAACGCGCCGTCGGCGACGCCATCAAGGGCTGGCCCCGCGAACAACTCGTGATTTCCACGAAAAACCCCTGCTACGGCCTGGATGAAAAGGAATGGTGGACCCACCTGGAGAACAGCCTCGAGCGGCTGGGCGTCTCGTACATCGACATGTACAATCATCACGGGATGGGCTGGCAGGGATACACCGAGCACGTGCTGCCGCGGGTGAGTACATGGATGCGCAAGGCGAAGGATCAGGGCCTGGTGCGACACATCGCCAATTCGTTCCACGACAACGCGGCGGCGTTGAAGAAGCTCGTCGACACGGGCTACACCTCGAGCATCACGCTGCGATACAACATGCTGGACCGGACGCTGGAGGGCGGGATCGCGTACGCTCGCGAGAAGGGTGTGGGAATTGTGGTGATGGGTCCGGTGGGCGGCGGCCGGCTGGGCGCGACCAGCGCGGTGCTGGAGCAACTCATCCCGGGCGTGCGTCGCGTGCCGGAATTGGCCCTGCGGTTCGCGCTGAGCAACCCGGGCGTGTGCGTTGCCCTGTCGGGCATGAGCACGATGCAACAGGTGGAGGAAAACTGCGCGACGGCCTCGGGCGACGTGACGCTCAGCGCCGCCGACAACGCGGCCATTCAAGAACGCATCGCCCCGCTGAAGCACCTGGCCGAGCAATTTTGCACCGGCTGTGCGTACTGCGTGCCGTGCCCGGCGGGCGTGAACATTCCGAACATCTTCGACAAATACAACTGGGCCCGCGCGTACGGCCTGTGGGACACCGCCCGCGAAGGCTACGAACAGATTTCCGTCGTGCCGTGGGAACCGGGCAAACGCGCCGACGCCTGCACCGGCTGCGGCATCTGTGAAACCAAATGCCCGCAGAAACTACCCATCCGCGACCAGTTGAAAGAAGCCCACGCGGCACTGGCGAAGACATGACGCGGAGAGGGCTGGGCCTGTTTGCGTTGTTGTCGAACGTTCCTGTCGACAAAAACGTTCTGCAGCGCAAAAAGGCGAGCCCTATCAACGACCTTTGTTTATTGTGATCGGTCCGCTATGATGACGGGCAATACTCCCGGAAAAGGAAAGAAAATTTCATGACCAACGCCGTTATCGACATTGCAAACGCTCCGAAGAACCTGCCCTACGCCGTGCGCGACATTGCTCGGGCCGAGGCGGGGCGAAAATTGATTGAGATCGCCGAGTATGAAATGCCAGGTCTGATGGCGACGCGGGCGAAGTATGGGCCTGCCAGGCCGCTCGCGGGAGCGCGCATCATGGGCAGTCTGCACATGACCGTCGAGACGGCGGTGCTGATCGAGACGCTCAAGGCCCTCGGGGCGGACGTGCGGTGGGCATCGTGCAACATTTTCTCGACGCACGACGACGCGGCCGCCGCCATCGCCGCGACCGGCACGCCCGTCTTCGCGTGGAAAGGCGAATCCCTCGAAGAATACTGGTGGTGCACCAAGCAGGCGTTGACGTGGCCCGACGGCAAGGGGCCTCAACTCATCGTCGACGACGGCGGCGACGCCACACTGTTGATCCATCGCGGCTACGCGGCGGAGAACGACGCGGCCATTCTCGACGAGCCGACCGACAACCACGAACTGCAAATCATCAACGCCCTGCTGAAGGCGACACTGAAGGCCGAGCCGGGCGCCTGGCACCGATTCGTCGCGGACTGGAAAGGCGTCAGCGAGGAGACGACCACCGGCGTGCATCGGTTGTATCAGATGATGGAACAGGGTGCGCTGCTGGTGCCGGCCATTAACGTCAACGACAGCGTGACCAAGAGCAAGTTCGACAATTTGTACGGCTGTCGCGAGAGCCTCGTCGACGGCATCAAGCGGGCGACGGACGTGATGATCGCCGGCAAGGTGGCGTTGGTGTGCGGGTTCGGCGACGTCGGCAAAGGCTCGGCGCAGGCGTTGGCGGCCTTGAAGGCCCGTGTGATCGTGACGGAGGTCGACCCGATCTGCGCCCTCCAGGCGGCCATGGCGGGATACACCGTCACGACCGTCGAGGAGGCCTTGCCGCTGGCGGACATCATCGTCACCGCGACGGGCAACTGCGACGTCATCACCGCCGCCCACATGAGCCAAATGAAAGACCAGGCCATCGTCTGCAACATCGGCCACTTCGACAATGAAATCGGCGTGCACGAACTCAACCGCTGGCCGGGCATCAAGAAAATCAACATCAAGCCGCAAGTGGACAAATACACCTTCCCCGACGGCCGATGCATTTACCTGCTCGCCGAGGGGAGGCTCGTGAATCTCGGCTGCGCGACCGGGCACCCGAGTTTCGTCATGAGCAACAGCTTCACGAACCAATCGCTGGCGCAGATCAAACTGTGGACGACGCCCATGGCCGTCGGCGTCTACCGCCTGCCGAAAGAACTCGATGAGGAAGTCGCCCGCCTCCACCTCGACCGCCTGGGCGCCAAACTCACCACGCTCACGGCAAAACAAGCCCAGTACATCGGCGTGCCGATGACCGGGCCGTTCAAAGCGGAACACTACCGATACTAACGGCAAAAATCTACTGTGAGATAGATACAAATCAAGTCCGTTTTGCGTTATTCCGATGATAACCATGGCGACGGCACGAGGGTTCAGTCGCCAGGAGGCGGACGATGTCTGACACAAGTTCCAAAACCGGGTTGAGCTGGTATCTCGATCATATCAAGGCGACTCCGTTGTTGACGGCGGAGCAGGAGCGGCAGTTGTCGCGGCGCGTCCGCGAGCACGGCGACCCGGTCGCGCGCGAGCAGATGGTGCAGGCGAATCTGCGGCTTGTCGTTCGCATTGCGAAGGATTATCACACGCCGGGCATGACACTGGGCGATCTGGTGGCCGAGGGCAACATCGGGCTGCTGCGGGCCGTCGAGGAGTTCGATCCCGACGCGGGCGTGCGGTTCAGCACCTACGCGGCCTGGTGGATCAAGCAGGCGATCAAGCGGTCGATGATCCAGGCGGGGCTGCCGATTCGCATTCCGGCATACTTGATGAAGCTGGTCGGCAAGTGGCGCATGACGGCGAGGCAGATGGAAGTGGAGCTGCATCGTCCGCCGACGGTGGACGAAATGGCGAAAAGGCTGAGGATTTCCGCGAAAAAGGCCGCCATCGTTCAGCAGGGCCTCACCGCGATGAGCGCGCCAAGCCAAATGGGCGGCGACGATTCCAACGCGATCAACGAGATGCTGCCTTCCAACGACGGCGCGCCGGAGGATTCGCTGCTGGCCGCCAGCACGCCGCCGTTCGTCGCGGGGCTGCTCAAGCACCTGCCCGCGCGGGAGCGGAAAATCCTGGAGCTTCGCTACGGCATGGACGGCTATGAAGGCCCGCCGCGGACGTTCAAGGACATCGGCAAAGTCGTCGGCCTGACACGCGAACGCGTCCGCCAGCTCGAAAAACAAGCCCTCATGAAACTCCGCGAACTGGCGGAGCAGGCGTGAAAACGGCAGACTGTTAGACTATTAGGCTATTAGACTGTTAGGCGCAGGCTTATGAATCATCAGGCCAAAAGATTCATAAGTCGGCGCCTAATAGTTTAATAGCCTAACAGCCTGTTGTTGCTATCCTGTGCGTCGCAGCGGCGCGGTTTTTTCGCAGAATCGTTTGAAGTTTTCCAGGTCGGTTTCGAGTTGGCTTTGCGGGTCCAACAGGAGTTTTCCCGCGAGGTCTCCGAGTGTGCCGTAGGGTGTTTCATACGTCATCGTGACGGTCATTTCCGTTTCGCCGCCGAGGTCGTTGAACAGAACCTCGCCGGTGTGTTCAACGTGGCCGCTGAGGGTCCGCCACGCGATGCGGCGGGCGAAGGTCATCTCGGTGGTCTGCGCGTCCCACTCCAGCGTGATTCCCGGCGGGCCTTTGAGGACCCAGTGCGTCACGCCGTCGCGGACAGGGGTGGCGGCGGCGATGTGGCTCATGAACCGCGGGAAATTTTCGAAATCCGCCCACAAGGCGAACACCTCGCCCACAGGCCTGCGAACGCGAATCTTCCGGCTGACGGTAATCGCCATGACGGTGCCCTCCGTTGTAATGATAGGCACAGGGCAAACGCGTGTGCATTCCTCTATCTCGCACGGGATTCGAATTCGGCGTCACTGGCCACAGGCCCTGCCATTTTGCGTTTCGAAACGGTGTAAGCGACTGAACGCTTCGTCTGCCACAACGATCTACAACGCAAAATGGCAGGGCCTGTGGCCAGTGACGCCGAATTCGAAAGTTATGTGAAAAACCGGAAGCTACACACGAATTCGCCCCCGCGTCGCCTACGCCGCGAACATGTCGGCGGTGGTGCGGTCAGCGGCGGTGAGTTCGTAGACGGCGTTCCAGAGGGTTTCCATGTCCGGCGTCCAGATGCGCTGGCGACGGGGGAGGACGGTGCGGGCGGTGCGGTAGAGCTGGTCACGCGTGAAACTTTCGTTGACGTGGCCCTGGTAGTACGTCGAGAACGACGGGACGAACCGCGGGCACAGTTCGCCGCCGGTCACCAGAACGCAAAACGCGCCGATGTACGCGCCCGTGTTCAACAGCGTGCCGATGGACGTCTTCGTGTGGTCGCCGACCAACGCGCCGAATTTCATCATGCCCGTGTGCAGCGGCCCGCGATCGTCCAGCCGGACACGCACGTTGCCGTAATCGTTTCGCAGATCGCTGTTGGTCGTCAGCGCGCCGAAATTGACCCACTGCCCGACGTACGCGTGGCCGATGAAGCCCTCGTGGGCCTTGTTGGCGTAGCCTTGGAAGATGGAGGCTTCGACCTCGCCGCCGATGCGACAGTGCGGGCCGAACGTGTTGCCATGGCGGATTTTCGCGCCCAGCAGCCGCGTGTGCGGGCCGACGTAGCACGGGCCTTCGATGTGTGTGAACGGCTCGACGCTCGCGCCGTGCCCGATGAGGATGGGGCCGTTGGTGGCATCCAGGACGGTCATCGGCGCGACGGAGGCGTTGTCGGCGATATACAGATCGTTTGGGCTGCCTCGCAGGACGGCGCCGCTTTCGAGCGGCCTGCCTTGTCCGTGCAATCCCATGGCCGCGAAATCGGCGGTGATCTCCTCGGCGTTGGCGTGGACGAGATTCCAGGCGAAATCCCAGCAGGCGGGCGCGTCGACGGGCGTCAGCTCGGCCATCAGATGGCGGAGAAAGGCCTCGATGGAGGTCGGGTTGATTCGGGCGGCGGTGGCCCGCGCCACACGGGCGGCAAGGAATTCGCCATCGGCGGACAGGGCGAGGGCTTCCTCAGGCCCTTCGGCGAGCCAGTCGGCCAGTGCATCCGCTTTCACGCGTGCGTTGACCAGGAGCAGATCGTCGCCCCAGAGGGCGGCCAGGTCGTTGACCGCGAAATCGCTTTCGGCCCGCGCGGTGGCGGCGAGGTAGGCGCAGGTGAATCCCGCCGCGCTCGTCGCGCGGGACGCCGCCTGCAACTTCTCCGCCAGCGTGCGGATGCCGCATCGCAGTTCCCAGACCGGCCTGCCCAGCGCGAGCGGAAAAAAGTTGTGTCGCGACGAAAAAATGTCCAGCAGAATCAATCGCATAGGTCGCCTCCACTCCTATCGGCACGCCGGATTTCGGACTTCAGCACGGCGTTGGCCCAGTGCGGTTTCCTACACTAATACGAAACTGCTGGCGGGGTCGCCGTAACGAATTTGCCCTTTTTTCTCTGGCTCATCCTGCCCCGTGTGTTGCATACGCGAACGTGATATACTGCGGTCTTTCCGCCGGGCATCGAGCGGAAGGAAGGAATGGCCTCATGAACAGGGAACGTTGTGGCGTGTTGGCGGCGGCGGTGATTCTGGTGGTAGCAATGGGGGCGGGGGCGCAGAACGCGGCGCCGGCGGCCAAGGACGCGACCGCTGCCAAGGCCTCCGGGAACGTGATGGCCGTGGTCGACGGCGTGGAGCTGTCCATGGCCGACCTCAACGAAATCCTCGTCTTCAGTTACGGCCTGCCGATGGCACAGCAGCTCATCGCCAACGAACTGGTTCGTCAGGAGGCGGTGCGAAATCACGTCGTCGTCGGCCCCGACGATATCAAGGCCGAGCACGAGCGGACGCTGCCGCTGCTGTTTCCCATGCTCCCGGAGGGCGACCGCGAGGGGGCGTTTGCGATGTACATGCAGGAAGGCCGCGTGACGCAGAAACAATGGGACATGACAATGGAACGCAACGCGGTGCTTCGCAAGCTGGCCCAGGGAAGAGCGAAAGTGACCGACGAAGCCCTGGAGTTCGCCTTCGGCATCAAGTACGGACGCCAGGTGGTAGTCCGTCACATTCAAACGGCCGCGTTGGCCGACGCGGAGGCGGTGCTCAAGGAGATCGAGGGCGGCGCGGCGTTCGAGAAACTGGTGGCGACGAAATCGGTCAGCCCGTCGCGCGACCAGGGCGGGCTGGTCGGGCCGCTGTCCGCCCAGGCCAGCCCCATGCCGCCGTCGCTGACGGAGGCCGCCCTGCGACTCAAAAAAATCGGGCAGGTCTCCAACGTCCTCCAGGCGGGCATGACGTTCCACATTCTGAAGCTTGAGAAAATCATCGAGCCGGAGAAAGTCAAGTTCGAGGACGTCAAGGATGCCCTCCGCAAAGAGCTGTTCGAACAGATGGTCCAGCAGCAGCAGATGAAGATTCTCGAAGACCTCATCGCGCAGGCGGAAAGAGACAAGAAAATCAAGTACGTCCACCCGATCCTGGCCGAGCAGGACCGGCAAAACAAAGAGGCCGCCAACAAACCGAAATGATGTATACTCGTGCCACAAGGAGCATCGCATGGCCCAGGAATTGACGGTTTCCGCTGACGAGCGGGAATATCTTCGCGAGTTGGCGAAGCGATATGTCGAGTACGCCCACAAGCCCGACATGGCGAAGCGGGTGGCAAAATGGACCGCGCACAACGAACTTCGCGGCGAGCCGATGGTCGTGTTCGAAAACTGGGGCGTCATGCACGAACTGACGACCTTCCGCTGCCAAAACCCGCTGGCCCGCTGGCTGGAATCGGTGATGCTCACCGCCGTCGTCAACGAGGACCTCGTCGGCGACGACAAAGTCATCACGCCCGACATCGCCGTGGACTGGCAGGTGGGGTTCAAGCTGTTCGACGAGGACACCAAGTCGCACCGCGGCACGGACAACAAGGGCCGGCAGGTCGGCTTTCACATTGATTCCGTCGTGGCCGATTTTCCGACGTGGCTGGCGGGCCTCAAACCGTCGATTTACGGCGTCGACCGCGACGCGACGCTCGCGCAGCACGAGGCCGTCGAAGGCCTGATCGGCGACATCGTGTCCGTCGTCCGCGGCAACAACAGCCTGAAATGGTTCGCCTCGCCGTCGTCGTCGATCAATTTTTTCATGGGCATGGAGTCGATGCTCACGGAAATGATGGACCACCCCGACGAGATGAAGGAGCTGTACCGGCGGATCACCGACGACATGCTGACGTTCATGCATTGGCAGGAGCGCGAGGGGTTGCTGACGGCCGACAACGGCAACCACTACGCCGGCGCGGGCAGCTACGGCTTCTCGCGCGAGCTGAAACCGGGCCAGCCCGTGCGGCTGAGCGAAAAATGGCTGAGCCTGTTCTCGCAGGAGACCGTCGGCATCAGCCCGGCGATGTTCGAGGAATTCGTGTACCCAAGCTACGCCCGCCTGGCGGCCGTGGCAGGCCTGACCTACTTCGGCTGCTGCGAACCGGTGCATGACATCTGGGACAACGCCATCGGCAAACTGCACGGACTGCGGAAAGTGTCGGTTTCGCCCTGGTGCGATGAGACGCGGATCGGCGAGGCGCTGCGGGCGGCCAAGGTGATCTACTCCCGCAAGCCCAGCCCGAATTTCGTCGGCATCGGCACGCTCGATGAAGCCGCCTGGGCCGACCACATCGCCACCACCGTCCGCGCCGCCCGAGGTGGCCACCTCGAAATCATCAACCGCGACGTCTACACCTTCGAACACGACAAAACCAAACCAGGCCGCGCCGTGAGGATCATCCGCGAACAGATTGAAAAATGGTGGAAATAAAATGTCCCAAACATTAACGCATAAAATTTTGAAGAATCATCTCCTCAGCGGCGAGTTGGTCGCTGGCGGTGAGATTGGCATTCGTATTGACCAGACGCTTACGCAGGACGCCACCGGCACGACGGCGTTTTTGTTGTTTGAAGCCATTGGCATCCCCGCCGTCAAAACCGAGGTCTCCGTCAGCTACATCGACCACAACATGGCGCAGTTCGGCCCGGAAAATCACAACGACCACCTGTATTTGCAGTCGATCTCGACGAAGGTCGGCGCGTATCACAGCCGGCCTGGCAACGGGATTTGCCACCAGGTGCACCTCGAACGCTTCGCCCGCCCCGGCCGCACGCTGCTGGGCAGCGACAGTCACACGCCCACCGGCGGCGGGATGGGGATGATCGCGATCGGCGCGGGCGGGCTTGACGTGGCCGTGGCGATGGGCGGCGGAGCGTTTTATCTGCCCGCGCCGCGCGTGGTGGGCGTGGAGCTTCGCGGCAACCTCTCGCCGTGGGTCAGCGCCAAGGACATCATTCTCCGGCTGCTGAGCGTGCTGACGACGCGCGGCAACGTCGGCGGCATCGTGGAGTATTTCGGCGAGGGCGTTGCAAGCCTTGACGTGCCCGCCCGCGCGACCTGCACCAACATGGGCGCCGAACTGGGCGTGACCTGCTCGCTGTTCCCCAGCGACGATCAGACGCGGCGGTTCCTCGACGCCCAGGGCCGCGGCGATCACTACCAGCCGCTCGCCGCCGACGCCGGGGCCGCCTATGACCGCATCACGAAAAAACTGCACGCGGAAAAAGACGCCGCCACCATCGAAAACATCAAGACATTCTGCACCGACGTGGCCGTCGAGCCAACCGCCGCCGACGGGATGACGAAGGTCTCCTTCGGCCGTGTCGTGATCGACCTGTCGCAGCTTGAGCCGCTGATGGCCGCGCCGTCCAGCCCGGACCACATCGTCACCGCGGCCAGCCAGGCGGGCACACGCGTCAACCAGGTGCTCATCGGCTCGTGTACGAATTCGAGCTACCAGGATTTGATGACGGCCTCGGCCGTGCTCAAGGGCCGAACCGTGCATCCGGGCGTGGAGTTGGGGATCTCGCCGGGCAGCCGACAGGTGCTGGAGATGCTCGCCCGCAACGGCGCGTTGGCGGACTTCGTGCGGGCCGGGGCGCGGATCATCGAGTCCGCCTGCGGCCCCTGCATCGGGCTGGGCTTCTCGCCCGCCGAGGGCACCGTCTCGCTGCGAACGTTCAACCGCAACTTTCCGGGCCGAAGCGGCACCACTGGCGACCAGGTGTATCTCGTCTCGCCCGAAACCGCCATCGCCGCCGCCATCACCGGCGAAATCACCGACGCGCGCGAACTGGCCAAACGCTCCATCGCGTACCCGTCGATCACGCTGCCGGAGCGGTTTGACGTGGACGATTCGATGATTCAAAAACCGATTGCCGACTACGACGAAGCCGGTCACGCCGAGGTCGTGCGCGGCTCGAGCATTGTCAAGCCGCCGCGCGGTGAACCGATGCACGGCACGTTCGACGGGATCGTCACCATCAAGGTCGGCGATAAAATCACCACCGACCATATCATGCCCGCCGGCGCGCTGATGAAGTACCGCTCCAACGTGCCCGAGTACGCCAAGTACGTCTTCAACCCGTTCAACGAAGAGGGGCAGCCGACCTTCGCCAAACGGGCCCAGGAGGCCAAAGCCGCCGGCAGATATGCCGTCATCGTCGCCGGCGACAGCTACGGCCAAGGCTCCAGCCGAGAGCATGCCGCGCTGTGTCCGATGTACCTCGGCGTCCGCGCCGTCATCGCCAAGGCCGTCGAACGCATCCACCAGGCCAACCTCGTCAACTTCGGCATCCTGCCGCTGACGTTCGCGTCGCCAGCCGACTACGACCGCGTCGGGCCTGGCGACGAATTGGTGTTGGTCGGGAGCGAGAACGAAACCATCGACGTGCAGGACGTTATCGCGTCGGCCCAGACCGTGTTGGTCCACAACACCACACGCGGGTTCATCTTCGTGTGCAACGTCACCCTCGCCCCGCGCCAGCGAAAAATCCTCGCCGCCGGCGGACTGCTCAACTACACGCGCGAGGGCGGACAGTAAGCGTCAGTAAAAATAGCACCGTGTTATAGCCCATGCCGGTTTTCATCGGCGTTTTTGAAAGGTATGCCATGAGCGTTCCGAAATGGATGTGGACTTCCGCGACGAAGCCTAACCAATACGTCGGCGCGGTTCGCGAATTTGACCTTTCCGCCGTTCCCGAGTCGGCTGTGCTGCGCGTCTTCGCCGACAGCGAATACAAGTTGTACGTCAACGGCCGATTCGTGAACGCGGGCCCCGCGCCGTTTGCCAAGCCCGTCATTCCCGTCGACGCGTACGACGTCGCGTCGCTTCTCCGGCCTGGCGGCAATGAGATTTTCGTCTTGGCCTGCTCGGCCGGCGTGGATACGAAACGGAGTCCGCACGAGCGGCCTGGCATGTACGTCCTGTTCGAGGCGACGCTGCCCGGCGGGCAGTCCGTCCGTGTCGTGTCCGACGACCAATGGCGTGTGGCCGATCTCGACGCCTGGGCTTCGGACACGCCGCGCATCGTCTGGGCGCGGGGGTTCGTGGAGGATTTCCATGCCGACAAACCGTCGGCGGCACTCCTGGCCAGGCACGCGCCGGACGACTACGCCGTCGGGACCGCTGCCGCCGCGACGGCAGAGGCTGACGCGGCCTCGTTGTGGCAATCGCCAACCCTCGAGGAACGCGCCGACCTGACGCGGATCGACCGCGAACCGCCGATCCTGCGGTGGTGCGCCGAAGACGCGCCCGCGCCGCGAATCTGGCGAGGCAACCCCGAGCGATACCTCCTGGCCCTGGTCCCGCGGCTGCTTCAACACGAGCACGTTGTGCCCGAGTGGGACGCCCGCCAAGCCCGCCAGCGGCGGCGCGACGGATCCGTCGTCCTCGACCGGCGGCGCGGCGAGCAGGGGTTCGCCCTGGCGTACGACTTCGGCCGACAGATGGCCGGCCATCTCGCCTTCGAGATCGACTCGCCCTGCGCGGCGACGGTCGATCTGGTCATCGCCGAGTCCGCGAGCGCCGACGGTCGCCCCTTCATCGCCTTGCCGAGCGGGGCCACCAACCTCACGCGCGTGCGTCTCCAGCCGGGCGTGAACCGGTTCCGCGGTTTCGGATTCTGGGGATTCCGATATGTGTACCTCTCGCTCAAGGATTTCGAGGGCGTGCTGACGGTGCGTCGCCTGACCGTACACCGCTGCCGCGCCGACGTGGACTACCAGGACCGTTTCGTCGCGTCCAGCCGGGCCGCCGAAGCGGTGTACGACATCGGCCGACGCGCGATCAAGACCGGCGCCCAGGCCGCCTGCTACGACTGCAACACCCGCGAACAGGGCATGTACTGGGGCGACGGAATCTGGGTGGCCGACATGGTCGCTCACATGACGGGCGACTTCCGCCACTGGACCGCCCTGAACGCCTCCATGGCCCGCGACTACGCCGCCAAGGGCGCCGTTCCCGCCAGCGCCTACGGCATGGGCGGACCGCTGATCGACTACTGCCTCGTCGCGGTCGAATCCCTGCGTCGTCACTACCGATGCACCGGCAACCTCGACCTGCTGGCCTCGCAACACCCGACCGCCGAACGCGTGATGGACGACTTCCGCCGCAGCCGCGACGGCGACGGCTGGGTCACGGTGGCCGGCCTGATCAAGCAGACGCCCTACAAGGACTCGCTGCTGTTTCTCGACCACCAGGGCATGGGCTGGCACCCGCGACAAACCACCGGCCATGACCGCCGCGACCCCAACGCCGGCTTGAACCTGTTCTACCTCCAGGCGCTGGAAGCCAACGCCGAAATCCGCCGCGCGCTCGGGCTGTCGTCCGACGACGAAGCCGCCGCCGAAATCGCATTCCTCCGCCCCGCCATCCGCCGCAAATTCTACGACGAAGCCGTCGGAGCCCTCCGCGACGCGCTTGATGAATCCCACCCTGCCAAACCCGGAAACCCCACCGCACCGGAAATTCTGTCCGACGCGCGGGCGGCATTCTCGCAACTGGTCAATGCCCTGGCCGCCTCGCTCGGTGTGCTCACGCCCGCCGAGGCGCGCTACGCGCTGCGGCTGGTCACCGACACCGCCTCGCGCCCGTGGATCTCGGCCGGCTCGCCGTATTCCTGGTTTTACCTTGCCCAGGCGTGGGCGGTTCAGGACCGGGCCGCCGAAGGCATGGCCGCCATCACGCGGGCCTTCACACCCATGCTCGAGCGCGGCGCGACGGCCACCTGGGAGTGTTTCGGCGGCGACAATCACGACACGATGAACCATGCCTGGAGCGCGATCGCCCCGTGGATGATGATTCACGGCGTGCTCGGCGCCGCGCCCGCCTCGCCGGGATACGCCGCCCTCTCTCTGCGACTGGCGCTGGACACGTTCGACCGCCTCGACTACGCCTTCCGCCTGCCCGCGGGCCCGGTGACGGCGACATGGACTCGCCAAGCCCCACACCGCTGGCACGTGGAACTCCACACCCCGCCGGGAATGCCGGTTCAATTAACCTGGACCGCCACAGGCCGCGAGGGCGCGACGGCCAAACCATTCGAAGGCCGTTGGTCGGGCACGTTAGAGACGTGATGGCCTGAACCCCTGTGGTAACGTAACGGCACCCAAAAAAGGAACAGGCCAACCCCCCCGTGTTGGCTTGCTCACTTGAGAAAATTGACGAGCGGACTGCCCGCGTCAGAAGCGGCAGTCCGCCGTTGTTTTGGCTGGGTATCGCGCCGGGCTTCGGAAATTTCCGTGCGGCGTCGCGCGTGAGGTGGCGTGGGAAGGCGATACCGGCATCGACGTCGAAGGCTCGTCGGCGTGAACGGCCGACGACATCGACTGACTGGCCCGGCCGCCGACAATTTCCATCAACTGATGCACCATATTATCCAGCGCCTTGGCCTGAGCGGACAACTCCACGCTGGCGCACGCGGTTTCCTCCGCCGTCGCCGCCGTCTCCTGCGTGATTGTCCCCATCTCGCCCATCGCCGTGCTGATTTGCTCGATCCCCAGCGCCTGCTCCTGATTGGCCGCCGCGATCTCGTCCACCGCGCCGTCCGAATCCCGCGTCGACGCCGCGATCTCCGACAGCGACTGATCCACGCAGGCCGACAACTCCACGCCCCGGCCCGCCTGCTCCACCGACTGCCGAATCATCTCGCCGCTGTTCCGCGCCGCGTCCGCCGCACGATGCGCCAACTGTCCCACCTCCGACGCCACCACCGCGAACCCCTTGCCCGCGTCGCCCGCGCGGGCGGCCTCAACCGCCGCGTTCAACGCCAGCAAATTCGTCTGGAACGCAATCTCGTCGATCGTCCGAACGATCCGCGCGCTCTGATCCGACGACTTCTTGATATCCGCAATCGCCTGCGACATCCGCGCGACCGTTTGCATGCCTTTGTCCGCGCTGGCCCGGCCCACGCTCGCCAAACCGCGGGCCTTGTCCGCGCTGGCGGCGTTCTGACGCGTCTGGGCGGCCATCTCCTGAACACGAGCCGACGTCTCCTGGATCGCCGCCGCCTGACGCGACGTGCCCATCGCCAACGAACTGCTCGCCGACGCAATGTTATTCGCCGCCGCCGTCACGTGGCTGGACCCCTCGATCAACTCCGTCACGATCCGACCGATCGGCCCGGCGATCGAACGATTCACGCTCCACGCCAGCCACGCCATCAATACCACCGCCAACCCGCCGCCGAGAATCACGCTGATGTTCAACGTCCGCGTCGCCGAAACCACCGATTGATTCGCCTCTTCCAGTTGCGCCACCTGCGTCTGGATGAACGGGTCCAACGCGTCGACCAACCGTTCCGCCGTCGCGTCGAAAGGCCTCATCATCTTGTTGCCCGCGGCCGTGCCCTGATCGATGTACGTCTGGGCCATCGTCTTGCCGGTATCGCTGAACGCGATGAACGCGGCCTTGAGATTGTCCAGTTCGTCCAGTTGTTCCGTGGCGCCGCTTTCCTGGCAGAATTGGCGATACCCTTCGAGATTGGCGAGAAAACCGTCGTAGAAGTGTCGGGCCTTGTCCAGGCTGCCCATCATGTCGTCCTCGCCCCGCGTGGCGGCGACGTCGGTCAGCCATTGGTGGACCTGGGCCACCTGGTATTTCATCTCGGCCGCCTTCATCGCGAAGACGAGATTCTGGTCGCGAATGGCGTACGCCCTGGCCTGGATATATCCGCTGATGCCAATCACCATCGTCACCACGCCAAGCATCACGACGACGGGAATGGCAAGTTTGATTCCCAGACTGATCTTACTTCGACCTCGCATGGCCGATTCCTCATGGCGCCGCGCCGACCCGGTCGGCTCACGCGGACACACCGCGCACGACGCTGCTTCCCGTACTATCGGCGGGTTGAGGGACGGGCATTAGAACGGCGCGGAAGCTTTTATTCCTCATCCTTTTTTCTCGTCCTTGCCCGCCGATCAAACGATAACTATACTACGAATAGGTTCGGTGTGTTTCGGCACGTCTCTCCATGTCAAGGAGCCGATCATGACACGTAAAGGCTTCACGTTGATCGAACTGCTGGTGGTCATCGCGATCATCATGCTGCTGGTGAGCATTCTCATGCCCTCGCTGTCGAAGGCGAAATGGTTGGCCAACGACGCCAAATGCGCCGCTGGCATGCGTGGGACGCTGATGATTTTTCATATCTACAACAGCGACTGGGCAGGCGGAATCACCAACTACTACCTCGACTGCCCGTGGTTCAACAAGGGCTATCCCGGTTACGAAGCGGCCCCTGGCCAAGATCCGCACTATCAGTACAACGGCGGAGAGCACCTCTGGGCCGAGGGACGCGCCAAGAAGCCGATCTGGCGGGAAACGCTCATGAAGGGCGGCTATGCCAAGCCCGAAGCCCTCGGCTGCATCGTCACCGATTTCACGAACAAAAAATTCGTGTCCGCCTACAACGACCTGTGGGCGACGTCGCTGGAAACCACCACCGGCGACACGATGCGGCGAGCGCCCGCGTACGTCTGGTATGGGCCTGGAACGTTCGACACCGAGAACGTCCGCGTGTATTCCGGAGGGAACATCGAATGCACACGGGACTGGAACAACAATTACAGCGAACGGGGCCCCAAGGCGGCGTGGGACAGGATGGGGCCTGTCATCACCTGCCCGCAGGTGTGGACCGAATGGGCCAACGGCGCGAAACAGTACCAACTCACGCATCGGCCCTGGCTGGGAAATTCCAACTACGGCCTGGACTGCCTCCCCGTGGCCGCCAACGTCGGCTTCACCGACGGCCACATCAAATTCTACAGCAACCTGAACGCGCCAGGCACCGACAACAAGTACAATCCGCTCAAACTGTAAGTCGCGCGTGCACGCTCCGGCGGGGCAAACGCCTGTAGCTTATGGCACGATTATTTTCACCACAGCAGGCACAGAGGACACAGAGAGTTTTTGCCGTTTTTGACGTCTCCTTCGTGACGGACACTCGAAAACGGCCCAAACCCTCTGTGTCCTCTGTGTCTCTTGGTGAAAATAATCGTGCCTTGGATTCCATGCGTTCGCCCTGACGCTTCACCACATGCTTGCCGGCAGGCGGTGGATTCGCTACGATTTCTTGGCAGGTGCAGGCCCTGGCGAAAAACATCTCCAGCCTCATGGAGCCGATTATGACGCGAAAAGGCTTTACGCTGATCGAACTGCTGGTGGTCATCGCGATCATCGCGCTGCTGGTGAGCATCTTGATGCCCTCATTGACGAAGGCGAAACTGTTGGCCGGCGACGCCAAATGCGCCGTCGGCATGCGTGGCGCGCTGCTGCTCTGCCACCTCTACAACAGCGACTGGTCCGGCGGAATCACCAACTACTACCTCGACTGCCCGTGGTTCAATCAAGGCTATCCCGACTACGCCGACGAGGGCGCCAACTACGGCGATCACGTCAGCTACAACGGCGGCGAGCATATGGTGTCCGAAGGATGGGGCAGAAAACCGATCTGGCGGGAAACGCTCATCAAGGGTGGCTACGCCAAAGGCGAAGCCCTCGGCTGCACGGCCACCGATTTCACGGGCAAAAAATTCCAAAGCGCCTACAACGCCATGTCCGCAACGTCGGTGGAAGCCGTCGACAGCGAGGTCATGCGGAAAGCGCCGTCGTTCGTCTGGTACGGGCCTGGCACGTTCAGCACCGACCACGTCAGCACGATGTCCGGCGGGAACCTTGATTGCCCGGAATGGAACTGGCAGTATGGCGGCAGAAAAGGCGCCCTGGCGTCGTGGGACCGGATGGGGCCAATCCTCACCTGCCCGCAAGTCCGCGTGGGTTACGTCAGTTCGCCAGTCGCCATGGTCCTCTTCCAGCCGTCACATCGCCCCAACTGGGGCGGGCAGGCCGAGGGAGACCTCAAAGGCCTCCCCGTCGCCGAAAACATCGGCTTCACCGACGGCCATGTCAAGTTCTTCAGCTATCAAACCCCGCCCAACACGACGGTCCTGTACAACCCGCTCACCGATGTCGTCTACGTGCGACCTCGCTAGGGACCTGAAAAAATTTTCCCAAATTTCCACTCACCTCTCCGTCCTGCGCGTGTCGGAATGGTTGACACACGTCGGGTCGGTTGACCGGCCGCGACGATGGCTGGCAAAGGAGAATCCCGTGGAAATGCATCAGGCAGCGGACATGGCTCGGGCCAAGCGGCGGATGGTGACCGCCGGCGTGGTGGCGTTTATCTCGGCCGCCGTCGCGTTGTTCGTCGTCGCCGGCGCCAGCGGCATGCCGGGCGGCGACCTGGCACAATCCGACCTCTCGCTCACCGCGCTGGTGGCCTTCATCACCGTCGGCCTGGGCGTCGGAACCCTCCTGGGCAGCCGGGCCTGCGCCATCCTGCTCTTCGGCAGTTACTGCCTCGACAAACTTGCCCTCCTGATCCACCTCAATCAGGAAGGCATAGGCCTGGGCCAAATCCCAGGACTCGCCATCTGGCTGGGCATCCTCTGCCTGGCCTTGTATTTCAACGGCGTCGTCGGCACGTTCGTCTACCAAAACCTCAAGAAACAAAGCGAAACGCAGGCCCGAATGGAGACATGGGAATCCCTGGCCACGGTGACGCGCGACATCGCGCACGCCGCCCCCTACGCCGAATCCTACGTCCCCGCCTCGTACGCCACCTCATCACGAGGCCAAAACGCCGAACCATCCTACATCAACGCGTCCCCACGACGGGCAACCATGGAACTGGCGGAGATTCACAAGTAACGCAAAATCGTTAACGGGTGTCGTTTGTCGTTAGTGGTTGTAAAACGGGAAGTCGTCGACTTGGCTCTGCCTCTTAGCCCCGGAAGGGGCGCCCTGGGTATAGGCTTCGAGAAACACCCAAGCCCCGTCAGGGGCGCCTTGGAGAGTATCAGATTCCAAGGCGCCACTTCCGGGGCTAAGAACCAGAAAATTCTCTCACTTCGTGGCCCCGTTGGCGAGCAGCCATGCTTTGGCGTCTTTATTGTTTGTCCACGATAGCGGCGTCTCGCCCCGGTGGGTTTTGGCGTTAACATCCGCGCCCTGTGCCTTCAGCCATGCCATGGCCTCGATCTGGCCGTTGCCGGCTGCCCAGAACATCGGCGTCATGCCCAAATCGTTCGTGCCGTTGACATCCGCGCCTCGTTCTTTCAGCAAGGCCATCGGCTCCACGAGACCGAAGCTGGCCATCATAAACATCGGCAAAAAATCCCCATAGGCCTTGTCGTTGACATCCGCGATCTGCTGGATCAGCCACATCACGGCCTCGACGTGGCCGCCTGTAGCGGCGAGGATCAACGGCGTATCGTTAAAATAACCCGACGGGGTGTAGTTGACCTCCGCGCCCTGTTCTTTCAGCCATTTCATCGCCTCGACCTGGCCATACCTGGCCGCCGCAGCCATCGCCGGCACGGAGTCACGAACCATGCCCCGATTGACGAACAACCGATTAATCAGCGGAATCTTGCTGAGTATGGGCACGCTCTGCTCACGTTCAATCATCATCTCGTAGTTGAACTCCGCGCCGCGCTGCCGCAGCCACGCCATGCCCGCGATGTCGCCACGAGCGGCCGCCCTCGCCAGCGTCGAACTCAGCATCCCGACATCGGGGAGTTCCACGCCCTGCTCGTGCAGCCACTTCATCGCCTCGACCTGGCCATCCATCGCCGCCCATATCATCGGCGACCAGCCGTTGTCTTCGGGACTGACCTCCGCGCCATGATCCTTCAACCACTTCATGGCCCCAAGCTGGCCTCGCGTGGCCGCCCAGTGCATCGGCGTCTGGCCACCTTTGCTCCTGGCACCTACCTCCGCACCCTGCTCCTTCAGCCACGCCATAGCCGCAATGTGCCCGAATTCCGCCGCCCCGAACATCGGCGTCTGGCTGCCGTTATCCCTGGCGTTAACATCCGCGCCCCGTTTTTTCAGCCATGCCATGACCTCGACGTGGCCGTTCCGGGCCGCGATAAACATCGGCGTCTGGCCACGTTTGTTTTTAGCGTTGACGTTCGCGCCGTTATGTACCACCAGCGAACCCAACTCGTCAACCCGGCCTTCCGCAGCCGCGACGTGCAACAGCAAATCCCCGCCCGACGGTCCACACCCCGCCCCCGCCACGAGCGACACCACGAGCACGACAGGGAGCAGGAAAACAAAACGCTGGATTGGATTGGCGACATCCGTCTTCATGACGTTCTCCTTCGTTTGGTGTCGCCATTTCTATCACTATGCATTTTGGATTGCGAGCGGAAAATGCTGGCCGTTCAGACCTCAGCCCTCAGGCCATCGCGTGGGCAGCAGGCAACTCCGCGTGACGATTTCGCCCTCGCGTGGCGTACTTTACATAGGCTACGCCGGCAAACCAGACCGCGCCGAACAGCGAGGCGAAAAAGAACCAGATCAGGTAGCGGCGTTGAATATCCGTGAGGAAAATCAGGTATGGCAGCACGTACAGCAAGCCCGAAATCGTGACGCACCAGGGCGTGACATCGCCCAGCGGCCGCCTGGCAACCAGCCTCACCACCCACACGCCAGACACCACCACCGCGAACGCAAGATACCACACGCCCGTAAGTTCCATAAACGACATATATCGCAGCAGCGAACCGAACAGCTTCCCCTTGAGCTTGATATACAGCAACGGATTCTGCCACACCTTGGACTGCCACGCCTGGGCTAACAGCCGATACTCCTCCTCCGCGCCGCTGAAATCCTGTAGGTAATACCTGCGGAGACGCGATTCCGGCTCGTTATAGTGCGCGTTGATCTCCGCGAAAGCGTCCTTCACGAACGGGCGGGGCTGATACAACGCGAAAAAAACGTCCTCGGTCAGCGGTTCCCACCCGACGCCTTTTGGCGAAGGAGGCAGATCAAACGTTTGGGTCGCGTAATTCAAACGCCAGATATCGCCATAGTAAATTTCCTGCATGGAGTTTTGCCTGGCCGACTTCAACACACCGTAATTCATGCCGTAAATGCCCAAAAGCAACAGGCCCCATAAAAGTAGAGAAGCTCCCATCAGCCGCCATGGCCATGCCGATCGGGATGAGGGTTGGGAACATTTCGGACTGGTGGAATGGGACGGAGACGGCGCATAGTTTGCGGCCAGCAAATACAACAAGGGCAGCACGGCAAACACGGCATTGTGCCGCACCGCCGTCCCATAAAACAACAACAGCATGCAAAACGCGCCGGCCAGGAGTTTCCAGACCATTCGTCTTGGAAAATTGCACAGGACACCCACCGCCAGCACATACGAAGCGAACATGGCGGTGTCTTTAAGAACGTCGCGAGTGATGTCCGTCATCTCGAACAGGGCAAGAAATAACAACGCCCCGACGAACCAGAGCCGCCACCGCGCCGGATCGACGTAAAGCCTGCCGAAAAACCCTCGACCGGCGTGCACCAGCAAGGCCAGACCACCCCACAACATCACCGCGTGCACGACGTACAACACCTCGGACCCCGTAATCTCCATTCCGGTGGCCGTGTTCCAGGCCGTGTTCACCAGCCCCCAGAATGCGGCAAAGACCGGAGGATGCCAGTCACGATACTGGCCACTGAGCATCTGCTCGTGCTGCGCCTCCGTATCGGGATACCACGCGCCGGGAAAATGAGTAAAACACCATAAAAACCCCGCCGCCACAAAAAGATATGGCCACCAGGCAGCTCGTCTGGATGGGACGGGGTTATCCGGCGCGGCGATTGCATTCATAAAACCGAATCTCCTGATCCACGAATGGGCGGCATAGATTTTCCGGCTATTCTACATGGAAATGGATAGGGTACTATCGTATTTCGTCGGATTGGCTGGTTGGATTGGCGCATGAAAAGACTCCAGTCTTTCGACTGGAGTCTTTTCGTTATATGGTAAACAGTGATGCCGTCTTGGCCCGGCGTTACCGCCGGGTTGTCCACTTGCGTGGATGAGAGCGTGCTGAACAAGATTCGCCTCGCGGATCGCTCCGCATGGGGTGTTGACTCGTGAGAGTTGTCCCATTTTGGCGTCTAGTTATCCACTAGAAAGGAGGTGATCCAGCCGCAGGTTCCCCTACGGCTACCTTGTTACGACTTAGTCCCAGTCACCGAGCTCACCTTCGGCAGCCCTGAATTGGGCCGACTTCGGGTGCTCCCAGCTCCCATGACTTGACGGGCGGTGTGTACAAGGCTCAGGAACACATTCACCGCGGCATAGCTGATCCGCGATTACTAGCGATTCCAACTTCATGGAGTCGGGTT
>WRDM01000040.1 GCA_009783465.1 Phycisphaerae bacterium | reverse complement strand
GGGCCGGAACGAATACATGATCTGGTGCGTCCTTGGCGACGACACCGAATAGACGGCTGGAAGAAATCCGCAAACAAAAACCGCTTTCCGCTTGACGAAGACTTGCTCATAGACGGGGAGGCCAATCGGTTGTTTTCCATACCCTGCGGCCATCATGGTTTTCCACCCACAATCGTGACGTGCACCCAACGTTATGTATGGCAAAACATTTGCTGTAGCCGTTTGGAATGTTGTTTGTATAGTGGGCTTTTTCGGGATGTTGACTTTTCCGGCAACCGGCACCCTGTGACCGACATCGCGACAACACAACCCGACATGATTACACTATCGCCCCGCCCCCGGCGAGGCCTGGTGGACATTCTCGCCCGGCCGATGCATTGGCTCACCGGCCCGATCCTTGCCAAGGAACTCCGCGTCGCCTCGCGACGGAAACCGGTGTACGTGCTCCGGCTGATGTACCTTGCCGTCATGGCGGCGATTCTCCTGCCGCTCTGGAGCGGCGTGATGGACCGCGGCGCGCACGAGTACGGCCCTTACGACGGCTCGGCGGCCAGCATCGTCTATCGCATGGCCGACCTGGGCAGAACGATCGTGCCCGCCATGGTCTGGATCCAATATATCGCCGTACAACTGGTGGCTATGCTCACCATGTCCGCCTCCATCAGCGACGAAATCTCCCGCCGAACGCTCGGAACCCTGCTCACCACGCCCATGAACGCATGGCAACTGGTCGTGGGGAAACTCGCCAGCCGACTGGTGCTGTGCGTGAGCCTGCTGGCGATGAGCCTGCCCATCCTGGCCCTGCTGACGGTCTTCGGCGGCGTGCAGTGGTCGTTCGTGCTGATCGGCCTGGCGCTGACACTCTCGACCCTGCTCATCGTTGCCAGCGTGACGATGCATTTTTCCATCTACAACAGCCGCCCGTACCTGGCGTTCCTCGAAAGCCTGCTGACCCTGGGCATCCTGTTCGGCGGGTCGGTTCTGGTCTCGCAATTGTTCCTGTACAACTCCACCAACTATGAGACAAATGAGATCGTCAGCTACCTGATGACAGCGGTTCATCCGGTCGCGGCGCTGGTGACGGAGTATTATTCTCTGCAATTGGGCAACCTGGGGCAGGCCCCGTGGTGGGTGTGCGTGATCGTGAACGTCGCATTTGCCGGGCTGGTGCTGTGGCGGTGCGTGCGGGTGATTCGCCGGGCGTCGCTGGCGTCGGCAATGGGCATGTCGATGTCCGCGCTGCGCCAGCAGGAAAAATCCGCCCGGAAAACACCCACGCCCGCACTCGCACCCATCGCCACGCCCGACGCGTCGTTGTCGGCGACAGCGGCTACGCACGCCGACCGACCGGGCGAGAACAAGCCCACCCGCGCGACGGTTCGGCCTCTCCGCGGCAATCCGGTGTATTGGAAGGATTCCATCCGCCGCCGGTTCCGGGCGCGGTCCGACATCGCGGCTGTGGTCGTGTTCGGCGTGCAGTTCGTCGTGTACCTTGTAACGATTCCCATGCTCGACAGCAGCGACATGTCCGCCATGTACCTGCTGCTCCTGGGGGTTCTGGGCAGTTTGATCGCCGTGGTCGTGTCGGCTACCACCATCCCCGCCGAGCGGGAGGCCCGCACGTGGGACATGGTGCTCGCCAGCCCGCTGAGCAACCGCCGCATCGTCTGGGGAAAATTCCTCGCCGCGATGCGACGCTTCGCGCTGGCCTATTTCCCGCTGGGGCTGCATGTGCTGCTCTTCACCATCGGCGGAATTCTCCACCCGGTCGCGGCGGTGTTCGTCGCGGTCATCGTCGCCGGTATGGCATCGTTCATCGCCGCCCTGGGCGTGCTGGTGGGAACGTTCACCTCTCGCACGACAGCGGCCCTGGTGGCCGTGCTGACGATCTGCCTGATCCTCTGGCTGGTCGTGCCAATCGTGGCCTTCGTGGTGGACGACATGTACGGCCATGGCTCGTACAGGAATCCTTACTACGATGACCACTCCAACAACTATGCCGACCTCATCGCGAACGCGAATCCTTTCCTGCAACTGGGCGTCGTCGGGGATGGCTCGGCCCGGTTTTTCTTTCTCCACCGCTACGATTTGGAATACGACTGGCCCGACCGTTACCGAGGCGCGGGGGAAACGACATGGGTCCTTCTCTTCACCGCATTCGGCTACGCCATGACCGCCGCCGTCCTTTTGAGCTGGTCCAGCCGCAGACTGCGAAGGCCGTCGGGGTTCCGAACGGAACATTAAGGAATTACTCATCATGACCAAACGCGAAAACGCGCTGCGCATCCTGCGGTTTGACAGGCCCGACCATGTCATGACAGGCCTGCCGGGGCACTGGATGGCGTATCGAGGATGCAACCACGAAGGGTATGACGGCATCGGCGACGACAACGTGCCCGTCGACGGTTCCTGGACCGACATCTGGGGCACGGTCTGGGAGAAAAAGCAGAAAGGCGTCATGGGGTTCCCGGCCTGGCTGCCGCTGGCGGAGGTCGAGTCGCTGCGATCGTTCCGCTGGCCTTCGCCGGACGACGAACGCATCTGTGGACTCATCTATACGATGGCGGAAGCCCGTTCGGACATGGACACGTTTTTGACGGGCAGTCACCGCAATCTGTTGTTGGAAAAAGCGGAACAACTGGTGGGCATGGAAAACCTGTTCACCTATTTTTACACCGAACCGAATTTCGTAAAGGAACTGTTTCACCACTACATGGATTTCCAACTGGGCATCGCGCGGCACTATATAAAGCTCGGCGTCGAGGCCATCCAGTTTTCCGAGGATCTGGGCACGCAGAAATCACTGATTGTCGGCCCGGAGATTATGGAAGAATTCATGTTGCCCGAATACGAACGGTTGTTCCGCGTGTATCGCGAGAAGGGTGTTCTTCTGGAGTTGCACAGTTGCGGACATGTGGAACCTATCCTTCCGTTGCTGATGGAGCTTGGCATTGACGTACTCAATCCGATCCAGGCGACAGCCAACAATCTGGACAATATCCGCGCGACCACACAGGGCAGAATGGCATTGCACGGCGGCGTGCGTTCCGATATCGTACTGGACGGACCGGCGGAGCGGATCGTCGAGGAGACCCGACGTCGCATTGCGCAACTGGGTTCCGCGGGCGGATATTTCTGTTCGGTGGATCAACATTTGGATTTTCCGCCGGAACACGTGGACGTGATGAACCGGACGATTCAACAATTTGGATGCTACGATGCGGACGGACGGCTATATATAGGATAAAAGGAACTATAGAATGGCTCAGCGGAACACGCGGGACGCATTCACGGACAAGGTCATGGGTTGCCTGCTCGGCGGACTGATCGGCGACGCGATGGGCGCGCCGGTGGAAGGGTGGCATTACAAACAGATCGAGGAAAAACACGGCTGGGTGAAGGATTTTTCCGGCGACGGGACCGACGATTCCGCGATCAAGGCCATTTTGTGCGAAGCGATCATCGCCAGCGACGGTCATGTGACGGCCGACGAATTCGCCGAGAGTTTTTTGCGGAACAAGGACAAGTATGGTCACCTGTTTTTTATTCCGGTCCGCAATATGTTGCACAAGGTGGAGGAACGGCTGACGCTGCCGGTCCATGCCGGGTGGGGCAACATGCAGTCGTCGAGTTCGGCGATGGCCATTTCGCCGATGGGGATCATTAATGCGTGCAATCCTCGCCAGGCCGCGCTGCAAACCTTTGACGTAGCCGGCCTGATACACGCCGGGGACAGTGGTTTTTGCCGCGACGGCGCCTGCGCGATGGCCGCCTCCGTGGCGGCGGCGCTATGCCCGGATGCTACGGTGGAATCTGTTGTTTCCGCATCGTTCGCGTATCTGCACAAAACCAGCGCGGCCGAGCTGATTGGTTTGATTCAGCGCGCGATCGGCTGGGTGAAACAAACGAGCGATTACGCCGCGTTCCGCGAACACTATTATCAGAGTGACGCCATTCGGCTGGTGCAGTGCGACTCGCGAGAGACCATTCCCGCCGCGTTGGCGTTATTTTATCTGGCCGGCGGCGATACGACGAAGACTATAGAATTCGCCGCCAATTTCGGCCGCGACGCCGACACCATCGCCACCATGGCCGGCGCGCTGGCCGGCGCGTTCCGCGGCGCGGCCTCGATGCATCCCGAATGGCTGGCGAAATTCGAACAAACCGGCGCGATGAGCAAACAACAGCAGTTGGCCGCCCAGTTAGTGAATATATGTAGAACAAAAGCCCAGGAACAGGCGACGTTTTTACGTATCTATCCGAATTGAAACGGTTTTATCCTTCTATATCGTTTTTCACAGGAGTCCCCGTGAATTCCTCTCCTCTATGGATCGCGAACGACCACGGTGGTTATCCACTGAAGTTGGACTTGGTGGCCTGGCTCGGCGAACAACAGATTGCCGTGCGCGACCTGGGCTGTCACTCCACGGAGATCGTTCGCTATCCGTACTACGCGGCCGCGGTGGCGTCCCGCGTGTCCGCCGGCGTGGGCGAGCGGGGGATTTTGATTTGTTCCACGGGCATCGGCATGAGCGTGATCGCCAATCGATACCCGAACGTGCGGGCGTCGTTATGCACGTCGACGTACATGGGCAGGATGACCCGCGAACACAACGATTCGAACATCCTCTGCCTGGGCGGAAAAATCACCGGCGTGTTCGAAGCCGTCGACATCCTCCACGCCTGGTTGACGGCTGTATATCAGGGCGGTCGACACGATATTTCCCTGGGCCTGATCGCGGACGCCGACCGCGCCATGAAACACGGTGAAGGTTGGCTCCCTCCGGAAAGTCGCGCGATCCTTGCCGAGGTGGACGATCAGGCCCCATGAAGAATGTTTTGACAATGGGAGAGTCCTTTCCCATTCTTGTGTGTTGATAGTTTGTAGTGCTTGTCTTGTGTAGCCGGCTCATCGGTTGTTCTTTTGGAAAGGGATGTCATGGCTCGTTTCGTGTTGACGGTGGCTGTTGCGGTTTTCCTGGTGGCGTCGTTGTCGGTTCAGGCCCAGACGTGGTTTGTTCGTGCGGGCGGGAGTGATCTCGCCGACGGCAAGACCGCGGCGACGGCGTTTAAGACGATCACGCGGGCGGCGGGCGTGCTCAATCATGGCGACTCCATCGTCATCGGTCCTGGCGAGTACAAGGAAACCGTGCTGATTGCCGAGCGGTTCAGCGCCGACGGCGCGATGATGTTCGTCACCGGCGACGAGAGCGGCAAGCTCACTGGCGACAAGGCGGGCCCGGTCGTGCTCCTCGCCGCCCGGCCTACGGAGATAGCGCTGACGTTTCATCGCATGGACAAGGTCACCGTCAGCGGGCTGACGTTCAAAGGGCCTGGGCAGGGGTTGAAATTCGACAAGTGCCGCAACGCCGCGGCGGAGCGGTGCACATTCGACGGCCTGTCGCGCGGGCTGGTCGTGAGCAACTCCGACAACACGCTCGTGCAGAGCTGCCTGTTCACGCGAAACATCATCGGCCTGCTGGCGTCGGGCGCGACGAACACCCGCGTGCATCACGTGACGGTGGCGGGTTCGACGAGCGTGGGCATTTTGGCGTTGACGAACGGAACGGGCGAGATTCGCAACTCGATTATAACCGCCAACAACACGAACATGATCCTCGACGGTCTGAGCAGCCGAGGCTGGACGAGCGATCACAACGTGATGACGGGCACGACGGGCAACTGGGGCGACGTGCCGGCCATCGCGAAGGTTCACGAATGGCCCGCTGCCAGCAAGCAAGACTACTTCAGCGTGTTTGTCGCTCCGGCGTTCGCGAACCCGGACACGTACGATCTGCGGATTTCTCCGGAGGTAACGTGGGCCGGCGGACTGCCGGGCCGGTGGGTCGGCGCGGCGCAGGTCAAGGACGGCAAGCCCGTGGCGGTGCTCGACCGCGACGGCAAAGCCTTCGCCGTGGCGAACGGAAAAGTCGCCGCCGGCGCGTATGAGTATCCCGAAGCCAAGCTGGCCAAGGGCTGGGTGAAGCTGGACGCGAAGATCGAAGGCGCCGGCGGGCGGCAGTCGGCGGGCATCTATAAGGAAGACGGCAAGTTGGTCCGCATGCTGCTGGCCGACGCGTCAGGCGTGGTGGATTTGTACTGGGACGGCCTGGACGATATGGGCAAGGTCGCGCCGGCGGGAAAATACGTCGCCAAGATGGTCGCCAGCGACATGCGCGTGGTCGACGACGGCGCGTTTGGCGATAACGGCACCGCGATGGGCGCGTTCCATTGCGACAACGCCAGCCAGGTGGTCCCGCTGTCCGATGGCGGGTTCATCATGGTGACGTATTATGACGAGGGCATGTACCCGCTGCGGCGGATTTCGTCGACGGGGCTTCCGATTCACGCCAGCGGCCTGGCGGACGGCGGGTTCAGCGCGTTGGCCCTGGCGGGCGACGACGACATCTATGGCGTGCTCGGGCACAAAGCGGACAGCTCGGAGTACAGGCAGCATCCGAAGCTGGCCCGGCTGATGTTGCCGGGCGACCGCAACCACATGCTCGACGGGTCGGAGCAGTACGAGATCACGACGCCCGAGGAGGCCAACGCCATCGGCCTGGGCCTGGCGGTAATCGGCACGAAGGCGTACGTTTCGCTGGGCGGGCTGAACGTGATCCGCGTGATCGACCTGACCAACGGCAAAAAGCTGGCCGACTGGCCCGTGGCGGACGTGGGCGATCTCGCGAACGACCCCAACGGCGGGCTGTGGGCAATCAGCGGCAAGAAGGTTCTCCACTTCACCGCCGACGGCAAGAAGGACAAGGAGTTCGACACCGGCCTGCCGCACCCGAAATTCATCGCCGCGTCAAAGGACCGCGTCGCCGTCAACAGCAGTTCAGACAGTCACGGCAGCCGGTACGGCCTGGAGGCCTCGCTGGCGGTGTTTGACACCGGCGGCAAGCTCATTCGTAAACTCGGCAAGCCTCGCACAGAAGGCCAATTCACGCCCGTCGGCGCCGACACGATGCGCGACCCGCGGGGCATGTGTTTCCTCAACGACGGACGGCTGGTCGTCGGCGAATGGGCACGCACGCGGGTGCTCGATCCCGACAGCGGCACGATTCTGATGGACCTGTTGAGCAATTTCATGGACGTGGCCGTGGCGCATCCGCAGAAACCCGAGTTCGTCTACTGCGAACTGGGTGTCTTCCGCGTGGACACTCGAACCGGCGCGTGGGATTGGCTGGTGGAAGAACCCATCACCGTCGGCACGGTCGTTCGGGACGAGAAGGAAGTCACGCAGGTCCGCACTTTCGGTTCGCCGTCGACGAGCGTGGTGCTGGGCGGCAAACCGTTCATCGCGTACGTGTACGGCAATGGCACGTTGCGGTTCGTGGACGTCAGCGACCCGGTCAAGCCCAGGCCGTCGGCGTTCCTTCGCGACAGCAAGCTGGGGCCCTGGGCCTACGCGACGCTTTCCTTCACCAAGGACGGCCACATCATCGCCGCCATGGGCAATCCGGTGAAGGGCGGGTATTCGCTGTTCTTCAACCGCGTTTCGTTCAAGGGGCTGGATGAGAAGGGCGATCCGGTTTTCGATCTCGAGAACGCCGTTCGGATCGGCGTGGAGGACGACCCGGACACGGGCATGACCAGCGCGACGATGGCGTCGGTGGACCGATCCAACGACAACATCTACTTCGGCGCCGTCACGCCGCTGTACAACAAAATGGTGCCCGCCTGGGGCGCCGACGCGACGGGCGTGGGCAAGTGCGACGCCAACGGCAACCCCAAGTGGTTCGCCCTCTCCAGCGGCGGCAACTACATGTCCGTCTCCGCCATCAACGACGGCAAGAACACCTACGTCCTCGCCGGCAAGAGTTTTGGCGGCCAGACCGACGTCTTCGACGCCGACGGGCTGCGGCTGGGCACGGGCAACTGGTCGTTCCCGACACACTACACGATCGGTTTCGTGGATTTGCGTTACGGCGTGAATCCGTACATTCGTCCCGACGGCAAGGTGGGCGCGTACGTCGAGGACGACGGCATCGGCCGCTTCGCGAGGCTGCGGATTGACGGCGCGGAGACGATCAAACGCAACTCGAAGGCGTTCGACTGGAAACTCACCGGTGCCGTCGCCGGCGACCCGCCGCTGACATCCGAAGTCAAGGCCAAGGGACTGGAAAAAATCCAGGAAATCCCGAAGGTCGCGTCGTTGCCGACGGACGGCGACTGGTCCGCGTGGGAGAAGGCCGGCGTGGTGCCTCAGATCATCGCGCTGCCGGCAATGAGCTACAAGCACGCGGTCCTGCCCGAAGACCTCTGGCAGACGATGAGCCTGGGCACGGCCATTGGCGCCCTCGCCCACGACGGCGAGAACCTGTACGTGTACTTTGTGGTGACCAGCGAGCCGCAGTGCTTCGACTCGGAGAAACCCGGCACGATGTTCGCCGCCGACGGCGTGGAACTCTGGCTGGAGCAGGACCAGTTCGGCCTGAGCATGATCAAGGACGGTACGCCACACCTGTTCAAGTACCGCTTCTACAACCGTGAAGGCAAGGAGTGGTCCGCCAACTACGGCCTGCCAAGGGAAAACATGTACGGGACGAAACTGATGGACGTCGCCAGCCACCCGTTGGGCAAGCAATTGGGCGATATCGTGGGCGTCTCGCTCAAGGGTCGAAAGGGCTACGCGGTGATGGGCAAGATTCCGATGATCGAGGTCAAGCTGGTGGGCGGCATCGCAGGCCGCGGCGGCACCGACGTGCTGAACATGACCGGCAAGGGCGGCGAGATCATCCGCGTGGGCGTGAACTTCAGCGGCAACATGACCTGGGGCCGAAGCCAGGACTACAAGGTCGGCTGGCCCAACAGCATCATGTTCAGCGACCCGACCCGCTCGTCGCCGTTCATTCTGAAGGACTGAAACGGTAACGGAACAAACGGAGATCATCATCGACTGGTCATGAATTTGGCTTGCCGGTTTGCGCTGTAGGACGTTGTGAAAAGCAAAACGTTTCGCTTTTCACAACGTCCTGCGGCGTAAACCGGCAAGCCGTCACGAAAGAGCTTCCGAACAGAACGTCAAACCATCTCGTCTTTCATCGTCCGAATCAATTCGCACAGCGGCTGTTTCGCTTTCATTCCGTGCTCTCCGATAATCCGTACAAGGGCGCTGCCGACGATGACGCCGTCGGCGATAGCGGAATATTTCGCCGCCTGCTCGGGCGACGAAATGCCGAAGCCGATCGCCACCGGGATGGCCGTGACGTTGCGAATGTCCGCCACGATCGAAGACAGGTCAGTCGTAATCTCGCTTCGCACGCCTGTGACGCCCATGGACGAGACCAGGTAAATGAAACCTTCGGCGTCACGGGCGATGGCGGCGGTTCGTGCCGCCGACGTTGGCGCGACGAGCGTGACGATCTCCACGCCGTGCCGTCTCGCGACGGCCTTCGCCTCGCCCTGCTCCTCGAACGGCATGTCCGGGATGATGATCCCGCCGATGCCGATGGCGGCACACCGGGCGAAAAACCGCTCGTAGCCGTACACGAACACGGGGTTCAGGTAGGTCATGAACACCATCGGCACCCGCATGCGGTCCCGGATCGACGCGACCATGTCGAACACGCCGTCCAGCCTCGTGCCAGCGGCCAAGGCCCGCACGCTGGCGGCCTGGATGACCTCGCCCTCGGCGATCGGATCCGAAAACGGAATACCGATTTCGACCAGATCCGCGCCAGCGGCCTGGGCGGCCAGGATCAACTCCGCCGACACGGCCAGGTTCGGATCGCCCGCCATCAGGTACGCGATGAACGCTTTTTTGTCACGAAACGCTTCGCCAATTTTTTTCGTCATGGAATTCCTCGTGACGCGGACGTCCCGCCCGCGAAAACGCCTGCCGACAGGTCAGATGTTCCGTAATGGCCAGTCGAGCGAGGGCGAGACGCCCTCGCCACGTTGCTGATTTTAGTCATGGAGTTCCTCGCCTCGATATCGTGCGATGGCGGCGACGTCTTTGTCGCCTCGACCTGACAGGCAGACGACGATGCATTTTTCCGGCCCGAGTTCCGCCGCCAGCCGGACCGCGTGCGCCATCGCGTGGGCGGACTCGATGGCAGGGATAATTCCCTCGGCACGGGCGAGCCGCTCGAAGGCGGCCACCGCTTCGGCATCGGTGATGGGCACGTACTCCGCCCGGCCTGTCGCGTGCAGCCACGCGTGTTCAGGCCCGATGCCGGGATAGTCCAGCCCCGCGGAGATCGAGTGCACCGGCGCGATCTGCCCGAACTCGTCCTGACAGAACAGTGACTTCATGCCGTGAAACACGCCCACGCTGCCTCGCGCGACGGTGGCGGCGTGGCGAGCCGTGTCGATCCCTTCGCCGGCAGCTTCGCAACCGATCAACCGAACCGACGCGTCGCCGAAAAAATCGTAAAACGCCCCCATCGCGTTCGACCCGCCGCCCACGCACGCGACGACCGCGTCCGGCAGGCGGCCTTCCGTTCGCAGCATCTGCTCGCGAATCTCCCGCCCGATCACGCGCTGAAAATCCCGCACAATCGTCGGAAACGGGTGCGGCCCCATCACCGAGCCGAGCACGTAATGTGTGTCCGACACGCGGCGGGTCCACTCACGCATGGTTTCGTTCACGGCGTCCTTGAGCGTCATCGTGCCGGACGTGACGGCATGGACCTTCGCGCCCAGCAGCCGCATCCGATACACGTTCAATGCCTGACGCTCCGTGTCCTCCTTCCCCATGAAGACCTCGCACGCCAACCCAAGCAAGGCCGCCGCGGTGGCCGCCGCCACGCCGTGCTGCCCCGCGCCCGTCTCGGCAATGATCCGCGTCTTGCCCATCCGCTTCGCCAATAACGTCTGCCCGAGCACGTTGTTGATCTTGTGTGAGCCGGTGTGGTTGAGGTCCTCACGCTTGAGGTACATCTTCGCGCCGCCAACCTGCCGCGTGAGATTCGCCGCGAAATACAACAACGAAGGCCTGCCCGCGTAATTCGCCAGCAAGCCGTCCAACTCCGCCTGAAATTGCGGGTCGTCCTTGCACGCGCCGTAGGCCGCCTCCAACTCCAACAAGGCGCTCATGAGCGTCTCGGGAATATACCGCCCGCCAAATTCGCCAAATCGTCCGGTGTTCATAAACATCGTTTCTGTTGTAGCACGGGCGTCTCGCCCGTGAGTCGCATGGGCGTCTCGCCCATGCAACCGTGATGACAAACAAAATATCCGCACATCCAACCGACCCAACCTCGCATCGGTATGAGTGGCAACGATATTACGTCACGAAACTCCTGCCAATCCCACCACGGGCGAGACGCCCGTGGGACTCATGGGCGGGACGCCCATGCTACGGTTGTGCCGCCACCCGCACACTATGCACAAATCGCTCGATTTTTTCCGCGTCCTTCACGCCGTCCGTCTCCACGCCGCTGCTGACGTCCACGGCAAACGGCGCCAACGTACGAATCGCCTCGGCCACATTCGCCGCCGTCAACCCGCCAGCCAGGAAATACGGCGGGCCTTGATAACCCGCCAGCACACGCCAGTCAAACGCCCGCCCCGCGCCGCCCCGCGCCGCCGACGCGGTGTCAAATAACAAATACTCCGCCCCCAACGGCAACGCGGGCAACACGCCGACGCCACCGCCATCGCAGATGCCAACCGTCTTAATCACCTCACAGCCGCAACGCTCACGCAACCGACGAATGGCTTCGCCATCCTCGTCACCATGTAACTGCGCCAACGAAATCACGCCGTCGCGACACAACGCCGCCACAAACTCCACGTCCTGATTCACAAACACACCCACCGACGCAATCCGACTGTCAAGCCGCTCCCGAAACGTCGCCGCCAACGCCACATCCACCCGACGGCGGCTCTCGGCAAACACAAACCCGACAAAATCCGGCACCGCGCGATTGGCCGCATCAACGTCCTCCAACCGACGCAGGCCGCAAATTTTTACCTTAGTCATACGTCGTAGTGCCCTTTGCATGACAAAATCTCAAGGGTTCCATTTTGAATCCGGTATATCAAGCGGTTCACTCCGTCAATCCTGCGGCTCCAAAACCGCTGAACTCGCCCTTCAACGGTTCGGGTTTTCCGATGCCCGCGTGCGGGTTGCGTGAAATATCCTGCACCAACTGATTGATACGTTTCAACGTCTTCTTATCTTGTGTCTGCCAATAGAGATAGTCATCCCACGCTTCCTCGAACTACACCTTCTTCATTCCGGCACCTCAATGGTGTCACGTTCCACGCCCTTGCCGCTGTTGAGGGCAGCCACGCCGCGGCGAAGATGGGCCAGATTACTTTCACTGTAAAATGGATCAGACTCTGTGGTTACTTCAAATGGAAGCCGCCTTTCCCGCAGAACGGCGCGGGCAAACATATTGAACGCAACCGTCGTGTTCATACCGACTTGAGCGCAAAACTCATCGAACTGACTTTTCACTTCCGAATCCATCCGAACACTGAATGTTGTTGTCTGTGACATAACACGATCTCCTGTAAAGTTTAGGTTCTATTTCATAGTTATTATAACCTATAATACGATTATTAGAACCTAAAAGGTTCGAACAGGTGGCAATTTTTTGCTTTTTCATACATAATGACGCGGTATGCAAATACCGTGGCATGCTACTGCCCGCGTAACTCCGCCATCGCCGCTTTGCGATCCGGCGAGCGCATCAGTGTTTCGCCGATCAGCACCGCGTCGATGCCGTGGCGACGCAATAACGCCACGTCCGCCGCCGTGCGGATGCCGCTCTCGGACACCATCACCACGTCCGGCGGCGCCAAACTTCTCAGCCGGATACTGTTGCCCGTGTCCACCTCGAACGTCTTCAAGTTTCGATTGTTCACGCCAACGACCCGCGCCCCGCTCGCCAGCGCCATCCGCAACTCCGCCTCGTCGTGCGCCTCCACCAGGCTGGACAGGCCCAACCCGTCAGCGACCGTAATGTACTGGGCCAGTTGTCCGGGCGTAAGAATCGCGCAGATCAGCAGCACGGCGTCGGCGCCGAGGCGGGAAGCCTGCTCGATCTGGAACGGATCGACGATGAAATCCTTCCGCAGCAGCGGGGCCGCCACCGTTTCGCGAATCTCGGCCAGATAGCGGTCGTCGCCGAGAAAGAAATCCGGCTCGGTCAGCACCGAGATGGCCGCCGCCCCGCCGGCTTCGTAGTCCGCCGCGATGTCGCGATACGGAAACTCCGCCGCGATGATTCCATTCGTCGGCGACGCTTTTTTCACCTCGCAGATCAACGCGATGTCGTCCGCCCGCCGCAGACTCTGCTCAAACGCGAACGGCTTCCGGGCCGACGCACACGGCGGCAGGCCCGCACGCTTGTCCCGCGCGACACGCTCCCGCGTCGCGGCCATGATGTGATTTAGTATGTTCATGTCACTCCTTACCGTAGCATGGGCGTCTCGCCCATGAGTCCCACGGGCATCTTGCCCGTGGTTGGGATTGGCAGGATGTCGTAACGTAACACCGCTGCCGTCCACGCCGATTCCAACACGCTGCTCTCAAGGCCACATTGCATGGGCGAGACGCCCATGCGACTCACGGGCAAGATGCCCGTGCTACGGCACCTCGTTCGTCACGCGGATGAACTCATCCAGTTTCGCCGCCGCCTGGCCGCTGTCGATCACCTCCTGCGCCAGCCGAACGCACTGCCGCATCGTGATGTCGCGCTTGCCCATGTACAAACAGCAGGCCGCGTTGAGCACCACCGTGTCCCGCCTGGGGCCTTTCTCGCCGGAGAGAATCCGCCGGGCGATGTCCGCATTTTCCTCGGGCCCGCCGCCGGTTAAATCGGCGAGCTGGCACCGCACGAACCCAAACTGCTCCGGCGTGATGAAGTAACTGTTGAGCTTTCCGCCCGCAACCTCGCACACCGTCGACGTGCCCGTCAGCGTGATCTCGTCAAGCCCGTCGTGGCCGTGAACGACCATTGCGCGCTTCACGCCGAGGTTGCCCAACACGCGGGCGAGCGGCTCGACGAGATTTTCGTCGTACACGCCCAGCAGTTGAATGTTCGCGCCGGCCGGATTCGCCAACGGTCCGAGAATGTTGAAGATCGTCCGTACGCCCAGCTCGCGCCGCACGTGGGCGACGTGCTTCATCGCCGAATGGTACACCTGCGCCAACATGAAACACATGCCCGCGCGGGCAAGCACCTGCTCGCTCTGCGAGGCCGTCAGCGTGATCTTCGCACCCAGCGCCTCCAGCACGTCAGCGCTGCCGCACTTGCTCGAGACGCTACGGTTGCCATGTTTGGCCACCGGCACGCCGCCCGCGGCTACCACGAACGACGACACGGTGGAAATGTTAAACGTAAACAACTCATCGCCGCCCGTGCCCACGATGTCCAGTACGTCGGTCTGCGGATGCAGCTTCGTGCATTTTTCCCGCATGACCTTGGCGCAGGCGGTGATCTCCTCGATGGTCTCGCCTTTGAGCCGCATGGCCGCCAGAAACGCGCCCATCTGCGAGTCAGTCGCCTTGCCCTCCATCATCCGCAACATGACGGCCTGGGTCGTATCCAACGTCAAATCCCTGCCGGCGAGCATGTCGTATATTGCTTGTTCTATCATTGGTTTTATCCTTAATTATGTTTTCAATTTTCGGTTGCAGAAAGCCACTAGCCATCAGCCACTAGCCACCAGGGTTTTCGGTGCGCGACGGTAAAATCGCCCATCCAACTCGAGAGAGTGGCCTCGCGGCTCCGCTGATTCGCGAATCAAATTTTCATTACCCACTCGGCAGGTTGCCCTGGTTGACAACAAACGCCGCCATACCTGGTGGCTAGTGGCTTGTGGCTATCCGTAAAAAGTTTTCAATAATCCGTCCGCCTTGTGGCGTCAAAATGGACTCGGGGTGGAACTGTAAGCCGAACACGTCGACATCGCGGTGTTTGACGCCCATGACTTCGCCGTCGTCGGTTTCGGCGATGACGAGCAGTTCGTCGGGCAGCGTGCTTCGGTCGCTCGCGAGTGAGTGGTATCGACCCACTTCCAGCAGCGGCGGCAGGCCTTGGAAAATCGGATTGCCGTTGGCGATGTGCACCCTGCTTTTTTTGCCGTGCATGAGCGTTTTGGCGTACGTGATCGTCGCGCCGAAGGCTTCGCAGATCGCCTGGTGCCCGAGGCAGATGCCGAGGATGGGAATGGTTCCCGCGAAATGGCGGATCGCGTCCTCGCAGATCCCCGCGTCCGCGGGCCTGCCGGGGCCAGGCGAAATGATGAGGTGCGAAGGGGCCATCGCCTCGATCTCCGCCAGGCCGATGCGGTCGTTGTACGCCACCGCGATGTCCGGCCTCGACGCGCCCGCGAGCTGATACAGGTTGTACGTGAAGCTGTCGTAGTTGTCGATAATCAAAATCATGTTCGCACCTCTCCACTGCGCCGGAGCGCTTCCATAACCGCCCGTGCTTTGTTTTGTGTTTCCCGATACTCGTTTTCCGGCACGCTGTCGGCCACGATGCCGGCGCCGGACTGCACGAACACGTTGCCGTCTTTCAGCACGGCCATGCGGATGCCGATGCACATGTCCATGTTGCCCGCGAAGTCGATGTAGCCGATCGCGCCGCCGTAGACGCCCCGCTTGATGCCTTCGACGGCGTCGATGATTTCGCACGCCCGCTTCTTCGGCGCGCCCGAGAGCGTGCCCGCCGGCAGCGCCGCCGCGATCACGTCCATCGCGTCCCTGCCCTCGCGAAGCGTGCCCGTCACGTGCGACGAAATGTGGCTGACGTGCGAAAACCGCTTGATCTGCCGATACTCGCGAACCTGCACGCTGCCGAAGCGGCAGACCTTGCCGATGTCGTTCCGCGCGAGATCCACCAGCATGTCGTGCTCGGCCAGCTCTTTCTCGTCCATCAGCAGCGCCTCGCACAAGGCCTTGTCCTCCTCCGGTGTTTTGCCTCGCGGACACGTGCCCGCCAGCGGGAAGGAGCTGACCTCGCCATCCCGCAACGCCACCAGCGTCTCCGGCGAGGAGCAGGCGATCTCCATGTTGTCCAGATTCATGTACACCATGTACGGCGAGGGGTTGAGCGTGCGGAGGATGCGGTACGTGTTCATCAGGCTGCCCTTGAAGTGGGCTTTGAAGCGGTTGGAGATGACGGCCTGGAAAATGTCGCCCTCGACGATGTGGCGTTTGACCGTGCCGACCATTTCCTTGAACCGCTCTTCTGTAAAGGCCTGCGTGAACTCGCCGCGGACGAGCGACTCCTCCTCGCCGTGGGCGGCTGGGGTGAGGATCGTTTTTTCGATGTCCTTCAACTCCGTGACGCCGCGGATGTAGCTTTGCTCAATGTTCTCCGTCGGGATGTTGACGATGATGTAGATTTTCTGTTTGAAGTGATCGAACGCGATCACCTTGTCCATCAACATCAGGTGAAAATCGCGGAATCCCGCGTGATTTTTGGCGTGCAGCTCGAGGCCAGGGATGAACTTCCGCACAAAATCGTACGCGAAATAGCCGACGAACCCGCCGGTGAAGGGCGGGAAATCGGCGATGCGCGGGCTTTTGTGTTTGGCGATCAGTTCGCGGATCACGGCGAGAGCGTCTTCCTCGGCCTCGGTCTCCTCGATGCCGACCCGCCGCGCGACGACGTTGCCCGTGCCCCAAACGGCCATGACGGGCTTGTACCCGACGAACGAGTATCGCCCCCAACTGTCGCTGCCGTTAATGCTTTCGAGAATGTAACAACACTCGCTCTGCCGCCGAATGTTTCGGAGAATTTCGATGGGCGTTGTCTGGTCGGAGAAGATCTCCAGCGCGATCGGCACGACGGTACAGCCGGCGGCCAATGTTTTCGCCTCGTCTAATGACGGTCTGATCATGATGTCCTCAAGTTTGTTTTCGACAATACGCAACCGGGGTCAATCAACGCACGATGGGTGAATGGGACCAGGCTGGATGAAAAAAGGCGACGCCTGTCTGCGTCGTGGGCGGTTCCGAAACGGAATCATCCACTACGCAAACAGGCGACGCCAACCCCACGCGACGGCAGTGTTAGAGAGACACCGCCGTGTCGAAAATTTGAAACCTGAGCAATTTGTGCATGAAATTTTCATGAACGATTGTTCATACTATCACACGGGCAGGATAACCGCATCTACATTTTTTCGTTTTCGCGAGTTTTTTTGACCCCTGTGGCATCGTTGCATGGACAAGAAACCGGGGAGGAAAATCGGTTGTTTTCGACGGAAAAATCAAGCAATGCCCATCATGTCAGAAATTTCAGCCACATTGGTGAACGTCCCGCCCATGATCGTTTCATGGGCGGGACGTTCTTGGTGCCACACATCTTACTTCACGTCAAACACTAAAACGGTCGCTTCGTCGCTGACGGGGAACGTCACGAGCGTGAAGTTGTCCTTGGCCTGGCTGACCTGGGCCTTGCCGTCGGCGGCGGCGTTGCTGGGGACGATCAGTTTCACGTCGCCCTTGACGACCTTGTCGATGCTCAACGTCATTGTGACGGGTTCGAGGCGTTTGGTGATGTCGGGCGTCTGCACGTAGACCATGACGGCGTATTTCTTGCTGTCGATCTGGAAGGGCAGGATCGTCATGGCGTCGCTGGCGGTCAGAGGTTTTCCGTCTTCCTGAATGGTGGGGATCAGCACGCTGTCCTTGGCGAGGGCATAGCGGAACGACAGCGGTTTGATGTTCTTGTCCGCGATGGGCTTGGCGCCGTCAAAGGCCGTCGCGAGGCGGTGCATGGCCGTCAGCGGGCGAGAGTTCTCCCAGCGGAAATCCTCGGGTTTTTCCACGAACGGAATCAGGGCGTGCGTCATTTCGTCGGTCTTGCCTTCGTAGGCGGAGTGGACCAGCACCTGGTCGGCACCCTGGTTCATCCAGAACCCCAGCGTGCGGACGATGGAGCGGGTCTTGATTTCCCAGCCGTCGACGCCGGCGGCTTTGGCGTACGTTTTTCCGCCGGCATCGTTCACCGTTTCGATCCACAGCCGGGGATCGTCGCTCGGAACGACGCCCAGCGACGTGATGGCTACGCGCTTGTCGCCGGCGGCCTTGATGAAGGCGATGAGATTGTCCCTCCGGCTGAAGTCGGCCATCCAGCCTTCGGGCTTCATGAGGTTCACCGCCGGGGGCGTGCCTTCGGCGAACGTCAGCCGGTCGCGGGCGGGCCATTTGCTGTTGTCGATGAACGTCTCGGTGCCCGGAACGCCCAGGTTGGTGCCGTAGAAGGAGATCGACCAGCCGGCCATCGAATCCAGCCGCTGACGCAGCAGCGCGTCGAACCGGTGATGACTTTGGCCCCACAGAACGGTGGCTTCCTTGTAGCCTTCCTTGGCGGCCCGTTCGAGCAGTTCCTTTTGGAAATTCCACACGATCCCTCCGGATTCGAGGTCGGCCATCGTCAGTCCGGGGAACGGCGGCTGAGCGGGGAAACCCCAATACAGATTTTGTCCCAACTCCAGGTCGTAGCTTCCGGGCTTGGTGAACCCGGCTTCGCGAGCGGCGTCCAGGACGATTTTGAAGCCCGCGTATACCTTCTCGAAGTAGGCTTTGTACGTGTCGTCGCCGGGCTTGCCCCAGGGCATGAGCGTCTTGATGTAGCTGGCGGCAGCCCACTGGGCGGCCAGTTCGTCGCCACCGCTCATCGGCGGAATATGCACGAAAGTCACCGTCGGGCGGATGCCCGCGTTGAAGCAGCCCGTCAGTTCGCTCACCAGGCCTTTGACGGCCCGTTCATCGACCGTCGCCTCGGGCGTCTGAACCATCAACAGGCTCAAATGCGGCGCGATGCGAAGACGCTGCACGCCGGCCGCCTTCATCTGCTTCATGAAGGCCGTGCTCTCTTCAATGTTCCACGCCGGCACATGCTTGTAATACACGCCAAACCCCGCGAGGGCTTTGTGCGCGCTGGCCGTCCGCACGTTGGACCGCCACGGCGTCAGATACAGCGACGCCTTCCCGTCCGCGGGGGGCGTGAGCTGACCGTCCTTGGCGTACTCTTCCAGCCCGGCAAAATCCGCCGCCGCGATCACCCCCGTCGAGGGGTGCGCGCCCGGATGCATGTCGCCAGCGGAGCAGCCCAACATCACAACACCCGCCATAACCAGTAGTGCCAACCGCATGATCGTTCCTTTCGCATAGAGATGCTCGTTTCGCTCGGAAGCCCGCCTCACGGCAAACTCCCACTCAATCAAACCAACCGCACATGAAGGCCGCTATTGTACAGCCCGTCCCGCGCCATTGTAACCACGCTCGTGCAAATGTGAAACAGTTTCTAAGGCCGACGGGGATAAATCGCCGATAATAGATGCGTAACCGATTTTGGGTTCGTCCGTCATTTTGCGCGAAAATTGATTTCTTCTTCCTTTCGCGGAAGCGTGCGCGACGATACACTTACGCGTCGTTGCGAAGCCATGACAGCAGATCGAGAAAAATTCGGCGCCGAGGAATTGGCTATCTGTCTAAGCCACTACGACCTGGGCATCATCCATTCCATCGCGGAATTCGCGCGCGGCTCGCGCCGAAGCCCCAAAACCACCATCGACTGCGAAAAAGGACGATTCCTCTTCAAACGCCGCGTCCGAGGCCGGGAGGACGCCGCCAAAGTCGCCTTCACGCATCAGATCCAGCTCATGCTGGCGGCCCAGAACTTCCCGCTGCCGCACCTGCTGGGCACCCGACCCGACAATAACTCCATGCTCCTGCTGGGCGGCAACATCTACGAGATGTTCGAGTTCATCGCGGGCACCAACTACGATGCCAGCCTCGAAGCCACCCACTCCAGCGGGCGAATCCTGGGCCTCTACCACAAACTCCTGGCGGGTTTCCGCAGCGACTACAAACCGCCCACCGGAAGTTACCACAACCAGCCCGCCATTCAGCAGGCCGTCCGAAACTCCATCCGTAACCTGCCCGCCGAAAAACTGCCGCCAGCCGAAGTCATGTCCACCGTCGTGCAGAACCTCGACGAAGCCTACCGAAACTGCGCCGCTCAGGCCAACGGACTCGGGCTGGAAAAATGGGGCCTGCAAATCGTCCATGGCGACTGGCATCCCGGAAACATGCTGTTTCGCGAGAAGCACGTGGTGGCCGTGATCGACTACGACACCGCCCGCCTCCAGCAGCGCGTGATCGACTTAGCCAACGGCGCCTTGCAGCACTCGATTATCGGCGGAGGCGACGACCCGACCCGCTGGCCCGAATACGTCGACGAAGCCCGGTTCAAACGATTCCTCCGAGGCTACGACAGCGTCAACGTCGTCAGCGTCGCCGAACTCAAAGCCATCCCCTACCTGATGTGCGAAGCCATGATCGCCGAAGCCGTCCTCCCCATCGCCGCCACCGGCAGCTTCGGCCGAATGGAAGGCTTCCCCTTCCTCCAAATGATCGACCGAAAAGTCAAATGGATCTTCTCCCACCTCGAGACGCTCCAAAAGGCCATGGACTGACGCGGGGGCAGGATCTTATCCTCACGTCACGAGAACAGGAAGACTGGGTTCGTTACAACTCGCGGCTGCGTTTGTACAGGCGGGTTTCCAGTTCGCGGACGTACGGCGTGAAGGCGCTTTTTGTGTCGGGGTCGTTGGCGATCTGGTGAGTGGTCATCCAGAGTTTGGCGTCGAGGTTATCGAGGTAGTGGACGACGAACGCCTCGGGGATGGCGGGCAGGCGCGGCGAGCCAAACTCCAGCGTGCCGTGGTGCGACAGCACCACGTGCGTCAGCAGGTCGACCGTCTTGCCGGGGAACGGTTCGTTGGTTTCGTCGGCCACCTGCTGGGCCCGCTGGTGGATCCAGATCGACGCGATCGTGATGTGCCCGAGCAGTTGCCCGCGGTCGGTGTAGCCCATGTTCGTGCCGGTGGTCAGCTCGGCCAGTTTGCCGATATCGTGCAGGAAAATCCCCATCAGCACCAGGTCGGCGTTGACCTCCTTCTGATACAGCGGCAACACGGCCTTGGCGGCCCGGGCCATGCCCAGCGTGTGCTCCAGCAGCCCGCCAAGGTAGGCGTGGTGGAGCGTCATGGCCGCGGGCGCCCGCTTGAACGCGGCGACGAGTTCGCGGTCCTCGACGAATTTTTTCAGCAGCGCGCGGAGATGGCGGTCCTTGACGTCGCGCAGGATTTCCAGCAGTTCGGCCCACATGTCCTCGATGTCAAACGGCGTGACGGCGAGGAAGTCGCCCAGGTCCACTTTTTCCGATGGCCAGGGACGCAACGCGTCGATCACGAACTGGAGCGCGCCGCGGTAGTCCTCAGTCCGGCCTTTGACCTGCACGAATCCGTCGGGCGGGATGGAATTGAAAATGGTTTCCGAGGTCTGCCACATTCGGCCTGGGATCGTGCCCGTGCGGTCGGCGAGGGAGCACTGCAAATACAGCGACCCGTTCCGCGCGGTGCGCAGTTCCTTGTCGCGCACCAGGAACACCTGGTCGATCATCTCCCCAGCCACCATTTGATTGATAAACTGTCGCGGCGAATTCATGCCGAAATTGTAGCTTGGCCCCGGCGAGGCCACAAGGTAGGATCTGCGGGCGAATGCATTCACGTGACGCGGGCGTCTCGCCCGCGTTGTGCGATCCATCAGACTGGTCCACGGAGAACATTGTGCTTGTTCCGTAACCAGGCGAGGGCGGGACGCCCTTGGAACACGCGGGCAAGATGCCCGCGTCACGTGGACACATACGAGGTGTTTATGGCAAAAATATCGGTCATCATGCCGGCGGCGGGTTCGGGTTCGCGGTTTGGCGCGAAGCAGAACAAGATTTTTCAGCGCATCAAGGGCCAACCGCTGTTCCTGCGGACACTGGAGCTGTTCACCAGCCGCGAGGATGTCGTGCAGGTGCAACTGGTGGTCTCGCCCGCGGACATACCCGAGATCACGGAACGGTTCGGCGGCAACCTGGGATTCATGGGCGTAAGTCTTTGCGAAGGCGGCGCGCAGCGCAGCGACAGCGTCCGCAACGCCCTGGCCCGCGTGCGCGACGATGCCGACCTGGTGTGCGTCCACGACGCCGTGCGGCCTTGCGTCTCGCCCCTCTGGATCGACGCCGTGTTCGCCCAGGCCCACGCCACCGGGGCGGCCATTTTGGCCTACCCCATCCACGGCACACTGAAAAAAGTCGGCGACACCACGATCCAGCAAACCGTCTCCCGCGAGCACCTCTGGGAAGCCCAGACACCGCAGGTCTTCCGCACCGCCCTGCTCCGCCGGGCATACGAACATCCGACCGCCGCCACCGACGACGCCGCCCTCGTCGAAGCCCTCGGCGAACCCGTCCGCGTCGTCCTGGGCGACCCGAGAAACATCAAAGTCACCACCCCAGGCGACCTGGCCCTTGCCGAAGCCGTCATCGACTCCATCCCAAAACCAAAAAAGAAAAATGACCATCATCCGTTCGCCGAAGCACAATGGTGAGCCCGGTTTTCGTTTATGTTTTGTGCGGCGCGATTTCGATAAATACAATGGCTGGAAATTGGACACCCCAGAGCTTGGACATTTAGGAGTTCACATGGACATTGCCGCTGCGAGCGCGTTGTTGGCGACGCATGGTCAGGAGCATTTGCTTGGATTTTACGAGGCCTTGTCGCCGGCGGAGCGGACGGCGCTGCTGGAGCAGATCGCCGAAGTGGATTTTGCGCAGTTGGATCGGCTGATCGCGACGTATGTGCTGGCCGAGCCAACCGTGCCGCGCGGCGAGATCTCGCCGCCTGCCGTCGTGCCGATTCGCACAGCCGACGGAGCGATGATCATGAAGAAGCAGCGTGCCTTCGCGTTGGGCGAGCAGTGGATCCGCCAGGGCAAAGTGGCCGCATTCGTGGTGGCGGGCGGCCAGGGCACGCGATTGGGATATGAAGGCCCCAAAGGCTGTCTGCCCGCGACGCCGGTTCGGAAGAAGCCGCTTTTTCAGCTCTTCGCTGAGCAGTTGCTGGCCGCCAATCGGCGATATCAAACCACCGTGCCGCTGTACGTGATGACCAGTCCCGCCAACGACGTGGCGACGCGGAGTTTTTTCCGGCAGCACGGGTATTTCGGCCTGGCGGAGACGGACGTGTTTTTCCTGGTCCAGGGCACGATGCCGGCGTTTGATTTTGACGGGAAGATTTTGTTGGAGAGCAAGGGCGGTTTGGCGCTGAGTCCCAACGGCCACGGCGGGAGCTTGACGGCGCTGCGCAAAAGCGGCGCGTTGGCGGACATGGCCAGTCGCGGCGTGGAATTGATCAGTTATTTTCAGGTGGACAATCCGCTGGTTCGTGTGGTGGATCCGTTATTTATCGGCCTGCACGCGATGGACGAAGCGGAGATGTCCGCCAAGGTGCTGCCCAAGCGCGAGCCGCTGGAGAAACTGGGCAACGTGTGCGTGGTGGACGGGCGGACGACGGTGATCGAGTACAGCGACATGCCCGAAACGCTGGCGAGGGAGACCACCGCGGACGGCCATCTGCGGTTCAGCGCCGGGTCGATCGCGATTCACATTCTCAGTCGGCCTTTCGTGGAGGCGCTGACCGGCGGCGGGGGCGAGATGGCGTTGCCATGGCACCGCGCGGCGAAGAAAGTCTCGTGCGTGGACGCGCGGGGCGAGGCGGTTCGGCCCACGGAACCCAACGCGGTGAAGCTGGAGATGTTCGTGTTCGACGCGCTGCCGCTGGCGAAAAAAGTCGTGGTGCTGGAGACGCTTCGCAGCGAGGAGTTCAGTCCGATCAAGAACGCTTCCGGCGAGGACAGTTTGGCCAGCAGCTTGCACGATCAGGTCCGCCGGGCGGCGACGTGGCTGGAGCAGGCAGGCGTCCGCGTTCCGCGCGACGCCGACGGCCAGGTGGCGGCGGCGATTGAGATTGGTCCGCTGCTGGCCAACAGCGCGGCGGAATTGGCGGAGCGTGGGGATGTAAACCCGACGATTGCGTCGGGGGGTACGGTGTATTTGGGGTAATCGTAAATCTGGCTCTGCCTGTTTGCGTTGTAAGACGTTTGGAAAACAAAACGTTTTGTTTTCCAAACGTCTTACAACGCAAACAGGCAGAGCCGGATTTACGATTACCCTATGCCTACTCCATCACGGCGATTTGGTGGATTTCGATGGTGGGTATGGTGAAGGTCACTCGGCCGTTGGCGTAGGTGAATTCCAGGGGTTCGCGGGAGGGGGCCAGGTAGGCCCGGTTGGGTTTG
>WRDM01000039.1 GCA_009783465.1 Phycisphaerae bacterium | reverse complement strand
CGGGGCGGAAGAGTTCTCTGGCCACGGCGTAGGGCGGCATGTTGAAGGTCTTGGGAAATCACGTTCCGGTTCGCGGCCAGCCAGAATCGTACGAACATCAGCGTCGGCTCCATCACGGTGCCATCGAAGAAGGGTTGGGAGTATCTGTGGGTCCGCTACGCTGAACAGGAGGACACCGCCGCCCAGACCATCGTGCAGCAGCCGGTGGCGGCGTATGTGGAACGAGTCTATGACGAAGCCAGTTTCGCGCCGTTGGAGATCAACGTACGATCAGGCCGGGAACTCGGGAATCTATACATTCGAAAACGAAAAGGTGAAAATCGTGTTTCGGATTTTGGCCTTTTGGTATCCGCTGTTTCCCGAATATCCAGACGAACCGGAAGTCAACTGGATCGGCTGCTGGAGCGATAGAGACTGGAGTTTGGTGGTTTACTATAAGGATACTTTCGGCAATTGGATTGAAGGTTTCAGCGCGGACAATTTTAACTCCGGCTAGCCCAACTCCGACAGACTTTCAACACCAATTCCCGTTCGGGCGGACATCTTGGCGACGCTGTCGCCCATGTCCGAAAACACCTTCGCCGCCGCCACCATCGGCGCAGCGACCGCCGAGCCAATGAGAGGCCGATTGGCGGAGAATATGGGGATCGACCGAATACACATGGCCTTTGAATTTGCGTCGCAGCACCGTGCCCGGCATGGGCAGGCGGGCGTCGCGGGTGCGGAGGATCGGGCTGCGAACCGTCCGCGCCAGGCCCGCCAGTTGCGGTTGCTCCGCGCGGGGCATGTTGTCCGGCCCCGGCGGGCGAAGACGAACATCCACGTCGCGAGCCAATTCCTTCGCCCGCAGCAGCGCCCGCTCGGACAAACCGCCCTCAGCGAGTGATTGGAGCCGCCACGCACACCGGCGGAACAACCATTGTTTGTTGCCCGAGCGGGATTCTTCGCCGAACAACTCGCGATAGCGGCTTCGCAACTCGCCCGCCGACATTTTCGCCATCGCCGCCAACTCCCGCGGCACGTTCGCCGCCATCGCGGTGGTCGTCGTATGCGAACAGCGCAAAAAGGCGAAGCCCGTTCGATTGTGCCACCCCATGGCGGCGTTGTGAGGATGCGCGAGTCCTGTTAATCTCTATATCCGCAAACGGGCCGGTTTTGTTGCGCTGATTTTCGGAAATTTCAGCATAAAATTTGCGTCAGCCCGTTTCCTTCGCGGTTGTTAACCCGTACCGACGCAGAGAGGCGAGAGGGTGAGAGTTTTGGGTGAGAACGGCGAAACGGCTCTCTTGGCGGTTAACAGGCCGGTCGGGAGAGTTTTCGGGGTGTGGCGGCGGGTTGGCGGAAGTGGTTGTCGTAACTCGCGTTGGGGGCGTGGTTGGCGGCGGTGTGGTGCGTGGCGTCTTGGGCGCATGAAAAAGGCGGTGTCTTGCTCGATACCGCCCGTCATTCTAAAAAAACTCCTGGACAAGGACTCGAACCTTGAACCCTGCGGTTAACAGCCGCATGCTCTACCATTGAGCTATCCAGGAATAACCCGCCGCCGCACACGTGGCCACTTGCTGTCGTGGGTGTGTGCGACGAGTTGTACAGTATTTCCCGACAGGCGGGCGTTGTCAAGTGCTTTTGCGAGAAAATTGGGTGTACGTCACGTTTGTAGATGAAAACCGGCGGCGAAAGCCCAATCCTGGCCGCAGGCCCTGCAGCCAGGATACGCCACCTCCACACGTGACGTGCATCCAGAATAATTGGAACCTATTGGCCAATACCTTGGTTGGCGGTACAATACGCGAGGAAGGGGGGTGTTGTTTGCGCGTGGCGCGATGTGGTATGTCGTGGTGTCGTGGGGGGTTGTGCTGGAGTTCGGCGGTAGCGTATGGCAGAGCGGTTGAATATTTTTGAAGCCACCGTGGAGCATTTTTTGGCTCCGGTGCTGCCGTTTTTGCGTGATCCGGCCGTCAGCGAGATCATGATCAATTCCCCCCGCGAGATTTATGTCGAGCGGAACGGGCAGTTGGTTCGGACCGACGCGCGGTTCGAGGACGACGAGGCGATGTTGGCGGCGGTCAATAACGTGCTTCAGTTCACCGGCAAGCGGATGGACGTGGAGCATCCGTTGATCGACAGCCGCCTGCCCGACGGCAGCCGTGTGCACGTGGTGTTGTCGCCGCTGTGCAAGTCGGCGGCGGTGATGAGCATCCGCAAATTTTCGAAGGTGATGTTCGACGCCGAGCATTTGATCGAGGTGGGGTCGTGGACCGGGCAGGCCCGCGACTACATGCGGCTGTGCGTGCTGGCGGAGAAGAATCTACTGGTGGCCGGCGGGACCAGCAGCGGCAAGACCAGCCTGCTGAACGTGCTGAGCGGCTTCATTCCGCTGAATCAGCGGATCGTGGTGATCGAGGATTCCAGCGAGTTGGAGTTGCAGCAGAATCACGTGATTTCGCTGGAGGCGCGTGCGGCAGACCGGTGGGGCCGCGGCGAGGTGAGCATTCGCGATTTGTTCCGATCGTCGCTACGATTGCGGCCTGACCGCGTGATTATCGGCGAGGTTCGTGGCGGCGAGGCGTTGGAGATGATTCAGGCGATGACGAGCGGTCACGCGGGCAGCATGTCGACGCTGCACGCGAACGTGGCGATCGACGCGCTGAATCGCCTGGAGACGCTGGCGATGATGAGCAAGGTGGAGTTGCCGCTGCACGCGTTGCGTACGCAGATCGCGTCGGCGATTGACGTGATCGTGCAGGTGACGCGGTTCAACGACGGTCGGCGGTCGCTGACGCAGATCAGCGAGGTCGAGCCACTCGGCGAGGACGGGCACTATCGGTTGCGCGAGGTGTTCCGGTATCAGTTGGCCCAGGGCGCGGCGGGCAGGGAGGGCAAGGGCACGCTGGCGTGGACGGGCGAGAAGTCGTCGTTCGCGGGCGAGCCGAAAATCCGCCTGCTCCGCGAGCAGTGGGGCCTGTGTGGGCCTTTGTTCGACGAAGACGCAGGCTGAAAACGGAAAATACGAAACACGAAATACAAAATACGAAACCAATTCCAATGAGCCAAACGACAAATCCCAAACGCTTACGCCCGATGCGGCGATTGGGTACTGCCGTTTGGAATTTGGCGTGTGGGGGTTGGGAATTTGTAACGTGTCGTGGGCGTCTCGCCCGCGTCTGGGTGGCTTCGGCGAGGACGAGACGTCCTCGCGACACGCGGGCGAGACGCCCGCGACACGAGGCAGGCCAGCGCGGCGCGACGGCGGTGGAGTATGCGTTGTTATTGGGTGTGGTCGGATTGCCGATGCTGGTTGTAGCCAAGGCGTTGTTGGATGTGCTCATCGGCAACTATCGCATGGTGACGTATTGGATTACGCTTCCGTTCCCGTGATGGGCCGGCGGGAACGTATGGGTGCAGGTGTTCGGCTCGTGAGGTGAGTTATGGTCAAAAGGATGCGGGATGCGCTGGTTCGGTTTCACAAGGACGAGGGCGGCATCGACATGGTCGAGTACGTGTTGCTGATCGCGATCGTGGCCTTGCCGTTGCTGGCGGTGGTGATTTACTTCTGGAAAGACATTGCCAGATGGGTTGGCGAGCTCTGGGGCAAGATTCGCGAAGAAACGCCCGGCACTGGCTCGACGGACCCGAGCACGTTGTAAAGGGTTATGTGGCTTTTGCTGACAGATTACTGGGTCTTGCTGGTTCTCGTGCCGGCGGTGGTTGTTGGGGCCGTCACGGACGTTGTTCGCGGCAAGATTTATAACAAGGTGACGTATGCAACCGCCGTCGTCGCGCTGGTCGGCCAATCGTTGTTTGGCGGGCTGTGGGGCGACGGCGGGTTGAACGTCGGGCTGCTGTCGGCGTTGGGCGGGCTGGCGGTCGGCGGCGGCGTGCTGTTGCTGGCGGTGATGGCCGGCGGGTTGCACGGCGGCGACGTGAAATTAATGGCCGCCGTGGGCGCGTTGCTGGGCTGGCAGGTGACGCTGCTGGCGTTGATGTACACGTTGGTCGCGGCGGCGGCGGTTTCGGTGGTGTTGATTCTCGTCCGCGGCGTGTTCTGGCGGACGATGCGTCGGCTGGCGGCCTTTTTCGTGCTGGTGCTGACAACGCGCAAGCCGATGGACCCGGCGACGGCGGACAGTCCGCAGGTGCCGTTCGGTTTGGCGATTGCGATCGGTTCGCTGGCGGCGGCGGTCGAGGTGTTGCTGCGTGGCGGCTGGTCGCTGTCGATATACGGAACATGACGATGGCCCAGGGTGCACACAACACGGCGCGATGGCTGGTGCTGGCGGCTGGCGGCTGCGCGGCGCTGTCGGCGGGGGCGTTGGCGTCGTTGGCGGCGCGGTCGCAGGATGGCTGGCTGGTGGCGGCGGTGACGGATCGCGTGTTTGTGATGTCCGCGGCGGTGTTTGCTGTGAGCCTGATACTGGGCGTGGTGTTGGCGTCGGCATTGTGGCAGGCGGGTCGGCCGATGCGCCAGGTCCGGCCCGTCTTCGCTTCGCTACGTCGCGGCAGACCCGTCTTCGCGTTGCGGCGTTTCGGCAAGGACGAGCGCGGGGCGGCCATTGTGGAATTTGCCCTGGTGTTGCCGTTTTTGTTGATGCTCGCGTTGTTGATGGCGCAATCGGCGTTGTTGATGGTGGGCAACGTGGTGGTGCATTACGCCGCGCACTGCGCGGTCCGTACGGCCGTCGTGGCGGCGCCGCTGGACCTGGCTGACTCCGGCGCGCCCCGCAACGTGGTGCCGGAATTCGGCGTCAAGTACTCGACCATTCGCGAGTCGGCCCTGTGGGCGGTGACGCCGATTTCCTGCGGCTCCCGCATGGTTCCCGCGGCCGCGTGCGACGACATCCAGCGGGGCATCGAGTTTCACTGGGCGTCGAACAATCTTTCGCGGCCTCGCTGGCTGGATATATATGGCTCGCTGCCGCATCGGGTGCAGTACGCGGCGGACAACACGACGGTGACGGTTCGCCCGCCTGCCGACGGGTACGAATTCGCCGAACGCGAGGACATCATCGTCGACGTGTCGCACGTGTTTTATATGGGCGTGCCGTACGCGGGCAGGCTGCTCAGCGCGTTGATGGGGCAGGACGGACGATCACTGTCGGCCCCGGAGGGCAGCTACGGCGTGGTCCTCCGCGCCACCAGCCGTCTGCCGAACGAAGGCCCGCAGGACTTCATCGACATCGAACGGTTCGCGGGCTGGCGATGAGCGTCGTAGCACGGGCGTCTCGCCCGTGAGTCCCACGGGCATCCTGCCCGTGGCGAGGTCGGCTGGCTGTTCTGACGGCACGGGTCGCTGACGCCACATAAATACGAGGTCGAATCGGCAGGTTATGTGGTATGGTATGTGTAGTCACGACGGCATGGGCGAGACGCCCATGCGACTCACGGGCGAGACGCCCGTGCTACGGCGGAAGGCGTACATGAGCAGTAACCAGACAAGCGACGTGGGTTTGCCTGCCGGCAGCAAGGTGGGTAAATACGAGATTATCCAGCGGCTGGCGATTGGCGGGCAGGGGATCGTCTATAAGGCGCGCGATCCGATGCTCGACCGCTTTGTCGCGATCAAGCAGATGGCTGCGCACTTGGCCGCCGATCCGACCTTCGAGGAGCGGTTCAAACGCGAAGCCCAGATTCTCGCCAAACTCGGGTCGGAGCAGTCCGCCGTCGTGACCGTGCTGGACACGATCCAGGATGAACGCGGGCTGTTCATGGTGATGGAGTTCGTGGCCGGCCACACGCTCGAGGACAGCCTGCACGACAATCCGGGGCCTGTCGAGACCAAGGCGGTTCTGGCGATTCTCTGGCGGCTGGCGGCGGGGCTGTACACGGTGCATCAGGCGGGCGTCATTCATCGCGACATCAAGCCGGGCAACATCATCATCGGGCCTTCGCTGCGGTGCAAAATCATGGATTTCGGCGTGGCGGCCACCAGCGACGCCCAGACGTCCATGGTGCTGGGCACGACGAAATACATGGCCCCGGAGTTGTACGAAAGCAAACGCGTCGACGCGCGGGCGGACATGTACAGCCTGGGATTCATCACGTACGAAATGCTGCTGGGGCGCGAAAAATTCAACGAGCTGTTCGCCGACATCGTTCGCGACAAGCACAGTGAACATTTACGGTGGATGAAGTGGCACGGCAACGAGTCGCAGACGGCCACGCCGCTGCACGAGCTTCGGCCGGAGCTGCCCAGGGCCATCAGCGACATCGTGATGAAGATGATGGCCAAGAATCCCGAGGCCCGCTACGCGAGCATGGAGGAGTTGGGCAAGGAGATCAAGACGGGCTTCGCGCCGCGTGCGGCGGCGAGCGGTTCGGGCAAACGCAAATCGTCCCGCCGGCGGTCGAAGTCAGCCGTCGCGGCAGCTGCGTCGGTGGATTTGCTGCTGGACAATCCGCCGCTGACGGCGCCGCTGCCGAAGAAGACGCTCTCGCTGCGGACGAAGTTGCTGGCGGCGGGCGCGGCGGCGGTCTGCCTGGTGTCGCTGCTGGCGGTGGCGATGGTGATGGGCAGGCAGGGCGACGAAGACGCCAGACGCCAAACCCAGGCCACGTACGACGACGCGGAGCGGCTGTACAAGGAACAGAACTTCGCCGAGGCGGCCTTGAAATTCGAAGAGGTTGCCCCGAAGCTGCCGCGCGAGGACGGGTATCGCGCGGGGATGAAGAAGCGTCTGGCGTTGGCGCAGGCGGCGGTGCTGCTGGCGGAAGCGACGACGAATCCCGCCGAGCAGGCCGGTCACTGGAAGGCGGCTGAGGAGGAGCGGAAGCGCGCCGAGAACGCGCTGCCGGACGCCCAGCGGGAATGGCCCAGGCAGGCGTGGGTTTCCGACATCGACAAGGAGATCCGCGACCTGAACTCGTCGTACAGCAAGCGGCTGCATTTCCAGAAGATGGTCGACAAGGCCCGCGGGGAGTTGGCGGGCAAGAGGTTCGAGGACGCGTTGAAGACGCTTGCGGGGGCCGACACGGCCATCGCTTCCCGGCGGGAGTTGCGGCAGGCGATGATTCGCGAGATCGGGGAAGCATGGTTTGAGGACGAGTACGCGGAGTATATGGGTTTGGCGGAGACGGCCAGGGCAGGCGGCGAGTACGAGCGAGCCAGGGACGAGATGGGCAAGACGGAGCGTCTGCTGGCGGGCGATCGCAAAAGTGCGGTGGCTGCCGGTCGTCACAAGGCGATGACGGATCAGGTCGATCAGTTCAAGAAGGCCCTGAATGCCGACAGGGATTTCCGCCAGCACCTCGACAAGGCGGCTGCGGCGTTGGCGGGCAGGCGGAAAGACGAAGCCCTGGCGAGTTTGCAGGCGGCGGACAAGATGAAGCCCGACGCGGAGCGTGGCCGGCAGATCAAGGAGCTTCGCGCGGAGATTGAATACGACAAGGGCATGGCGCTGCGTGCGGCGGGGCGGACGGCCGAGGCGAAGGAAGCGTTCGAGGATTCGCTGGCGATTCATCCGACCAAGGCGGCGCAGGATGCGCTGGACGGGATCGACAGTGCGGATAAGCTCAGTCAGTTGTTGCGGGAGGCCAAGGACGCGTTCGACGACGAGGAGTACGCCGAGGCGTTGGCGAAGAACGAGGCGGCCTTGAAGGTGGTACAGGCCGGCGACGCGAAACAGGCGGCGGACATTCGGGCGAATATCGCGGAGTGCCGGTACTTTCTGAAGCTCGCGTCGGCCAAGACGCTGATCGAGCAGCGCAAGTACGCCGAGGCGGAGAAGGAATTGGCCGACGCGTTCCGGTTGCAGGCGGATCATCCCGAGGCGGACGATTTGCTGGCCTGGATGACGCAGCGGCGGGATTACGAAGAGGCCGTCGCGGCGGCGCAGGGCTTTTTGACGCGTAAGGATTACACGCGTGCCCGCGACGCGGCCCAGAAGGCCAGGGAAATCGACGACACGCAGGAAGTGCAGGATCTGGCCAAACAGATCGAGTACGAGCAGGCGCTGGGTTTCGGCAAGACGGCCATGGAACAGATGCGCTACGCCGAGGCCAAGGCGTACTTCCGGCAGGCCCAGGGTTACAAGGATACCACCGAGGTGCAGGAACTCATCCAGCAGGCGGATGAGAAGATCAAGTGAGACGGAGGCAGCCACTAGCCACAAGCTACCAGGTAAGGAACGACATTGGCGAAAAGGCAACGAAAGCGGGAACAGGTAACGAAGTGGTGACGATCTGGATCGTGTGATTTGCGGCAGGCTTCGCCATACCTGGTGGCTTGTGGCTGTTCAAGGATGCAGCGATGGCCAAAACATTGGACAACAGAATACGTGCCTCCCGCCCCAACCGCGGCGTGGTTCTTGTCATGACGTTGTTGTCGCTGGTCCTGCTGGTGGGGTTGATTTTCTACGTATACAACGTATCGCAGCAGGTGAATTCGAGGCTGGCGTTGCAGCAGTCGGCGGATTCGGCGGCCGTTAGCGGCGCGACGTGGATGGCGCGGAGCATGAACCAGGTGGCGATGAACAACGTCGCGCAGACGAAAATGCTTTCGAGCGTGATCGTGCTGGACAGCCTGCCTTTGGCGACGGAGATGAGCCACAACGACGCCTCCGCCTGGGCGGACGCGTTGCGGGCGCATCGCCGCATGCCGGGGGGCCTGCCCGCGCGCGAGTCGGCGCTGTTGCAGCGGGGCATGTTCACGCTGCGGGACCGCATGGTGGAGCAGCGCGACGTGCTGGCGACGATGAACGAGTCGCTGAAGGATTTCCCGATGGAGCGGCTGACGCATTACGCCGGTCCGGGCGGCTCGGCCCCGTACGGCGAGTTGTGGCAGGCGACGGCGGCGCTGTCGGAGCTGACGCGGGCGACGGTCAACAGCAGCGGCGTGCTGGCGCAAAACAACGCCGTTCGCTGGGGCGGGGAGAACAACGTGGGGCTTCGGACGGCCTTTCTGACGCCGGTCCGCCCGACCATTCCGACGCGGACGGGCGAGTTCAACGACCTTCGCGATTTCCGTTACCCGCTGGGCGGCATCCAGCACGTCTACAGCAACCGCGCGGAACTGGTGTCGGACGAGCCGTCGGGCGAATACGCCATCGAGGGCGGCGCGATTCCCGACATGGCCTGGCCTCATCGGCTGGGGCCTTGGGCGAGGCTTCACAAGTGGCGGTGGGATCTTTTCGAGACTCGCCGTGTTGGCGGCGGAGGCAGCACGCGTCCGGGCGACGGCGTCGGGCCTTCGGGGCCTGGCGGTTCGCCCATGGGCGGCGGGGGAAGCCGATGGGAGCGGGGACGGACCCTCGGCTACACGCCCCGAGGCCCGTTGCACTGGGCGTTGCATCGCATCTGGTGGTGGGCCGGTTCGCGGGAGCGATGGGCATGGGAAGGCGGCTCGCCTGAGGACGAGTGGGGCGACGGCGGCCGATACCGCATCGACGGCGACCTCGGCGTCACGCCGTTCACCGACTACATGTGGGCGTTCAGCTACGCCAAGCTGGAGTACATGTTCCGCAGCCAGACGCCGCGGAAAATTCACAAGCCCGAGTGGGTAACCGACTACAACCTGGCCCGCGCGCGGGCGATCGCGGATCCCAGCCAGGTATACCAGGTGATGTTCTATCACGTCTGGATCGAGTCGTCCGTTCCGCCGGGCGACCCGAACTGGCTGGCCGAGGGCACGTATCGTTCCAATGTCCCGCGACTTCATGTGCCGCCGCCCGATGATCTGGAACACCTGCCCGACGCCGTTTACGTGCGCAACACCCCAGGCCGATGGGTGGACGAAGACGTCGGTTGGCCCGATCCTGAGCGGTGGCGACTGTCGCGACCTTCGGGCCTGAACGTCTGGCGGGACGACTATCACTACGAGACGACGTTCGACCCGGAGATCGGCATCGGTCCGCCGCAGGAGAATGAGAGCCCCTGGCGGCGAGTGTATGTGCGGTCATACTACTTCTGGGTCGGCGCGGACTTCAGCCAGCAGGACGTGGTGATCGAAAATCCATGCAATTGGTCGGGTTCCGAGTGGCCCGCGATCGCGCCGCTGCTGCTGGCGACGAACGACGGCGAGGACGGCGACTACACGCCCGACCCGGACGCGGGATACCGCCGGCGGTTTTTCACGTTCCTTGGCACGGCCCAGATGGACACGCCACCGCTGGTCATGGGCGGCGCGTTCGGCACGGGAAGCCCCAACGGCAGAACCGTCGCCTTCGCGCAGGCCAAGGTGTTCAACGCCTCCAGCTTCGACCTGTGGACGCAGGACTGGCAGGCCGCCTTGATGCCCGTGACCAGCATGGACGACTGGCTCAACAAAATGGCCGCCGGCGCCGAGCAGGCCACCGTCACCGGCGGCCTGCTCAGCCCCACTGCCGTGCGGGACGTGCACGACCATATTCGCAAACTGGGCAAAGACATGGTGCAGCGGCGGACGAGACATTAACGGAAACGGCAGCCACCAGCCACAGGCCACAAGGTAAGGAACGGTATTGGCGAAAAGGCAGTGAAAGCGGGAATAGACAAGGAAATCATGACGATCTGGATCGTGCGTTTTGCGGCAGGCATATCCATACCTGGTGGCTAGTGGCTAGTGGCTGCCGAAAGAGAAACCAATGAAATATCCCAATAAACACGGTAAACGGCAGCGTCGCGGCACGGCCTTGGTCGAGGCGGTGCTGGCGTTGCCGTTGTTGATGGTGATTCTTGGGTTGGTGTGGTGGGTCGGGTGGGCGATGACGAATCAGCAGCGGGTTAAGTCGGCGGCGCATTACGCGGCCTGGCGTGGCGCGTACGGTGACGGCGTGACGGAGGCGGAGATCGAGCGGGTGGAGTTTGTCGGCAAGGGCACCGTGCGGGAGTATACGCTCGGCGGCGGGCCGAGGGAAACGATCGACGAGCTTGTCGACGTCGCGGCGCTGGCGAGTCCGCAGGCGGCGCATCTGGCCGACCGGGGCCCGCGGGCGCGGTACCGCAAAGGGAATTTTGTGAGGCTGTCGGGGGAATTCCCCACGTCGGTCGGGTTGTGGAACCGCTATCAGGGCGACATCCGCAGCCGCGCCGGCCGCGAGGGCCCGACGTGGCGACATCGCGACGCCGCCATCCGCGACGCGATCCTGGAGATGTACTTCCCCGAACTGGACACGCGTATGCGAAGCGTCCCCCGGCCTGGCGACGGCATGGCGGAGATGGTGCGGGATCTGTATATCAGCGGTTGGTGACGATGGCGGCGAATTCATCGAACAAGCGAATATGGCGGTACGTGCTTGGCGTCGCGCTGGTGGCGGCGTGCGTGTTCACCGCGTTGCAGATTCGCGAGTTTTTTCTGTTGTCGCCGGCGGGTTCTTCGTCGGATGTATTGTCGAATTCCGCGTCCGGGGTGCGTGAGGCGTGGGCCGACGATTCGCCGTTTGGCAATCCGCTGGAGCTTCGCCACATGCACGAGCAGGCCGGCGCGTTATCGCGGTATGCGGGCGACCCCGGAGGCATCGCACCGCCGGCGGGCGCGGAAGCGGCCCAAGGCTGGCAGCAACGCTCCCACGGCGCGACGCGACAACTGCGAACGTATCACTGCCCACAACCGCTCGACGACGTAGCCGCCCACTACCGCCGCGCCGCCGCGGAAAAAAGCCTGACGCCCATGGACGATCAGCCGGGCCAGGGCACGCTCCTGATGCAATGGGCCTCCACGGGCCTGCACATGAGCGTGAACCTCCAGGAAACATCTGGACAAACCGTCGCCACCGTGACGACAAGCCGCAGTGAAGGATTTTGAACCGCTCTACGCGTTCCGCCGCCGCAGCATCGCCAGGCCGCCCAGGAGCAGCAGGCTCATCGTCGCCGGTTCGGGCACGCGCAAGTCGTGCGACGCGCCGAAGACCGAGTCGGGGATCGCCTCCAGCCCCAGCAGGGCCAGGGCGAGGTTGCACGCTTCGAGGCTGCGGATGGGGCCGACGCCGTCGTACGTGGTCAGCGGCCAGGTGTCGGGCAGCCGCCGCGTGTCGGCGTTGAGTTCGTAGAGATCGCCGGCCGTCACGCCGGGGCCCCAGACGAAAAACGGAACGGAAAACCGGTTGGCGTTCATGCCGTTGGGCAGGTCCTGATCGCCGTGGTCGGCCGTCAGAATGATGGCCGTGTTGCCCGCCATGCCCGGCACGTCGGCGATCATCTGGAAAATCTTCCCCAGCAGCGAATCCACGGCAACGACCTGTTCATTCCACGCGGTGCTGCCCCATTGGTAATTATGGCCGGCGTTGTCGAGGTCGTTGATGTGCACGAACGCGAATTGGTCGGGATCGCCGGATGTCTGCTGCGCGATGAACGCGTTCACGACCTCGCTGCCGTTGTACTGGTCCTTCACCGAGCCGTTGTTGATGAACACGTGGTCGATGGCGTAGGAGTCCGGGAAGATCGAGAATTTTTCCTTGTTGGCGTACAGCCCCGTCCGCAGGCCGTTGGCGGCGGCCACGTCGAACACGCTGGAGACGTACGCGTCGGCGCCGAGTTGCTGGCTTTTGTGCGTGTGAATCGTCGTGCCGGCCGCATGGGTGTCGTTGAGATTCCAGCCGTGCCCCGCCTCGCCGCCCAGCGGCCTGCCCGTGAGCATTCCCGCGTGGTTGGGCACGGTCTCGTACGTGTCGTTGTCGATGTGGGCGTACATCGTGCTGGCGCCTTCGCTCAGCAGCCGCTGGAAATTCGGCAGTCCGTACGCGTCGCCCTCAGCCGTCCGGGCCGTGCCGTTGAGCAGACTCTCCAGATACGTGCCCCCCAGGCCGTCCATGCTGATCACGATCACGTACTGCGTCGGCGCCGCCGATGCCGACGGTTTGGCACAGCACAGGCCGACCAATCCCAAACCGACGAACAACAGAGTGGACATCAGTTTTTTTCGCGTCATGATTCAGAGCCTCCTTATGGCGATGAAACTGTTGTAGTTGGCCATCGCGATGCGCCTAGTCCTAATCTATCCAGGACAAACGCACAGGCATTCTCCGGTTTTTCGCGTGGACTGTTGTGTTCAGGCGCGTCTGGCCGCAGGCCCTGCCATTTTGCGTTGTAAAACGTTGTGAGCGATTGAACGTTTCGTCTATCACAACGATCGACAACGCAAAATGGCAGGGCCTGCGGCCAGACGCGCCTGAACATGAATCGTGTGCGAAAAGGAGGAATATACATGCGTTTGCCCTGCTATTTTGTCGGGTATACTACGCCCATGAACACATACTCCGTCGAAGAGGTTCTGGTGTCGGCGATCTCTGCCGCCGATGAGGCCGCGTTGCGGACGTTGTCGGGCATGGTGTATCCGCCGGAAAAGTTGGCGGGGATTTGTCAGCCGGCGTCCGCACCGGCGCCGTCTCTGGAGTGGCCTGCCGGGCAGGCCGAGCGCGTGTTCCTCCTCCGCCGCGACGGGCAGGTCGTCGCCACGAGCCGATTTCTTCCGCGACGCATCTACACGCAACAAGGCCCGCTGGACGTGTTAGCCCTGGCGGGCGTGAAAACGCATCCCGAATTCCGAGGCCTGGGCCTGGGCAGCGCGGTCGTGCGGGCCGCCCTGAGCCACGTCGACCGCGGCGCGTTTCCCGTCAGCCTCTTCCAGACCGGTGTTCCGGAATTCTACGAAAAACTCACCTGCCGACACGTCACCAACCCGTTCACCAACCGCCTCGCTGCCGACCCGGCCAAGACCCCCTGGTCCGAATCGCCATGGTGGGAAGCGCACGCCATGATCTATCCCGCCGCATACCCCTGGCCCGAAGGCCCGATCGACCTGTGCGGCCCCGCGTGGTAAAAATGGCCACTATTGACATAAGTCGTTATTTTTTTCCCTGTAGGACGTGATTTGTCAAAATCACGTCCTACAGGAGCACGAGGAATGACTCCATAGACCATTTCCATCGTCGGCCATGCCGCCTACAATGACGCGACGCCTTTGGCAAGGGGAGCGATCCATGGATGAATTTCAGGACGTGGAGGTGCGGTCGGTGCGGTGCGAGGTGTGTTGCGATCCGGGGAGGCCGGCGCGGGAGGACATTCGGCGGCGGATCCAGGAGCGGGTCGCGTACTACGCGGCCAAGCTGGACGAAATCCAGGGCCGGCTGGATGAACTCGAAGACGAGTGGGATGTCGAGCGCGCCCTGGAGACGCACGCGGCCATGGTGGGGATCGTCGGCGTGGCGTTGAGCACGCTGAGCCGGAAGTGGCTGATCCTTCCCGTGGTGATCAGCCTGTGCATGTTGCGGCACACGTTTGGCGGCTGGAGTTTGCCGCAGGAAATGATTCGCCGCTTCGGGTTCCGCACCGCCGACGAAATCAACACCGAACGCTTCGCCCTCAAGGCGCTGCGCGGCGACTTCAAGGACGTGAACCTCGACGAGGGCGATTGCATCGAACGTTCCAAACGCGTGCTGGAGGCCGTGCGGCGGCGGGGGTAACTTTTTAAGGCACCGTTAATTTTACCACAGAGACACAGAGATCTCAGAGGAATTGAGGCAAGCCCTGCTCCCTTCTTCTCTCTGAGATCTCTGCGTCTCTGTGGTAAAATTAACGGTGCCTTTTACTCCCCGTACACGTCTCGTGAAACCTCGCGGGCCAAACGTGTCCAGCGGGTCAGGCGGTTGGGCTCGCCGTGGAGGGTGTGGACGTCCTTCATGACGATTTCGGTCGAGCAGCCGTGGCGCCGCGTGATATTCATCGTCGTGCGGAGGTCTTGGCGGATGGCGTCTTCGTCGAAGCGTTCGGTGCTGACCATGGTAGGTTTTGGCTTGCGGCTGTAGACGAGCGTTCGTCCCAGCGCGGCGGCCATGAAGTCCTCGTCGGACCACGGGCTGACCGAGACGCGTCGGAGGTTGGGCATGGTTTTAAGGATGTCCCATCGCGTGTGGACGGGTTCGCAGCAGCCGTAGTACACGCGGCCGAACTGGCGGGCGATGGCGGCTTCGTAGGGGAAGATGAACTCGCCGTACTGCGTGGGCCCGACGCCGACGGTTTCCTGGCTTTCCAGCAACGTCCAGAGGTCGCGCGTTCGCGGGGTGGCGCCGGCGGGCAGGTCGCGTTGGGGCAGGCTTCGCGTGTAGCCCCGGCTGCCGGAACCGCAGTAATCGTTGGCGTTGTTGAACGTCAGCAACCCCTCGCGTTCCATCCATTTCACGAAGGCGATGTAGTCGTCGCGGAGAAACGCCATCAGGCCGTGCAACGCTTCGGGCTGGTCGTACATGTACACCATCATGTTTTCCAGGCCGACGAGCATGATGGCCTCCTGCGTCAGACCGAGCGTCCACCAGGGGTTTTGCCGCGGGCGGACGCCGAGGAGGCCGTCGTAGACGTCGCTGAGGATTTCGATGGCGGCGAACGTCTGGTCGCGGTCGACGCGGAACTGGCGGCGGCGGAGTTTGTCGAGGCCTTCGGGAAGCGTGAGCACGGCGTCGATGTGATACGCGCCGCGGGGCCCGCCCGCGTCCGGCTGCGTGAGATGCGTCTCGACGCCGAGTGTGCCGCGGTCGATGGCCCAGCCCACGCCGACGAACGGCTCGATCGGAAAATCGTCGCCGATGATCTCGTGATGCAGGAGATTGGCGAACAGGCCCCACTCCTGGCCTTGCGCCCAGGGCTCCTGACAGCGAGGCTTCCAGTCGGGCGCGACCATGTTCAGCCCGCCGTCGGTTTCGGTGAGGATCAGCGGCCGATGCTCGCGCCCTTCGTCGTGCGCGTACCACAGGTCGATCAACGCACGGTTGGCGTCGCTGTCGGCAATGTGTCGAACGCGCGAGGCCATCTCCCGAAGAATCGCCACGTCGGAGGGCAGAATGTTCCAATGTAATTTGTTCATGATGGGTTCCTTGGATTGGCCATCAGCATATCGCGGCATGGAGAAATATGCACCCTTTGTTTGACAGGGGAGCCACGTTGCATGAAAACGAACGGATTGGCGGTACGATTTTACCGTCGAGCAGGCGAACCCCGAATCCCGGATGCCGCTACTCCAGCGACATCGGTTCGCTTCGGGGCTTTTCGTGTTCGTAGAAGAGTTTGGTGATGTTGTCGGCCATTTTGACGATGAGTGCCCCGGCAACGACGTTGGCGTAGGTGGGCGAGTTTTCGTCCACGGGCGGCAGCGTGATCTGCGGGACGGAGTGTTTGGTCTCCACGGGCGGGAAGACCTTGCCCTGGTTGACGTCGATCACCTTGACGGAGGTTTTCATCCGTCCGGTGTAGAGCGTTGTGTTGGGGATGTCCTGGAAGGAGAGTTTTTCGATCTGCACGTAAAGCACGAAGTCGGCGTCGCAGCGTTTGCCGACCTCGGAGATGGCCGCCCGCTCGGGCAGTTGTTCGAGGGCGTTCTGAAGCCGGGCCTGGCTGACGGTGCGGGCGGCGACCTTGTGTTCCACCAGCAGCGCGGAGACGAGATTGGCCAGGTCGGCGCGGACCAGCTCGACGCCCGAAAGGTAGCCCAGCGCGGGATCGTTTTCCACGAAGACGAGGATCGTTTTCTCCGGGGGGAATTCGTACTTGGGTTTGACTTTTTCCGGGCCTCGGAATTGGGTGACGATCCACGGCACGACGCCGCATCCGGCGGCACCGCCGGCCAGGAGCAGCAGGGTCGCCGCGGCGATCAGGCGGTGGGCGGGTTTGATAAACCGTTGGAGGCGTGTCGGGTGTGGTGTCATTGTTCATCCGCCGGGATTTTGTGTTGATGGAATTTTCGGACGAGCAGTTTGGCGAACAGTGCGCGGGCGTCGCCTTGCGCGGTGCCGTCGTCGCGGACGATCGCGCGGGCCGAGTTGTCGTCGGGATAGATCACGCGGAGCCGTCCCGTCCACGCGCGGCCGTCGTCGTCGGCGGGGCCTACCGAAGGCCCGGCGGTGTAGAGATTCACGTCGGCGGTGATGCGGGCCTGGAACAATCCGCTGATCGGATCGGACAGCGAATACTCTTCCAGCCCCAGGTGCAGCACGTAGTCCACGCCGAGCGTCTTGGCCAGCTCGCGTCGCGGCGTGGCGTCCCAGTCGAGGTTTTCACGCTGGTATCGCAACACGGTGGTGGGGGGCAGCACGCGGATGCCCTCGACGTTCTGCTGCAAGTCGTACGCGATGGCGTTGGCCAGGTCGATCCGCGCCCGCGGGTGAGCGAAGTCCACGCCTGGCTGGGCGAAAATCACAATGGCCACGCTGCGCCCCGGCAGCCGATCGAACTCCGCCTCGACGGTCCGATCCTTCTGCGAGGGCGAAAACATATGGCCGATATACGAGACAGACCCACAGCCTCCCAGGGTCAGCAGGAGTACCGCAATTGGAGTGAACCGTCGCATAACGGTATTGTGACAAGTTGCGGGTACGCGTGCAAGGGACGCGAAATTTTTTGTGGGGACCCGCGGATTGAGGTAGTGCAGATATGGCTTGCCGTTTTGCGATGTAGAACGATTCGCAGCGCAAAACGGCAAGCCATATCGACATCGCTCACAATCCACGGATCCCCGCTACGTGGTTTGCGGCTGTTTTTTCCCTTTGAGAATATCCTTCCGCAGTTTCGCCAATTCCTTGAATGCCCGCAGGATGACGCGGAAATTCGCGCCGGTGGGGTTGCCGGCGGTGCGGGGCAGGTGCGTCACCGGGATGTCGATCATCGTGTACCCGGCGTGGCTGGCGCGGGCGAGGATTTCCGCCGAGATCATCGCGCCCGTGCTCTTCATCTCGATGTTGTCGAAGATCTCCCTCCGGAACAGCTTGAACGCGCCGTCCACGTCGCGGCAGCGGAAGCGGAGCATCATTTTCACCAGCCAGGCCCAGCAGGCGGAATTGATTTTGCGGATCAGCTTATCCTGGCGATGTTTGCGATGGCCGCACAGCACGTCCGCCTCGTCGCGACGGTCGAGAAGTTTTTCGATTTCGCGCACGTCGAATTGCCCGTCGCCGTCGGTGAAAAACACAAACTCCTTGGTGGCCGACCGGAACCCCGTCTGAAGGGCGGCGCCGTAGCCGCCGTTTTTGGGATGATGAACCGGCCGGATCCGCGGGTTCTCCGCGCCCAGGCGGTCGATGATCTCGCCCGTCTTGTCGCGCGAACCGTCGTTGACGAGAATCAGTTCCCAGTCGCTCACGAGGGGCGTGAGCACGTCCACGGTTTTTCGAGCCAACGGCTCGACGTTGGCTTCCTCGTTGTAACACGGAAAAAACACGCTCAGACCGATATCATGCTTAGGCTGTCCCACGTCTACTCCCGTTTCTGCGGACTACTCGGCGAGGGCCCTTTCGATCAGGCTACAGATGATGTGATACATGACGGCGTGCGATTCCTGGATTCGCGGACTTGACGTGGAGGGGACGTCAAGCAGCACGTCGGCGAGGGCGGCGCATTGCCCGCCGCCGTCGCCGGTGAAGGCGACGGTGTGCATGCCGATGCGTTTGGCCTCGGCCAGGGCGGCCAGCACGTTCGGGCTGTTGCCGCTGGTCGTCAGCCCAATGGCGACGTCGCCGGCGCGGCCCAACCCCGCCAACTGGCGGGCGAACACGCAGCGGTAGTCGTAATCGTTTGCCACGGCCGTCAGGATCGACGTGTCCGTCGTCAGCGCCGTCGCGCGCAGCGGGCCTCGCTCGATGAGGAACCGTCCCACGAGTTCGGCGGCGAAATGCTGGGCGTCGGCGGCGGACCCGCCGTTGCCGAACGTGTACACGCATCTGCCGTCGCGCAGGCTGGCGAGGATCAACTCCGCCGCCCGCGCGGCGCGCGACGCGAGCCGCTCCTGGCACTGCCGCAACGTGGCCCCCGCGTCCTCAAATTGCCGACAAACATCGTCCACCCTGTCGCCGCTATCGCTATGCATGGAGGAATTATACAGGACGTCGCCGTTAACGGCAACGTGGATTCCGGGGGCGTTGCGGGGCGGGGTGTGGTTGAATTTTCAGGCACGATGAGAAAATCCAAACAGCACATGGTCCCAGGGTTCGCGGCGTACCGCTCACCCTGGGCTACCCAAGGCGCCCCGTTGGGGCTGTGTGCCGGATTTTCCGCGCGAGGCCGGGGAGGCCGATCGGTTGTTTTCCACGGAAAACAGACCATTTCACCGTACCAGCAAATCCCCCTCCGTCACTGGACGGGCTCGTTCCAGTTATGATTCAGCTTGAAGTATTCACCTTTCGGCACAAGATCCCGGACGTGGCTTTCGGCATGGCCGTCCGTCCAGCCGAGGGTCATGTCGAACGGCCTGGCGTATCCGTGCGGCGAGCCGCCCGTGGCGCCAGTGACTGGATCGTACCCAAAATAGTATTTACGGCTGTGGAGCGACCGCATGTCGGCCCGGGCGTAGTCCGTCTCATAAAAGAAGGAACTCTCCCCGAGGATTGGTGTGGAGGCCATGCGGTAGCTCCGCCAGCGGCGTTTTGAACTCGACACGTCGATCCCCATGTAGTAATCGCTGGCACGCTGGAGGTCCACGCCCGGGCCCATGTACACGAATGCCGGGGCATCGCGAAGTTCCTTTGTGTTGTTGCCTTCGAACCAGTTGTGTTGGCCGCTATGGACATACGTCCTTGGGGGAAGGGGCTGGCTACAGCCGAGTGTCATCGCCGAGCCGTACTTGCCAAACACCAGATGGCCTCGCCAGTGCGATGGCACGCCGTCCACTCCGGTGCCGATGTCCAGGCGAAGCACGGGCCATTGGCCGTAGTGATTCGTGTAGGCACCCCCCGGATTACCGCCGGGGGCAAGCCATTCTGAACTGTCCGGTAGGATCCAATCCCGGCCCCAGAAATTGGGGTCGATGTTGACGGGGAATTCCTCGTAGTCGCTGGCGTACACATGCATCGACGCCATCGTGTTCCGCATGTTGCTCAGGCAGGACGCGCGGATGGCGATCAGCTTGGCCTTGGCGAGGCTGGGCATGAGAATCGACACCAGCAACGCGATGATCGCGATCACCACGAGCAGCTCAATGAGCGTAAACGCCCGAACTGTGCCTTGCTTCATCATCTCGCCCTCGAAAAGGATACCACGTGGCCCACCCATCGTTACTTCTACCTACATCCTACCGGCAACACGATGTCGTCACCAGAGAATTTATTGCCGATGGCAGGGCCAGGGTGCTCTCGCGGAACGAGTTAACGAAAACGCTCCTTCGAATAAGCGGCATATTTTCACTGTCGAGTCACGAAAATGCGTTTGCTCCGATCCAAGGTGGTCCGTTTGGCCGATTGGTGTGTTTAAGGATAGACCTCTGTTTTGGAAAGAGAATTGGCCATGGAACGGCGTCGTTCGCGAACTCTTGTGATTGTCGGCATTTGCCTCCTGATCGCGGTGGTGGGGTTGGGGATTGACTACGCGGTGTCGGGCCTGCCCCGGCTTGGCGGGGAGGGCGGCAAGTTGAGTTGGCCTGGCCTGATTGGCGTGATGGCGGGCGTGCTGGCGACGAGCGGGCTGCTGTCACTGGCAACCGGTTTCGTGCTGATGCGCCGCGGCAGGCCGGCCGTTGAAGGACAGATGGTGGGGCGGCTCTATTGGCTGGTGGGATTCGTGGCGCTGCTGGTGTCGATTGCCTACGGATTCGGTGTGCTGGGCACGTTCGCGACGGCCTTCAGCTTGTTTGGCGGCATGCTGCTGGGGTGGTCGCTGCAAGCCCCCGTCAGCGGGTTCGCGGCCTGGATTCTCGTCTCGCTCAAACGCCCGTTCCGCCCCGGCGACCGCGTTCAATTCCCGACGCTGGGTCTGACCGGCGACATCAAGGACATCGGGCCGATGTACACGGTGCTTAACCAGGTCGGCGGCTCGATCGCCAGCGAGGAAGCGGTAGGCCGATACATCCTCGTGCCCAACGCCATGCTCTTCCACCAGGTGGTCATCAACTACACCGTCACGCAGGAGGCCGCCTACATGCTCGACGAGGTGGTCGTGCGGATCACGTACGATTCGGACTGGCGAAAGGCCGAGCAGGTCCTGCTCGAGGCCGCCCGCATGGTCACGGCGGACGTGATCGAGGCCACCAACACCACGCCGTACATCCGGGCCGACAATTACGATTACGGCGTCTACCTCCGCCTGCGCTACCGGACGCGCGTCAAGGACCGCGCCGAAACCAGCTACAAAATCAACAAGCAGATCTTCGAGGAAATCCAGAAAACGCCCACGATCGACATCGCCATCCCGTACGTCTACTCCTTCCGCGCAGGCCAGGACCGCAAGGACGAATCCGCCCGCGACCGCGAGGAGGCCGGCACGGCCATGGAAATCGACGTGGCGAAAATCGACAATCTGCGAGGCCCGTTCGACGAGAACGACGTCGAGCAACTCAGCCACAGCATCCGCAACGAAGGCCTGCTCCAGCCGGTGGTCGTGATGAAAAAAGCCCACAGCGACCGCTACGAAGTGCTCGCCGGGCACATGAGGCTGGAAGCGTGCAAAAAACTCGGCTGGCAGAAAATCCCCGCCATCGTCCGCGAACTTCCCGCCCCGCTGCCGATCCACCGGCAGACGTGAGGAGACAACGACAAGCGAAGCCAATGGAGACTGTGGCATTGTCGATGTGTGGGTTTGGCGCGGAAGATAAATGGATTGGCCTTCCCGGTCTCGCATGGAAGTACCGGTATACAGCCCCGAAAGGGGCGGCGTTGGGTAGCCCAGGGTGAGCGGTACTCCGCGAACCCTGGGTATGGAGCGTTTTTCTTCTTCTCATCGCTCCTGACGCCACTGGCCGAAGTCACACCGTCATGCCAATACGGCTTCGAACGACGTGAACAGGGGAACGTGCGAGTCGTTCGATGCCGACTTCGTGCGACGGCGCGGCCTCGGCCAGTGGCGTCAGGGGCGATGAGGAGTTCCGACCTACGTGATCCCAGGGTTCGCCGAGTACCGCTCACCCTGGGCTACCCAACGCCGCCCCTTCGGGGCTGTGTACCGGCCCTTTCGCGCGAAGCTGGGGAGGCTGATCCGCTCTTCTCCATGCAACGTTACTACAGTGTCGATTTTCTCGTGCCAGACAATTCAGCCACATCATGCCGATGGTTCGAAGGAGACATATTATTGATGGGTTAACCCGGGAAAGTCCACGAGTCAACGAATGAACGAATCACGTCTCCCGCGTTCGCGTGAGGTTCATCAATTGCTGGTGCGTGCCGAGGGCTTCGTGGGTTGGGGTGTCTTTGTCGGGGGTGCGTTGGATGTAGGTGCCGTCGGGTTGGAGGTCCCAGGCTTGTCGGTGGTCGGTCAGCAGGAGGCGGAGGATTTGCCAGCATCGGGCGCGGAGCGGGGCGGGTTCGATGGGCGTGACGGCCTCGACGCGGGCCTGGAGGTTGCGGTACATCCAGTCGGCTGAGCCGATGTAGAACTCGCCGTCGGCAGGATCTTTCGCTCCGTTGCGGAAGTAGAAGATACGGCTGTGTTCGAGGAATCGCCCGATGACCGACGTCACGCGGATGCGGTCGCTCCAGCCGGGCAGGCCAGGCACGAGGCAGCAAAAGCCGCGAACGATCAGGTCGATCTCCACGCCGGCCTGGCTGGCGCGGTAGAGCGCGCGGCAGATATCCACGTCCTCCAGGCTGTTCATTTTGGCGACGATGTGCGCGAGCCCCCCGGCGGCCTGGTGGGCGATCTCCCGCTCGATCATGCCCAGGAAGCGTTCCTTCATGTTCACCGGCGCCACGAGCAGTTTGCGGTATTCGCGTTTGAGCGAGCGGCCTGTGATGTAGTGGAAGAGTTCCACGATGTCGTCGGTGAAGGCGGGCTTGCAGGTCAGCAGGCTCAGGTCGGTGTAGAGTTTGGCGGTGACGCTGTGGTAGTTTCCCGTGCCGATGTGGGCGTAGCATCGCAGGGCGTCGGCGTCCTTGCGGACGACCAGCGTGGTCTTCGTGTGCGTCTTGAGTCCGACGATGCCGTAGACGACGTGGACGCCGGCTTTTTCCAGCGCCTGCGCCCAGAGAATGTTGCGCTCCTCGTCGAAGCGGGCCTTCAACTCGACCATGCAGACGACCTGCTTGCCCGCCTCGGCCGCCCGGATGAGCGCGGGAATGAAGATGCTGTCGGCCCCGGTCCGATAGAGCGTCATCTTGATGGCGAGCACGTTGGGATCGACGGCCGCCGCCGCGATGAACCGCTCCACCGACGCGGCGAAACTCTCGTACGGATGATGCACGAGAAGATCCTGCGTGCGGAGGATGCTGAAGAGATCGCTGTCCTCGTCGGCCAGCGCGGGCGGCACGGCGGGAAGCCAGGGTTCGTAGCGCAGGCTGGGCACGTTGAGGTCGCCGATAGGCCTCAACGCGGTGTAGTCCAATTCCGCGGGCATTTCGTACACGTCGTCCTCGGCCAGTCCAAGCTCACGGACGAGGAACCGCAGCATCCACTTGTTGGGTTTCGGCGCGTGTTCGAGTCGGACGGCCTTTTCGAATCGCCGCTGCCGCACTTCCTGTTCGATGAGTTCGAGCAGGTCGTCGGCGTCTTCCTCGTCGCGTTCGATGTCGGCGTTTCGCGTGATGCGGAAGGGCATGACATCCAGCAGGACCATGTCGGGGAAGAGGTCGTCGAGGTTGTGCTGGATGAGGTCGATCAGGCTGATGAATTCATGCGCGTTGCGTGTCGAGGTCAGTTCGATCCACGGGGGCAGGACTTCGTCGGGGACTTTGACGCGTGCGAAGAGTTTTTCCTCGCGTCGGGGATGTCGCAGGAGCACGCCCAGCGACGTCGAGAGGTTGGACATGAACGGGAACGGGTGTCCCGGGTCGACGGCCAGCGGCGTGAGAATCGGGAACACGCGGGCGCGGAAGTACTCCTGGGCCTGGGCTTTTTGTGCCTTGGTGAGTTCGTCCCAGCATCGCGGGAAGATGTTTTGTTCGGCCAGGGCGGGCAGGATGTCGTCGCGGTACGCGCGGGCCTGCTCGCCGAGCATGGGTTTGACGGCCTGCCGGATGGCGGCGAGTTGCTGGGCGGGCGTCAGCCCGTCGGCGGACCGCGTGACGACGCCCTCGGCGACCTGCCGCTTGAGCCCGCCGACGCGTTTCATGAAGAACTCGTCGAGGTTGGACGTGAAAATGCTGAGGAATTTCACGCGTTCCAGCAGCGGCGTGCGCGAGTCGACGGCCTCGTGCAGCACGCGGCGGTTGAACTCCAGCCAGGACAATTCGCGATTGAAAAACTCCCGTTCTGGCGGGGCAGGGTTTGGCGATTTCGCGTGCCGGTTGCCCTCGGCGGTGTTTTTGGGGGCCGCGGAGGCCGCTTTGGATTTACGACGTTTCGGTTTGGTTGCCATATCGGGCGCCGTCATCTTGGAAGGAGCGGGTTCGTCACTCGTTGTTTCGCCATGAATGGTATGCACGGCGTCAGTGTACCGGGTTCCTATTTTTACGCTATCGGCTTGGTGTTAAAAACACGTTAAGTATTCCCTTGCAGGGCCATCGCATCTAAACTCCTTCATTTTCGTATGATGTTCCGCAAAGGGCCGTTTTGAAGGCTGTTAGACTGTTAGGCTGTTAGGGAGAGGCTTATGAAAAATTAGGCCCAATCTCACATCAGCCGGCGCCTAACAGTCTAACAGCCTAACAGTCTCTTGTACGAAAAAATGGGCGAATGTAGATG
>WRDM01000038.1 GCA_009783465.1 Phycisphaerae bacterium | reverse complement strand
TTTTGATGGGTTCGTGGAACCGTTTCCACGGGCTTGGCCTCTTTGCGCTGTTGGAATCCCAACAGCGCAAAGAGGCCAAGCCCGTGGCCAATCCATCCGTTCACGATTGACGGACCACTAGCCCGCCAACCGTCATCACGTCACTTTTCGGGTATTTTACCTTGTGTTGGCAGTTTTCAACTCTTGACAAACCGGGTATTTTCCGTACATTATAGCGACAGGAGGAGATAGGCATTTCATGGATGTTTTGTACGATGGGAGGACGATACGCCATGTCGGATGCAGTAGTGGACAAACCGAACATGACGGGATGGGACGCCATTGACGGCGCGTTGGCGCCGATTTATGAGGCGCAGGTGCCTCGGCATTGGAGTACGGTCAAAAAATTCCGCCAGGGCGGCGACGATCCGCTCGACGGCATCAGCGCGTACGGTGTGGATAGCGCCAGGCCTCACTGGCATTACGTTTCGTACGGCATGAGCGAGTTGTACGCCAAGGAATCCGACAACAAGCGGCGTAGCGGATGGGGGTTTGAGTTTACGATTCGGGTGACGCGGTCTTCGGAGGATGATCAGCCGCCGGTCTGGCCGTTGAAGCTGCTGCAAAATCTCGCGCGGTACGTCGTGCGGACGGGCAACGTGTTTCAGCCGGGCGATCACATGGATTTGAACGGCCCCGTCGCCGAGGGCGCCGACACGATGCTTCGCGCGGCGATGTTCACAACCGATCCGAAACTGTCGGCGATCGAAACCCCCAATGGCCGCGTGGGGTTCGTGCAGGTGGTCGGCGTGACGCTGGACGAGCTTCGCGCGGCGAAATCGTGGAACATCACGGGATTTCTCGATCTGTTCGCCTCTTGCCGCGATCCGCTGCTGCGGACGGACCTTCGCCGCCGCTCGATATTGAAGCATCCGCCCATCGCGGCGGAGTTGGAGGTTCGCTCGCGGGCGGAAGGCTCAGCCACGCGGTTCGTGTACGCCACGGGCGTGCGATTCAAGGAGGCGGGGTGGCTTCGCAAGTCGCTGACGATTTCCCTGGATGCCAACGTGGTGGGCGATCTGGTGACGCTGCTGTCGGCGAGGCTCTCGTACGGCAGGCCTTTGACGGTGCAGGGGCAGTCGCGGGCGGTGACGTTCGAGTCGGGACCCGAATTGCGTTGGAAGGCCCGCGGGGACGATGTGACGGTGACGCTGCCGCCGCGCGTCGTCGCCGAGGCCGTCGATTCGCTCACGTCCCGCGGCGGCGTGTACAACTTCGCCGCCGCGCCGGGCCTGACCATCCACGTCGAACCCTGTCAAATGCGCGACCTGGCGGGCAACGACGTGCAGGTGCTGGGGTGACAACAGGCTGGGCACCACAAACCGTTTTCACTGGCTCGCCTTTTTGCGCTGTAGAACGGTGTGGACTACAGAACGTTGTGCAGTCCACAACACCCTACAGCGCAAAAAGGCGAGCCAGTGAAAACGATTTCTCGAACAACACCACTCTCCGTGATCTCTGTGTCTCTGTGGTGAAATGAAAGATATCCTACCGTCTCGGCCCCCATTCGGTGTCGGCCTGATCGTCATCGTCCCATTCGCCGTCGTCTTCGTCATCGTCCTCCTCTTCGTCGTCGCCCTCGTCGTCTTCGGGTGGATAGCCGAACTCGGTCAGCCATTGGCGGGTCTGGTCGGCGGAGAGGCCTTGATATTTTTGTGGCGGTTCGGCGGGTGAGGTGAAGCCGCCCGGGCGCGTCGCGCGGAGCAGGTCGTCGATAAATTCTTCGCTCAGTCGGCTGGTGCAGCGTCGACGGCGGGCGGCCTTGCGGATCTCGCGGTCCGTGCTCACGACGATCAGCCGCCGCGGCGCGGTGTCGGCGGCGATCAATCGAACGATGACCTCGTCGGCCTTCTCCGGCGCCGCGTAGAGCACCCGCACGCCCGGCGTCTGGATCTGCTTAGCCAGCGCCCCCTGCGGCGCGGGGCCGTCGAACACGACCGTCACCGCGTGCGCCGTCCGCGTGCCGTCCGACCGCCGCCGATCCGCCGGCGCAACCGTCTCCCGACGCGCCGCCACCCGCGGAGGCCGTTGCGACAACGCGCTCAACAACGCGCACAATCCCGACCGGGGCAACTCTGAGCCGGCCTTCTTCAACGCGTGCAGGAGATTATTTCCGTCGATCAAGTAGGGCATACATATCATCCCTTAATCACGCCCATCGGCCGCAGCCGGGCGACTTTTCTCGCCAGGCCGGCGTCGGTGACGCAGCGGATGACGGCGTCGATGTCTTTGTACGCGTCGGGCTGTTCTTCCGCCAGGCCCGTGCGTTCGCGGGAGCGGGCGATGATGCCGTGGGCGGCCAGTTCCTGATCGATCCGCCTGCCCCTGGCATGCTCGATGGCCTTGGTGCGGGACATCACGCGGCCTGCGCCGTGGCAGGTCGAGCCAAACGTCTGCTCCATCGCGCCCGGCGCGCCGACCAGCACGTAACTCGCCCTGCCCATGTCGCCGGGAATCAGCACCGGCTGACCGATCGCGCGGAACCGCTCGGCCAACTCCTCATGGCCGGCGGGGAACGCCCGCGTCGCGCCCTTACGATGCACGCACACCTTCACACGCTGGCCTTCAACGACGTGCATCTCGATTTTCGCGATGTTATGCGCGACGTCGTACACCTGCCGCAGGCCGAGGCTCTCCTCGCTTTGTCCGAAAAACCGCGACAACGTGCGGCGGACCTGCACCGCCAGCAATTGCCGGTTCGCCCAGGCGAAATTCGCCGCCGCCCGCATGCCGGCCAGGTATCGCCGCCCCTCGGGACTCTCCACCGGCGCGCAGACCAACTGCCGGTCGGGCAACTCGATGCCGTACTTCGCCGGCGCGCCGCGAAGTTCCTTGATGTAGTCCGTGCAGACCTGGTGCCCAAGCCCGCGGCTGCCGGAGTGGATCATCACCGCCATCGTGCCCTGGACCAGGCCCAGCGCGGCAGCGGCTTCGGCGTCGTAAATGGCCTCGACGTACTGCACCTCGGCGAAGTGGTTGCCGCTGCCGAGCGTGCCGCACTGATCCAGGCCTCGCTTGCAGGCTTCGCGGCTTACGGCGTCGGGATCGGCGTCGGCGAGTCCGCCGCCCGACTCCGTCGCGTCGATGTCGTCGGGCGTCGCCAGCCCTTTTTCCAGCAGATAGCCAGCCCCTTTGGCGAGCAGGCTCCGCAGTTCGCTGCCGACGAATTCGAACTCGCCCCCCACGCCGACGCCCACAGGCACGTCGCGGAAAAGTTGGTCCACCAACGGCTTGAGACGGTCACGGGCCTCGGCCGCGGGCAGGTCGCTCCGCAACAGCCGAACGCCGCAATTGATGTCGTACCCCACGCCGCCGGGCGACACCACGCCCCCCGAGGCCACGTCCGTCGCCGCCACGCCGCCAATGGGGAATCCGTACCCCCAGTGAATGTCCGGCATGGCCAGGGACGCGCCCACGATCCCCGGCAGATGCGCCACGTTGGCCACCTGCTGCGCCCCGCCGTCGCCGATCGCGCCGTGAATCAACTCGTCGCTGGCGTAGATCATCCCGTCCACGCGCATCCCGCCGGACCGAGGAATCCGCCACCGCGTCGCGTCGACGCGCTCCACCGTTCCCGAAAATTGACCACCCATGATTCACCTCGTATGTGTCCACGACATTCTACAGTTTTTTGACGGCGAAGCCACGGGGACGGGAGAAAAAGCAGGGCGAAGACCGAAGGCTGTAGGCGCTCCACCAGGGCGAAATGTGGGAAAACCAAACACGCCTTCGGTCTGGGTATGGTTGAATTTTCCGGTACGGTGAAATGGTCTGGTTTTCCGTGAAAAACAACCGATTATCCTCCCCGGCCTCGCGCGGAAAGGCCGGCCCACAGCCCCAACGGGGCGTCTGATATAGCCCAGGGTGAGCGTACTCGCGAACCCTGGGGACAGGGCCTTTTTCTCATCCTCGTCGCGGCCTGACGCCACTGGCCGAGGGCGCATCGTCATGTTGGCACGGCTTCGAGCGACGCGTACACGGGAATGTGCGAGTCGTTCGCCGCCGCCTTCACGCGACGGTATGACGTGCGGCCAGTGGCGTCAGGCACGGTGAATGAACTCGAAAACACTTAAACCCAGGGTTCGCGAGTACGCTCACCCTGGGCTACATCAGACGCCCCGTTGGGGCTGCGGACAGGCCTTTCCGCGCGGGGCCGGGGAGGATAATCGGTTGTTTTTCACAGAAAACAAGACCATTTCACCGTACCGAAAAATTCAAACACACCCCTTCGGTCTTCGCCCTTGGGTCTATGATTGATTTTGCCAGCGGAATGTCGTACATTTCTTGCCAATGTGCTTGGCGAGGAGATATCACCATGTTTGAACGATTCACCAAACACGCGCGGACGGTGCTGGAACTGGAAGGGATCGAAGCCCAGCAGATGCACAGCCAGTATCTGGGCACGGAGCATCTGCTGCTGGCGTTGATCGCCGAGCCGGCGGGGCATGGGCATCGGGCGCTGGCGGCGCTGGGCGTGAATTTACAACACGCACGGCAGGCGCTGGCCAAGATTTCGCAGGAAGGCCCTCGCGTCAAGGTGCCGGCAGGCGTATACCGGACCGAACACGCCCGGAACGTCATGCGGGCCACCATCGACGAAGCCCGCGCCCTCAAAAGCCCCACCATCGGCACGGAACACCTGCTGCTGGCCCTGCTCCGCGAAACCGACGGCGTGGCGCTACACGTGCTCAAAAAACTCAACGTAAAACCCCAGGCGGTGCGCGACGAGATCTTAAACATGCTGGCGCAAGAACAGCCGCCAATGACGACGAGTGATGCGAGAACCTACTTTGATCTGAGCGACAAGTTGGAATGATTTCCGACCAGGGCGAGTGTGCGGCTATGGCTTGCCTCTTTGCGCTGTAGGACGTGGCGCAAAACAAAACGTTTTGTTTCACACCGCGTCCTACAGCGCAAAGAGGCAAGCCATAGCCGCGCTCGGGCAACTTGCTCTAAACACATCCGTTACTCGTTCTTCAACCATTCATCCATCAATTCCAGGAAAAGTTTTTCACCATCGTCGAGGGTGAGTTTGCCGTTGGTCATGCCGTTTTTTTTCGCCCGCTCGCGAAAATCGGCTTCGATGGCTTTGAGCAGGGCGGCGCGGGAAGCCTTGCTGGGTTTACCGCCGTGGTTTGGGATGACCTGTTTTTCGATGCGCTCGATGTACCGCGCCATGCCGATCTCGATCTGTTTCTGAAAGGCGTCCTCTTTTTCGGGCGAGGGCGGCCCGCCGCCGTGGATTCGTTTTCCCGCGGCCAATTCGATTCGCTCGTTCAACGTTCGCTCGATCTCGTGGCGCTCATCGTTGGTGGTGTCTTTGTCGAACATCACCGACTGCCAGTTCATCATCGTCGTTTGTAACTCAAACAGAAACGCATCGCACATTGCCCCTTCCCCATCTTTGTCGCTGAGTTTTCCGTCACCGTCGGCATCGAAGTTTCGTAGGAGAAACTCCCGCAACGGCGACGCGAGCATGCGTTCCCTGCGCTCTTCATTACGTCGCACAATCGCGGCCAGCCAGGCCTGTTCTTCCTCGCTGCGCATGTCCAGAATGCGCATCTGGCCGTCGCCACAGTAGACGATGCGAATGTCCGTGTCTTTCGTGTCTCGCGTGTCCACGGCCACCGCGTTGGGAATTTTTTCTTTGATGTGGCGAATGGTTTCTTCGCTCAAACCACTTGCCTCCAGCGAGATTCTTGTAGGCTGGCTGGCCGCCGTCGGCGGGAACGCCCGTGGGGCCTCGGCACCTGGCTTGATGACCACCTTGCCGTCCGTCAGCGCCTTGAGGGCGGCGGCGCGTTCGTCGCCGGTGAGTTTGCCGTCTTTGTTTTTGTCGAATCCCGCCAGCACGGCGGCCCGCATCGCCTGGCGATAGGCTTCGAACTCGAACCAGTCCAGCGTGCCGTTTTTGTTTTTGTCGAACGCGGCGGCCGTCTCCCATTTCTCGAACGGCAGAATCAGTCCCCCGCCGGCCTTCTGATCGGCAAGGAATTTTTTCTGATCCAACTCGCCGGAGTTGCCGGCGGTTTTGAAGAATTTGACCTTCTGGTCGGCCTGGTCGTACGGATCGACCGCCTTCGTCAGCGCGTCATCGGCCAGGACGGAAACGGCCCACATCGCCGCCAGACATGCGATCGCATTGCGAAGAATCATGATCGATCCTTTCGTAGGAAAGTCGCCCGCGATTGTACCGCCGCGAAACAACTCACGCCAGTAACTTACCGCGTCCTACATCGCAATCACATGTACATCCCTCTTTTCGCACGACCTTCGCCTTCAGGCGTCACTGGCCACAGGCCCTGCCATTTTGCGTTGTAAGGCGGTGTGAGCGACTGAACGTTTTGCCTGTCACAACGATCTACAACGCAAAATGGCAGGGCCTGTGGCCAGTGACGCTTGAAGGCGAAGGTCGTGCGAGAATCGGAAATACACGCGCGTTTGCTCTACGTGGCGATGTGGTTCACTCCTCCAACTGATACTCCTTGATCTTGCGATACAGCGTCCGTTCGCCGATGCCGAGGATGGTGGCGGCTTGTTCGCGGTTGCCGGCGGTGAGTTTGAGGGTGTCGCGGATGAGGCGTTTCTCGGCCTCCTCCATGCTCAGGCCCGCGAGCGGGTTTGGGCCTGCCTGCGGCAATTCGGCGGCGGGGCGATGCATGTCGTCGGGAAGATCGTCGGCGGTGAGTTTTTCGTTTTCGCCGGCCAGGACGACCATGTTTTCGATGGCGTTCCGCAGTTGCCGCACGTTGCCGGGCCAGGGGTAGGCGATCAGCACGCGGCGGGCTTCGGGGGTAATCGCGCGGACCTTCGTGCCGTGCGTGGCGTTGGCGTGCTGAATGAAGTGCTCGATCAGCAGCGGGATGTCCTCGCGGCGGTTTCGCAGCGGTGGAATTTCCACCGTCGCGCCTTTGATGCGAAAGTACAGGTCCTCGCGGAACGTTTTATCTTTGATTTTCTGTTCGAGGTCGCTGTTGGTGGCCGAGATGATGCGTACGTTCACGCGGATGGGCTCGTTGCTGCCGACGCGGACGACCTCGCCGTTTTCCAGCACGCGGAGGAGTTTGGCCTGCATGGCCAGCGGCATGTCGCCAACTTCGTCGAGGAAAAGCGTGCCGCCGTCGGCGTGCTCGAATCGGCCGGGGCGGTCGGCGAGCGCGCCGGTGTACGCGCCCTTGACATGGCCGAACAGTTCGTCCTCCAGCAGGGTCTCGCTCAGGCCCGCGCAGTTGATGGCGACGAATCGCTGACCGGCCCGTCGGCTGTTGAGATGCACCGCGTTGGCAAGCAGTTCCTTGCCCGTGCCGCTTTCGCCCAGGAGCAGAACGGGCAGGTCGCTGGGCGCGACGCGGCGGATGACGTCGAGGATTCGCAGCATGGCCGGGCTGTGCCCGACGATGTTGTCAAAGCCGTATTTTTCGTGGAGCTGCTGGCGGAGTTCGGCGATGGTGCGTCGCTGGGCGGAATCCTCCGCCGCCCGCGTGACGACGGCCCGCAGTTCGTCGAGGTCGATGGGTTTTTCGATGTAATCGAACGCGCCGCGCTGCAAGGCGGTCCGGCAGGTGGCCACCGACGCGTGGGCGGTGATGAGGATGACCTTCGTGCCGGGCGAGTGCTCCATCACGGCATCGAGGACGGCCAGGCCGTCGGGGCCCGTGCCAAGACGCAGATCGGTAACGACGATATCGAACGCCTGCGCCCGCACGCGCGCGACGGCGGCCTGCCCGTCATGCACGGCGACGCACCGATGCCCCAGCCGCTCCAGGCCCTCCAGAATGGCCTCGGCATGCGCCCGCTCGTCCTCGACAATCAAAATATCCACGGCAGCTTGTATTTGCATACCCAGAGTATTACCGCAGGAAGCGGCGTGGGTAAAGCGATTCTTTGTGGTCGCGAGCGCAGCCCGTGGCCGATATAATACCACAGGAAGAGGAACGAGGACGTTTTATGTGCACCGCGTCGGCATTGAATGACATCACGAGCAGGGTGGTCCAGGCGGCCAAGGACAGCTTGGGCGACAAGCTGCACAAGGTGATCCTGTACGGATCCTACGCGCGCGGGGATCAGGATGACGAGTCCGACATCGACATCATGGTGCTGGCGGATATTCCACAGGAGGAGGCGTGCGATGTTCGTCAAAAAATCAGCGATCTTCTCCCCGGGATTGGCTTGGAGCACGACGCGCTGGTGTCATTGCACGTCACGTCCACCGCAACGTTCTATAGATTCCTGAGCGTGCTGCCATTTTATCAAAACGTCCAGAAGGACGGGGTGGTGCTGTGTGCTTAACGACGATCGGAAGGCACTTGCGAATGATCGGCTTGAACAGGCGCGAGAGTGCCTGGACACCGCGTTGCTCGTAAGAGAGAACGGTTTGTACAAAGCCGCCGCGAACCGGGCATACTACTGCATCTTTCACGCGATGCGGGCTGTCCTGGCGATGGACGGCTTTGATTCCAAGAAGCACTCCGGAGTCATTGCCGCCTTTCAACAACGAAACATCAAGACAGGTATTTTTCCACCCGAATTTTTCGACATGATACGTGGTGCCTTTGACACACGAGGCGACAGCGACTATGAAGATTTTTTTGTAATTTCCAAAGACGTTGTCGCCAGGCAGATCGAGAACGCAAAAACGTTTCTGACGGCCGTGGAAGCCTACCTCAAGACTCTATAGTTGTATGGCCAAAAAAACCGACGACAAATCGAACAAACCGAACAAAAAGCCGGCTGGGCCTCGGATTTCCAATCAGAAGGCCCGGCATGATTACCATATTCGCGAGACGCTCGAGTGCGGCGTGGAGTTGGTCGGCACCGAGGTGAAAAGTCTGCGCGCCGGGCAGGCGAAGATCGACGAAGCCTACGTCCGCCTCCGCGACGGCGAACTGTTTCTTGTCGGCGCGAATATCGCCACGTACCCGCTCGCCGGGCCTCTCATGCAGCACGAGCCCACGCGCGACCGCCGCCTGCTGGTCCACCGACGGCAGATCGCCGCCCTCGTGACGCACGTCAAACAAAAAGGCAAAACCATCGTGCCGCTGACGGTATACTTCCATCGCGGCTGGGCCAAGGTCGAAATCGCCCTCGCCGAGGGCAAAAAAATGTTCGACAAACGCCAGGACCTCAAATCCAAACAGGCCCAACGGGACATCCAACGAGAAATGAACCGGCGACGATAGAGTGTGATCTCTACTCGAACACGATTTCCGATGCGTCGCTGATCGGCGTGTAACCGATTTTTTGATATATGCTGTTGGAAGTCGGGTTGGCCAGATCGGTATATAGTATACACTTCGTAAACCCACGTTCCAGCATCAGGCGACTGACGGCGGCGACGCAGGAGGTCGCGTAGCCTTTGCCGCGGAAATACGGCGGCGTATACACATGGCCAATACCGCAGACTGTCTGTAGGTCACGGGTGATTTTCGCGATCGAGACCGGTGTTCCGTTGTCCTCCAAAACATACATTCGTTTCGCGGCGACCTCGTAGCGAGCATTTTCGCCGTCGAGGTTCATCCGGTGTGGCACTTGGCAGTCGCGGCCGAAGCCTTCGATCCAGTACGGAAGGAACGCCATGTCGCTTTCCCGCGCCGACCTCACGTCGCCGACGTTGGGAATGTCAGGATTCACCCGCGATAGTTCATATAGACGCATGCTTTTCTGTATAATGTAGCCAACACCCTTGGCAACGGCATATGTTTTGGCAAACTGTTCAGCCAGTGTTTTTTCCGACATCACGCCAGGAACAGAAAAACGGGTGTCTATCATTCCTTCCACAAGACAAGCCAGGGCCGCGGCATCGACGTGGTTATCTGTCGCATAAAGTGTCAATTGATGCGGCGGCGTCATCACTCCGGTCAGCCGGATTCCCGTGTCATCCGACACCGTGGCCATCAACCAGTTTGCGGCATCCCGCCAGCCGGTTTTGTCCGTGCCCGTATGGCCGATGATCACATTGCCCAACGGAATCATGTTCTGCGACTCGTGGCGCATCAACACATCATAAACATCTTTATAGAATGACTTGATGTCATTATATAGATTGAATTGCATCTATAGTTCCTTTACGCTTACTCTTCTAACGGATTTTCTTCTATAGTCATATCATCCGCTTCGTCCATTTCCATCGCCACGACACCCATGGCGGCCGGGTCGTTGCCCCAGCCGTTGACGCGCCAGTGGGCGATGGGTTTTTGCGGGATCAGGGCGGTGGGGTCTTCGCCGGGGGCGCGAATGGCACGGCGTTCCAGCAGCGTGCCCTCCAGGCGATACAACTCCACGAACGCCTTGAGTCGCGCGGCGATGGCGGCCTGTTCGCCGATCTGGCTGGCGAGCAGGTCCCGCTGGACCTGCGCCACCTGGAGCGACGTGGACTTGCCCTCGCGGAATTTCGTCTGCTCCGCTTCCAGTTTGAGTTCCTGCAAGCGTCGCGTGGCGGCGGAGGCGTTGACCTGTTCGCTGGCCCGCTGGACTTCGACGTACGCGCGGCGGACGTCCATTTCCACGGACTGGCTGAGGTTGTACAGGGCTTCGAAATCCTGCTCGCGGACGAGGAGGCTTTTCGTGAAAGCGGCCCGTGCGGCGCGGTTGGTCAGGGAGACCTCGCCGCTGACGCCGACCTTGGCGTCGAAACTGTGACCGGTGACGAGGTCGCCCACCGAGCCGGCGATTGAGCGGGCGTAGCCGGTCTTGCCCAGTTCGGCGAAGAGGTCCAGTTTCGGCAGCAGGCCGTTTTTCGTGCGGACGATGTCCAGCGCGTTGCGGTTGATCGCCAGCCGCGACTGGTTCATCTCCGGCCTGCGAACCCACGCCGCCGCGATGCATTGATCGAGCGGATCGAGCGGGATCTCCTCGGTGGAGGGTTGTTGAAGAATGACGATGGGCCGGGTGAACGGATTGTCGCCGGGCGGATTGATCAGCCGCATGAGGGCGAGGTGATTCTGCTGGAGCGTCGCCTGGGCGTTGATGAGGTCCTGGGTTCGGCTGGCGGCCTCGGCCTCGGCGGCGGCGATTTCGATTCCCGCCAGCCGCCCCACGGCCACGCGTTCGCGGGTTTCCTCGAGCTGCTTGTTGGCCAATTCCAGCGACTGCGTGATGACCTCCATCTGCCGCGTCGCCTGCACGTAGTCCCAATAGGCCGACTCGGTGCGGGCGACGAGATCCATGGCCACGCCGCGGAGTTCGTAGAGGGAGCTTTCGATGTCGAGGCGACTTTGGCGAAGCGTGACGAGGTTGACATCGGTGCCGGCGCCTCGCAGGAGGGATTGTGTGATGCCCAGGCCGAACCGGGTGCGGTCGCGGTCGGCATTGTGGTCGGTGGTGGCGCCGGCGTCGATTTTGGTGCCGGTGGGCAGGAACTGGCTCAGGCCCAGCAACAGGTTGCCGCTGTTGCCGATGGCGATGGGCAGGAGGCCGATGTTTCGCTGGTCGGTTTCGCTTCGGCCAAAGGAAAGCGAGCCGTTGAAGTTCGGGTCGAAGGCGGCCAGGGCGGTCAGTTCCGCCGAGCGGCTGATGGCGGGGCTGTATTTCGCGACGGCCAATTGTTTGTTGTTGTTCACCGCCAGCACAACGGCGGTGGCGACGTTCAACCGCACCGGGCCGGTCAGCGGCACGAGCTCGTCCAACGACGCGCCGTCCTCAGCCGGCTGTGTCGTGCCGGTGAAGAGAATGTCATCTTCAGGCTTATGCAAATCGTACGCCGTGCAGGCGCAGACGGCCATCGCGAACACCATGCCTATGATTATGGTTGTTTTCATTGTCCACCTTTGGATCGGACTTTCGCAGTTCGACGGTGAAACCATTCCATCGATCCGAAGGAACGGTTTCGTTAACTGGTTGACTGGTTAACTAGTTAACTCGTGAGTTCGGCCAATCCACCAGTTAACTAGTTAACGAGGTAACCAGTTAACGAAACGACTCCCTGTAACAAACGATTCTTGTTCACCAACACGCCACACAGTTCACTCATAGCGAAGCGCCTCGATCGGACTCAGGCTCGCCGCTCGCCGCGCCGGGTACCAGCCGAAGAAGATGCCCACGATGGCTGAGAATGACAGCGACAGCAGCACGCTGGACAGTTCGATCTGCGTGACGAACTGTGTGGCGGCCCCGATCACGCGGGCGCCCGCGACGCCGAGGGCAACGCCCATCAGCCCACCAAGACAACTGATGATGATCGCCTCGACCAGAAACTGCGTCATGATGCTCCGCCGCCGCGCGCCGATCGCTTTGCGGATACCAATCTCCCGCGTCCGCTCCGTCACGCTCACCAGCATGATGTTCATGATGCCGATGCCCCCCACCAGCAGCGAAATCCCCGCCACGCTGCCCAGCAGGATCGTGAAGGTGTCGTTGATCTCCATCATCGAGGAGATCAGGTCGGCCTGGTTGCGGATGTCGAAATCGTTCGGCTGACCGTCCGGGATGCGGTGGCGTTTTCGCAGCACGGCCGTCATGTCTTCCTGGAGCTTGGCCAGGTCCGCGCCGTCGAAGGCCTGCACGTTGATTTCGCGGAGATAATCCTGGCCGAGCACCTGTTTCATGCCCACGGTGTAGGGAATGAAGGCCTGATCGTCGAGATTGAAAAACCCCTGGTCGCCCTTGGCCTTGAGCACGCCGATGACCGTGAAGTTGATGCCCTTGAGCTTGACCGTCTCGCCGATGGGGTCGTCCTGGTCAAAGAGATTGTTGGCTGTCACGGGCCCGAGGATCACGACGCGGGCGGCGGATTCGACTTCGCCTTCGGTGAAGGGCCTGCCTTTTTCGACGTGAAAATCGCGAATAGGCAGGTAGGTCGTGCTCGTGGCGGTGATGGACGGGCGGGTGTTGCGGTTGCCGTACTTGATCTGCTGCGTGCCGCTGACGACGGGCGCCAACTGGCGGACGCCCTCGACCTCGCGCAGGGCCAGCGCGTCGTCCAGCGTCAGCCGCTGGTTGGCGCCGACGATCACGCCCATGCCGCGTGCCTGCCCCGGCCTGACGATCAGCAGGTTCGACCCCATCGCGGAGATGCGGCTCATCACCTGCCCCTTGGCGCCCGCCCCCATCGCGAGCATGGCGATGACCGCGCCCACACCGATGATAATGCCCAGCATCGCCAACAACGACCGCAGCTTGTTGGCCCAGAGGCTTTTCAATCCGACTTTGACGATGACCCAGAACAGCATTACTCACACACCTTCCCATCGCGAATGAGTATCTGCCGCCGGCACTTCCTGGCGATGTCCAACTCGTGCGTGACGACGATGACGGTTCTGCCCTGGTCGTTGAGGGACGCGAACAGGGCCATGATTTCGTCGCCGGTTTTCGTGTCGAGGTTGCCGGTGGGTTCGTCGGCCAACAGGATGGCCGGATCGGTGATGAGGGCCCTGGCGATCGCGACGCGCTGCCGTTGCCCGCCCGACAATTGGTTGGGGTGATGATGCCCTCGTTCGTTCAGGCCCACCGTTTTCAGCGCCGCCTCGGCCTTGTCTTTGGCCCCGGCGTGGCCGGCGTAGAGCAGCGGCAGCTCGACATTTTCGATCGCGTTCATTCGCGACAGCAGGTTGAAGCTCTGGAAAACAAAGCCGATCCGGCGGTTCCGCACGTCGGCGAGTCGGTCTTCGCTGAGCGTGGAGACGTCCTCGCCGGCCAGGTGATACGTGCCGCTGTCGGCGGAGTCCAGGCAGCCAAGAATCTGCATGAGCGTGCTCTTTCCGCTGCCGGACGGGCCTGTGATGGCGACCATCTCGCCGTCGTCGATCTGGACGTCCACGCCGTCGAGCGCGTGAACTTCCGTGCCGCCGAGACGGTAGGTTTTGCGGAGGTTGCGGGCGTCGATCATCATCGGCCTCGCCCTCCCCCGCCGCCGGCGGGCATCATGCCGCGCATCATGCTGTTGGCGCCGCCCCCGCCGGGGCCGCCCTGGCCCGGTTGCCCGCTCCAGCGGCTGCCGCCGCCCTTGCGAAGCTGCACGGTCGCTCCCGCGTCGAGTCCGCTGACGATCTCCATGCGGTCGCCGTCGGTGATGCCGACCACCACGGCGAACTCCTCGGTGGTGCCGTCGGACTTCTCGACGGTAACGAACTGCTGCCCGCCCTTGCGGCTGACGGCCTCGGCGGGCACCGTCACCACGTCGCGACGATCCGCGACGATGATCTCCACGTTGGCGGTCATTTCCGGTTTGAGTTGAGGCCGGGCCGAGGGCGCACGCGTCGCCATGCCACCGGGGCCACCCGCACCGCCGGGCGCATCCGTCGTGACGCGGGCATCTTGCCCGCGTGTCTCGCGGGCGTCCCGCCCGCGTTGGACTAGCCCTGAGGAAACATCCTGCCCACCCGCTGGCGTTTGCGCGGGCAAGATGCCCGCGTCACGGGACCCGCCGGCGGCGGGCATGGACGCGGCCCCGCCGCCAAAACCACCGCCAGGCCCGCCTTCACCGCCACGGCGCCGCTGCCGCTCGGCGAGCACTTCGATCTGCACTTCGAACGTCACCACGTTCGATACGTTGTTGCCCTTGGTCGCGATACGCGTCACACGGCCGTCGAACGTCACGCCGGGGAACGCGTCGGCCGTGATGTTCACCGACTGCCCCAACTGCACGCGCCCGATGTCGCTCTCGTCCACCGACGCGTACACGAACAGCCGCGACAAATCCGACAATGTCATGATCGTCGTCCCGCCGCCGACGTTGTTGACGCCCGACGAAATAATCACGCCTTTCTGCACCGCGCAGGCCGACACCACCGCGTCCATCGGCGACGTCACCTTCGTGTCGTCGAGCCGATCCTGGGCCATCTGGACGGCCACCTGGTTGTCCTCCACCGTGTGCTGCGCCAGCGCCACGTCGATCCGCCGCAACTCGATGGTCAATTCCTGCGTCGCGAGTTCGTCGAGCTTGATCTGGGCGTTTCGCAGTTCCGTCTCCGCCTGCACAACGGAGGTGAGGCTGGTCTCCAACTCCTCGTCGCTGGCGAAATTTTTCTCGAAGAGCTGCTGCGTGCGATTGGCCTTGGACTGGACGTCGGCATGCTTGGCCTGGGCGGACGCCAGGGCGGCCTCGGCGCGGGCCTTGTCGGTGGTCAATGTCTTTTCCGCCACGCTGAGGTTATGTCTTGCCGACTGGAGACGCGACTCGCTGATCGTCAGTTGCATTCGCGCCCGCGTGAGTTCGCGTTCCATGTCCACCGGGTCGAGTTCCACCAGCAGATCGCCTTTCTTGACGGCGGCGCTGATGTCGAAGGGCAGGTTGATGATCTCCCCGCTGGCCTTGCATTTGATGTCCACGTCGAGGTTCGACGCCACCCGCCCGTTGGAGACCACCGAGGCCATGATGTCGCCCCGCTCGGCCTGGGCGGTCGTGGTCGTCGCCGCGACCACCACGGCCCCTTTTCGCATGAAAAACCAGTAATACGCCCCGCCGCCGATCGCGGCGAGAATCACCACAGTCATGATGGCACGCTTCACGTTATGTTCTCCGTATGACGAACCCGCCGACGCCGATCGCGCCGAGTCCGCCTCGTATAGACAATCGAAACAACCGGCGGTTAGTTTAACGCATGCCCTGGGGAATCCATGCACGGATCCCCAGGAAAATTCGTACGGGTTATACGAACCATGTTCTGCGATGGCTCGAACGCTTAAGGGCTGGCCCAGGACAATCGCTTCTACAATTTACCCAGGTTTCGTGAAGAGGCTGTTAGGCTATTAGGCTGCTAGACTGTTAGGCTGTTAGACTGTTAGGTGCCGGCTTCGAAACATTAGGCCTAATGTTGCATAAGCCTCTCCCTAACAGCCTCAAAAACGACTCCGTTGCGGAAGATCGCACGAAACCAAAGGATTTCCGATGCGATTGCCCTAGGGGTTGGCCCGATGGGGGCACTGGCTTGAAGCCCGGCGGGGAATTCAGAAACGGCGCTCATTGTAAGGCGCGAACAACGGTGCTTTGATTATGTGGGGTAACCGTGGGAGCGCGTTCTGGTTTACCGCTTCGGATGATAAAGGACACTCATGAAATATCAGGTGAAAACGTCGCGGGATGCGGGAGGCTATTGTCGGGCGTGGTGCCCCGCTTTGCCGGGGTGTTTTGCGTACGCCCCGTCGCGGGATGAGGCGGTGGCGAAACTTCAGGAGACCATCGAGTCGTACCTGGCGAGTTTCGACGCCCCCCTTGCCGGCCTGGTGGAATTGACGGAAGCGTACGCGGGCGATACCTCGCAAAGGGTCGGGCCATGAGCGGACGACTTGACATTCAAAAATGCCGCGAGTGCGGCATGGTGATCGAGGTGCTGATCGACGGCGGGACGGGGCTTCGCTGCTGCGGGCGGGCGATGGACCGGCTTCCGGAGAAATCGTTCTCCGCGGGTCGGCGGCGGCACATTCCGATGCTCGAAACGGTCGGCGAGGGACTTCGCGTCACCGTCGGCCAACCGCCGCACGAGATGGGACACGACCATTTCGTACAATGGATCGAGGTCATCGCGGACGGGCGGAGCTATCGACAATTCCTGCGGGCGGGCATGCTGCCGCGCGTGACGTTCGAGTTGCCGATGCACACCATCGAGGAAGCCTACGTACGGCTGATGTGCAAACAGCACGGCCTGTGGACGTCGTCCACCCCACTCCTGCTGGCGGGAAGACTCAACACGGCGGGGTAAGAAAGACGCGGATAGGGCTCCGCCGGTTTGCGTTGTAAAACGTTGTACAAGGCGAAATACGAAACTCTATCCGACTTCACGAAGACCGAGCGGGATTGCACGGATTTAAGGATTCTACGAGTTCCCGTTCCAGTACGGTAATCCTCAAATCCGTTAATCCGCGTCATCCCGCTCGGTCTTCGTGAAGTCGGATAATCATACATTTGGCGTCAGGGGTGCCTACATCGCAAACCGGCAAGCCATATCCGCGTCGTTCTTTTTCACTCGCTACGCGACTTGTTCCATCGTGTACGTTTCCTTGCCCGCGTTGCTGGCGGAGACGGCGCCGCTCATCTTGACGATGCCCAGGCCTGGCACGATCCAGAGCGTGTTGGTCAAAGTCATCGTGAGCGTGCCCGCCGACGAACCGCCGCTCGTCAGCGAACCGATGATCGTGATGTCGAACTGCACCTTCGCCGCCGCGAACGCGCCCAGCGGCGTCGTTACCGGATCGGGCCCCAGCAGCGTCAGGCTTGACGTCGCCGTTCCGCTGAAATCCACATGAAGGCTGCCGCCGGCGATGTCGTCGACGTCGATGCCGCCGCTGACCGGGGCGGACGCCTTCACCGCCGTCCTGAGCGCCACCAGCGACGGCAGATCCAGATCCATGGTGAACCAGGCCGTGTTCGTCTCGTGGCTGTCGGCGTAGTACAAGCTCAATCCCGTGACCGCGGTCACGCCCGCCGCGGCGCCTCGCCAGGTGATGTCGAAAAACGTCTCGCCGCCGGTGGCGTAACTCTTCGTCAGTTCGCCGCCGCCTGCGGACGTGCTCTCGACCATCGTCTGCCGGGTCTTGCCGTTCACGCCGTCATACGTTGTTGTGGGCGAGCTAAAGATAGTCCGAGAACAAGTCCGCCACCGCGAACATGGCGGCATTGGCCACGTAGAGCGTCGTCGCGCCGGTGTACTTGTTCGAACCGTTCTTGTCCCTCACCTCGCCGCTGCCAATCTGGAGCTGCCCCGGCGCACCGCCGACAGGCTCCGTCGACGCGAGCACGTCCTGTGTTCTCACCGTCGCCTTGCCCGTGACGTTCAGGGTCGCCAGCAGGCTCTTCATCTCGATCGTGCCCGCGTCGCCCGTGACGGTCAGGTCGCCCATGAGCGTGCCGGCAACCTTGGCCGAGTTCAGCGTGTTCTTGTTGGCCGCCACGCCCACGCCGCTCAGCGTGATCGCCGCCTCCATGTTGCCGGCGTCATAGGCCAGGCCTTTTTTCGCGTCGGCCTTTTGTTCCTTCGTCGTCAGCGAGCCGATCGCGGCGGCCGTGATCGAACCCTTCAGGTTGACCACATCCACTTTGTTGATCGCGCCCAGGGCCGAGACGGCGAGCGATTGCCCGCCGGTGAGCGCTTCCTTCATCGTCAGGTTGTTGATGGAGACCTTGTTCCTGGGTTCCGACGACGTGGCTGTGATGGCGCCCGTGATCGTGTTCGCGCTGATGTTGCCGAAATAGTCGGCCTGTATCGTCGTATTGATCGTGCCCGCGGTCACATGGCCGACCGCGCCCATGACGGTCACGCCGCCCGTGAGCGCGCCGGCGACCTTAACCGAGTTCAGCGTGTTCTTATCTGCCGCCACACCCATGCCGCTCAAGATGATCGTCGCCTCCATGTTGCCGGCGTCATAGGCCAGGCCCTTTTTCGCGTCGGCCTTTTGCGCCTTCGTCGTGAGGTTGCCGATCGCGGAGGCAATGATCGAGCCCTTCAGATTGACCACGTTGACGTTGTTGATCGCACCCGAGGCCGAGACGGCGAGCGATTGCCCGCCGGTGAGCGCTTCCTTCATCGTCAGGTTGTTGATGGAGACGTTGTTTCTGGCGTCCGCCGACGTGGCCGTGATGGTGCCCGCGATGGTGTTCGCGCTGATGTTCGAGAACCAGGAGGCGATCACGAAGGTGTCGATCGAGCCCGCGGTCACATGGCCGACCGCGCCCGCGACGGTCACGCCGCCCGTGAGCGCGCCGGCGACCTTAATCGAATTCAGCGTGTTCTTGTTGGCCGCCACGCCCGCCCCCGTCAGAGTGATCGACGCTTCCATGTCGCCGGCGTCATAGGCCAAGCCCTTTTTCGCGTCGGCCTTTTGCGCCTTGGTCGAGAAGTTGCCGATCGAACCCGCCGTGATCGAACCCCTCATGTTGACCACGTTGACGTTGTTGATCGCACCCGGCACCGAGACGGCGAGCGACTGGCCGCCCGTGAGCGCTTCCTTCATCGTCAGGTTGTTAATGGAAACGTTGTTTTTCGCGTCCGCCGACGTGGCAATGATGAACCCTGTGACGGTGTTCGCGCCGATGTTCGCGAAGTAGGCGGCCGTTATCGTCGTGTTGATCGTGCCCGCAGTCACATGGCCGACGGCGCCGTTGACGAGCATGTTGCCCGTGAGCGCGCCGGCGACCTTGACCGAGTTCAGCGTGTTCTTGCCCGCCGCCACGCCCGCGCCGCTCAGCGTGATCGTCGCGCCCATGTCGCCGGCGTCAAAGGCCTGGCCTTTCTTCGCGTCGGCCTTTTGGCCCCTGGTCGTGAGATTGTTAATCGAACCCGCCGCGACCGACCCCTTCAGATTGATCACATTGATGTTATGGATCGCGCCCGGCACATCCACGGCGAGGGTATCGCCGCCGACATACGCTCCGTTGACGGTCAGGTTGTCGATGGAAACGCCGTTTTTCGGATTGAACGAATTGGCCTTGATCGTGCCCGACATCGCGTCGGTCGAGGTGATCTTCGTGAAGTAGGCCGCCGTGATCACGCTGTCGGCCCACGAAACCGTCTTCAACTCCACGGGCATGTTGGCGGCGACCACTTCGCCCATGAACACGTGGTTCAACTCCAGCTTGGTCACCGACGTCGACACCCCCGCGAGCGTCACGGAGGAAAAGAGCACCATGTTCAGCGAAACCGACCCACCGGAGGCGACGACCGTCGTCAGGTTGCCGTCCACAATGTCGCCGTCCACAATGCGCCCCGACAGATTCACCTGCGGGGCCTTGAGCGACTTCAACGAACCGCCGCCGCTGACCACGATCTCATTGACGGTGGTGGTGGCCTGCTTGGTCGCCCCCTTCACCGTGATGGTCAATTCGCTCCTGTCGCCGGTGCCGGTGAGGTTGATCAGGCAGTAGTAATCGCTGGCATTGGTTCCGTCGTACTCCACGGTGCCGCTCCCGCCGCCAGTGAGCTTCACGACCACCACATTGCCCTGGTAATCGGTGAACTCCACCGCCTTGCCGCTGCCGTCGAACGACACCGTACTGAGCAATAAGCGCGATTCCATCGCTTCCATGCACGGAACGTCCAAAACGGTCGCACAGCCAGCCTGCGAATCCATCCAAAACATGATTACTCCTCGTCTCGTGTCTCGTAAAACAACAAAAATCAAAAACCGATTACGTTATTGTAACGAAGCCCACGAACTCCACCAAATCAATGCGCGGCATTTCACAGAAGAGTCACACACAACGTGTTTATGTTTCCATAGCGCATGCCATTGGGATCTTTACAAGATACAGGAAATTTCGACGCGGCCACCCCGCAGGGCAATCGCATCTAAAAAGTCCCGTTTTTAGACTGTAGGCTGTAGGCTGTAGGCGCGACATGCCGTGTCGAAAAATTTGTCGCAAAAACTGCCGCGACTACAGCCTACAGTCTACAGCCTACAGCCTTTTCGCGAAAAAACGCGGACATTTAGATGCGATGGCCCTGGGCCACCCCGCTGTACATCTTGACCGGAAATGAACCGTCATGGAATATATCGACCAATCGGTATGTGATTGTTACCACAGAATTTACGTCCGCCGTGCTACTTCATCGCCAACTGGATGAGATTGAGCAGGACGCTCACGCCGAGGGCGGCGGCCAGGAGGATGGCGTAGAGTTTCCAGTTGCTCGCGTCGGGGGAGGCCATTTCGACGGTGTCGGCGGGCGAGGGCGTGGCGGTCTGTTCGGCGGCCAGGCCTGAGAGCACGTCGGCGGTGATATGTTTGCGTGCTTGCGGCGGCGGGCTGCCGGCGGCGATGGCTTCGAGGTCGATCAACAGGTCGCCCGTCGAGGCATAGCGGCGGCGGCGGTCCTTGGCCATCATGGTCTCGACGACCTCGCCCAGCCCGGCGGAGAGTTTCGTGTTGACGTGATCGGGCGGAACGAGCGTTTCCTTGAGGTGCTTCTGCATGACGGCGACGGGCGTGGCGCCTTCGAACGGCACGTGGCCTGTCACGAGGTGATACAACGTCGCGCCGAGCGAATAGATGTCCGCGCGGAAGTCGATGTCCACCTCGCCGCGAATCTGCTCGGGGCTGATGTAGTACGGCGTGCCGAACGCCCGGCCCGCTTCGGCCTTGGCGGTGGCGTTGTCGTCGGCGGGCCTGGCCAAGCCCAGGTCCACCAGTTTCACGTCGCCCTGCCGGGTGATCATGATATTTTTCGGCTTCACGTCGCGGTGGATAAGTCCTTGACTGTGCGCGTGTTCGAGCGCTTTGGCGACCTGGATGATCACGCGCAGCGCGTGGGATTCCGAAAACGGCCTGCCGCGACGCTGCTCCATTTCATCGAACAACGAATAGCCGTCCACGAACTCCATGACGAAGTAGTGATACGCGCCCGCCTCGCCGACGTCGAACGCCTGGGCGATGTTGGCGTGATTCAGTTTTCCGGCGGCCTTGCCTTCCTTGTAAAACCGCTCGACGTAATCCTTGTTTTCGCTGAGTTTGCGGGAGAGGACTTTGATGGCGACCACGCGGTCGAGGCTGAGCTGGCGGGCTTTGAACACCGTTGCCATCGCGCCGGCGCCGAGACGTTCGAGCAGTTGATAGCCGGGAATCTGCGTGCCGCGACGGCTCTCCTCCAGCCGGGCGCGGATGCGCACCATCTGCCGCTCCGTCACCACGCCCTGCTGCACCAGCGTGCCGGCCAGCGTCTGCTGATTCTGCGCCACCAAGACAAGGCACTGGTCGACGTCTTCCTGCGAAGCCAGGTTCTGCTCCACCACCAGACGAGCGACTTCCGTGTCGGCGGAGGTCCCATTCGGTTTCGAATCCGTCATCGTTTATCCTGCAATGCACGACATGTCTCGGTCGACATCCAATGTCGCCGAAAGCGCACTACGATAATTTCGCCCGACGAAGGCGTCAAGCGGCAAATCGCAGGGCCATCGCATCGAAAAAGGCCCGCGTTTAGGCTGTAGACTGTAGGCCGTAGGCTGTAGGCGCGGCATGCCGTGCCGAAAAAAATGTCGCAAAAACTACCGCGCCTACAGCCTACAGTCTACAGCCTACAGCCTTTCCGCGAAAAAACGCGGATATTTCGATGCGATGGCCCTGAGACAAATCGCCGTTTCGCGAATATGCGAATCATAGGCGCGGCGTCGAGTTCGCGCACCCGCCATGCTACAGATGCAATACCTTCAGCAGCGCCGAGGCCATTTGTCGCGGGTCGTTTGGCGGGACGATGGTGGCGTGGGGGCCGAGGATATGGCGCGTGTCGGGCGTGGCAGCGGCGAGGATGGGGCGGTTCATCGCCCGCGCCGTGGCGGGGGCGGCCAGGCCGATGTCATCCTCGCGGAAAAACGCCACCACGTCGGCGGCGGCCAGGGCGGCAGGCACGTCGACGTCCGCTCGCGGCAGGAGCAACTCGTCGCGAAACCCCGCCGCGGCCGCGAAGTGAAGCAACGCCTCCCTGCCAGGCCCATCCGTGGGCATGCACAGCCGAACGTTCGGCCGAATGTGCCGCAAAATGGCGTGCGCCCAGACGGCGAATTTCAGCCCGGCTTCACGGATCATCGCGTCGGGCGCGACAATCAGCCGCATGTCGTCCGCCAACCCCAACGCCCGCCGCGCGCGACGACGCTCGGCGGGCAAGTCCGCCGGAATGGGCAACACAACGGGCGGACAAACGACCACCACATCGGCAGGCAAGCCCTGGGCGACCAGCCGATCCGCCGATGGCGATGCGGGCACCGTCACGCGAAACGGAACGGTTTCCCTGGCGAGTTTCCTCGCCTGCCGGGGCAGATCGAGTTTCGCCGCCGCGCAGGCCGACGGCAGATGCAGCGTCAGCGAACAGCGGTTCCGCCTCGCCAAAGCCGCCGCGTGCCGCAAGGCCGTCGGCGACCAGCAATGCACCGCCGTCGCCTCCCCGCCCCACCGCACGCCGGGCCAACGCACACGCTCCAGCACGCACAACACCGCCTGGTAATCCGGTACAACGCTCACCGCCCCGCGGTCGGCCAGCCACGCCAACTCCGGCGCGGGACCGACACTCACCACCCGCCCGCCGCCGTTGGCGGCATCGGCAGCATCGACAAAAAACGCCGCCAGCGCGTACCCGCTCTCCGCCCCCAGACACTCATCCACAACATGCACCGCCGCATCCATTGTGCGTGATGGTAGTGAGCGATGCCTCGCGGAGCAACCGGAAATGTGATAGAATGATGGCATGAGGAAGTTTCGTTTGTTTTCGATGCATTGGCCGATGCCGGCGAGGTGGGTCGTCGGCGCGGGAAAGTTTTTGTTGCTGCTGACGGTCGGGCTGGTCATCCTCGCGTACGCTGTGCCCGTGCTGGCGATGGTGGCGTTGGCGTTCCTGGGCCTGATCGTGCTGGCGTTCCTCGTGACGCTGCTGTACGGCATGATCAAACTGCGGCAGTTCCGCCGGGAAATGCGGCGGCTGGGCCAGACGTTTTCCCAACAGACGGGCCAAGACCCCGGCCACCCGTTCGCCGGCAACGCCTCGCCGCAACGCCCCCGCCAACGCGTGCAATGCAAAGTCCGCGAAGTCCGCAAACCCCCGCCGGAGGATACGAATAACAGCGACGATCCAGAGACACGGTGATCGAGATACCATTTCCACTGGCTCGCCTTTTGCGCTGTAGAACGTTATGGACTACAAAACGTTGTGTAGTCCACAACATCCTACAGCGCAAAAAGGCGAGCCAGTGAAAACAACTTCTCGAACTCCAACATCCACTCTCTGTGTTTCTCTGTGCCTCTGTGGTAAAAAACGCCCTCACCCGTAAAACGTCTCCACGGGCACGTCGCCCAGGCCGGCGCGGATTGTTTCCGCCACCGCGTCGAGGGCCTCGCGGGGCAGTGTCGACGCCTGGGCACAGGCCGGCACGCGGGCGATCGTGTGCAGTTGAATGAGTTTGATCTGCCCGCCCGCCATGAGAATGTGCCGCACATTATTGATGTACGCGTCCACCTCCGCCGCCGCGGGCGAATGGCCCTCCCATCGCAGCCAGAGCGTCTGAATCACCACCGGCATCCGCCTCGCGACGGCCACGATATTCCCCAGCACGTGCCGCAACGTGACGCGCGGGAACGGACGATTGATCGCGTGAAACATCGCCTCGGTGCCGGCGTCGAGCTTGGCCCAGATCTCGCCGTTGTCCTTCATTAGCGTCGGCATCGCCCGCTGGAATTGCGGCTGATCCATCGCGGTGGCATTGGTAATCACCACGAGCTTGACGTCAGGCCGACCCTGCTCGTCGCGAACCTCGCGGGCCGTCCGAACCACGCGGTCGAACTCCGGCAGAAGCGTCGGCTCGCCGTCGCCGCTGAAGGCGATGTCGTTGATCCGCCGCAACGCCTCCGGCGTGGACGCGAACCGCTCCTCCCGCCACAACTCGCCACTGACGGCCTCGTACAACGCCAGCCGCAACTCGCGACGAATACACTCGACGTCCACGTGATGCAACTCCCGCCGCACATCACGATCCACCTGGCAATACACGCACGCGAACGTGCAATGCTTGTCGGGATTCAGATTCACGCCTATCGACAGCCCCCGTGCCCGCCGCGAAATCACCGGATACACATACAAACAATCCCGCCACTGCCGACGATGATCACGCGTCAACGACACTTCGCCTTGAGGTGCTGGCTCGTTCATATCGCTACATTTTACCACAGAGACATCAAGGGCGCCGAGAGAAACGGCGATGCCGCCAGGGCGAACGCATGTAACGTGACGCGGGCATCTTGCCCGCGTGTCTCGCGGGCGCGAGCGCCCGCGTCCGACGACGAAACACCTGATTTTTCCACGGCGCAAACGGTGTGGAACGATCCGCGAGGGCAA
>WRDM01000037.1 GCA_009783465.1 Phycisphaerae bacterium | reverse complement strand
AGGCTGTAGGTTGATTTTCCGTCACGAAAAACCTGTCGCAAAGGCATGTCCCCTACAGCCTACAGCCCACAGCCTACAGCCTTTTCGCGAAAAAACGCGGAAATTTAGATGCGATGGCCCTGGATAGCGGGTCGTGTCCGACGCGATGAACGCCGCTTCCGTTACGGCGCGACGCGGACCATGGCGCGGGCCTCGCTGGTCAGGCCGGCGGTGTCGGTCGCGACGGCCTTCAGGCCGTGCCACTCACCAGGGAGCGTCGTCTTGCCGTCCCAGGTCGCTTTGAACGGCGCTTCCTTCGCGGCGCCGATCGACTTGCCGTTGACGAAAAACTCCACCTGTTTGATTTCCTTGGCGCCTGTGACACCGCTGGCTTCGGCGAGGAGTTCCAGAGGCCCGGTGATGGTCATTTCGCGAGGCAGCACGAGTCGAACGGCAGGCGGGATCGGGCCTTTCAGCACTAGGGCGACGAACTCGCCCGGCTGGAACGTCAGTTTGATCTGTCTGCCGGCGGGCAGCGGCAGGAGTTCCACGGAGGAATCGCCTCCGTGCCCGCGGTAGCAGATGACGGTTTCGGCGCCGGGGAAGACGTAGGGCGTCACGTCCACGACGGTGGTCCGCGGGCGCTGCGACCAGTTGATGGCCATCAGCAGTCGGCTGGCCTTGCCGAGGCGGGCGTCGACGTCGAAGTCGGGCCCGAGCGCGACGGCGTGCATTTTCGGCTGGAGGAGATACGGTTCGAGCGTGCCGATGAGGTTGAACGCGGCCGACAGGGCGTGCCAGCGGTCGCTGCCGTCGCCGAACGGGCTGGCGCCGGTCTGGTGCCGACCCTGGCTGCCGACCTCGGCCCGCTCGCGGTTTCGCCGCCACATGAAATCGCTGTTGTACACCCGCACGCCGGCGCCGCCGCTGATGGCCGCGTAATACGGCTGCGACGCCTGCCACTCCGACGCCGCGGCCGTGTGGATCACGGGCACGTCGACGCCCGGCTGATATTTGAACCCCTCAGCCTTCTTGAAATACCACGTGCCGCACCCGCTGACGAGCATCAGTTGCGGGCGGTCCCACTGCATGAGGGGGAAGCGGTCGATCATCACACGTTTGAGGTCGAACCGCATCTGCGGGCCGCTGGTGTTCCAGGGGTAGGCCCGTCGCCAGCCCATGGTGGTCCAGTATTGGCTGGTGTAATCGCAGAATGTCGGGTCGCCCATCCAGATCGCGGCGTGTTCCGGGCTGGCCAATCCAAGCACCGGCCAGGAGATGGGCGTGTGATTCTCGACGCTCTTGATGGCGTCGATAAGTTTGGTGAGGGCGTCGGCGGGGATGCCGGCGTCGGCGTGTTCGGGGCGGGTCCACCAGCCGTTGGCGGGGCCGTGGCCGAGGAAACTGGCCTCATCCATCATTTCGATGGCGGTGGCGACGCCGCTGTCGCGCAGCTTCGTCCAGATGTGCTTGGCCAGGTCGGACGACCAGGGCGTATTGGCCGTCCACGTCAGCTCGTTGCGGGTCCGTACCCAGTCGTCGCCGGAGAAGATGCCTCCCATCTCAAGCTCGCGCAGCGGCGAGGCCAGGGTTTTCTCGAACCAGGCGTCCCAGTTGGCGATGTATTTTTCCAGGCTGTCGGTTCCGCCGCCGTCGGCCGGATTGTGGAAGAAACCGCTCTCGCAGGTGTTGACGCCCGCGTCCTTGACGAGGCCGGCCAGGTCAGGGGTCTCCAGCACCAGGCGAGGATTCAGCATGAAATAGGATCGCACGAACCGCGAGCGTTTGGGGTCGTACTCGACGAGCATTTTCCCGTCGCGGGTGAAGTGGGGCGTGCCGTTGGGCAGGCCCACGAACACCAGCACGCTGGCGGTGAACGGTTTGCCGTCGGGGTTGGCTTGCGGGACTTTGTTGGCGGGCAGTTCCATCGTGATGGTGGTCATGCCTTTGGCCACGGCCGTCACCTTGCCTTTTTCGTCCACGGTCGCCACCGCAGGATCGGCGCTTTTATACGTCGCCATCGCCTCCAGCGGGGCGACGTGACCGTCGGTGTGCGCCAGCCGAAGCGGCGCGAGATCGGCGGTTTCCTCGGGCTTGAGGGACACGGTGGTCCATCGCGGAAGGACGGCCATGGGCGCCCGGCCGTTGTCGGTGATGAAGGTGGCCTGGAGCATGCCGATGGGCGGCGTGCCTTTGAACCAGGCGTAGGAGGTCACCAGCAGTTCGTGCTCGCCGTTGGGCAGGCGGGTGGTGTCGACCTCGGTCGATCGGGTCGGGGAGGCCCAGAAGTGGGCGACCTGCGCGCCGTCCACGAAAAACATCAACGCTTCAACCGTTTTGTTCATGGAGGACTTGTCGAATTTTTCGTCCTCCTCGCGGGCCTTGCGCTCGGCGTCCAGGAGAGGTCTGACGGCGGTGGCGGTGAATGTTACCGTCCCGGAGAGCGGTTTGGACAGATCGGTCGGCGCGTCGAGTTTCATGGTTCCGGGCCCGACGGCGGCGGCGAAACGGACGGCTGGACTGACGGCGATTTCCTTGCCGTTTTTGTCGCGTCCGATCGCCTGGAGCGTCATAGGCCCGTCGAACACTTCGGCGGGGTGCCAGGCGTGGGCGAATGTCGGCGGTGTCCGCAGATTGCTGGCGATCGTCCGCCCGTTGAGCCGCCACTCCACCATGGCCAACTCGGGCAGATCCTTCGCCTCGACGGTGAAGGTCACGCCTTCTTTCACGGCGGCGCCGTCCTTCGGTGCGGTGATGAGCAGTTCCCCGGCGCTGACCGTCAGCGAAAGGCAACCCAGAAGGAGAAGGAAAACCGGGAGGAAGTGTCGTGTTGTCATGGCCTTTGTCCTTATCTCGTTGGACCGTCATTCCCGAAAAAACGGGACCCGAAACGCATGCTGCCGTCGCGTATCTATCTTCCGTTTTTCCAGGCTGTTCGCAAGAGGGAATTGAGCAAGGGCGTACGTCACGTTTATCGGTGGCAAGGAGCATGGTGATAGCCGGGCGTGGAAAACGAACCGATCGGCCTTCCCGGTCTTGCACGGCCGTCGCCGGCACACAGCCCCAACGGGGCGTCTTGGGTAGCCCAGGGTGAGCGTACTCGCGAACCCTGGGGTTGCGGAGTTTTTTCACTCCTTCCATCGTGCCTGACGCCACTGGCCACATATCACACCGACGCGCGAAGTCGGCATCGAACGACGCGCACATCCCCCTGTGCGCGTCGTTCGATGCCGTCTTCATATAACGGTGCGCCCTCGGCCAGTGGCGTCAGGCCGCGGTTATGAAAAAACAAACAAACCTGTTCCCAGGGTTCGCGAGTACGCTCACCCTGGGCTACCCAAGACGCCCCGTTGGGGCTGTGTGCCGGCGACGGCCGCGCGGGACCGGGAAGGCCGCTCGGTTGTTTTTCGCGCCCGGCTATCACCATGCTCCTTGCCATCTGCAAACGTGACGTGCACCCAATGCCTTCCTTCGGAGAAAATCATGTGCAAGTGATGGTTTTGTAGTACAGTACCGGCTGCGAGAATCCCATGAACAAACGACAGCGATTGGACAGCGTGATTGCGGGGCAGCGGCCTGACCGGCTTCCGGTGTTGGGTGGATGGATTGCGCATCCCCGCGCGCTGGTTGAGTTGGCCGGGGCGTCGGTGGAGGAGTACAACCGGGCGCCCCGCGAGGTGGCGGTTCGGGCGTACAAGGCGTTGGACGTGGATGGTCTGGTGGATCTGTTCGTCACCAAGGACGTGGACGCGTACCGCTGCATTGACGAGCACACGTATGCGAAGGCGGGTTCGAGCAGGGATTTCGACGAGACGGTGGCGGCGGTCGAAGGCTTGCCGGATGCCGACGAGTACGCCGGGCGGCTGAATTTCGACGCCGATTACGCCAACTACCGCCAGTGGCTGCTTGAGACGCAGGCCCTGTGCGGTGACATACCGTACATGCCCGCCAACTGGGGTGCCGGCGCGAAGCTGTCGTGGTTTTTTGATTACGGCTACGAGAATTTTTTCCTGCTGATCGGCCTGCGGCCCGACCTGGGCGCCAAGCTGTGCCGGCTCGGCGGCGAGATGGGTCACCACAATTCCCGCCTGGTCGCCTCGGCGGTGAAGGAGGGGCTGTTCCCCAGGGCGTTGCTGCTGGGCGAGGACGTCTGCACGCAGCGCGGGCCGATGATTTCGATGGAGTTTGTCGAGGAACATTACGCCCCGGCGCTGACGTACGGGCTGGAGCCGCTGCTGGAGGTCGGCTGTCGGCCGGTGTGGCACGCCGACGGCGACGTCAGGCCGATGCTGCCGATGCTCCTGCGATGCGGCATCGAAGGCTTCCAGGGATTTCAGCCCGAATGCGGCATGCACCTCGAGGAGATCGTGAAACTGCGGACGCGCGACGGCGGCAAACTGCTGATTTTCGGCCCGCTGGCGGTGACGACGGAACTACCCGTGCTAAGCCCCGCCGAAATCCGCGCCAAGGTCCGCCACTACGCGGAGGTTTGCCGCGACAACGCCGACCTGCTGCTCTTCACCTCCAACACCATCACGCCGGATGTCCCCGTCGAAACCATCCAGGCCATGCACGACGAAGCCCGGCGGATTGTATAGCCACCAGGCCAAGGTACAGGCGGGGCAACCGCATGTGCATTCCTTTTTTCGTACGGGATTCGCATTCAGGCACGACTGGCCACAGGCCCTGCCAGTTTGCGTTGTAAAACGCTGTGGGCGACAGAACGCTTCGTTTGCCACAACGATCTACGACGCAAACTGGCAGGGCTTGTGGCCAGTCGTGCCTGAATGCGAAGGTCACGCGAAAACATGTCCAATGCACAGGCGATTGCCCTGGTCTCACTTCAACGCGTCAATGGCCCGCTGGAGGTGTGTGATCGCCTCTTTCTCCAGCGCGGCGATTATGTCGACGGCGTCGGCCTGCTGGCGACGTTTCGCCGCGTCGGTGGAGATGCCCGAGAAGTCGAGGCGATTGATTGGTTCCAGCACGTTTTCATACGCGGCCGCGACGGCGCGGAGTGCTTCGGCGGCCTGGCCTTCGCGACGTTGGGCTACGCGTTGCACGTAGGCGACGGCGGCGGTGCGGTTTCGGATAAGGCCGTTTCGGACGTTCCAGTGGGCGTGATCGTCTACGGCTTCGTCCTCATTGCGCAGCAGCGCCGCCCAGGCGGTCCATGCCTTTTGGCCGGTGAAGCGTCGACCGGCCCATGGGGCCTCGGTCGGGCCGGCCTGGTCGTGGGCCAGGGCCACCGCGTGGCGAAGCGCAGTCAGGTCGGCGGCGTCGGCGTCCATGGGGTCGGTCCGCTTGCCGATCACGAGCACGGCCCAGGGCCAATCGTCGGCGTAATTGCAATTCTTCAACTCGGTCTCCCTGGCGCATCGTCCCCAGATCGGCGGTTTGTCGGTGGCCAGGCCATGGTCATAGCCGGTGATGACGTACGCCCAGATCGCATGCGCGGGGAAGAAGGTCGACAGCACGGGGTGGCCGGCGTCGATCTGCCGCACCACGTCGGCGTGAATCTGCTTTATATAGAAGTCGCGGCGGTCGTCTCTCGACGCCGGCCAATGCTGCGAATCATAGAACGGACCGACCTCTTTCAATTCGAACCCGACCGCGCGGGAGAGGAACTCGCGGTACAGTTTCAGCCCCCACGGATCCAGAGGCCACCATCCGGCATCGACCTTGCCTTCCCATCGGTGTTCGCTGTCGGCCTGGAAAATAAAGGCCGTGCCCGACAGGCCCATCAGGCGGTTATAATCGACCGGCGCGCCCGCATGAACCAACAGCGTCTCGAGCCCGCGCACATAGCCGTTGCCATCACCGCCGGCCATGGGAACGTCATTCAACCGGACGAGACTCCCTTCGCGTTGCACGTTGTTCGATGGGGAGGAGACTGATTGAGACATAGGAGACCTTCCTTTCATACTGACCTTCCCCACGTTGGGTGGGGGGTAGACTTGGGGGTAGCAAAGGCCAGCCTCGAACATTCCGAGGCTGAGATAGCCTGACCATGGTAATCAAAAGAGGCAGCCGGCGGCGTCATTCCGTGGCTCCCGGATCGTTGACTGCGTTATTGGCCCGGATGACCTCTGTGTATACATCGATTCGTTTCACCTCGACATGGCGAAGATGTGTGGCCGTCGTATCGTAAAAGCTCTTGGCCAAACGGGGATCCATGCTCACCTTGTACAGTTTTTTCGGATCCAGGTCTTCGACGGATACCTCCGGCCACAGTGCGAGGCGCGATGTGCCCGACATGTGTTTTTTCAGGAGTTGTGTCAGATCAGCCCCTTGAACCATACCCACGTAAACCGCCATGTCCTGATCAAGCTCCGACCTCAGATCACTCCATCGGGCATGGTTCACGTCCCATGGCAGATACCCTGGAAAGAGTTTTTCATCCGTGAAATAACAACAGTAGTCCGCGCCGGTCGAACGTCTGAACGCCTGAAGAACCGCAATCAGTTGCCCGCGCGTAGTGGAGAACTCCTTCGGCAAATGTTCCGATTCCAACGCGTTCGCGGGAATTTTCCACTGTTTGTCCCATGCGATCTGTCGCACCCATCGTATGTCAGCAAGGTCCATCAGAAGCAATCCGAACGGCCGGTCATCCCCAGCACGTTCCCATATCACATTGGCCATGTTGTCGTTAAAAAAAGCGGACTCGTGGGAACTGAGCACAAGCATTAATCGCTGTGGCGCCTGCGGATTATAGTGCAGCAGCGCATAGCCTCTGCCCTGCAACGGATACTTCTCCGTGCCAATGATCAACGTTTTGTCTTCTTCCACCGCGGGCAAATGAGTGGTCATGTCCGCCAGCACGGAATTGTTGACGACATGGCCGACAACGATAAGATTGCATCGCGCCATGTCCGCCGCCGTCAACTCCGTATCCGTTTTGATGGGGATGCCGCCATCGAAAAACCAGGGTGGATCCGGCCACCAGCCTTTCGCCCGACGGGCCAGCCGACGGCAGAAGTTGTCGATGGTTGCCACGAATTCCGGATCACCACCGGTTCCACGCACGATGAGCAAAGGTTCACCACGGGTATACAACAGATTCAATCCGGCGGCCGAATAGGGCCGGCAGGAAGCCGGCGTCAACGGTTCTGAATCAACTACATGCCAACTGGAATCACTGGTTCGACGTGCGAGAGAGAGGACGCCACCAGGAGGAGGTTTTTCCCAGGCAACAGTTCCGTTCATATGGAGAGAAAGTTTCTTGCCTGGCGGAAACAGCGACGGTGGCAGGTCGATTTGTAAACCGTCGATATTGGCGGCCTCTATGTGCAATGTACAAGAGGCTTCGGATTCGCCGACTTGCGCGGACACTGTCGCCACGGCGTTGGGGTCGGTCAATTCAACGATATTGAGCCAATAGGCTCGTCCGCGCTCGGCGGATGTGGTCGTGTAGACAATACGCTTAGGACAGGATACTCGACGCTGATTCCACAACCAGCCAAGCTGGTTTAACTCGGTGTCCTTCAAGCCGGTACTGTGTCCGCCCCCAGTGGTTTGAGTATAGATCACGGCAGCGCCGAGATCGGCTAAGTATTGCGCGGCGGCGCGCGATTCCTCTATCGGAACCACGGTGTCGGTCGTGTCATGATAGAGCCACAGTGGAACAGTACTTACATTTTCCAGAGCCAGACGCTCCGACCAAGACCATCCGAAATCGATCAGTGCTCCGGCCCATAGATCAGGATAACGAGCCAGCATGCGCCAGACCGCGCCACCGTAGATACTGCCGCCGCGCAGATAGATGCGATCGGAATCAATGGTATAGTATCGCTGCACGTGCCTGATGGCCTCGCGTATGTCCAACTCACTCACGGTCATAATTCCCAGGCCACGGGCGGAGCATACCAACACGAAGCGATCCTGCGGGTTGCCCAGGTCCGGCAGATTCCGAACCTGTAGATGGTGGTGCGGTATGACCTCAAGGGGATACCGCTGCGAAGGATCGTACGCTTCCGGAACATGCAACACGTAGAACTGGCCCGTCCCGTCGAACGAGGAGAAGTACGCGCCCAGGAATGTGCCCCGCTTCGGTGAGAACGTATCTTCTCCCGCCTGATATTCAGCCAGGGCCCGGCTCAGTTGTTGCGCAACGTCCCCTTGTTCACCTGTTCTTCCACAGAGATCTCGTGTTCGGGCTTGCTCAACGGGTTGCATGTGTTCTTCGAGGAATTTCCCCCATGCCGCCACCATGGCGGCTTCTCGCTCCGCATGGGCTGGCGTGCGACCCTCGGCAGACTCTTGGGCAACTCGGTGATATTGTTCCAGCAGCAGATCGACGGATTCGACGAGGACGTTACCTGTCTGGACGCGGCCCTCTTCTTGTTGCACGATAGCGTCATCGGCATTCACATTTTTCGTCACGGGGCCTCGTTCTGATTCGATGACGAGCGGAGTGGTGCTCGTCTGATATTCGTTCTGTTTGGGCTGTTTGCAGCCAGTCACAGCCAGCAGTATGCTCAATAAGGCAGCCAGTAGTGCCAAAGATCTCATTGGATCCATTCCTTTCGTCGTGTGACTCGTCGTGTTACATTCATTGTGCAATGTCTTCACAATCGTGCCAAGACAATCAGCAGGGGCGGGCATGGTTATGCCTTCATTTTCCGTGCGGCGGCTTGCAGTTCCGCGACCGCCTTGGCTTCCGTTTTGGCCAACTCATCAACGAGCGAGGCCAGTGTTTCGCGCCCGGTGACGGAGGCGAAGGCTTCGTCGCTCGTGTCCGCCGTGTCGAGCGTTGCCAGCACGGATTCGTAGATCTCGGCGGCCGTCATGAGATGGCCCGCGATGGCGCTGCCGTGCCGTGAGGCCATCTGCCGCAGGTAGGGAGGCGCGCTTTGCCGGTTCTGTTTCATGCATCCGACGACGTTCCCGCTGTAGTAGGAGGGCCCACAGCGCTGGCCGTCACGCAGAATCGCCGCCCACAGGGCGAAGGAGGCCTTGCCGCTGGATTGGTTACGACTGGATTGGAACGGGCAGCCGGAAAACGACTCACCGAAACGCTCGTCGTGCAGCGACGCGGCGAATAGGATGGCCTCTCCGTCGGCCCGGACGCGGTCCAGCGGCTCGAACATTTCGCCCGGCACGACGACGGTCCACGGGTATTGGCCCAGCCGTTTGACGTGTGCAGTCGCCTCGCAGGAGGCCTGTCCCAGCAGCTCCGGTGTGCCGTCGTCGATGCCGGTGACGATCCACGTCCCGTTCTCGACCGCCACGACAGGCCGCTCCGTCTGGAGTGCCTCGACAATCGCCGCCTGGTGGTGGTCGCGGAAATGCCGGGCCGGGTTAGCGTGCCAGGCCTCCTTGTCGATGGGCAGCCGCCGCAGCGCGATGCCGTACGCCCGACCCAGGAAATCAAGCCGGAGCATCGCGCCCCAGTCGTCCAGAGGCCACCAGCCTACATCCAGTTCCTTTACGTCGGCGCCGCAGGTGCCGTAGGGCGCGTGCTGGCTGTCGGCCTGGAGAATGAACGCCAGCCCGCTGTCGCAGGCCACGGTGTCGTAGTCGCAAGGAATACCGCAGTAATGGAACATCATTTCCAAGGCGCGTGCGAAGCGGTTGCCGCCCTTGCCTGCCTGTGGGTCTGGAATTCGCAGCGCCCGCGGACTCGGCGGAGCGTTCGAGGTTTTGAGAGGGCGAACACTACGCACGACTCTCCGCAGATCGTCCCAACTCGTGAGCCCGTAGTCCAGGGCCAACGCGAATTGCGTTTCGGTCAGCGTGACGGCCGCGGATAAAATCTGCGAATCGTCCGCCTGCGCAAAGCGTCGGAGCCTGCGGAACACCGGACACGCCGACGCATCGCCTTTGGCGTGCGCCTTCAGCAGGCCCTTCGCCTCGCCTTTGAGATGCTCAAGATCAGGCTGGAGGGGAAGCAACCGAGGTCGTCGAACAGGGGAAGATCGGTCTGAGGGCAGTCGCGACATAACAGCCTTCCTTTCGTTCGCGCCCAGGGCCTGCATACACGGGCAGAAAAGAAGGTTCGCATTGGCAGCGACACGAGGAAGGCGGGCTAAGCCCTTTCCGCAGGCCAGGGTGGCGTCCTTCGAAAGCCAAAGGACAGTGTACCGTCCTCCGGCGAACTGTCAAATTCTTTTTTGCTCAACGACGTGCATCCGCAGGTGTTGATGGTGTTCAGGCATTCTCCGTGACGAGTGATGAGTCACGAGGACTTCGCCATGTCAGGTACGACGCGGAAATCCTTGTCACTTGTTGTTTTTGCCGACGCGTTTACCGTTGCATGGCCAGTTCGAAGAGGCCTCGGATGGCGCGGAGGTACTGGGCTTGTTCGAGGGCGTGGGCTTCCCATGCGGCGGCGACGGCGGGGAGGAGTTTGTCGTCCTGGGGCGTGCCGAGGGCTCGGTGGAGGGCGTCGCGGAACGAGCAGCCGAGTTTGATGTTTTCGATGAGGTCCATGAACTGCCGTTCGGTCAGGCGGTCTTTGAGGAAGGCCAGCAGGCTGTAGCTTTCGGCGTAGAAGACCTCGACGTCGGTGAGCGTGTGGGCTTCGGTCAGGAGCAGTTCGTGCAGGGAGAGTTTGCCCCGGCCTGCCAGGGCGGTGCCGGCCAGCAGGATTCGGCCGTTGTCGGGCAGGGCTTCGCTGAGCATGGCGAGGCCTTCGTTGAGGAAGAGGGGGCATGGCGCGTCGCCGAAGGATTCGCGGATGACGAGGTGGCAGAGTTCGTGGGGCAGGACACGGTCGAGCATTTCGGTGTTGAATCGGCCGTCGTTGGTGGTTTGGGTGAGGTCGATTCGTCGGACGGTCAGGCCGTCGTCGCGGGTGGTGAGGCTGTAGCTTCCGCCGGCCCATTCGGGCGCGTCGACGGCGTTGGCGGTGAACGCTTTTCGGTTGGGCCAAATGTGGATTTCGACGGTGTTGGGATATTCCCGGCCGTTGGCGAGGAGTTCGCCGATTCGGGCGAGGGCGGCTTCGGCTTCGATGGCGATGAGTTTGGACAAGGCGGCGTTATACGAATGCACGACGAAATGCGCGCTGGACTCGATGGCTTTTTGCGGCTGGGCCTGGGCCAGTTCGACGAGTTGTTGGGCGGTCAGTCGCCCGCTGGGCGGCTGGCGGGAGGCGTCGCAGACCTGGGCGTGCTGGCAGGCTTTGATTTGTTCGAGGACGAAGGCCCGGTCGGCGGCGGAGTCGTTCTCGGCCAGGTAGGAGCGGAAGGCTTCCTCGGCCTGGGCGAATTGGCCGGCCCGCTGCCGGGCGGTCGCGACGATCAGCCACGCGCGGCCCGAGAGCGGCTGGCGATGGCTGAGGACGTCCTGGGCGAGTCGTTCGGCCTGTTCGTATTGACCCTGCGAGAGTTTATCGAGTGCTTCCTGCGTTCGGGCGATGGAATTGAAGCCGAGGTTCTGCACCGCGCCGCCGGCGGTCAGGGCGGCGGTGGAGATCAGCCCAGCCAACAGGAGGAGGTTCCGGGCCGTGAAACAACGCGGCCCGGACGGGCGTGCCAGTCGATGGATTTTCTTACTGGATGGCATTGAGTTCCGCCACGAGGATTTGCCTCATGGCCTCCACTTTTTTCATATCCTGCTGTGCCCAGGAGATTTCCATAACCAGCTCGATCGGGAACGGTTGCGCGAGTTCGAGCACCGACGCCAAATTGCCGCGGACGTTGTCGAGATGGCGAACCATCTGCGTCAGTCGCTGCCGGTAGACTGCCGCCGTGACGTCGGCGTTGCCGAGGTCGTTCAATTGTTTGTCGAAGCCGGCCGCGTCGAGGACCGTGTCCTTGCGAATCATTGTAATGCGTTTTCTGGCGATTTCAACCCTGTGGCTGAGGGCAATTTTTTCGACGAGCGCGTCGGCCCGGTCGAAGGTCAGGCCGGCCTGGCGGTACTTCACGGCGGCCGCGTCGGGATCGGTCGGTTCGAGTTTGAGGCCTTCTTCCATGTGCGACCGTCCGGCGGCGATTTCTTTTCGGGCGCGGGCGTGGAGGGCGGCTTCGAGCACCAGCGGGTTGCTCAGCGAGGCGGGTCCGGCGGGGAGGAACTTTTTGCCCGTCAGTTTCGCGTCGGGCGGATAGGGGTCGGCCAGCACGACCATGCCGTCGCGGCTGTCGTTGAGCAGGTCGGCGACGGCGGCGAATTTCCACGCCGTCGGCCCGGCGGTCCGCCTGGCCAAGTCCTGATACGTCGCCGCCGCCGTGACGAAATCCTTGTTCCGCAACTGGGCAAGCCCCCGCAGTTCGCGAACGGCGGGCCAACGCTCGCCGGCGATCTCCTCCACCGCGGGCAGCGATTGTCGCAGCAGGGCGTCGAGAGGCCCCGAGTCCAGCCGGGCGCGGCACAACTCCATCGACTGGGCGAACGTCCGCCATTGGCCTTCCACGAACGCGAACCCCAACGCCCGCCGGGCGCCCTTGTGATGGGGCGAGAGCACGACAACCTTCTGATACAACTCGCGGGCCTGCCGGGGCAGTTCGTTTTCGTCGGCCCAGGCGGCCGCCTCGAACAGACCGGCCACGTCGTCGGACTTGAGTTCCGCCAGCCTCCGCGAGAGTTGCTCGATGGCCGTGTCGCGAATCTCCACGCGCGCCACCTCGCTCCGGGCAAAACTCATCGTGCCGTACTCCATCACAATAATGACGGAGTTCTCCTGCACGGTAATTTTGCCGTGAAACATCCGCCCATCCTGCAACACCAGCAGATCGGCCTGAGACAGGCCTGCACAGGAAAGGGCAAGTAATAATAGTACCCATCGCGCCATAACCGAAATCCGTCCAACCGGGTTTTCGACGCAAACGACGATCGTGTAAAAGTATAACGCATGGATGCGGATCTTGTTGGCGATTTTTTGCCGCGAATTTCGCGAATGACGCGAATGATTATAAGCAAATTCGCGTCATTCGCGAAATTCGCGGCAAAAAATCCTTACAGCAGTTGCTTGCGTTTGACCTGCATGTACTGGCTGACCAGTTGGGTGCAGAGGGTTTCGCTTTCCATCTGGTGGAGGGCGACGCCCTGGCGTTGGAGGTGGCGGTGGAGTTCGCGGAGGCGGTGCCATTGGAAATGGCCGGCCAGGTTGCGGTAGATGTCGCTCGTCCGTGCCACCGGCGAGGAGAAGAGGGGTTCGGCGGCGGGGGGGCGGATCATGTTGACCATGACGAGGTGTTTTCTGGCGACGAGTCCGACGTGTCGTGCGAAGCTTTCGGAGAGGACGGGATCGTCGAGGCTGGTCAGGACGATCAGCAGGGCGCGTCGTCGGAGGTGGAGTCGGACGAAGCTGAACATTTCGGCGTAGTCGGGGCTGACGAGTTTTGGCGCGAGTGTGTAGAGGGCGTCGCGGCAGACTTTGAAATGTTCGTGCCCGCCGCGGCTTCGGACGAACGCGTCGATCGTGTTGGAAAACGCCAGCGTGCCGTAGAGGTCGCCCTGTCGCTGGGCGGCCATCGCCATCACCAGCGCGGCGTGGAGATACCGTTCGAGCGTGGTGGCGATGGTGACCTGTGACGCGGGCGTCTCGCCCGCGTTCGTAGCACGGGCATCTTGCCCGTGAGTCGCATGGGCGTCTCGCCCATGCAAACCTTGCCTGTAAGCGAAATGTTCCTGCTCCGGCCCGACGGCCACGGGCGAGACGCCCGTGGGACTCACGGGCAAGATGCCCGTGCTACCGGACAGCAGCACTTCCCGTGCGGACAGTCGTGAGGCGTCGATGAGCACGTAGACTTCCTGGGTGCGTTCGATCTGGAAGACTTTGGTGATGGGTTTGCCCCGGCGGGCGGTGGCTTTCCAGTGCATTTCGTCGTAGCCGTCGCCGGGGACGTACTCGCGGAGTTTTTCAAACTCTCGGCCTTTGCCCATGGCCCGCGTCACGTGGCTGCCGTAGTCGCCTCGGTTGAGGAAGAGGGCGGCGACGTGGCGTCGTTCGGCCAGCAGGTTGGGGTAGACGCGGAGTTGGCAGGCGACGGGGATGTGTCGCCGTACTGACCACAGGCCCAGGAAACTCGGGCGTTCGACGTGGACGGCGGGGAGGGCGAATTGACCGCGGCGGCTCGGCGTGCACGGCCAGGCGACGACGGACCATGCCTGTCCGGGGCTGAGTCGCACGGCCCGGCCTTCCTGCGGGCGGGGGCGGTGGAATCGTTCGACGGCGCGGCCCAGGAGTTGCTGGATGGCGGTGGGTTGGGCGGTGTCCTGGTCGGGCGTGACGAAGGTTTCGTCCAATGGCAGGGCCAATCGTAGCGGCCTGCGTGCGTAGCGCGGGTCGGACAGCCGGATGTCGATTTGACCTGGGGTGTCTTTGGACAACCTGACGACGGGCGGGACGGTGGCTTTGAGCGTGCGAAGCAGGTCGTACGAGGCGGCGGCGTCGAGAGCGGCAGCGCCCAGCACGGCGATGATGCACAGCGCGAAAACAGGCCACCACGCCGGGGCGGCCACCGGAATCAGCGAGGCCGGTCCCAGCACGACGGCGACGAGCAGCAGCAGGCGAGTCCGCGGCGCGATCACCGGGGCACCTCCTCGTGACGCGGGCGTCTGGCCCGCGTGGACTGGCCATTACGGAATGTCTCGCCTGTCGGCGGCGAGGGCAGGATGCCCTCGCGACACGCGGGCAAGATGCCCGCGACACGAGGATGCGGTCGCGCGATCACCGGGGCACCGCCACGTTTTGTAGGATGGTGGCGACGACTTCGGTCAGCGCGAGGCCTTCGATTTCGTATTCCGGGCGGAGGACCATGCGGTGTTCCAGCACGGCCTGGCAGACGTTTTTCACGTCGTCGGGCGTGACGAAATCGCGGCCCGCCAGCGCGGCGGTCGCCCGGGCGGCCAGCAGCATGGCCTGCGTCGCGCGGGGGCCCGCGCCGACGAGGATGCTGTCGTGCGACCGCGTTGCGCGGACGATGTCCACCACGTAGGCGAGCAGTTCCTCCTTGACGAAGATGTTGTCGAGGCAGCGGCGGAAGAAGACCAGTTGCTCGGCGGTGATGACGGTCCGCACGGCGTCGCCGGCGAGTGTCGACTCCGGGCTTTGCCGCGAAACCATTCGGCCTGCCAACTGTAACTCTTCGTCGCGGCTGGGGCATTCCATGCGGATTTTGAGCATGAAACGGTCTTTTTGGGCTTCCGGCAGCGGATAGGTACCTTCGTACTCGATGGGGTTTTGCGTGGCAAAGACGATGAAATTGGCGGGCAGGTCGTACGTCGCGCGGTCGATGGTGACGGTGCGTTCCTGCATGGCCTGCAACAGGGCGGCCTGCGTTTTGGCGGGGGCGCGGTTGATTTCGTCCGCCAGCAGGAAGCTTGTGAACACGGGGCCTTTGACCAGCGTGAAGCGGTTGTTCTGGAAGTCGAAGACGTTGGTGCCCGTGATGTCGCTGGGCATGAGGTCGGGCGTGAACTGGATGCGCGCGAACTCGCAGCCGAGCACTTTCGCCAGCGTGCGGACCAGCAGCGTTTTGGCCACGCCGGGCACGCCTTCGATGAGCGCGTGGTTGCCGGTGAAGATGCTCACTAGGGCCGAGTCGATCACCGCGTCCTGCCCGATGACGACCTTGGCGACCTCCGCCCTGGCCGCCGCGAGCACGGCCTTGAGCAGCCGCATCTGCTCCGCCCACGCCTGCGCGTCGGCGGTTCGTGGAGCGGCGGTATTGTCTGTATTGTCCATAAATGTTCCTTTTACCCGCGTCTAACGTGACGCGGGCGTCTCGCCCGCGTGTCGCGAGGGCATCTTGCCCTCGCCAGCCGTTCCGCACGGCTGATATCATAGCGAAATCAAGGCGTTCGCACAGCCCAACGCGGGCGAGACGCCCGCGTCACGTTAGACGCGTTCGCCCGGCTTCCTGTCATTCATCGCCTCGACGATCTCGTTGTATGAGCCGATCACGTCGCGTTGTTTGTCCTCGAATTCGTCCACGTCCTTCATGATTTGCATGACGCGCGGGAGGCGTTTTTCCAGCGTCGGCCCGCCGGCGGGGGTCTTTAGCCATTCGTCCACACACGTGTGCAGCACGTGGCTGGCCGGCACGGAGCGACGAAGGAGGTTCACCAGCCCGTCCATCGACGAGCGGCCCGTCACGTCAGGCCTGGGCGGCGAGGCCGGCGGCGGCAGCAGCGGACTGACGCGCTTCCATACAAACAGTCCCGCCAGCAGCACCAGGCACGCCAGCGCCCAGTGCAGGCCATGCTTGCGACCCAGCGTGGCCACGTTGGGGTCCTCGCCGATGCCCAGATGATACTCGTCGAAAATCACCCGCGTATGCCCCCCCAGCAACGCCACCAGCAACGCAGGATGACGGTCCGCCGGCTTGTGCATGGCCTCGTTGCTCAGCAGGTACGAGTCCGCCAGCAACACGACACTGCCCTGGCCGATTTTCCGTTCCATGATGACGGGGATTGCGGCGATGCTGTATACGCTCGACCAGGCACCGCAGTTGCGGCCGCTGGTATCGGGAAATCCGAGGTGGCCTTGCCAGGCGATGGTTTCCGGCAGGGCATCACGAGGCATGGTTGGTTCCTTGTCCGGGGCCACGTCATCCCGCGTGGCGCTGGGGCTGCGCACGTCCGTTTTGACAGTGAAGTCCCATTCGTCGAACAGGCCCGTGTTCGACATGCCGTGTAGCGTCTGCAAGGTGGTCCCGGCGGGGATCTGAGATGTCAGCGAAATGATAATCCGTCCGCCGGCGTCGAGGACGTCGCGGAGTTCTTTGATGGCATCGTCGGGCAGATTGGCCAGGTCGTTTGGCGACACGCCCAAAATGAACACGGCCGCCGGTTTGGGCTCGAGGCGGGGTTTGTGCCAGCGTTCGACGGTGATGCCGTCGAGTTTGTCCAGACTTTCCGCCAGGGCCTTGGCGCCCAGCGGATCGCCGCGAAGCGACGAGTAGGGCGGGTACACGTCGCCCGTCTCCAGCCGTTGCGACATCAAGCCGACCATGGCGGCCAGGAAGCCGACGACCAGGGCAGCAAAGAGGATCAGGCCAAGCCGTTTCATGGGAATCGTTTTACCACAGAGAGGCCGGGGACACAAAGGAAACGACCAGGGCCATCGCATCGAAAAAGTCCCGTTTTTAGGCTGTAGACTGTAGACTGTAGGCTGTAGGCGCGACATGCCGTGTCGAAAAAATTGTCGCAAAAACTGCCGCGACTACAGCCTATAGTCTACAGCCTACAGCCTTTTCGCGAAAAACGGGGAATTTAGATGCGATGGCCTTGAGGAAACGACGTTACTTATTCCGAAGGTCGGGCGTGCCGATAGAGATGGGGGGAGCCGTGTGCCCATGTCGCCGGTGGCGCCGTCAGGCGATCGGGCGATGAACAGGGTGAGTTTCGGGAAGAAAGTTAAAAACCCAATACACCCAGTGGTTTTTGTGATTGTGGAGTTCGCCAGATGGGGATGTCCGATTCGTTGAAACATGAATTTGCCACCAACGGGGCGACGTTTCGGCGTGTGGTGTTGCGGGACGGCGCCGAGGTGTTTGTCAATGAGCGGGCGGCCAAGCGGGGCAACACCGGCTCCGACGACTGCACGTTGGTCATCCATTCCGACGCGATGGCGGAGGTCCGTCCCAAGCCGGCGTTCCGGGTGTTCGCTACGGCCTTTCTGATCGTGGGGTTGATTCTCCTGGCCATGGCGATCACGCAGCGCGCCGAGGACCCCGGGAAATTTGTGCCCATGTTGATTCTCAGCGTCGGCCTGGCGACGGGCGGACTCCTGGGCGTGCTGGGCGTGATCGGCCCGAAACTCGTGGTGATCGACCGCGGTCGCGGTTACGTCGTCGTGCCAAAAGGCCGGGTCCCGTTGCCCGAATTGCGTGCGGGCCTGCCGCTGTCGCGCGTGGGGGCGCTGCAATTGTGTTACTGGATTCATCACGTGCAGCGAAAAAATCGGCACCGGAACCGCCACCGCGTGTTCAATGCGGGCTTCGATTCCAAACTCACGAACATTTACAACTATCGCGACAGCGAGACCGTCACGATGTTTGAATTGAACATGGTTCTTCGCGGCGGCAACGGCGAGCGGTTCACCTTGATGACCAGTCGCGACCCCGCCAATCTGGAATACCAGGCCAAGCAGTTGGCGGCCATGCTGAACCTGCCGCTGATCGACAGCCTGGTTCGGTCGCAAACGTAGCCAATCCGGGGGTCACGATGGGGTTGTCTGGAATACAACAGGATACGCAGTTCGTTACCAGCGGGCCGACGTATTGGCGTGTGGAGCTGCGGGACGGCAGCGAGGTTTTTGTCTGCGACCATGCCTTGAAAAACGATGGCGCCGACGAATTGATTTTCCACTCGGACTCGTTGGCGGAAGCCCGCTCCAGGCCGGTCTGTAAGGAGGCCCTGTGGGCTGCCTTGATCCTGGGGTTGGTCATTGCCGGCGTGACGTTGACGCAGGTGCAGGCATGGACGACTACGTTTACGTACTTTTTCGGCGGCGGTGGCGTGTTCATTGTCGCGGGCCTTGTGGGTTTGCTCGGCCTGGGTTCGCGCCAATTCATCATTGATCGGAGGCAGGGGTTCATCCATATGCCTAAAGGTAACGTTCCCATGCCCGGATTGCGGTCGGGTCTGCCGCTGTCGCGCGTGGGGGCGCTGCAACTGTGTTACTGGATCAAGCATGTGCGGAAGTCAAGGGGCCGTCGCCACTCGCTCTTTTCCGCCGATGACGAAGCCCAGTACCGCAGTTATCGGATGTACGAACTCAACGTAATTCTTGCCGGCGGCTGCGGCGGACGGTTTGTCCTGCTGTCGGGCACCGATGTTAACGAGCTGGAGTCGCAGGCCAAGCAACTGTCGCAGATGCTCAATGTGCCGTTGATTAACAGCATCGCCCGGCTGCAAACCTATTAACGGTCGTTTTTCGTGAGGGGGAAAATAGACATGCGGGAATCGTTGTGGGATGAGGCGGTGGCCTCGTTGCGGGGCAAGGAATTTTTTGGTGGGCCCGTCGGCGCCACGCAGGACGGGGCCGAGGTGGTGCTGGCCGTGGACAAGGCCCAGACGTCGGCCATTGTGTTGCGTTTCGTGGCGGGGTTGTGTTGCGCGATCGTGACGGGGCTTTGGCTGGTGGCGGGGTCGTGGGGCGACTCCGCGTCGTACGGGCTGATCGTTCGTCTGGTCGGCTGGGTGGCCGTCGGCGTGGGCGCGGGGCTGAGCGTGGTGTTCCTGGCCCAGTTGTATTGGGTCTGCCACGCGCCGCGGCGGATTCGGTTGGCCAGTCACCCGCCGCGGATCACCGCGGTGCTGGGCGGGCAGGAATTTACCGTGCCGGTGTCGGAGGTGAAGGCGAGGCTCATGCGGCTGCCTGAGATCACGAAGGGGCACCCGGATTTTGCGGGCGGCCGGGGCGCGCCAAAAAAGCCTGACTGGAACGCGGTGTGTCCGTTTCGGCTGGAGTTGTATCGCGAGGCGGCCGACGGCACGGAGAGCGTTTTGTGCCTGGTCAATTCGACCACGCGGGAGCAGATTCTGCCGGCGTTGACGTCGTTGCGGGCGATCGTGCCGGTGGCGGATGACACGCTGCATCGCGTGATGCTGCGGGACGGCGAGGCGTTTGTCGACACCGCGGTCCTGACGAATCGCCCGGCCAACTTTACGGCCCGCACGCTGACGGAGCGTTCGGAGTCGCTGGTGGAGATTCACGCCGCGCAGGAGTCCCGACGCAAGCAGGCGGGCTGGATTGCATTCTGGGTGGCGTTTTTGGCCGTGATGGCGGCGTCCAAGTACGATACGAAGGCCACGGAGTTGATCGCCGACGCGTGCCTGGCGGGGTTCTGGATCGTCGTCAACGTGTTGATTTTGAAGGGAATCATCGGTCCCAAGCCGATGCGGATTGACTTATCGCGCGGCGTGATTACGATGCTCCACGGTTGTCCGCACGTGTCGGCGTTGTCGACAGGCCTGCCGGTGGAGCGTCTGGCGGCGTTGCAATTGTGCGCCAAGGCGTGCGTGGGGCCTCGTGGCGGCGTGATGGCGTACGAGTTGAACGCGCTGCTTCGCGGCGAGGCAGGCGGGCGGTTTACGCTGTTGGAAAATCGCGACCGCCACCGCGTGGAGCAGGAAGCGGCGAGGCTGGCGGCGATGTTGAATCTGCCGCGGATCGACAACACGAACGGCCATCAGGTGGTCGACGACCCGACCCACCAACTGCCGCCGGTCCGCTTCGCCACGCCGCAGCAACCGCCGCTGCCGATGAGCGCATTTTCGTGAGGTCATCATGGCACTATGGAAAGCACAATGGGATGAGTTGATCACGCTCTGCGGGAACGGTTTGTTCCTGGCCGGGCCGACGCAGATCCGTCACGAAGGCACGGACATGGTGTTGGCGGTGCACAAGGCCCGGGCGGTCGCGACGACGCTGGCGTGGCTGGTGATTCTTTCGGTGGTCGTGGTGGCGTTGTCGGTGGGGGCGTTTTTGCTCTGGTCGTCGCCGAAGCACCGGGAGATGGTTCCGATCGTGATTATGAGCGTGGTCGCCGTCGGCGGTGTGTTTGGCATTGCGTCGCTGCTGCGGCGGCTGGTGTCGCTGGCCGTCACGTCGCGGCAGGTTCGGCTGTCGACGTCGCGGAAGCAGATCACCTTCGTGCTCGACGGGCGGGAACTCACGTTCCCCGCCGCCGGCCTGGCAATCCGATTCACGCGGATTACCGATATGAGAAACCAACGTCCCGCCAGGGTGCGAGGCAAGTGGTACATCGGCTGGCCTTACCATCTGGAAGTGTTCGCCGCGGACGGGGCGGGCGATGCCGGGCACTGCCTCTGGCTGGCCAACGCCGACGCGAAACGCAAGCTTCAGCCGGCCTTCGCGCTGCTGCGGTCGCTTCTGGGCGGCGCGGTGGACGGCACGCTGCGGCGCGTCACGCTACAGGACGGCGGCGACGTGTTCGTCGACGACGAAGCCCTCAAGGGCGGCGCCAACTTCAGCACGCGCGTGCTGGTCTTCCGCACCGATGCGCTGGCCGTCGTCAAGCCGTCATTGGGCGTCCGCATCTTCTTCGGGATTTTCCTGGCCGTGGGACTGGGGATCATCGCCGTCGGCCTGACGCAGACGGCCTCGTTCGAGTCCGTGTGGCACGCGGCCTTGATCGTCGGTTTCGGCTGCTGTTTCGGCTTGCCCGGCGCGTTGGGCATATTGGGCGTGTTCGGAGCCCCGCCGGTCGTCATCGACACTTCGCGAGGCACGATCTCCATGCCCGGCGGAAAAAAAGTCCCCACGCCCGAACTCATCACAGGCATGCCGTTGAAGCAACTGGCTGCTCTGCAACTGTGCACCTATATCGTTACATCGAAAAACTCCAGCACCACGATGTACGAACTCAACGCCATCCTCCGAGGCCCGGACGGCCTGCGAATCCCACTCATCAACGACAGCCGCCGCCCCCGCCTCGAAACACAGGCCCAGCGACTGATGCACATGCTCCGCCTCCCAATGATCGACAGCACGGGAAAGACAGCGTAATGCGTTCACTGATTTTTCGCGTAATCCTCGAATTCGGCGTACCTGGCCGCAGGCCCTGCCATGTTGCGTTGTAGATCGTTATGACAACCGAAACGTTCTGTCGTTCACAACGTTCTACAACGCAAACTGGCAGGGCCTGCGGCCAGGTACGCATGAACATGAATCCTGTGCGAAAAAAACTGTACATGCGTTTGAGGCTCACGGACAACGTGGTCACTCCTCACACGTCGATTCCCAGCAATCGTTCGATCGCCGGCTGAATGTTCCACATCGTCCGCAGGCGGCGGTATTCCTCGATGGCTTTGTTGCGGCCGTCGTCGGCGCCTTCGATTCGCCGGGCTTCGATGAGTAGATTTTTGCCCGTGTGCTCGGGCGAGATGAACTCGAACACGCGCGTGCGATAGCCCACGATCCGTAACGCCGACGCGCGGAAACTGTCCGTGAGCAGGTCGGCCAATCGCTGGCGCAAAATGCCGTGCCGCAGCAGCGGGGCGAACGTCGGCTCATCGAGTTGGTCGTGCAGTTCGTGCTGGCAGCACGGGGCCGCCAGGATTGCGCGGCTGTTCCATCGCACCGCCTGGGCCAGCGCGTCGTCGGTGGCCGTGTCGCACGCGTGCAGGCTGACGACAAGATCAGGCCGCTGCGGCGGCGAGAAATCGGCGATCGGCGACACATGGAATTCCAACTCGTCCTGCCAGCCCAGCGACGCCGCGAGCCGCCGGCAGTTGGCGATCAAATCGGCGTTGATGTCCACCCCCGTCACCCGCGCCGGTATGCCTTTCACGTGCCGTACATAGTGATACGCCGCAAACGTCAGATACGCGTTCCCGCAACCGCAGTCGATCAGATGCAGCGGCCGCGACGTTGTTTCACGTGACGCGGGCATCTTGCCCGCGTGTCCCGCGGGCGTCCCGCCCGCGTCACGTGGCAGCACTTGTTCGATCACCCGCAGAAACTCGTTGATCTGGCGGAATTTCGGAACCATCGCCGATTTGACCCGCCCGTCCGCCGACGCGATGCCGATGGCCCGCAGGAATTCGTCAGGCCGGTCGGGAGGCAGCGGATACGACTTGGCCCGATTATGCTCCAGCACCGCCGCCCCTTCGCGACGCGACGGCTTGCCGCGGCTGATCAATGCCTTGCCCTTGCGGCTGATCCGCACATGAATGTCCCCCGTGGTCGTCTGCACGCTGATCTGCGAAAACCCCATCGCCACCGACAACAACGTATCCAACTCCTCCTGCAACGCCGCCCCCTCGAAATTCTTCGTAATATGCCTCTTCCCCGCCGAATATGCCATCTGCACCCCACGCCGCCCCCCAACCATCACAGGCCGACACGACACCTTCTCCCACACCGGAGCGCCGTCAGGCGTGGAATACCCCTCATGCGGGCTTGCCTCTTTGCGCTGTGGCGTGGGACCACTCAACGTCAACCGCAAAAACGCCTGCTCATCCGCGACGGCATCAAGAACCACCCGCCGCCAATCCATCGTCGTTGTCATTCCTGTGCTCCGTTGGCGAGCAGCCAGCGTACGGCTTCGTCGATGCCTTCTCCGCGCGCCACCGACAGGGGCGTCTTGCCGTGATGGCTCCTGGCGTTGACATCCGCGCCCAGTGCTTTCAGCCGCTTCATGGCGTCGATCTGGCCGCAGAGGGTTGCCAGGAAGATCGGCGTTTCACCGGAGCGGTCCCTGGCGTTGACGTCCGCGCCCTGATCGCTCAGCCACGTGATGGCGTCGACGTGGTTCTTCCAGGCCGCCTGAAACAACGGCGTCGCGCCGGTAGCGTCCGTGGTGTGGATGTTTGCCCCCTGTTTTTTCAGCCATTTCAAGGCCTCGATGTGGCCGTTCTCGGCGGCAGAAAACATCGGCGTCCGTTCCAGATATCCCTTGGCGTCGACATTCACGCCCTGGTCTTTCAGCCATGCCATGACCTCGACGTGGCCGTATTCGGTCGCTTCAAACATCGGCGTCCAGCCGCTTTTGCTTGTGGCGTTGACGTCCGCGCCCTGGTCTTTGAGCCACTTCATGGCCTCGAGGCGACCGTGCTCGGCGGCCCGGAACATCGGGGTGTTGCCCGCCTGGTTCCTGGCGTTGACATCGGCCCCCTGGTCTTTCAGGCTCTTCATGGTCTCGACATCGCCTCTGGCGGCGGCCGCCCGTAGCAGCAGGTCGAGAAAGACGTTGGCGTCGATATCCGTCCCCTGATTTTTCAGCCACACCATGGCCTCGACGTGGTTGTGCTCGGCGGCATCGAAGATCGCCGTCAGATCCCAGCCGCTTTTGGCGTTGAGATCCGCGCCCTGTTCTTTCAGCCACGCCATGGCCTCGATGTGGCCGTTCGCGGCGGCATTGAACAGGGGAGTCCGCTCGAAATCATCCCGAGCATGGATATCCGCCCCGTGGGCTTTGAGCCACTTCATGGCCTCGACGTGGCCGTGCCAGGCGGCGACCGCCATGGGGGTTTGGCTGAAAAACGTGGCCACGACGTTGACATCCGCCTCTTGTGCCTTCAGCCATGCCATGGCCTCGACCTGGCCGTTCTCGGCGGCGAGAAACAGGGGGGTCTGCCGAAAGTCGCCCGCGGCGTTGACATCGGCGCCCTGTTCCTTCAGCCACGCCATGGCTTCGACCTGACCGTTCTCGGCGGCATCGAACATGGGGGTTTGCCGATGTTTATCCCTGGCATTGACGTCCGCGCCTTGCGCCTTCAACAAGACCATCGCGTCAACCCGTCCTTGTGCGGCGGCAAGGTGCATCAAGCTTTGACTGCCCGTGTTCGTCGCATGGGCCTGCATGTACGCCACCCACGCTTGGGCCGTAAGCCGGCCTGGCTCATCCGGAGGGGCCGACGATAGACAGCCAACCCCCACCACGAGCGACGCCACGATCACGGCAGGGATCAGGAATGCGAGATGCAACCGCTGCTTCCCGTGGCGGCCGCTATCGTGTCGGATTGGACTGGTGCTCCCCTTCCTCATGATGACTTTCCTTTTTTAACGCGTTCCATTTTCTAACAATTCGTATCATGGATTGCGAGTGGAAAACTTTTTTGCTACGCAAAGTCCGTGTTTTTATTGAGTTAAAGTGCATGGCCGGCCTGGCCGATAAATAATTTTCAAATAATGCTTGATGTTCGAAAACGGCGTGATATATTCCGCGACTTGCGTTTGAAGGCCTGCACCGCGATGAGGCGGGGCCAGAGGCTTCGGGACGCGAAAAATAAAAATTAAAAAAGATCGGAATAGGGATTGACAACGTAGTAATTCCAGGTAGAATAGCCGATCCACCATCGAGGTTCGCAACGTTGAGGTTGCACGCCTTGGTGGGAAGAAGCAGTGGATTTTTGACAAGTAAACAGTGAAGCCGTCATGAGGATGTGACTCATCGGGCCAGCCGTCACGGGCTGGTTTGGTGAAAGATCCAGTCGGGCCTAACCTGCCCGACGAAAGTTCCCCTTTCTTGCGACTGGGGAACGGACTCAAAATCCTCGTGACGCAGAACCTATAAGAAAGAGACCCTTATTATAGATTCAAGGATTTTGAGTTTTAAGCCGTCCGATCCTTAGCAGATCGGACAGACTGTCAGACACCCCTAAATGTCTGACAATCCAGAATCAACTTCTGTTGATCGTTGAACAGTTCGAAAGGACTGAACAATAAAAAATCAATTGAAGAGTTTGATCCTGGCTCAGAACGAACGCTGGCGGCGTGGCTAAAACATGCAAGTCGCACGAGAAAGGGAGCAATCCCGAGTACAGTGGCGGAAGGGTGAGGAATATATGGGTAACGTACCTGGAGCTCTGGGATAGCCGCGGGAAACTGCGGGTAATACCAGATGAGACCACGACATCACAAGATGATGCGGTCAAAGGCGGGGATCGCAAGACCTGTCGGCTCTTGAGCGGCCCATATCCTATCAGCTAGTTGGTGAGGTAACGGCCCACCAAGGCTTCGACGGGTACCGGGACTGAGAGGTCGGCCCGGCACATTGGCACTGAGACACTGGCCAGACTCCTACGGGAGGCTGCAGTAACGGATATTGGGCAATGGACGAAAGTCTGACCCAGCGACGCCGCGTGTGGGATGAAGTTCTTCGGAATGTAAACCACTGTCAGGGGTTACCAAGCGACCGCGTCTAATACGCGCGGAAGTTGAGGCGCCCCAGAGGAAGCAACGGCTAACTTCGTGCCAGCAGCCGCGGTAATACGAAGGTTGCGAGCGTTGTTCGGAATCACTGGGCTT
>WRDM01000036.1 GCA_009783465.1 Phycisphaerae bacterium | reverse complement strand
GTGAACGGATGGATTGGCCACGGGCTTGGCCTCTTTGCGCTGTTGGAATCCCAACAGCGCAAAGAGGCCAAGCCCGTGGAAACGGTTCCACGAACCCATCAAAACACGGCGGATGGTCCACTAGGACAAGTCTCGCCTTTTGGTGCGCCCAGCCGCACGTCCAGCGCATTCGCACCGCCGCCAGAAAAGAAGGTCATTCACCCCGCACCCTGCCCCACCAGATTCCCTTGACTCACCCTTGAACGTCCGATAATATATGTCTCGATTATTCTTACCCCGGAGGTATCATGAGTCCTGACCCCCAGAATCTACCGTGTATCGAAGCCCTCGAAGGCCGGCTGCTCCTGGCGGGCAATGCCGTACTCGATGCCCTAGCCGGCGCCCAGGATGTCCGCGTCGCCCCCACCGCCAGCGTAACGTTGGCGGGCTTGTTCGGCAGCACCGACGGATACAAATTCACCGCGTCGGCCACCGGAAAAGTCCGCGTCGACCTCCTCGACACCGACGCCAGCCTCGTCGTCCTGCGAAACCAGGCCGGTAAGGAAATCTCGAAAATCACCAACAAAACCAAGGGCAGCACCGTGACGATTTCCGTCAAGGCCGGCGAGACCTACACCATCGCCCCCGACGTCGGCAACGGAAAATACACCATCTGCCTGACGAGCATCCCCAACGACGACCTGGACAACACGATCGACACGCCGAAATTTCACAAGGCCAGCGGCAAAGGCGAAATCTCCTTCGGCGGCACGGTCGACTACGAGGGCGATCACGACTACTACGCGTTCGTCGCCACCGTCAGCGGATGGATGACGATGACGCTGGCCTGCGATAAAAACACAACGCTGGCCCCCGCCGTTCGCGTGACCGACAACAGCGGTGCGGTCATCGCTCGCGGATCGGCCCGGACCGGCGACACCGCCAGCGTGACCTTCTACGCGGTCAAGGGCGTCGCCTACACGCTGGACATCGGCGCCGCCGACCGCAGCACGGGCAAATACAAACTCGTCGGAAAAACCACGCCGGAAGTCCTCGCCAAACACGTCCCGTCCGAAGACGTGAACACGAAATTCATCGACCGCGACGGCGACGGGTACGGCGTGGGCAGCCCGAAAGGCCCCGACGCCGACGACAACGACCCGAACGTCAACACCTATGCGTCGGCCTTGAAAAAATACGGCAGCGACCTGGCCATTCTCACGCACCGGTACGGCTTCAGCGTGCAGCGGATCATTTACGTCGCCCCGAACGGCAACGACGCCACCGGCGTCATCGGCGACGCGTCGAAGCCCTTCGCGTCGGCGGCCAGGGCGGTCAGCCTCGCCAAGCCCGGCGACGCGGTCATCTTCCGCGCCGGCACGTACAAGCCCAAGGGTACGCACGTGATCGCGCTGAACCATCTCCAGGGCACGAAAAACGCCCCGATCGTCATCGCCGGCATGCCCGGCGAACGCGTCATCCTCGACACCGCGGGCGGCGACGGCGCGTCCATCGACGTCGACAGTTGCGGCTGGGTCGTCATCGACAATTTCCTCCTCGACAACACCGGAAAACAGGGCATGGGACGCGGCATGAACATGAAGTACAGCCACGACGTCCTCGTCACGCACACCGAAAGCCGCAACCATTTCTGGGGCGTGATCGCGATGCAGGGCCTGAAAAATATCACGTGGGACAACATGGTCGTGCACAGCAATTCCGGAGAGCACGGCATGTACATCGGCGCCCGCGAGCTGCCGAATTCCAACATCACCATCAGCAACAGCGTGATTTACGGCAACAACTGGCAGGGCATCCAGCTCAACGGGCGAATCACCAACGCACGGATCGAGAACAACGTCGTTCACTCCAACGGACAGGTCGGCATTCAGTTTATTCAGGGCGTGTGCAAGTCGCTCGTGAGCAACAACCTGATTTTCAACAACGGCAAGCAGGCCATTGTGCTGTACATGTACGACAGCTCGGACCCGAACATCGCGCCGTACAATCAGACCGACAACGTGTTCGAATACAACACGATCTGGGTTGGCCAAAACGCGCCCCCCGGAGGCGAGTGGTCGCCGAACAATTACGACGCCGTCCTGTTCAACGACTCCACAGCCGCCCGCAAAAGCAGCCTGGCGAAAAACACCTTCCGCAACAACGTGATCGTCACCAGCGGCGGGGCCGCCTTCAAGTACACCGACGCCCAGTGGGCCGGCAAGACGAACGTGTCGAACAACCTGGTCTTCCGCACGGGCGGCGACTCGGCCGTGCTGAAATCGGGAACGCAGACGCTCGCCGCCAACAAGCTCAACAACGGCCTGGGCGGCTCGTGGAAAAACAACGTCTACGCCGACCCGCTCTTCGCCAACGTCAAGCCGATCTACAGCAGCACGCCGGAACAATTCGACTTCCACGTGTTGGCAACGACCCCGATCAAGAAACTCGGTTTCCAGGGCGTGTAGCGAAAAAATCCGAAATCCAAAGCACAAAACAAATGGAAACTGTGGTCTCGCAGTTGTATGGTTTCGATGTTGAAAACAACCGATCGGCCTCCCCGGCCTCGCGCGGAATCGTCGGCACACAGCCGCGATAGCGGCGTCGTTTTTAGCCCAGGGTGAGCCGTACTCGGCGAACCCTGGGACCACGGCCCCCTTTGCCGACAAGCCCCGCACGGGGGCGTCGTGCGGTGCCCACACCGGGACATGCCTGCGACACGACGCCCCTGCGGGGGCTTGAATGGTATAGGACAGCTTTCCCCGGGTTCGCGGAATACCGCTCACCCGGGGCTAAAAACGACGCCGCTTCGCGGCTGCATGCCGGTTTTTCAACGCGAGGCCGTGAAGGAACCGTTTCCTGCACGGAACGTCCTGCAACGCAAACAGGCAGAGCCATTGCGAAACGTTGTTCATTTCCGATACAGCCCGTTCTCGCGTACGTACTGCGCGACGGGCGGCGGGGTCAGCCAGTCGATGGGTTGGCCCGAGGCCACGCGGGCGCGGATGGCGGTGGAGGAGATGTCGACCAGCGGCGTCGGCAGCACGCGGGCCGTCAGCTTTTTCGCCAGCCGCACGCCGAACGCCTGCCGCAGCGCTTCGCTCGCCTCGGCCAGCAGAGGCCCGCCCGGCGGACGCATCGCCACGAGGAAATCAAACTCCCGAACCAATTCCTTCGCCCGATACCACCGCGGCAGATCCTCCAGCATGTCCAGCCCGATCAGCCACAGCAACTCCGCCCGCGGATGCAACGCCCGCAACGCACAGAGCGTGTCGTACGTGAAACTCCGCCCAGGCCTGGCCAATTCGATGTCGCTGACGGCCAATTCGTCATGCCCCGCCACCGCCAGTTTCAACATGGCCAGCCGATGCGCCGCCGCCGAGTACGCCCCGGCCTTGTGCGGCGGAAGCCCCGCCGGCACAAACGTCAACCGATCCAGCCGGGCCTGCTCCATCACGCTCCGCGCAATAATCAAATGCCCGCAATGCACGGGATCAAACGTGCCGCCAAAAAATGCCAACGTTTCCGACATGGCGAGAGTATACCACGAGATTCGTTAACTCGTTGACTCGTGAATTCGTTGACTCGGGAAACCTCACTCATCAACGAGTTAACGAATCAACAAAACCATTGCCTCGGACAACGGGCGCCTGTTCACCCAGGCGTCACGAGAACGCGATTGCTGCCTACCGTGTTGCCGCGTGCGGAGTCACTTCATAGAATGAGACTCACAAGGCGGTGTGGCTATGCACAGACGATGGGGCATTCTGGCGATGGCGTGGGTGGTGTGCGGCGGTGTCGCCGCGCAGTCGCCGATGGCGCCTGGCGGCTTTGGGCTGGCCGTTCCGTTTGATCTCGCCAAACACGGCGACCTGTCATTCGCCGAAGACCGCGACGGGCGAATCGCCATCGAAGCCGTCGCCTCGCATAATCACGTCAGGCCAGGGCAGACGTTTACCGTCGCCCTCCGCGTGACGCTCAAGCCCGGCTGGGTGTGGTACAGCCCCAGGCCCGGCGGCGGCGAAGTCGCCCCCATGCCCGCCGATCTCGACGTGCAGGCCGACGGATTCACCGCGGGCCCGGTCCGCTGGCCGCCGCATCAGCCGCACGAATCGCGCGGACAAATCAACAATTCCTACGAAGACGAGATCATCGTCTACGTGCCGCTCACCGTCCCCGACGACGCCGCGCCGGGCGAGCGAATCGTCACCCTCACGCCACAAGGGCAACTCTGCGGCGACGATCTCTGCTTCATGCTGAGCATGTTCCAACAAGCCGGCCCCGCCGCCGGGCCTGTGCAGGCGAGCGCCCCGGTCACCGTCGCGGCGCTGCCGCTCGCCAACCTCGAATGGACCGACGAATTTTCCCAAGGCCTGTCGCACGCGGTCGAAGCCGACCAACTGCTCGCCGCCGGACCGCACCTCGGCGAGTACGCCGGCGGCGGCCTGACGCGACAGGGCATGCTCGGCGGATTCCTCCTGGCCCTGCTGGCAGGACTCATCCTCAACATCATGCCCTGCGTGCTGCCGGTGATCCCGCTCAAAGTGCTCTCCATCGCCCAGCAGGCCAAGGAGTCGCGACGACGATTCATCGTGCTGGGCTTGGCCTTCGCGGGCGGGATCGTGTTATTTTTCGTCGGCCTGGCCGTCGTCAACGGAGCGCTGCGGAGCGTCCAGAGCGCGTTCCAGTGGGGCGAACATTTTCAGGTCCCCGCGTTTCGGATCGCGATGGCCATGCTCATGGTGGCGCTGGCGGTGAATTTGTTCGGCGGCTTCACCGTGCTCGCGCCGCGCCGGGCTGCCGCGGCGCATGGGCATCTCGAACGCGGCGAGGGCGTCCCCTCCGCCGTCGGCATGGGCGTGCTGACGGCCGTGCTGTCGACGCCGTGCAGCTTCGCCATTCTCACCGCCGCGTTCGTGTGGGCGCAGGCGCAGTCCGTGCTGGTCGGCAGCGCCGCCATTGTGCTCATCGGCGTGGGGATGGCCGCTCCGTACGCGCTGCTGACGGCCATGCCGAATCTCGTCCGCCGACTGCCGAAACCCGGCGTGTGGATGGAGCATTTCAAGCAGTCGATGGGCTTCGTGCTGCTGCTGGTGGCGGTCTGGCTGATCGGCACGTTTTCGGATCAGGCGTACCCGTTCTGGGTGGCGGCGTTCGCGGTGGTGCTGGCGTTTTGCCTGTGGATGTGGGGGTCGTGGGTCCGCTACGACGCGCCGCTGGCGAAAAAAACCGCCGTGCGGACCGTCGCGGTTTTCCTGGCCGTGTCGGCGGGGTTCTTCATGCTCACGCCGCCCCGCCCGCTCGCGACGCACTTCGGGCCGTACGATCACACGGCCATCGAACAGGCCCTGCGCGACGGCAGAATCGTCCTGATCGACTTCACCGCCGACTGGTGCGTCAACTGCAAAGTCGTGGAAAAACGCGTGTACAACGACCCCGAAGTTGCCGCCCGCCTGCGGGACCTGAACGTGCTGGCCATCCGGGGCGACATCACGACCAAAGACCTGCCCGCCCACGCCGCCCTGCAAACCTACGGCGACGCCATCCCCGTCACGATTCTCCGCGCCAACCACGCCGACCAACCCATCCGCCTCCGCGGAATCTTCAGCAAACACGACCTTTTCCAGGCGCTGGACACGCTCGAGGGCACCACGACTTTTACCACAGAGACACAGAGAACCACAGAGTAGATATTCGTACTCAAAAAATTGTTTTCACCGGCTCGCCTTTTTGCGTTGCAGGACGGTGTGAACGACAAAACGTTCTGTAGTCCACATCGTCCTGCAACGCAAAAAGACGAGCCGGTGAACCTATTTTCTCGAATACCAACACACACTCCGCGATCTCTGTGTCTCTGTGGTAAAAATAATGTATCCATGCAAATCGACGCAGCTACTCGTCGTCCTCATCCTCCCACGTCGCCTCGTCCAACTCTTCTTCTGAGGAGCGCGTCAGCGTGTAGCCTCCGGAGCCGCGGGCGGACGAGCGCGATAGAACAAAACGAATCGTATCCCGGTCGATGACCGTAATGGCGACGTCGCCGTTGCGGCCCTGGCCGTAGAGCTTGCCGCCGCGCGAGGACCATGTGATGTTCTCGGTGCGCTCCGATACATGATCACCAATGATGACGTGCTGCGTATACGACGTGGGCGTGATTTCGATGAAAATGTTCATGCCCAGCCCGATTTGATTGGCGATCGCGAACGCCCTGTCCGGTTCGTCGTCGGCCGATCCGACGACTCGCCACACGCCGTACACGTTGGAGGCCGCCGGCGACGAACCCAGATTCACGTTCCCCACCGCCACTGCCGCCACGATCCCGACGCCCATGGCGACGACAATCGCCACCCCCGCCGCCGTTCGTTTCGGTTCTGCCGCTTCCGTCTCGATTGCCTCGTCCACGTCCTGCCTCCGATGTAGGGCACTCGCACCGAGTAGCCCATTTTCGGCTGTAGGCTGTGGGCCGCGGGCCGTAGACGCAGGTTTATGATTAAGGCCAAATCTTCCATACGCCTGCCCCTACAGCCTAACAGCCCACAGCCTACAGCCGTTTACATCGTATCGGCACATTTCCGCCTCGCCTCGACCAAGGCCTGCTCGCGGGTGGTGAGACGTTCGTCCAGTTGGTCGCGGTAGAGGGCTTCGAGAATCTCGCCCATACGTCGGCCTGGCGGCAGGCCGAGGGATTTCAAGTCGTCGCCGGTGACCAGCGGCGGCGGGGCAATCCGCGCGACGTCGATGGCGGCCGCCCGCGCGGCGATGCGGTCCGTACACGCGTGCCCGCCCGTCGTCAGATGCTCCTGCACGCGCCAAAACGCCAGCAATCGCGGCCAATCTTCGTCGGCCAACAGCCGCTTGAACTGCCACATCGGCCGATCGCCAACGACATGGGCGGCCCGTGACGCGGGCGTCTCGCCCGCGTTGTGCGGCGTAACACGGGCGTCTCGCCCGTGAGTCGCACGGGCATCCTGCCCGTGCTCGGCGCATGACACAGACGTTTCGATCGCATTGCGCGATGATGCGGAAGTCTGATCGTCAGGCGGCATTTGCATGGGCGAGACGCCCATGCGACTCACGGGCGGGACGCCCGTGCTACGACCGAAATCCCGCCATGCCGCCCCATGTTTGGCGACAAACCAAGCCGACCGGCGCACCTCGTTGGACGCGCCCCAGCGACGCGTGATCGTCTCGACGGCGGCGCTGTCCAGATCGGCCAGCAGGGCTGCCAACATCAGCCGTTGATCGCGTCCCGGCGTAGCGGCGAGGAATTTGACGCGGGCGACGGCGGCATGAAAACATGACGCGGGTGTCTCGCCCGCGTTGTGCGATCCATGGGCCTGGTCGCTAAAAGACGGAAACTTTTTTTCTTCGGCTGACGGCAAGGGCTGGAAGCCCTCGCGACACGCGGGCGAGACGCCCGCGTCACATGGTTCGTCCGTACCATGAAATTCCGGCAAAATATAGTGTGCCAACCGAAGATCCGCCAGCATCGCCAGCGCGTCGGCCGCTCGGGGATGCAACAACATTTTCGTCAGTTCGTCGAGAATCCGTTCGCCGCTGATGGACGTGATCTTCGCGGCATGTCGGCGGATCGCGTCAGCCGTGGCGGCGTCGAGGGCGAAATCGAACCGCGTCGCGAACCGCACCGCCCGCAGCATGCGGAGATAATCCTCGCCGAACCGCTCGTCGGGCAGGCCAATCGTCCGCACGACGCGGGCGCGCAGATCGTCCTGCCCGCCGACGTAGTCGATAACCCGGTCGGCCAGCGGATCGAAAAACATGCCGTTGATCGTGAAGTCGCGACGGGAGGCATCCTCTTGCGGCGTGGAGAACCGCACCGCGTCAGGCCGCCGGCCGTCGGTGTAGGAGACGTCGCTGCGAAACGTGGTGACTTCGACTTTTTTCCGCTTGACGATGACGACGGCCACGCCGAAGGCCGCCCCGACCCGCAGCACGTGGCGGAAAAGCTTGCCCACCTGATCGGGCGTGGCGGAGGTGGCGACGTCGTAGTCGGCCGACTCGACCCCCATCAGCATGTCCCGCACGCACCCGCCGGCAAAATACGCGTCAAACCCCGCCTCCCGCAGGACACGAACAACCATCAACGCGATTTGTCGATCGGCGGCGTGAGACATTGTTGCATCCCTGGCCACAAGCCACCAGCCACCAGGTATTCGTGGTTCGGTTGCCAGGCGGCATCGGGGCGCCTTTATTTTTACCATAGAGGCCCAGAGAAACACAGAGAGCGACTGGGAATCCACACAACGTTCCGAACTCCCGGTGCTTCAGAGTCCTCTGTGCCTGTGGTAATAACGACGGCGTCCTCACGGCAATTTCACCACGCCAATGGCGAGGAAGATCGGGATTTCCTGGCGGGCGCGGTTTTCGGCGCGGGCGCGTGGGCCGGGTTCGCTCTGGCGATGGCCCGTGAGTTCCTCGCAGGCGGCGGTGGCCAGACCCGCGTCGCCGAGGGCGGTCAGGACGGCCGACAGCGGACGATGGAAGAATCGCGTATGTTCGTCCGGGGCCGAGCCGGGGTGCGTGGCGATGGGGATGTTCATCGGCGTAAGGTAACGGTCGGTGCGGCGGTATTGGGTTTTTCGGTCGTCGTCCCAGCCCCAGGAACTTTGCCGCGGCACGCGGAAACACGGATGCATGATGACGACGACGGCCCGACCGCCGGGTTTGAGGGCGGCGGCGAGCGAGCGCGACAGGCCCGCGAGGTCGTCGACGTCGTGCAGGGCCATCACGCAGGCGGCGGCGTCGAAGGCTTCGCCATCGGGCACGGCGAGGCGGCGTGCGTCGGCGACGTCGAACCGCACGTTGGCAGCCGACGTTCGCTCGCGGGCGGCGGCGATCAGCGACGGGCTGACGTCGACCCCCACCACCGATCCCGCCCGCTCGGCCAAGGCGCGGCACAGCACGCCCTGCCCACAGCAGAGATCAAGAATGCGATCGGTCGATTTCGGCGCCAGCAGCCGCAACGTCGCCGGCAGCAGCACGTGGCGGTGATAATCGCTGCCCTCGTCACCAACCAGGTGATCGTACCACGGCGCGACGTGCTCCCAACTGGTGGCCGCCGCCGGCGCGGGGGGCGTCCGTTTCGGTTTGGGTTTATGGTTGGCCGGTTTGGATGTATTGGTCGTCGGTTTGGGTTTGCCGAATTTTCGACCTGCCGTCTTCTCGCCGAGAATAAACTGCCCAACCCGCTTCCCGCCGCTTGGGGCTTTGTCTTTTTTGTCAAATCGCTTACCGTCACGGCCTCGTTTATCATTCATCATTGTTCACACACCTTACTCAATTCGACTTCGCGAAGACCGAGCGGGATTACACGGATTAAAGGATGTAAGGATTTCGTATTGTTCGTGCCGTACGGCAATCCTCTAATCCCTTAATCCGTGTAATCCCGCTCGGTCTTCGCGAAGTCGGAACGGCACATACATACCCAATCGGCCACAACGCCCTACAGCGCAAAGAGGCAAGCCGTCGCGACGCGTTTATCATTCATTACTGTTCTTCTCCGCGTCGTCTTTCTCTTCGTCTTCGGGCAGCGTTGGCGGGGCGTCGAGGGAGGCGCGGTCGACGACGGCGGTGCGGGCGAAGATGTCGCCAAGCCGCTGGCGGTACCGCGTGATGAGCGGAAAAATGACGGCCAGCGGCAGCATCACCCAAAGCTCCAGCAGTTTCACGACATTGCGAAGCGCAATCGCCTTCCACGTGGGTTTCTGCCCTTCGTCGCCGATGACGCACAGCCCCATCATCCGCTTGCCGAACGTCGCGCCCGTCTTCACCTCCGACACCGTGCTGAAGATCAGCAGCAGCGCCATACCGATCATCATCGCGATGTACGCGGCCCCGGTCGTGCCGGGCTGCATCCACGCGCGAAGCCCCTCGGCCGCCTCGTCCCAGCCGGCAATCGCCATGCCGATGGCCATGCACGGCAGCAGGTCGAGCATCGTGGCGACAAGCCGCCGCCCGAGTTTGCCCAACTGCATGTACGGCGGCAGCGAGAACGGTTTGGGCGCGCCGGTCGGCTTGGAGAGCATGGTCAGCACGATCACCGCGGCCATGGCGCCCATCATGAACCAGCGAAACGCCTCCTTCGCCGCCTCCGGATTGGCGCGGGCCGCCGCGTCGACGGCGACGGGTTCGTTCAGCATGCCGTTGGGGGAGAGCCTCGCCGAGTGCTGTTTCAAGCGGCCCCAGACCAGTTGAATGTAATCGCCCCACCGGGCCGCCTGCGGCAGATCGTTCGCTGGCCAAATCATCGGGCCTTTGGCGGTGTGAACGATGTTGCGGTCGAACGACCGCCCGTTGTACAGCCAGATCGCCATGCCCACCGCGCCGGGCGCCGGCGTGGTGGCGGATTCGACGGCCGGCGCGGTGGCTGGGTCGTCGGCCGGTTGCGTTTGTGCCTCCTCCGCCCGCGTCCTGTCATGCGGCGATGCCGTCGTCAGCAGCATCAACGTTCTGTCCATGCCCAACAGGGCCAGCGACTGCGACGACGCCATCCCGGCGGGCAGATCAATACCGCGCGGCGGCGAATCGGGATGAACGGCAAACAACTGTTTGCCCCGCCGCCCCTGGTCGATCAGCACGTACGCGGTGCCGTCGAGCACGGCCAGGAACACGCGCGTGTCCCGCCCGACGCCCGTCGTCGTCACGCTGCCGCGATAGACCCACTGCGACTCGACGTGCTGAAACAACGCCAACTCCTCGCGGACGACGGCGCCCGGCTGCGTGGCCGTCACCGCGGCGGTTTTCTCGGTCGGCATGCCGTCCACGTGCGTCCAGTCGGTCGTTTGCGTCGCCGGTTCTGTCGTCGCCTCCGCTGGCTCGCTGCGCGTCGCAGGCCCGCCCGGAAGCGGCACGACCACCAGCAGCGTCGGCGCCGACACGCCGGCGAAGCCGACCGCCTCGCACGCCGCGCGCGGTTTGGCGCCCGCGGGCCACGTCACGCCCGACGAACGGGCCTCGCCGTCGGCCGCCGCTGCCGCCGCCACCGGCGGATCGGTCTGCATCCGCATCGTCATCCCGCCGCCGTCGGGCCGCATCACGCCGTATCGCAACGGCGGAAAGAAAATGTGCAACTCCTCGCCCACCGCCGCCGCCAGAAACGGACTGCCCAAAATCGGATCCATCGTCACGCGTTTCCACCCCTCGCCGGGGCCTCGACGCAGCACGTGAAATCCCGTGAATTCCTTCGTGATTTCCGGCTCCACGATGTAGTTGGCGCTCGCGTTGCCCGCCAGCCGAAACGTCGGAGCATCGGCCGCGTTGGCCTTGACCTGCGCGTGCGCCTGGGCCCACGCCCCCCCCGCCGGCGCGAGCAGCCCGCCCACCACGACCAGCCACAATGCATTTCGAAATAACCCGCTCACGGCGTGCCTTTCTGGCCGGGCGGTACCGCCGCCGAGTCCATCATGTGAATGTTGCCCTGAAGGCCTGTGGGAAGATTCTGCCAGAATCTGGAGGCCTCTTTGGGATCGCCGTCCTCGTCGCCACGGACGGAATGAAACGCCGACAGCGAGATTCGCATGCTCTTGAGCACCGTCGGCACGCCAGGCCAGGGCATGTGCTCCAACTCGATCAGCGTGGGCATGACGGCGGGTCGGCCGTCGGCGGTTTTCGAATCGGCGATCTCCTGATAGTTGCTCAGGTAGGCGGTCATGATCCGCCTGCCCTCGGGGCCCAGGAACATGATTTTGTACGGCTGGCGGAAGTCCTGCTTCGCGGGGTCGGTCCACGCGAAGTAGACTTCGCGGCGGGAGAGCGGTCGGCCCGTGAGGGGCTGGCGGTCGACGTACGTCAGCACGTACGAGGGCGGCTGGCGTTTGCCGTTGCGGACGATCGGCCCTTCGACCGTCATCGCCGCCAGCGGCAAATCCGCGCCCCACGGCAGCGGCGTGACGTTCAGCAGACTGACCATGCCCAGCGGGTCGATCGGCATGGCCACCTGCCCCGGCGAACCCGCCAGCGCGTTCTGCCCCGCCCACGCGCCGCCGCGGTCGCCCATCTGGAACCACAGGTAATACAACTCCTCATCCGGATTCACGCCGAGCCGGAACAGCTCTCGGCCGGACTCTCTGCCGACCAGCACAAAATAGTGTGGCCCTTGCGGCGACTGCGGATTTTTCTCGAACAGCACCTTGCCGTTGCTGCTGCCCAGCGGGCCGCCCCACGTGAACGACCAGCCGCTGGTGTCCTGCACAGTCATCGTGATACGGGCCTGGGCCGACAGCCAACTCACCGCGTCGGCGTTGGCGTTGTATTCCGCGACGATCGTCTCCAGCGGCGCGACGAACTCAGGACAACCCCGCGTGCCCGTGCCCGTCACGCAGCCGCCAACCACAACCGCCAACAGCAGGAGGATCGCCGCATTGTTTTTCATCGGTCTTCCTTTGAGTACGATGGTCGCCAGGGCACGAACGCCGTTCGTTGACTCGTTGATTCGTTAACTCGTTGATTCATGAATGGGAAGCGTTTGCCGTATTAACGAGTTAACGAGTCAACGAAACGATTCCCTCGCATTATATGTCCACTCTCGCCCTGTCGCCACGCAGGTCACAACTCGCCCTGCAAAATCTCGCCCAGATGCCCGCTCACTTCGGCGATTTTTTCCTCGTCCAGATGCGGATTGGTCACGTGAAGTTTCTGGTCCTGGCCTTTGAAATGCATCCGCCAGATTTCCAGGCCTGCGACGGCGTCTTTTTCCATCTTGTCGTATACCAGCATTTTTTTTCGCATCAACACCAGCGCCAGCACGAAACGGAAGTTCACCTTCGCCGGCTCGGTCGCCTCCTCGAGACGATGGAACAAATTCACGAGCATCTCGTCGTCGACGAACACGCGTTTGCGGTCGGCCGGCGGCGGCACGTGGCCTCGCCAGACGCCGACCATCTCCGCCCCCTCGCGCGGATTGGCCTGCCAGCACGGCAGACAATAATCCTCGCGAACGAAGTCCTCCTCCGTCTCCCGCAACGTGGCGGCAAACTCCTCTTGCGGCGCCATCACGCGGCCGCACGTCACACACTGACCCGACGCCTTGCGGATGTTGTATTCTTTACTCATGCGTAAAATTTATCTCAAAAAACCACCGACTGCCAGCCAGTAGCCAATAGCCAGCAGCCATCAGGGTTTGCGGTGCGACAATGTAAAAACAACCCGTTCGTTCGAGAGAGTGGTCTCGCTGCTTCGCTGACTCGGAGATTCGTCAGGAGCATCCCTGTTTACCGATTATCGAGTCTGCGAAGCCTTGAGGCCACTCTCTCGAAGGGGACGCTCGATTTCACCATGACGCCTCGCAGACCCTATTGGCTACTGGCTGGTGGCTACTGGCTGCCGTCAAGTATCGCGTCGCCAGCCTGTTCGATTTTCGCCAGCAATGCCTTCGCCCGGCCCACGTCGTTTTTCGACGCGTTGCGCAACTCCGCGCCCGCCTGTTGGTCGGCGAGGCTGGGCACGTTCACGCGGACGTTCAGGTCGGACAGTTGCGTCACCGCGGCCGCCAGGACGGCCGCCGCCACCAGGTCCGTGATGAGCCATGGGTTGCACTTGTCGCTCAGGGCCTGCAGATCCTCCAGCACCGCCAATGCCAGCGCGGTCGCCTCGCGAGGCACGGAAATGGCCGCCGCCGTCGCCGTCTGCTGCGCCTGCTGCTTGTCCGGTCCGTCGGGAAGTTTCGACGTCTCCTGGTAGTACGAATACGCGGCCACGTCGTCGGCGACCAGGTCGGCGAACATCTCCCGCGCCTTCGTCAGCCGACCGGCCAGGCCAGCGTAAAACGCCTCGTGCTCGGCAAACTTTTTTTTGCCGCGCGTGAAATTCAAACTCATCTCCCCCAGCGCCGCCGCCAGCATCCCGACGGCCCCGGCCACACTCCCGCCACCGGGCGTGGGCGTCTTATCCGCCGTCGCCGCCGAGAAATCACGAACACTCAACGCGAGAAAATCGTCCGACATTCGTATGGTCCTTTCCAGGGAATCTCAACCGCCAGCCACTAGCCACAAGCCACTAGCCACCAGGTATGGCCAATCCGCCGTGAACCAGATCACACTGTTTTTTCACAAAAACATCTACCGAACCATTGCATTTACACGCTACACACCTATCAACGTTTTCTTCTTTTCACTTCGCCGTCGTCGCCCCGTACCTAGTGGCTTGTGGCTTGTAGCTTGTGGCTCAGTCGCCCTCTGCCGTTTCTTCCGTAGTCGCCTCGGGCACCGCGGCCCGATCCGGTATCGCAATCCCTTCCGCCTTCGGCGTGGTGACGATGATCACGTAATCGCCTCCAAGGTATTGTTTGCCCACGCGGGCGACGTCTGCCGGCGTGACGGCGCGGTAGAGGGCCTCGATTTTGTTCTGAAAATCGTGCCCCAGGCCGTACAGTTCGTTCAACGCCGCCTCCATCGCCATGCTGCCGACGGTCTGCTTGCCCAACAGTTGGGCCGTCAAAATAATGTTCACCGACTGATCGATCTCCTCCTGCGAGGGCGTGTACTCCGACGCCTTGCGGAGATTCTTCACGATGATGTCGATGACCTCCTGCTGCGTTTCCGGCTGCGTGCCGGCGTACGCGAAAAACGACCCCGGCGCCACGCCCGCCATGCTCACCGCGTGCACCACGTACACCAACTGCTTGCCACGCAACTCCTCGTGAAGCCACCCGCCCGGCAACTGATAGCCGCTGATGATCGTGTCCAGCACGTCCAACGCCAAACGGTCCTGGACGTCCTGGAATCGCAGGCCCGGCGCCGCCACCACAATGGCCGCCTGCTCGTTGCGGGTCGGCAGCACGTGCAGTTCGCCGCCAGGCGGCACCTGTCGCGCCGCCGGCAGCGTCAACTCCGCCGCGCCCGCGGGCATCACCGCGAACTGCTTCTCAATAAACGCCCTCGTCGCCGTCGCGTCGAACTTTCCGTACACCGCCAGCACGGCCGCGCCCGCGCGGACTTGCTCCTTGTGATACGCAGCCAACCGCTCCGCCGTGACCGCCTTCACCACGTCCGCCGATCCCAGCGGCTGGAAACGGAATGGACTGCCCACGAAAAATTTCTCGCGGAAAAATTTCATCAACTGGCTCTGCCAGTTGGCGTCCTGCCGGGCAATGGCCGCCAGAACCTGAGGCCGAACGATCTCCAACTCCTCCGCCGGGTACGTCGGATGCAGCACGACGTCGGCGAAAATGTCCATCGCCTTGTCGAAGCTGTCGTCCAGCACCGTCGCCTGCCAGTAAAACGTGTTGCTGCCGCAGTTGCCGGTAATCGACCCGCCGGCCCGGTCGAAAAAGTCCGCGATCGCCTCGGCCGTGTATCGCTTCGTGCCCTTCGTGCCCAGCATCGACATCAGCATGCCCATGCCGTTGGTGGTCTCATCCTCTGGCAGCACGCCGCCGAGATTGACGAGCACCATGCTCACCAGGCCTCGCCCGCTGCCTCCGGAAGGCTGCAAAATCACGCGAAGCCCGTTGGGCAGCGTGAATGTCTCCGTCGTCGCCGTGGCCGTCGCCTCCGCACCGGCGGACGCCGCGGCCACGCTGCCGGCGGGCACCATGCGCGTAATCACCATATCGTCGAAGCGGAAATATTTCCTCGCCACCGTCAGCACGTCGTCGGCCGTGACCAGCCCGATGCGGCGGACGTACTCGTCGCTGAAGCCCACCTGACCCGTGGCCATGTAGTCGCGGCCGAGGTCCGCGGCAAGCCCGCTGACGGTCTGCCTGGCGCGCACCAGCTCGGCGATTTTCTGCCGCTTGGCGCGGTCGACCTCGTCGGCGGACACGCCGTCGATGGCGACCTGGAAAAGCTGCGACAGCACGGCCTTCTGGGCCTCGTCGGCCCGCGCGGGGTCGCAGCGGAAATCCACGCTGAACACGCCGCGGCCCCACGCGGGCGTCCATGAACTCGTCCGCACGCTCGTCACGATCCGCGCCTTGCGGACCAGTTCGACATTCAGCCGGCTGGATTGGCCGTCGCCGAGAATCGTCGCCAGCAGATCCAGCGCGTACAGGTCGGGATCGAACAGGTCAATGGTGGCGAAGTCGATGGATTCGACGGCCTCCTTGACCTCGGGATGCGGCAGCAGGACGCGTCGGACGCCGGTGATGGCGGGCGTCGGCGGGAGCGAGCGGTCGGGTTGCAGGGCGGCGGGCATAGCGGCGAAATTCTTGCGAATCCTCGCCATCACGTCGGCGGTTTTCACGTCGCCCGTCACCACGAAAATCATGTTCTGCGGCACGTACATCCGCGCGTGATAATCGCGGACGATCTCGTACGTCAGCGCCGCCAGCGGGGCCTTGAAACCGATCGTCGGCACGCCGGCAGGATGATCGCGAAAAACGGCCGCCGCGCTGGCGTAGTAAAATTGCCGGTCAGGATTGTCCTTGCCCATCTCCAATTCACGCTGCACCACGCCGTGCTCCCGCTCGAAATCCGCCCGCGTGAACTCGCCGTGAACCATCCAATCGCTGATGAGGTCGACGCACTCCATCGTCTTGCCCGCCGACGCCGTGATGTAATAGGCCGTGTGGTCGATCGTCGTGTACGCGTTGGACTGCCCGCCAATCTGGGCGATGCGGTCGCGCCGTCCGCCCTTGGGTTTTTCGTCGTCGGCGTCTTCGCCGTCGTGCCCCGCCTCGCCCGCCACCAGGTGCTCCAGCAGGTGACTCATGCCCGCGCCAAGCTGCGCGCCCTCGTACATCGACCCCGTGAGCACATAACAGCGAACGTCCACCACCGGCGCGGTGCGGGCCTCCTTGACAATCACCGTCAAGCCGTTATCGAGTTTCACGACGGTCAACCCTTCGGCACTGACCATCGCGTCGCCCCGCCCGACGAGAGTGATCCACGCGGCCGAGTCAATGCCCGCCGCCCAAAACGGCCCGACGTCGGCAGGCGAGGGGATCGCGTCCGCCTCGGCGTCATCCGCCATGGCGGCGGCAAACGGACAGGTGACATCCGCCGCGACCGCGTCAGTCGGCCCCGCCACGACCGCGTCAATCGGACTCGTCAACGTCCCGGAATCCCGCGCGACGGTCGGCGCGACCGGCTCACGCCGATCAGGCCCGCACGCGACAACCGCCACGCACGACATCATCAGCAGACAGACCAGTAATTTTTTCACTAATATCCCCTTTTTGTTAGAAACAGCTGCATCGTTGCACATGGTTTCGACGCGGAAAACCAATCGTTCGTCCTCCCCGGTCTCGTGTCGGCAAGCCGGAAACAAGCCGCGGAGCGGCGTCGTTTATAGCCCAGGGTGAGCGGTACGCCGCGAACCCTGGGTACGGACATTTTATAGCATCCAAGCCCCATAGGGGCGTCGTATCGCATGAGGAGCGCCGGCATGCATGGCACACGAAGACGCCCCTCCGGGGCTTGATCGTTGTGGGGCCGCTACCCCAGGGCTCGCCGAGTACGGCTCGCCCTGGGCTATAAACGACGCCGCTCCGCGGCTGTGTGCCGACATGGCCACGCGAGGCCGGGAAGGCCAATTGTTTGTTTTCCACATCAACCATGCTACCGCCTCTTCCGTTACCGGTCTGATTCGTTACCTCGTTAATGGGTTCGTTGAATAAACGAGCTAACGAATTAACCAGTTAACGAGTCAACGCGGCTACTGCCGTCGCCTGCCGGACTCCATGTCGTCCAGGTACGCCAGCGTGCGGTCGAGTTCGCCTTTGAGATATCGTACGCGCAGTAAACTCTTGACGCGCGTGATGAGTTCCAGGCGGTTGACCGGCTTGGTGATGAAGTCGTCCGTGCCGCACTCCACGCCGCGCTCGATGTCGCCCAACTCATTCAACGCCGTCACCATGACAATCGGGATGTCCCGCGTGGCCGGGTCGCTCTTGAGCTTGCGACAGACCTCGAACCCGCTCATGCGAGGCATCATGACGTCCAGCAGGATCAGGTCGGGCTCGAACTGTTTGACCTTCTCCAGCCCGTCCACGCCGTCCTGGGCCGTCGCCACCTTGCATTCGATCGTGTCCAGATAGGCCACCAGCAACTCGATGTTCTGCGGATTGTCGTCCACCACGAGCACCTTGCTGCTCGCCAGCCGCTCACGTTCCTGACCATCCGCCGGCTCGTGGCCAGATGAATCTGCCATGTCGTTTCTCCTACGTTTTTACCGAGGTTTAAGGGGTTAAACGTACCTCATAACGCCTCCGCAAGCAAGACCGAGAAATCCACATGACGAGAAATCCACGTCGCATAATCCGTATGGAACGCCGAATCGAAAATGGGACTCCGTCTGTTTGCGCTGCAAAATGTCCCGTACAAAAAGTGATTCCTCCCCGACCCCGCGTTGAACCGCAGACCCACAGCCCCAACAGGGCGTCTTGGGTAGCCCAAGGTGAGCGGTACGCCGCGAACCCTGGGACCACGTGTTTTTCGGAACTCTTCCATCGTGCCTGACGCCACTGGCCGAGGGCACACCGCCGCGCGAATACGGCACCGAACGACTCGCACATTCCCCTGTGCGCGCCGCTCGATGCCGACAGGCCCGCGTATGCGCCCTCGGCCCGTGGCGTCAGGCACGATGGAAGGACGAGGAAAAACTCCATTTCCCAGGGCTCGCGAGTACGCTCGCCCTGGGCTACCCAAGACGCCCCGTTGGGGCTGTGTGCCGCCTGCTTCACCATGAGGCCGGGGAGCTTGGTCGGTTGTTTTCAACATCCTACAGCGCAAACCGGCAAGCTATATCACACAGTCTCACGCCAGGTGCGGTTTTTGCCAACTGTCCGGCGTGTAGGCGTGCAGTTCGATTTTGTTGCCGTCGACGTCCGCCAGCCAGGCCTGGTAGCTCTGGTCGCAGCCGAGCGTGACCGGGCCGACCTCGACGCCCCTGGCCTGCAATTCCGCGACGGTTTTTTCGATGTCATCCACTTCCAGGCAGATGTGCTGGAACGACGCTTTGCCGTCCCCCGCCGTCACCTCGCCCTGGAACAACTCGATAAAACACCGCCCGCCGGCCCGCAGATACGCGCCATACCGCCTGCCGTCGGCGTGCTTGAATTCAAACGCCATCGCCAGGCCGAGCTTATCCACGTAAAACTCGACGGCCTTGTCCAGATCCCGCACGACAAAACATACATGAGCCAAACCTTTGACCATGGGGAACTCCTTGTTTTTGTTGGCTATGAGCATACCCGACGCGGGGAGAAAAGTAACGTGTGATGAGTACCAGGGCCATCGCACCTAAATCCGTCCGTTTTTTCGCAAAGAGACTGTTAGGCTTTTAGGCTGTTAGACTGTTAGGCGCAGGCTTATGTAGGATTTGGCCAAATTTTTCATAAGCTTCTCCCTAACAGTCTAACAGTCTAAAAGCCTGAAAACGGCCCGTTGCGGAAAATCGCACGAAAACAAAAGAATGTAGATGCGATGGCCCTGTGATGAGTACCGAGCGACTCGTTACTTTTTTCGCCAGCCTTGTTTTGCCCGCCGAGGCCGATATAATCGCGGGATTCATGCATAAACAATCCTATATCTACGCGCACGACGAAACCAGGCCGCCAACGCGGGGGGTGCGGGCACTCCAGTTTCTGGGCAGGACGTTCTTCCGAAACGGGTATCCCTGGTTTCGCCGGTCGTTGTGGTACATGTATCCGTATCGCCGCCGGATCGGTATCGCGTTGCTGTGCACGATCGTGATTGCGGTGCTCTGGGGCGGCGCGATCGGGATGGTCATGCCGGGCGCGAAAATTCTCCTCACGGAGGAGGGTCTGCACGGGTGGGCGTACACCAGCGTCGGCGGCGACGTGATCGGCGCCCGGCTGATCGAGCAGGACTCGCGGCTGTCCATCGACGGCAACGCCCTGCCGAAAATCGTCAACGTCATCAGCGCGCCGGAGAACTCCCCCGCCGCGGCCGCCGGATTGGCCGGCGACGACCGCATCCTCGGCATCGACGGCAAAATCATGCCCGCGCGCGACGTGCTGCGACGCGTCGCCAACGCCACGCCCGGCGAGGGAGGCCAACCCGGCGAGGCCTTGAACCTGCTCGTCCTCCGCGACGGACAACAACGCACCGTCACCGCCCACGCGGGCGAAGCCAACTGGAGTTCGCGACTCCTGCTGGCCATCGTCAGTCGCGTGCCCGAACCGAAGTCCTCCGAAGACAGCTACTACATTTTCATCGGCCTGCTCGCCTTCGCGTTGGCCATCTCCGTCGTCCGCGCCGTCTTCACCTTCACGCAGGAGTATCTCATCGGGTCGGCCATCTGGATGGGCGTGATGGACATGCGGTGCGAAAATTACGACCGCGTGCTGCATCTGCCGGTAACCTTCTTCAGCCAGAACGTCACCGACACCACCAGCCGATTCGTCCAGGATACCAACGAGTTGGCCAACGGGCAGCACGCGCTGCTGGGCCGAACAATGGTCGAACCCGCCAAGGCCATCGGATCCATCACGCTGGCGCTGATTCTCTCCTGGCAGTTGACGCTGCTGGCCCTGATCGCGGGCCCGCCGGCGTTCTGGATCATCCGCCGCCTGAGCAAAAAAATGCACAAGGCCTCCCGCAAAGCGCTCGAAGGCTGGTCCACCATGCTCGCGGTGCTCAACGAAACGCTCCAGGGCATCCGCGCGGTGAAGGCCTACACCATGGAAGGCGCCGAACGCAGACGCTTCTTCCGCGCCAACCGCGCGCTCCTCTCGCAGCAGGTACGGAAAATCCGCCTCGACGCCGCCACCAGCCCCATCGTCGAAATCCTCAGCATCGTCACCGCCATGTCCGCCGCCGTCATCGCCGGATACCTGGTCTTCTACACCAAGCCCTTCGGCGTGGCCGAATTCCACCTCGACAAAACCATCTTCATCGGCTGGATGGCCGCCTGCTTCGCCATGTTCGACCCCATCCGCAAACTGGCCCGCGTCGCCATGCGGTTCGCCGAGTCCGACGCCGCCGGCAAACGCATCTTCGAACTCCAGGACGCCATCCCCGAGCCGCACGTGCCCAAAGCACCGTCGCTGCCGAGGCACAGCCAGTCCATCGAATTCCGCGACGTCAGCTTCCGCTACCCCAACACGACGGCCGACACGCTGGCAAACATCAGCCTCACGGTCCGCGCGGGGCAGTCGATCGCCGTCGTCGGGCCAAACGGCTCGGGAAAAACCACGCTGGTGAGCCTGCTCCCGCGGCTGCTGGAGCCCACCGGCGGCAAGATTCTCATCGACGGGCACGACATCGCGACGACGTCGACGCGTTCGCTGCGACGGCAGATCGCCCTGGTGTCGCAGGACGCCGTGCTCTTCCACGCGACCATCGCCGAAAACATCGCGTACGGGTTGAGTCGCCCCAGGGAAGACGACGTGCTGGCCGCCTCGCACCGGGCGTTCGTGGACGAGTTCGTCCGCGAGATGCCCGAGGGCTATCAGACGATGGTCGGCGAGCACGGCGCGACGCTCTCGGGCGGGCAGAAGCAGCGGATTTCCATCGCGCGGGCGATTCTGCGCGACCCGGCCATCATGATCTTCGATGAGGCCATGTCCCAGGTCGATGCCGACAGCGAGCACCGCATCCACCAGGCCATGCAGGAATTCGTCAAGGGCAGAACGACGTTCACCATCGCCCACCGCTTCGCGACGGTGCTGTCTGCCGACGTGATCGTCGTGATGGCCGACGGAAAAATCGCCGACCACGGCACGCACGACCAACTGCTCAAACGCTGCGAACTGTACCGCCACCTGTACCACACACAATTCGCCGACACCGGCGGGAACACGAAAGGTACAAACGTCGAACGCGCCTGATGTAATGTGGCTTGCCTCTTTGCGCCGTAAACGTAACCAACAGACACCATGATACCACTGACATTAATCATCCTCAGCGGTTTGATCGGCCTGATCTGGATCAGCCGGCATGCGATGATCTCCATCGAACGCCGGCGTGGATTTATTCTGCGCGAGACGTATCAACGTGACGCGGGCGTCTCGCCCGCGTTGTGCGATCCATTGACCGGGGCGGCGAAAACGAACGATCTGTCGACGTCAACGGCAGATGCGGGCGAGACGCCCGCGTCACGTGAAACGCCCTTCATCAGCGTCGTCGTGGCCGCCAAGGATGAGCAGGACAACATCGCCGCGTGCGTCGAGAGCATGCTGACGCAGGATTATCCCCACTTCGAGATCCTCGTCGCCAACGACCGCAGCAGCGACCGCACCGCCGAGATCGTCGCCGACATCGCCGCCCGCGACAGCCGCGTGACGCTCGTGAATATCGACCACCTGCCCGCCGGCTGGGGCGGAAAGAATCACGCCATGCAGCATGCCATCAAACGCACCAAGGGCGAGTGGATCTGCCTCATCGACGCCGACTGCACGCAGACCTCCCCGCGCACGCTGTCGGTAGCCCTCGCCCACGCACAGGACACCCAGAGCGATCTGCTGAGCCTCCTGCCCGTGCTGGAAATGAAGGGCTTTTGGGAAAACGCCATCCAGCCCGTCTGCGGCGGACTGATGATGATCTGGTTCCATCCCGATAAGGTCAACAATCCCCGCCGCCGCAATGCCTACGCCAACGGCGCGTTCATGCTCATGCGGCGGTCGACGTACGAAGCGATCGGCACCCACCAGGCCGTCCGCGACCAGGTGAACGAGGACATGCACATGGCCGCCCGCGTGAAGTCGTCCGGGCTGCGTCTCCGCGTCTCGCGAAACGAGGGGCTGTACATGGTCCGCATGTATTCGTCGCTGCGGCAGATTTATCGCGGGTGGACGCGGATTTTTTACGGCACGTTCGGCACGCGGCGGCGGCTGATCGCGTCGCTGGCCGTCCTGCTGATCGTCAGCATGTCGCCCTATTTTTCCGCGGCGGCGGGGTTTTCGCTGGCGGCTTTTGGCGGCGAAAACGCCTCCCTCTGGCGGACGCTCGGCTGGGTCGGCGCAGCCACGGTGGCCATTCAGATTTCGGTGATTTTCCGCTTCCTCAAGCTGCTGTGCGCCCGCCCGCTGTTTTGCTGGAGTTATTTCGTCGGCTGTTTCGTCGCGATGCTCGCGCTCATCGCCGCCCTGGGCAAACTCCGCAAAGGCGCGACCATCGTCTGGCGCAACACCAGCTACGCCACCGCGCCCGGCGAGAAGAAAACGACGTGATTCGTTAACTCGTTAATACGTTAACTCGTGGGATAAACGCGTGCACATCGTCCGGTTTTCCGCGTAACCTTCGGGTTCGGCGCGACCGGCCACTAGGCCCTGCCAGTTTGCGTTGTAAGTCGTTGTGACAAACGAAATACTTTGTCGCCCATAACGTTTTACAACGCAAACTGGCAGGGCCTAGTGGCCGGTCGCGCCGAACCCATTAACGAATCAACGATTCTCCTCCTCAAACAAATCTTTCTCCTCCGCACGCGGCGTGTATGTCAAGCCCAAATGTTCGTACGCCTTCGCCGTCGCGAGTCGGCCTCGGCGGGTGCGGGCCAGCAGGCCGCTTTGCAGTAAGAACGGCTCGACCACGTCCACCAGCGTGTCGGTCTCCTCGCCGAGCGTGGCCGCCACCGTCTCGATGCCGACCGGACCTCCCTTGTACACGTCGATGATCGCGCGGAGGAAGCCGCGGTCGAGGTCGTCCAACCCCAGCGGGTCGATGCCCTCGAGTTTCAAGGCCGCCTCCACCAGCGGGATCGTCAGCCTGCCGTCGCCCTTGACCTGCGCGTAGTCACGACAGCGTCGCATCAGGCGGTTGGCGATTCGCGGCGTGCCCCGCGCCCGCGTGGCCAACAGTTCCAGCGCGCCGGCGTCGTAGTCCATCGCGAGCATGTTGGCCGAGAGCTTGCAGCGTTCCAGCAGGTCGGCGACGCTCCAGAATTCCAGGTGATGCGTGATGCCGAACCGCGTCCGCAGCGGCGGGCTGAGCAGCCCCGCCCGCGTCGTCGCACCGATCAGCGTGAACGGCTTGAGCGGCAGGTTGATCGTCCGGCTGTGCATGCCGCTGTCCACGACGAAGTCGACCTTGTAGTCTTCCATCGCCGGATAGATGTACTCCTCGACGGCCGCGGGCAGGCGGTGAATCTCGTCGATGAATAACACGTCGCGATGCTGCAAATTCGTGAGAATGCCGATCAGGTCGCTGGGCTTGGTCAGCGCCGGCCCACTGGTAACCTTGAGGTTCGTGCCCATCTCGTTGGCGACCACATACGCCAGCGTGGTTTTGCCCAGCCCCGGCGGGCCATGCAGCAGCACATGCTCCATCGGCTCATTCCGCTGCCGCGACGCCTGAATGGAAATCCGCAATTTTTCGAGCAGTTCCGACTGCCCGATGCAATCCCCAAGCCGCTGCGGGCGCAACGACTGATTAAACGTCTCGTCCTCCGGCCCGATCGAGCCGGCGTTGATGATTTTTTCTCTTGCCATAGTTTTTTCTACCACCTCCTAGCCCCGGAAGGGGCGCCTTGGGTAGCCCAGGGTGAGCTGTACTCGGCGAACCCTGGGAACGGAGCTATTATTCTTCTCCTCATTGTGCCTGACGCCACTGGCCGAGGCCGCGCACGCGAACCTGTACGGCTTCGGACGACGCTCACAGGGGAACATGCGAGTCGTCCTATGCCGCCTTCATACGACAGTGCGCCCTCGGCCAGTGGCGTCAGGCACGATGAACAAGTCCCGCAAAACACCTGTCCCCAGGGCTCGCGGAGTACCGCTCGCCCTGGGCTATACACGACGCCGCTCCGCGGCTGTGTGCTGGCATTTCGACACGAGGCCGGGGAGGCGAATCGAATGTTTTCCACATCCACCATGCCACAATTCCAAAAAATTCGCGTAATTCGCGTAATTCGCGGCTATAAAATCACGTCGCGCGCAATTTATACACCTGCTGCAAAATCACCTCGACGCTGTCGAGTTCCGGCGCGACGGCCATCACGCGGTCGACCAGCGCCAGGGCGTCGGCGCGGCGTTCGCCGAGTTGGACGAGGACGCTGACGGCCTCGCTGGCGGCCTCCGAGAGCGCCGCGGCGGCGGCCATCGTCGTGCCGCTGGTCACGAACGGTTCGACTTTGCCCGCGAGTTCGGCGATGATCTGCTCTGCCGTCCGCTTGCCGATCTCCGGCAGTTGCGTCAGAAAGCGGCTGTCCTTGGCCGCGATGGCGGCGGCGATTTCGCCCACAGGCTTGGCCAACGCCCGCAACGCCTTGCGGTTGCCGATGCCCTTGACCGTCGTGAACAGCCGGAAAAACGCGCGGGCCTCCGGCGTGACAAACCCGATCAGCCGCGGCGTCTGCGCCCCGTGCGACGGGTCGCCCTCGAGGTAATGAATCGTGTGCAGCACGACCTCTTTGCCGACGCGACCTCCCAGCCGCTCAATGTCCGCCGCCGGCAGCAACACCTCATACCACAACCCACCGGCCGTCGCAATCAACGCGCCGCCGCCCGACAATTCTTCCAGCAAACCGGATAGTCTCGCAATCATGAATGATAAGATATTGAACAAAGGCCAAACGGTCAAGGGAATTGGTTTTTCGTGTGCATAACGGTGAACAGGAATCGTTTGTTCAAGGGAGACGTTTTTAGTTAACTAGTTGACTGGTTAACTAGTTAACTGGCGTTCCACACCATCGAATCAACGAGTTAACTAGTCAACCAGTTAACTAATAACTAAAAACGCCTCCCTTGTGACAACCGCTCCCACCCGGTACAATCCCCGAAACCTGAAAAGAATAAAAAGGAACAACATGAGTACCTACGACATCATCTGTGCCGGCCATATTTGTTTTGACGTGATTCCCGTGCTGCATGCGCCGGCGGCGGGGACGTGGTTTGAGTCGCTGATTCCGGGCAAGTTGATCGACATCGGCGATGTCACCGTCTCCACCGGCGGGCCTGTGAGCAACACCGGCATCGGGTTGATGAAACTGGGCGTGAAGACCGGCCTGATGGGCAAGGTCGGCGACGACTTCTTCGGCCAGGCGGTCGTCGAGCGGCTCAAGCCGTACGGCGCGGACCAGAGCATGACCGTCGTCAAGGGCGAGAGCACCAGTTACACGATCGCGCTGGCCCCGCCGAAAGTCGACCGCGTCTTCCTCCACAATCGCGGCGCCAACAGCACGTTCGGCCAGGAGGACGTCAACTACGACCTCGTCGCGCAGACGCGGCTGTTCCATCTGGGCTATCCGCCGCTGATGAAAAAACTCTACGCCGACAACGGCAAACAGCTCACCGAAATTTTCAAACGCGCCAAGGCCACCGGTGCCACCACGAGCTGCGACATGGCCCTGCCCGACCCCAACGCCGAGGCCGGCAAGGCCGACTGGGACATCATCCTCCGCAACACGCTGCCGTTCGTGGACCTCTACCTGCCCAGCGTCGAAGAGACGCTCTACATGCTCAACCGCGACAAATTCTGGGCCCGCAAGCAGGAAGCCGCCGGCAAGGACGCCCTGGACTTCATCTCCGTCGACGACTGCGAGGAAGTGGCCGACAAATGCATCCAGTACGGCGCGAAGATCGTCATCCTCAAGAGCGGGCATCTGGGCATCTACCTGCGAACCGCCGACAAGAGCCGCTTCGTCGATTTCGGCCGATGCGGGCCTAAAAATGTGGATAACTGGTCCAATCGCCAATTGTGGGAACCGGCCTTCCACGTCGAAAAAGTCGCCTCCGCCACCGGATCGGGCGACAGCGCGATCGCCGGTTTCCTCTCGGCCTACGTGCGAGGCCTGGACTGCGAAGACGTCATCCGCTACGCCTGCGCGGTCGGCGGATTCAACGTGCAAGTCTTCGACGCCGTCAGCGGCATCAAGAGCTGGGACGAAACCACCGCGGCCATCAAAACGTGGAAGAAAAACGAAGTGCCCATCCAATCGGCCGGCTGGACATTCGACGCAAAAAACACCCGCTGGATCGGGCCGAAGGATTCAAAACGCGGTTAATCTCGCCGCGATTTTCGCGAAGGACACGAACAGGGCTTGCCGGTTTGCGCTGCTGACACGGCGCAAACCGACAAGCCAACCCCGCCACGTCATCAGGGCGGACACACGTAACGTGACGCGGGCGTCTGGCCCGCGTGTGGCGAGGGCATCTTGCCCTCGCGGACTGTTCCACACGGCTGATCTCATGCAAAAACCAAGGCGTTTCACCGCCGGACGCGGGCGGGACGCCCGCGAGAGACGCGGGCAAGATGCCCGCGTCACGTACATGCGTTCGCCATGAACGCCCCCACCTCTAGCGGGGGTGACAAAACTTTCTGGCATAGCGTAATTCGTTGTTTCTGGGGTTCTTAGCCCCGAAGGGACGGCGTTGGGTAGCCCAGGGTGAGCCGGTACTCCGGCGAACCCTGGGGTTGGTTGTTTGGAATCAAGCCCCAACGGGGCGGCGTTAGATTCGCATGTCTAACGCCGCCCCGTT
>WRDM01000035.1 GCA_009783465.1 Phycisphaerae bacterium | reverse complement strand
AGGCTGTAGGTTGATTTTCCGTCACGAAAAACCTGTCGCAAAGGCATGTCCCCTACAGCCTACAGCCCACAGCCTACAGCCTTTTCGCGAAAAAACGCGGAAATTTAGATGCGATGGCCCTGGGGCTACTCCGGCAGCGTGTCGGGGGTTGGGCGGAGGAGGTTGGGCTGCGTGGAGGGGACCAGTCGGGCGGGGCCTCGGGAGGAGAGCACCAGATTGCCCAGCGGCACGTGAGGCCAGTGGTCGCCGGCCTGGGGGGCCTGCGCGTGTGTCGTCGCCTGCGCCGCCAGCCGTTCGAAACACCGCCCGTCGGTCACGACCACGCCCGGCGACGCCTCCACCGCGACGGCGGCCCCCGCCTCGACGTCGCCACGTCGGACGGGCAACCGCCGATAGTACACCAGCGATGCGTGCGGAGGAACCGTCACCAGCACGCCGTAATTGTCGTGCGCGGCGGAGGCGGCGTCCACCTGCTGCTCGGGTAGCGGACCACCGCCGACAAACGCCGACGAAGCCGTCGCGAACTCCGCTTCCGGCACGGCCAATTTTGTCCCAGCCGGCGGTGGCAGCACGTGACGCCCCTCGAAGGTTACGTCCTCGGCATGCAGCAGCACGCCGAGTTCGCGGGCGGTCGCGTTGGTCACGAGCATGCGGACATAGACGGCCTGCGAATCGGCGACGGTGAACGCCCGCTCATCAAGAAACACCTTGGCCAGCCTGCCCGAAGCCAGAGGCTGCCACGAACCTTTCGCCGGCGGCGTAGTATACAGCGTGGTCGGCGAAGGCCTGTACACCGCAGGCCAATCGACCCACGAAACGGCATCGAGACCGCACACCGCCGAATCGGCGCATCCGCCCACAACGACCAGACATGCCGCCAGACACCCCGTCGCGAGTTTGTTCATGTGTTGACTCCCCATTGCAGGATTTTAGCCGGGTTTTCGCGGCCTGGCGGTGAAATTGTACCGCGAATTCGCCGGATCTACGGAGACTCACGTGCATGTCCAGTTTTTCGCGTGACCTTACATATTCAGGCGTACCTGGCCACAGGCCCTGCCATTTTGCGCTGCAGATCGAAGCGTTCCGTCGCTCACATCGTCTTACAACGCAAACTGGCAGGGCCTGTGGCCAGTGGTGCCTGAATGCGAAACCCGTGTGAAAGGAGGGAAGTACATGCGATCGCCCTGCTCCGTCTTCGCATCTTGGCTTGTCGGTCCCCGCATTGTATAATGTTTCCAGCCGGATGCGTGGAAGGCCGCTTCGGGTTCGCGAGAACTCGGGGAGGAAAGTCCGAGCACCGCCAGGCCACGGTGGTGGATAACGTCCACCGTTTCGCCGACGCCACCGCGCCGACGCGAAACCGGGAAAGTGCCACAGAAAAGAAACCGCCTGCCTATGCCGTCACGGGACCCCCGCGACGCCGGGCCGGTAAGGGTGAAACGGTGCGGTAAGAGCGCACCGCGGAGGGCGCGAGTCCTCCGGCAAGGTAAACCCCACCGGGTGCAAGGTCAAACAGCGGAGAAGCCAGGCCTGGGCTTTGTGCTCCGCGGGTAGACTGCTTCCGAAAGGATGAGTTGTGGCGCAAGCCGCAACCTAGAGAAATGGCCTTCGCCTCTGCCGACGCCACCCACGTCGGCGGCAGGAACAGAACTCGGCTTACAACGCATCCGGCCGGGTCTTGTTTTGTGGCGTCGAAAAATCGCTGGTCCCGACGGAAAACGGACGATACTATATACATAGTGCCGTACTTCGCCGATAACTTATCAAATCGCGGCAAGGCGAAACAGGAGCGCATCATGTCCTCGAACGGGAAAGGATGGCGACATGGAACATCAACGGATCCGCATAAGCAAGCAAGCAAGCAAGCATGAATATCTGACTCACGGTTTTACGCTGATTGAGCTGCTGGTTGTGATTGCCATCATCATGCTGCTGGTGGCCGTGTTGATGCCCTCGCTGGCGAAATCGCGGGACTTGGCCCGCACGGCGGCGTGTCAGACCAATTTGCGGAGTTGCGGCCTGTCGCTGGGCATGTACGCCTCCGACTGCGGCGATTATCCCCTGGAAGGTCCGCCGGGGCTGGGCGACTGGCATCTGGAGACCATGATCGCGATGAAGATGATTTCACGCGATCAGTGGAAATGCACGGGCACGACCGGCGATCATGGCATGTGGGGCGCTCCGTGGCAGGGGAAGCCTTCCAACACGGAGTACAAGGACTGGAAAGAGTACGCCGTCTTCATGTATCGAGGCCCGTGGGCTCCGCTGAAGAAGGACGATGCCGGCAACGTCACCAATCAGGGCGGATTTGCCGACGGGCAGAGTCCAGGCAACACCAAGGTGGACGCCTTTTTCGGCAGCCTGACGATGGTGAACTCGTACCTGGCGGGATATAACCAATACATTTATAACGACAAGACCTGTCCGAGCTATCGTTATCCGCAGTGGCGGATGTTGCAGATGGCCTGCGGCGAGAGTCGATATTTCGGCAACGCGATTTATGGGTTGCCCCGGACGGCGGCGACGTGGGCGTATCTTGGCCACGGCGTGCCGATTCCCGGGAACGTCACCTCGACGGCGGCGGTTCATAACGGACAGGCCGGCGAAAATTTCCTCTGGACCGACGGCAGCGTGCAGGGCGTCACGTACGCGCCGGGCGACTACTGGGAACGCCAGCAAGCCCGAGACAAAAGCGTCTACGCCTGGGCGAAAGTGAAACTGTAGACGCTCTGGGATTCTCTGCGCCTCTGTGGTAAAAAATAGAGGCGCCCTTCAGTCCTGCGCGGAAAAGGATGGATCCCATGAGCGTTGTCGCGTTGATTCCCGCCCGGTTTGCTTCTACACGGTTGCCGGGGAAGATGTTGTTGGACCGCACGGGCAAGGCGTTGATTGTTCACGTGCTGGAGGCCGTACGGAAGGCGGGCGGGCTGGATGACATCGTGGTGGCAGCCGACGATTCGCGAATTATCGCCGTGGTACAGTCCGCCGGCGGTAAGGCCGTCTCAACTCGCGTCGACCATCGCTGCGGCACCGACCGGCTGGCCGAGGCGGCGGAGATCCTCCGCCTTGCCGACGACGATGTGGTCGTCAACGTCCAGGGCGACGAACCCGACATGCCCGCCGCCTGCATCGAACAACTCGTCGACCTCATGCGACGCGGCGAGGCCCCCATGGCCACGCTCGCCACGCCGCTGCCGACCGCCGCCGCCGGCGACCCCAACCGCGTCAAGGTCGTCCTGGCCAACAACGGCAACGCCCTCTACTTCTCGCGAAGCCCAATTCCCTTCGACCGCGACGCCGCCGGCCAAACCAACTACCTGCTGCACTTGGGCATCTACGCCTACCGCGTCGGATTCCTCAAACAGTTCACGCAACTACCCCCCACGCCGGCGGAGGAGAGCGAAAAACTCGAACAACTGCGCGCATTGGAACACGGCTTCGCGATCCGCGTCGCCGTCACCGACTACGCCGGCGGCGGCATCGACACACCGGAGGATTACGAGGCGTTTGTCCGGCGAAGGGCGTCGAGATAAATCCGAAATCCGAAGCCCGAAAACCGAAACAAATTTCAACACTCCAAAAAAGAAAATTCCCAACGCTTACGCTCTCCGTATGTCACGGCGCACGAACAGCGCGAGCGTTTGGAATTTTGTCGTTTGAGTCTTTGGAGTTTGTTTCGAATTTCGGGCTTCGGATTTCTCGCCGCTAGAGCGGTTCCAGCTTGCGTGGTGACTGCTGGCTTGCCTGCGGCGTCGGCCTGCACGCCGATGCGATGCATCGGCTGCTTCGGCCTCCTGGCCTGGCTCGTCCTCGGCGACGGCCGACAGTCACCACACAAGCTTGAACCACTCTAATATCTCAGCAATTTCGCCGCGTTGGTCCAGAGGATTTTCCGCAGGTCGGCTTCGTTCAGGCCCAGGGATTTGAGGATCGCGATGTTTTCCTGTTGCGTCGCCCATGGCCAATCGCTGCCCAGCAGGACGCGGTCGGTGCCGTGGGCGCGGATCATGTCGGCGGCGACGGGGCCTAGTTCGGTCAGGCTCAGCGACGTCTCGAGGTATACCGGCGTGCCGACAATCAACTCCCGGCTGAGGTCCCACTGGTGCCAGCCTCCCATGTGCGTAGCGATGAGTTTAAGGTCGGGGAAGCGGTCGATGACGTTGCGGACCCGCCGGGGTTCCGCGCGGTCGTCGGTGTCGGCGAACGCGATGTCCAGCCCGCAGTGAAACGCCACCGCGAGCCCCAACTCGCAGCACGCGCCGTACACGACGAACATGGCTGGGTCGTCGATGGCGAAGTCCTGGTACATCGGGTGCAGCTTGATGCCCGCATAGCCGGCCTCGGCGAATTTCTCCAGCCAGTTGAGCGGGTCGGGCGTGTGCGGGTGGATGGACGGGAACGGCTCGACGCGGTCGGAGCGGATGGCGTCGCACCAGTCGAGGATTCCCTTGGCCTGGTCGGGCTTGGTGGCGATGGTGCAGAGCACCGACACGTCGATGTCGGCTTTGTCCATCGAGGCGAGCAGGCCCTTGATCGTGCCGCTGCCCCTGGCCTTCCAGTCGCCGCTGGCGGCCTCCAGCTTCGCCATGGCCCGCCGGGCAATTTCGTCGGGAAACGCGTGCGTGTGAAAATCAATTGCGCTCATACCATGTTATTGCGAGCGGAGGACAGTTTTTCAAGAGGCGACTTGGCGAATTCAGGGCGATCGCATTCTCCGTAGCACGGGCGTCCCGCCCGTGAGTCGCATGGGCGTCTCGCCCATGCAAACGTTCCAAAAGGCCGGTTTTGCCTGTTCCGCCACGGGCGAAACGCCCATGCTACGAGAATGCGATCGCCCTGGGCGAGTTCAGGGCTATTTCGCCGCCGGTTTTGTGGCGGGATTTGTCGCCGGCGTGGTGGCGGGCGGGCGATCATCCGGCGGCGCGACGACCATGGGGATGGTGATCGTGCCCGGCTGAAGGGAAACACTCTGGAAGGTCACCTCCTGAACCGTCCGTGCTTGGAACTTGAACAGCTTGATCTCCGACCGCGGGACATAGAACGTAAGACTTGCCATCTTCTCACCCGTGATACTTTGTCTGTAACTCGCCTCGTCGTGGGACAGTTCCCGGCCGTCGGTCGTCACGGCGACGATGCTGCGAACCGTGCGCGAGTCGTCGTCATCGGTGGGGGAATAATGAAGGGTCGTCTTGACGCTGCCGTCGTCACGGTTGTCGTTGACGGCTTCTTTCGCCTCGGTCACGATGTACCCGTCCACCGTCACCGGGCCTCCAAAATCGGCGTTGATCGTGTCGGTTTCCCGCCAGGGTTCCAGGACGTACGTCACCACGATGTCCACGGATTTCGGGAGGTCGTCCTTTAGCGTGGCTGGACTCGCCGTGACCACAACCCAGCCAAGATCATCCGTGCTTCCTTCGGCCCCGCGCGGAGAGGTCACGCTGCCGGCACCGCCGCCCGAATTGGGAAGCGGCTTCCCGGAGACGTCCATAAACCGGACGAAAAAGCTGGCCGAGCGGTCGAGGTCGGGATGCGAAATCCAGAGACGGAGATACCGCGACACTTCGCCATGGGTGGTTCCTGTGATGATTCCAGGGTGGACCCGACGCAGCGCTTTCAGATCGGCTTCGTCCTTGATCGGTTCGCCATTGGGTTTCCAGGCTTTGCTTATATCATCGTCCTGCCACGCGAGAAAACGCAATTGAGGAAGTTGGGCGGCGTTGTTCTGTTTATTTTTGTCGGCGGCGGGTTTTGAGGTGGTGGTCGGTTGCCGGTCTTTCTGTGCCGGCTGCGTCACCGGCGCGTCGGCCCGCAGAACCGCCAACGGCCCAGCGACGGCCGCCACGAGCACGGCGGCGAGGAAAATGCCGATGCCCATTTGCGCCCGACGATTGCGATGTGATTGGCGATTCATAGAGACGTTCCTTTTCAACTGTTTACAATTCTTGGAAATGTAGCACTGTAGGTGTGCGATTTCAACGTGGAAAACAACCGATCGGCCTCCCCGGTCTCGCGCGGCGGCGCCGGGCCACAGTCCCGAAGAGACGGCGTCGGGTAGCCCCCTGCTTCGCTCTGCGAGCTACGCAGGGTGAGCGGTACGCCGCGAACCCTGGACATGGTGTTTTTCCTGATAAAATCGTGCCTGACGCCACTGGCCGCAAGTCACACCGCCATGTGAGCACGGCTTCGAGCGACGCGCACATGGGAACGTGCGAGTCGTTCGATGTCGACTTCCCACGACGGTGTGACCTCGGCCCGTGGCGTCAGGCAGGGTGAAAGCGTTCCGAAAAACACCTGTTCCCAGGGTTCGCGGCGTACCGCTCACCCTGGACTACATCAGACGCCGCTGGCGCGGCTTGTTCCCGGCTCGTCAACGCGAGACCGGGGAGGCTGATCTATTTGTCTTCAACGTATAAAACTACACATTTGCAACGCAATCATTTCGATAAACAGGCTATTTTGCAGCCGGCTTTGTGGCGGGATTTTTCACCGGCGTGGCGGCGGGCGGAGGATCTCCGACGACCGTGGGTTTGGTGATCGTGCCCGGTTCAAGGGAGACGTTTTTGAACGTTACCACCCGGATCGGGCGCACGCAAAACTTGAACAGCTTGATGTCCGATTGCGGCGCGTCGAACCAGAAGCACACCTTTTCGACCCCGCCGGGGCCGCTGCGGATGAGACTTCGTTTGCTGCGGATCACCTCGCGGCCATCGAGCATTACGGCGACAATGTCGAACTGCATTCGTCGCGCGATGTCGAGGTCGCGGATGACGTGGAGTTTCGTCCTGACGTCGCCAACCTTGCCGTCGCCGGTCAGGTCGACATGGGCCTGGTCGACGGTGATTTCTTCGGCCTTCTCCACCGTAATGTCGTCCACTGTCGCGGGGCTTTCAAACACGCCGCCCAGCGTGCCGACCTCCTCCCAAGGCCTGAGGGAGTATCGCAGCATGATGTCCACGGACTTCGGAATCTCATCCTCGATTTTGCCCGGACTCCGCACGACCACCGCCCAGCCCGAATCGTCCGGGTTGCCACGCTCTCCGCGCGGATGCAACGAATAGTTCTGGCTGCCAGAACCGATAATTTCTATTCCGTCCGCGTCCACGATCGCGACGCGGATGATGGTTGAATGGTCTATATCAGGATGGGAGAAAAAGAGAAAGAGATACCGCCACGTTTCATCGGGGCCGCCTCCCATGGTTCCGACGTTAATTTGTTGCAGGACCTTCAGGTCGGTTTCGTCCTTGACCGACTCACCGTCGGGCGCCCAGACGGTGGGATTTTCGCGCGATGTTTCGTCTTCTTCCTGCCACATGAGAAAGCGCAGTTGGGGAAGTTGGCCGGCCTCGTCCTGTTTGCCGGCGGCCGGCTGGGTGGCGGCTGACGGCTGGTCTTTCCGCGCCGGTTGCGTTGTCGGCTGCGTCGTCGTTTCGCCGGCCCGCAGAACCGTCAACGGCCCAGCGACGACCGCCACGAGCACGGCGGCGAGGAAAATGCCAATACCCATTTGCGCTCGACGATTGCGATGTGACTGACGAGTCATGGCGACGTTCCTACTCCAATGTTCACAATCTCCAAAAAAATCCAAAACTCAAACGACGCACCACACGTGACCTTTTATTGTACCGTTTCATTTTCCCGAGCCATCACCGAAAGTCCCGCGCGTTCACGGAGCGACTCATATAGTCGCGTAGGCGGAAGAGGGTAGGGCCTTCCTCGCCCGGAGCGAATGCGTGATATGGCGCGAAAGGAAAAAAGCAGGTTTCCGACAAATAAAATCACCTGTAACACCTGAGAAAGCACAAGCGCCACTGCGCTGATTTTTCCTGGAAAAAACAATTCCGATCCAATAAACACAGTTGCACAAATTATTCCACACGGTATCCAGATCGCCACAAGACAAACGTTCCATATCAAACTGTCGAAGGCTTGTGAGACCAACATTGAATCTTTTTTCTTCGTGTGAATCCAAATGACGAACGGCACAACTCCCATTGACAATGCACCCACAATATGAACAAAAGAAAATACTTTCATTTGCAGCCTAAAAAAATACAGATCGTGAAGAACCGTCCCTGTCTTTAGCTCACACGCCACTGACCTTCTTCGTGTTTCGCCGATTTTTGTTTTTATTGTTGTACCAATGCTGTTCCATACCTGCTGGCTACTGGCTATTGGCTCTCTTCCATATCCATAATCTTCCCTGGATTCAATATGTTGTTTGGATCCATCGCACGTTTGACAGCCCGGCACATTGTTAGATATTCTGGCGAGACGAACAGGGGCATGAACTTTTTTCGTTTGTGGCCGATGCCGTGTTCGCCACTGATTCGGCCGCCGAGTTTGGCGGTGAGTTCGTACAATTCGCGAAGCACGTTGGGGATGATTTCGCGCCAGCGGTTCGCCGGCACGTCGGGCGATTTCACGATGCGCGTGTGAATGTTGCCGTCGCCCGCGTGGCCGTACGCGGGAATGGCCACCTGGTATTTTCGTTCCAGTTCTTTCATGCCGGCGACGAGTTGTCCGACGGCGGCCATGGGGACGACGAGGTCTTCGTTGCCCTGGTGTTCGCCCTGGGCGGCGAAGGCTTCGGGGATGGTTTTTCGGATTCGCCACAGCCGCTCGCTGGTGGTTTTGTTGTCGCCGACGTAGACCTCGGACGCGCCGAACTGGAGGCAGGCCTCGCCGACGGCTTCGTACTCGCGCTGGACCTGTTCGAGCGAGGGGCCGTCGACGGTCAGCAGGAGCATCGCGCCGGCGTTTTTGTAGTCGAAGGTTTCGTTGAGGTATCGGCAGGCGGTGGCGGCGGATTCGCCGTCGATGAACTCGATGCTCGTGGGCGTCATGCCGCTCTCGGTGAGAATCCGCGGCACGGCGGCGATCGCGCCGTCGACCGTCGGAAACAGGGCCAGCAGATCCACGTTCACCTTCGGCAGCGGCAGGAGTTTGAGAATGATTTTCGTGAAAACGCCCAGCGTGCCCTCGCTGCCGACCATCAGGCCGATCATGTTGTAGCCGGTGACGTCCTTGATCAATTTGCCGCCGAGTTCCACGATGTCGCCGGTGGGCGTGACGATCTCCAGCCCGAGCACATACCGCGAGGTCACGCCGTATTTGAGCGCCTTGGCGCCGCCGGCGTTCTCGGCCACGTTGCCGCCGATGTAGCACGTCTCGAGGCTCATCGGATAGCCCGCATAGCAGAGTCCCAGGTGTCGCACAGCCGGGTTGACGTCGTTGGTGACGACGCCCGGCTCGAGCGTGATGGTCATGTTATGCGGGTCGATGTCGAGGATGCGGTTGAGGCGGTCGGTGAGCAGGACGATGCCGCCGTGTAGGGGTACGGCCCCGCCGGAAAGCCCGCTGCCCGCGCCGCGCGGCGTGACGGGGATCCGCTCGCGGTTGGCGAGTTTCATGATGGCGGCAATCTCGGCGGCGTTGCCGGGCCGAACGGCGGCCTCGGGCATGCGACGATAGGCGCGGTCGGGCACCTCATCGTGACTGAACGCCTCCAGCCGCTCGGGGTCATCGAAAATCACATATCCATCGCCGACAATCTGTTGTACCTGTCGCACGACATCCGGCGTGACGGGGTTGTATGTACTCATTCTGTATGGGCCGCCGATTTCCGCCGCCGTGCGGCAGGGCGAGTATTGGGTTTGGCCTTCGCCGATGTTCGTTGGCCTTTGCGCTGCGTCGGTGCCGGAGGGGCCGGGTTGGTGACGGGGAAATTTTTCCGAAAGTAATCGCAAAGGGCTTTCGTGGTCGGAAATTCACGGCTGAGTTCCTCGCGGATGGCGCGGAGTTCCTCAATCGGGTCCATATCGGCGTATTTTTTTTTCATGGTGACTCCTCTAGCAGCAGCCGTTCGGGCGTGATGACCTTTGCCGGCTCCCAGCCATGTTTGCGGATTAACTCCTCAATACGGGAACGAAGGTCAAGGTTGTCCAGATGCTTCTGATTCCACGTCAGCAGGTAGTGCATCCCGTGGACTGCCGCCATGGCCAAATGCACGGCGTCAGTTCTCACCGATTCCGGAACCAGTTTATGCAAGACCAACAGGTCCACCAACATATCTGCTTCAGATGAAACCGGCACTTCCGTGAGCGATAGCGCCTTTTCCCGTCTCCGAGCCGCCGCTTCCGGATCGCCTCGGGCGATTTCCGCCATCACGGTGGGTGACACAACGCACTCCCACTCATGGCGGCGTTCCCACCACAGGGCTGTCAGCCGTTGGCGGATTTTGTTCAGTTCGTCCCTCGCCGGTCTGGCGGTTAGGTAACTGATCACCGACGACTCGACGTACACGCGTTTTTTGGCCATCTACACGCTTCCCGTTCCGTTCACTTCAGTGTACATCGCTGCCTGGCCATTGACAAGCCAGACACGCCGTGCCGTTTTTTCGACGAAACTTGCCTATATCGGAAAAAGTCAGTTGACGCCTGCAATAATAATTGTACATTCTGAAAGAAGTTAGGAAGAGAACGGACGCTCTTCCGGGTTTGGGTGTTGTTGCGCGGTCATGGAGGACCGGGCGATGAAAGGTTGGACACAAACCGTCGGGCGACTTCGCGAGCCGTTTGATGCGATGGGCCGGTCGCGACGCGTTGCTGCCGCCGTGCTGGCGCTGGCGGCGGTGGCGGCCTGCGCTTGGCTGCTGTCGGCCCGATCCCCGTCCGTGTCCGCTCTCGACGTTCCCGCGTCCGAACTCTCCGCCTCCGCCGACGTGCTGCGCCGGGCGGGTATCACTGCCGACATTCGCGACGGACAGCTTGTCGTTCCCGCTGATCAACTCGTTCGCGCCCGCGCGACGCTGCGCGACGCGTCCGCCAACGTGACGGCCTCGTTCGAAAAACTCGCCACCACCACCGACATCTGGTCCACGCAGGAGCAACACGACAAGCGCTGGCAGGCCGCCAAAATGGTCGCGCTCAGCCGGCTGATCGAGGAGTTCGACACCGTGCGTTCCGCCAGCGTTTTGCTGGAGGCCGGCAAGGGAAAATCCTCGCTGGGTAAGTCGTCCGGTGTCGGCGCGTCGGCATCGGTGTACGTCGCGACGACGGATCAGCGCCCGCTGAGCGCCGAACTCGTGCAGGCGATCGGCGAGTTGGTGTGCGGCAGCGTGGCGGGCATGGAGGCCGGCGACGTGCATATTGTCGACGGCGCGGGGCAGAGCTATCGCGCGCTGGGCCGCGAGGCGGCGGTACAACAGGAGCAGTTTCAGAAAGATCGGCTGATGCGGGAACAGTGGGCCCGGCGGATTCGCGCCGCGCTGCCCGCCGAGGCCGTCACGTTCGTGAGTGTTGCGTTGTCGGAGGAGCCGTCGCCGCGTCCGACGGCGGTGCGATTGATCGTGCCGCACGATCGCGCAGCCGCGGAGTCGTTGGCGTCGTTGCGGCGCTGGGCTGCCGAGGCGGCGGGGCTTGACGAACGCGCCGTTTCATGCGAGGTGGACACGGCGGCGGTGATGGCGTCGTCGCCAGCGGAGTCGCCGGCCGAGTCGGCGCTGGCGTCCTGGCCTCACATGATCTGGGCGGGGCCGCTGGCGGGGTTTGCATTGGGATGGATCGTGACGATGTTGTGGCGCGGGCGTGCATCCCGTGACGCGGGCGTCTCGCCCGCGTCCGATGACGAAGACGATTTGGCTTCCTCTGTTGTCAAGACCCATGGAGCGCACAACGCGGGCGAGACGCCCGCGTCACGGGGGACGCCCCTGGCGGAGACGCCCGCCGCCCGTGCTACGTCGCCGCGTCCTTTGGCGGTTCTTGGGCATCTTGATGAGGCGGAGTTGGTGGCGTTGCTGGCGGACGAGCATCCGCGGACGGTGGCGATTGTGTTGGCCCACGTGTCGCCGGAGAAAGGCGCCGCGGTATTGGCGAATCTCTCCGCCGAGCAGCAGGCGCAGGTCGCGAGGCTGGTCGCGAATTTCGAGAGGCCTGGTGACGACATTCTCCGCCAGATCGAGCAGGGGTTGACGCGACGGCTGGCTGGCCTGGCCGAGATGGTGCGGGGGCGGATGTTCGATGTCGCGGAGTTGGCGGGCGCGGAGGCGGGCGCGTTGTCGTCGGCCTTGGCGGGCATGGAAACGCGAACCGTCGCGCTGGCGTTGTGTGCGGCGCCGGAGTCGGTGTCGCAGCGGGTGTTGGCGGGGCTGGAGTCGTCGCGCGTGCGTGCGGTCCGCTCGGCGATGGGCACGTTGGGGCCGATGCGTTTGGCCGACGTGGAGGCGGCGCAGGAGACGTTGGTGGACGCGGTGCGTCGTGCGTCGGGGCAGTACAGTCCTGCGCGTTCGACGGCGGTGGCGGAGCAAGACGTATGGCGCGAGTGATCAAGGCGAGCGATATCGGCAGGGCGTCGTCCGAGGCCGTGCCGTTGAATGTGTGTGACGTGGCCGAGCGTGCGCGGTCGGTGGTGGCTGAGGCGCGTCGTCGAGCGGCGGCGGTGCTTCGCGCGTCGCGAACGCGGGCGTCGTGCGAAGCGGCGTCGGCGGAGACGTTACTCGATGCGGCGCGCCGGCAGGGGTTCGAAGAAGGGTTTGCGGCGGGCATATCGTCCGAGGCGGAGCGCGTCGCGTCGCGGGCGGACGGCGAGGCGGATGAGGGTGCGTCGTGTTCGTCGGCGTTGCTGCGTGAGGCGGCGGTGGCGTTGTCGTCGGCCCGGACCGAGTTGGCCCAGCAGATGCAGAGGCAGACGCTGGAATTGGCCATGTTGTTGACGAGCAAGATCGTCGGGCAGGTGGCGGGTCAGGATATTTCGGCGGCGAGGCACAATCTGGCGAAGGCGTTGGAATTGGCCGGCGGCGGCGACGTGATCGTGCGGGTTTGTCCGCGTCAGCACCGCCGGTTGAGTGAGCACTGCCGCGAGTTGGCCGAGACGCTGGGTTTTGGCGGCGTTCGCGTGATGGCCGACGAGAGCATCACGCCCGGCGGCGTGAAGGTGCTCTGTCGCGGCGGCGAGATTGACGCGACGATCGAGACGCAGTTGGCGAACGTGGCCGCCAGCTTGGCGGGCATCGGCGGATTGTTCACCGAGGACGCGGGCGCGTTGTCGGCGATGACGGAGAGTTCGACGTAATGAGCGACCAGGCGTACAACGAGATGCTTCGCGGCGTGCAGCCGATCGGCCTGTCGGGCCGGGTGAGCGGCGCGGGCGGCCTGGTCGTCACGGTGAGCGATTTTCCCGTGCCGGTGGGCGCGGGGTGCCGTATTCTTCGCGGCGCGTCGCACGGCGCGACGGGCGCGGAATCGCCAGACTCCGCCCCGGGCCCCGCGACGTCGGTGACGCAGCCGGGCATCCCGGCCCGCGTGATCGGCTTCGCGGAGGACCAGACGCTGGTCATGCCGCTGGGGCCTTTGGCGGGCATCTGCCGCGGCGACCGCGTGCTGTGCGTCTCCACCGAGCAGGTGCTGCCCGTCGGAACAGCCATGCTCGGACGGGTGCTCAACGGCCTGGGCGAGCCGCTCGACGGCAAGGGCCCCGTGGCGGCGGAGACGCGCATGCCCCTCTGGCCTGGCGCGACCAGCCCGCTGTCGCGCGGGCGAATCAGCCAACCGCTGGCGACGGGCGTGCGGGCCATCGACGGTCTGCTGACCGTGGGCCGAGGGCAGCGAATGGGCATCTTCAGCGGATCGGGCGTCGGCAAAAGCGTGCTGCTGGGCATGATCGCCCGCTACGCGTCCAGCGACGTCAACGTGATCGCGCTCATCGGCGAGCGAGGCCGAGAAGTGCGGGAATTCCTCGAAAAAGACCTCGGCCCAGAGGGCCTCGCGCGCAGCGTGGTGATCGTCTCGACGAGCGACGAGCCGCCGCTGGTGCGCGTGCAGGCGTCGGCATTGGCATGCGCTGCCGCGGAGTTTTTCCGCGATCGCGGCAAGGACGTTTTGCTGCTGATGGACAGCCTGACGCGGCTGGCGATGGCGCAGCGGCAGATCGGGCTGGTCGCCGGCGAGCCGCCCGCCGGCAAGGGCTATACGCCCAGCGTGTTCAATCTGCTGCCGGAGCTTCTCGAGCGTTGCGGCCTGTCGGCGGAGGGATCAATCACGGGATTTTACACCGTGCTGGCGGAGGCCGACGACTTGAACGACCCGATCAGCGACGCCGTTCGCAGTGTCACCGACGGGCACATCGCGTTGTCGCGTGAGTTGGCCAATCGCGGGCAGTACCCGGCCATCGACGCGTTGCAAAGCGTCAGCCGCGTGATGCTCGACGTGACGGGTGGGGCGCATCAGTCGTCGGCGAGGCAGGTGCGTCGGGCGTTGGCGTTGTACGCGGAGATCGACGAGTTGATCCGCATCGGCGCGTATCAGAACGGCGCCAGCGCCGAGCACGACGCCGCGGTGGCCGCCATGCCGCGGCTGCGGGAGTTTCTCTCGCAGGCCATCCACGAACATTGGCCGTTGGAGCGGACGGAAGCGGCGCTGTGCGAGCTGGCCTCGTTATGTCAGCCACGGCCGACGCGCCGCGTGCGGGACGTGGGCATTCCCCGTGACACGGGCATCTTGCCCGCATGTCCCGAGGGCGTCTCACCCTCGGTGTTCCAGCCTGTAGGCAAGACATTCCGCAATGGCCAGTCGGACGCGGGCAGGATGCCCGTGTCACGTGAAACATCCCGGAGGCAGCCATGAAGCGATTTCGGTTTTCGCTGGACGTGATGTTGCGGCTGCGGGAGCGTCGCGAGCAGTCGGCGCGTCAGCAGGTGGCGCGGTCGCGCGCGCGGTGTGAGGCCGCGTCGGCGGAGGTGGAGCGGCTCAAGTCGGCGATTCTCCGGCAGGACCGTTGGGGGAGGCTGGCGTTGGCGGACGAGCCGACTCGCGGGGTTGTGGACATGGCATTTTATCGCGAGCTGGTCGACACGATGCGGGCGCAGTTGATTCGGCGGAGCGAGGAGTTGAGTCGGGCGCAGGCGCGGGCTGTTCGGGACCGGCAGGCGTTGCTGGAGGCGATGCGTCGGAGGCAGTCGATGGAGCGGCTGCGGGCGCGTCGGCTTCGGGAGCATTTGGCGTTGGCGCATCGGTTGGAGACGGCCGAGCGGGAGGATTCGTATCAGCCGAGTCAAGCGGGCCAGTTTCGGCCGGATATTCGCGTGCGGCTGCTGGACGGCATTCCGCTGCCGGGGCGTGGCGCGTCGGCGCGTCGGCCTCGCGAGGTGGCGAAATGATTCCGGTGTCGCAAGCTGGCGGCGAGGGCGCCCCGTCTTCGCTCCGCTCCGTCGCGGCAAGGGCGCGGGTGCGGATCACGTTGGGGACGGCGACGCTTTCGCCGTCGCGTGCGGAGGCGCTGCGTGTGGGCAGCGTGATCACATTAGACCAGTCGCCCGACGCGCCGGTTCGTGTGCAGGCCGAGGGTGGGTTTGTTGGGCAAGGACAGGCGGTGGCGGTGGCGGACTCCGACGGCCGACCGCGCCTGGCGGTGGCGATGATGGAAAACCATGCGTGATCTTCCGACCAATTTGCAAGGCGTAGTGGCGGCGGCGCATCGGCGGCGTGGGTTGTTGCTGCCGTCGATGGCGGCTGCGCTGGTGCTGGTGCTGCTGGTGCCGCTGCCGCCGGTGGCGTTGGATTTTCTGCTGGTGCTAAACATGGCCGTGGCGGCGGTGGTGCTGCTGATGGTCGTTTCCATCCGCCGGCCTTTGGATATGAGCGTGTTCCCCACGGTGCTGCTGCTGGCGACGCTGGGCCGGCTGGTGCTCAACGTCGCGACGACGCGGCTGATTCTCACCGCCGGCAGTGACGGCCGATCGGCGGCGGAGGCGAACCTGTCGGCGGGGCAGGTCGTGTGGGGATTCGGCAGTTTTGTGACGGGCGACTCGCTGGTGGTGGGCGTGATCGTGTTCAGTATTCTGGTGGCCATTCAGTTTCTGGTCGTGACGAAGGGCACCGCTCGCGTGAGCGAAGTGGCGGCCCGGTTCGTGCTGGACGCCATGCCCGGCAAGCAGTTGGCGGTGGATCAGGAACTATCGTCGCGGTTGATCGACGAATCCCAGGCCCGCGAGCGTCGGCGGGAGATTTCCCGCGAGGCGGATTTTTACGGCGCGATGGACGGCGCGGGCAAGTTCCTTCGCGGCGACGCGGTGGCGGCGTTGCTGATTATCATGATCAACCTGGTGGGCGGGCTGTATGTCGGCCTGGTGCAGCGAGGCTGGGGGCTGGAGGAGACGGTCGCCCTGTTCACGCGGCTGACGATCGGCGAGGGGTTGGCCATGCAGGTGCCCGCGTTTGTGCTGGCGGTGGCGGCGGCGCTGCTGGTGACGCGAAGCACCGCCCGCGTGAATCTTGGCGAGGAGTTCGTCGGGCAATTGACGGCCCGGCCCGCGGTGCTGGTGATGGCGGCGATTTTTCTCGGACTGTTGGCGTTGACTCGGCTGCCCACGGTGCCGCTGCTGGCGGTGGGTGCATCCCTGGCGGGATTGGCGTGGCTACTCTCGGGGCCTCGGCCCGCCGGCGGTACCGAGGCCGAGACGGACGAATCCGCTTCCATCGCACACACATCCGCCGACGAACACGATGCTTCGACCACCGCGCCCGCGCCGGCGGATCTGGTCAACGTCGACCCCATTCGCGTCGAGATCGGTTATTCGCTGGTCAAACTGACTCACGGCGACGGACGCGCACCGCGAGGTCTTCTGCTCGATCGGCTGGCGGACATCCGCCGCGACATCGCGCGGGAACTGGGCATCCTCGTGCCGCCGATCCGCCTGACCGACAACGCCAGCCTCGGCGCTCACGCGTACGCGATCTACCTGCGTGGCGCGAAAATCGCCCAAGGCCAATTGCATCCCAAACTGTTGCTGGCGGTTGCGGACGAATCGGAACTCGCCGACGCGCTCGACGGCATCGAGTCGGCTGACCCCGTCAGCGGCGGCAAGGCCATCTGGATCCATCCCGACCGCCGCGCCCAGGCCGACGCGTTGGGCTGCCGAATCGCCATGCCCGCGGCGGTTCTGTCGGCCCACCTGGCCGACGTGATCCGCTCGCACGCCGGCGAACTGCTCACCCGCTCGCACGCGCAGGCCCTGCTCGATGCCCTGGCCAAACGGTGCCCGCAGCTCGTCGACGAAGCTCTCGCACAGGTCGGCGCCGGAACGATCGTGAAAGTTCTCCAGGCCCTGCTCCGCGAACGCGTCAGCATCCGCGATCTCGAAATGATTCTCGAAGCGATCTGCGAAGCCCCGCCCGACGCGACGCTGGCACGCCGCGTCGAACTCGTCCGGGCCAAGCTCGGGCGATGGCTCTGTCAGCCGCTGGCGGACCGTCACGGGCAGTTGTGGTGCGTGCGGCTGGACGAGCGGTACGAGGAGGCGTTGGCCGAGTCGGCGCTGGAGGCGGCGGACGCGACGGTGGCGCTGGACGCGTCGCAGTCGCGAGCGTTGGCCGACGCGGTCGGGCCGGCGCTGGAGGATTTGCGTCGGCAGGGGCGGCGCGGCGTGGTGGTCTGCTCGCCGCTGCTGCGTCGCGCGGTGAAGCAGGCGATAACGGTTGGCCGTACGGATGCGGCCGTCCTTTCTTACGACGAAGTGGACGCGGTGAGTGTCCACGCAACGGCTTATGTGGGAACCCATCACGATGCCTAAAACATACATCGCTCCCACGATGGCGCAGGCGCTGGCGGAGGTCAAACGCGACCTCGGCCGCGATGCGGTGATTTTGCACACGCGGAACGTACGCAAGGGCGGCCTGCTGGGTTTGCTGGGCGGCAAGTGCTGCTGGGAAGTGACCGCCGTGCCGCACGCGGACGTGCCGTCGCGCGCGGAGGTGTCGCCGCAGACGGCGGGCCGGTATGTCGGCGACGAATTGGGCGCGGCCCGGCGTGGCGGCAAGAACGCGGTGGCGCTGGCGTCGCATGTCGCGGACCGTCCCAAGCGGCGCGCCGTGCTGGGCGACGACGACATTCACTCGATTCTGACGGGAGGCCTGGGTCTGGCCGTCGCGAGGCCGAATGTTGCCGCCGCTGTGGAATATCAGCCGCCGGTGCTCACGCGGAGCGAGTTGAACGTGTTGGCACTCAAACCCGGCGCGGATGTGCCGGTCGAACTGCTGCCGCCCGCCGATGGCGTGACCGTTCAGGACACGACCCGCCGCGATACGACGATCCGTGACATGGCGGCACCGAAGCCGCCTGCCGCGTCGTTGAACCTGTCGCCGCGGATGGATACCTCGCCGCGGGCCGGTGCACAGGCGAGCGTTGTGGTCAAAGGCGGGTCGCGGCTGGCGATCGCCGCGCCGGCCCACGCCTCGCCGACCGAACAGGCCGACGCAGTATCACAGCAGGCCTCCGCGCCGGCAGCGCCGTCGGTCGTCGTTTCGCCGGCCGTCAAGCCCTGGCCTCGCGAGTTCCTCGAATTCCACAGCCATCTGCTGCGGCAGGATGTCGAGGAACGCATTGCCGACGAGTTGATGCACGAGCTGTCGCTGAGCCTCGCCGGCACGCACGCCGACGCGAAGGAGATCGCCGACCGCCTGTGCGACCTCATCGCCGCACGCATCCCCACCGCCACCGCCGCCCCGCGTAAACCCGCGCGAACCGGGCCTCGCGTCATCGCCCTGGCCGGGCCTACGGGCGTCGGAAAAACCACCACCATCGCCAAGCTCGCCGCCGATTTCAAACTCCGCCAACGCCAACGCGTCGGCCTGGTGACGATGGACACCTACCGAATCGCCGCCGTCGACCAACTTCGCGTCTACGCCGAAATCATCGAGGTGCCCCTCAAAACCGTCCTCTCCGCCGGCGAAATGCATCAGGCCGTCTACGGCATGGACGACGTCGACGTTGTCCTCATCGACTCGGCGGGCCGAAGCCAAAACGACCAACCCCGACTCAACGAGCTCAAGGCCTTCCTGACGGCCGCCGACGCCGACGAAGTCCACCTCGTCGTCTCCGCCACCGCGTCGAAACGTACGATGGCCACCACGCTGCACCGCTTCTCCGCCATGGCGCCGAACCGAATGATCCTCACCAAGCTGGACGAAGCCGAAACGTTCGGTACAATTTTAAGTTTCCCCACGATCGGAGCGGCCCCGCTGGCGTTCACGACGATGGGCCAGGACGTCCCCGACGACATCGAACCCGCCGACCCGTGGAAACTGGCCCAACGGGTGATGCGAGGCGCGGGCGTGTAGATCGTTGATTCGTTGACTCGTTAATTCGTCAACCAGTCAACGAATCAACGAATCAACGAATCAACGAATCAACGAGTTAACGAATCAACGAACGATAAGGTCGGTTACCAACCATGCCGGATCAGGCTTCACGACTTCGACAATTGATGCAGGACGCCAACCGGACGCAGACGATTGCCATTGCGTCGGGCAAGGGGGGCGTTGGCAAGAGCAACCTGGCGTTGAACCTTTCCATTCTGCTGTCGGCGGCGGGACAGCGGGTTGCCTTGATCGACGCGGACATGGGGCTGGCGAATCTCGACGTGCTGCTGGATGTCGAGGTTCGGGGCAATCTGTCGCACGTCATCAGCGGCGCGCGGTCGTTGCAGGATGTGATCGTGCATCTGCCGTCGGGCGTGCAGTTGGTTCCCGGAGCGAGCGGCCTGGCGAGGCTGGCGCACCTGAACGAGTTCCAACGGACCCACCTGCTGCGGGAGATGATGCAGTTGGAGGCGGACAACGACGTCATTATGATTGATTGCGGCGCGGGCATCGGGCCTGACGTGACGCATTTCGCGACGGCCGCTGACAGCGTGATCGTCGTGACCGCGCCCGAGCCGACGGCCGTCACCGACGGCTACGCCGTCATCAAGGTCCTCACGCAGGCCAAGTACGGTGGCGCGATGAGCCTGCTGGTCAACTTTGCCGCCGACCGGCAGGAAGCCCGGCTGACCTACGCCCGCGTGGCCGACGTGGCCCGACAGTTCCTCGGCGCCCGCGTGCTCGACGCCGGGTACGTGCTCGACGACCCGAAAGTCCGCGAGGCCGTCCGACGACGCGAACCGTTCGTGCTGGCCTATCCAAAATGCAATGCCAGCCGCTGCCTGGCCGCCCTGGCGGCAAAACTATGTGCCGGCGGCTCGCTCGCACCGCAGCGACAAAGCTTCTTCCGAAAAGTGGCGAACTGGTTCGCGTAGGATTTTTTGATTCGTAATAATCTGGGATTAAATGACTAATGGATTGCTATGTGATGTTCTGAGTGATGCGGAACGACGTGTTCTGCGATCACTTGATCGTTTGGTTCGATACGAATAATTTGTTTCTGTGGCGTTTTTGTGAACTGGGCATGGATGCTCAGAATAATTTACATGGATGTTCAAGTCACGTTAATCTAACGACTTGCACCTCCTTCTCGACAAGATAAACAAGCTAAAATAAAAAATTTTGATAAAATAGATAAAATAGATTTGACAAGTTAAAATAACGTGCTATGGTAGCTTGTGAAACATGCGAGTTACGAAGCTCGTTGTTTGACCAAAGGAACAGGTCGGTGTGAAGCTCGCCGCCGGCCGAAAGGAGAACTGAGATGATGAAGTCGATCACCAAGGCCGCCCCGGAACAGGTCAAGTTGTGGTGGGATGAATATTTTGCCACGCGAAGCGAAGCCTCTCGGAACCGGCTGATGGAACAATACCTGCACATCGTCAAATACACCGCCGAGCGGCTGTACACCAAGCTGCCCGAAGAGGTGGACGTTGACGACCTGATCTCCGCGGGCATCTTTGGGCTGATGGACGCGGTGAAGGCGTTCGATCCCGACCGTGGCGTGAAGTTCGAGACCTACTGTGCCCCGCGAATCCGTGGCGCGATCCTCGACGAACTTCGCTCCATGGACTGGGTGCCTCGCCTCGTCCGCAGCCGGGCGCACAAGCTCAACGAAGCCACCGCCGCCCTGGAAGCCCAACTCGGCCGAAAACCCGAGATGAAGGAACTCGCCAAGGAAATGAAAATGTCCGTGCGGGAATTCCAGAAGCTCGAACGCGACGCGCACGCGACCGGGCTGGTGTCGCTCTCCCGCAAGTGGTTCGAAACCGATAGCCACAAGGATGTCCGCGAAATCGACGTGCTGGAAGACAAAAAAAGCGACGACCCCTACCGGGCCGTGCAAAAAAAGGATCTCCGCGACCTGGTGACGCGAGGCCTGAGCCGGGCCGAGCGGCTGATCGTCCTGCTGTACTACTTCGAAGAAATGACGATGAAGGAAATCGGCGAAACGCTGGACCTCTCCGAAAGCCGCGTCAGCCAAATGCACTCCGCCATCCTCCTCCGCCTGAAAGGCCAGTTGGACAAACGGCAGAAAGAACTGGCGACGACGTAAGACCAGCGACAAGTGACAAGAGAAGGAACGTCTGACGAGTCAACCAGGCGTTCCTTCTCTTGTCGCTTGTCGCTGGTCACTTGTCGCTGGGGTGGCTCACTTCTCCCAGAAATGTCCCAGTTTCGGCAGGTCGCCGATGAGGGGCAGGGCGTAGTCGATGAACGCCTGGGTGATGCCGTTGCCTGTTTTGTTGATCCAATCCTTGGGGAGGTCCTTGGTTTCTCGGGCGACGTCGCGGAGTTCGCCTCGGAAGCATTCGACGGCGTAGTTTTTGCCTTCGCCGACGCGTTTGAAGGCGACCGTGCCGCTCTCATGACCGGCGAGCACGTACTCGACCGCCTTTTGGCCGGCCATGCGGGCCTCGGCCTGGTCCACCGGCGAGGCATATCCCGCGAAGCTGCGCTGGAGATAGCCGAACGTGTCGGCGCGGACGCGGAGTTTCTTTCCGCCGAGCTTGGCGGCGACGTCTTTCTTGACGACCTCGGCGAAGAAGTCGCCCAGCGCCCCGGAGCCGGACAACTGCACGTTACCGTGACTGTCGCGTTCGGCGGACTCGACGATCTTCTCGCCCCAGGATTTGCCGTCGATGTCCTCGACGCCCTCGCTCATGGCGACGAGGCATCGGCCATGTTTGGCGTAGGCGGCTGCGACGTCGTCGACGAATTTTTCACGGCTGACGGGCGCTTCGGGCACGTAGACCAGGTGGGGGCCGCAGGAGTCGTCCATGCGACCCAGGACGCTGGCGGCGGTGAGCCAGCCGGCGTGTCGTCCCATGATGATGTCGATTTTCACACCCGGCAGCGAGGCGTTGTCGCGGTCGTCGCCGCGGATGGCGCTGGCGACGAACCGGGCGGCCGAGCCGTAACCGGGGCAGTGGTCCGTCAGACGCAGGTCGTTGTCGATGGTCTTGGGGATGTGGAAGACTCGCAGGGGGTAGTTGGCTTCGCAGCCCATTTCGTAGACGATGCGGGCGGTGTCGGCCGAGTCGTTTCCGCCGATGTAGAAGAAGTACCGCACGTCGTTTTTCTTGAAGACTTCGAAGAGGGCTTTGCAGTAGTCAGCGTCGGGTTTGTCGCGCGTGGAGCCGAGGGCGGCGCAGGGCGTGGTGGCGATGCGTTCGAGCTGGTCGGGGCATCGTCCGAGCAGGTCGATGAATTGGCCTTCCTTGATGCCTCGGACGCCGTGGACGGCGCCCATCAGGCGTTGGATAGGCCCGCCGGGCTTGATCGATTCGATCACGCCGACGAGGGACTGATTGATGACGGCGGTCGGTCCGCCCGACTGCCCGATGACCGCATTGCCCTTGGGTAAATCTGCCATGAGTTTCCTTTCGCCGTTCGGCCGTTCGCCGTTCGTAAAAAATCCTCCAGCCCCGCACGCCCACGCGTGCCGCCGCGAAGGCCAGGCTGGGAATGTGGAATTATTGCCGCGCATCGACTGGATGTACAGGGCAATCACGCGAAATTTCGGGGCGAACGCATCGAAAATTCCTTATTTTCCCCCGAAAACCAGCGACCAGCGACAAGTGACAAGCGACCAGAGAAGGAACCGGCTTGGTTTTCGAGCGTTTTTATGCCGGGTAACCGTTTTGAAAGACAAGAGGTTCCATCTCTGGTCGCCTGTCACTTGTCGCTTTTTAACGCAAAAAGAGCCAATTAAGATGCAATTGCCCTGCGCCAATTCTATGTGGCCGCGCTACAGTTTCGCCATTTCCTGGAACTCGTCCTTCAGCGCCGGGTACAGCCGCTGGTACTGGGCGTAGTGGGTTTCGTAGAGTTTTTTCAGTTTCGCCTGCGGCTTGACGGTGCGTGTGATGCGGATGCCGGCTTTGCAGGCCTGGCGGACGTCTTTGAATCGGCCGGTGCCGACGGCAGCCAGCAACGCCACGCCGTACGCGGGGCCTTCTTCGGCGTTGATCGTCACGCAGGTCGTTCCGTAGATGTCAGCCTGTAGCTGCCGCCAGAATTCGCTGCGGGCGCCGCCGCCGGAGAGGCGAATTTCCTTGATGGCGACGTTGCGTTCCCTGAAGGCCGTCAACGCGTCGTTCATCGCGAAGGTCACGCCTTCGAGCACGCTGCGGACCAGCTCGTTTTTCGTCGTGCGGTTGTGCATGCCGATCCAGCATGCCCGCGCGTTGGGGTCCGCGTGCGGCGTCCGTTCGCCCGTCAGATAGGGCAGGAAGAACAGCCCTTCGCAACCGGCCGGCGCTGCCGCCGCCTGCGCGGTCAGCAACTCGTACGGATCCACTTTTTTCTTTTTCGCCTCGGCGATTTCCGTGGCGCCGAGCACGTTGCGATACCACTGGTAGCTGCCGCCGGCGGCGAGGATGCAACCGAACATGCAGTACTCGCCCGCCACGCTCGAGCAGAACGTCTGCACCTTGCCGTGCGGATTGGTCACGTATTCGGGCGAATGCACGAAGACCACGCCGCTGGTGCCCATGGTGGCGCTCATCAGGCCCTGGGCGACCACGCCGTTGCCGACGGCGCCCGCGGGCTGATCCCCGCCGCCGCCAACCACCGGCACGCCCTCGCACAGGCCCAGCGCTGCCGCGGCGGCCTTTGTCAAGCGGCCTGTGATTTCCTGACTCTCCACGACCGGCGGAAGGATTGACGCGTCGATCTGGAAAATGTCGATGATCTCCTTTGACCAGTTGCGTTTTTTCTGATCCAGCATCAGCGTGCCGGACATGTCGCTGACTTCGCCGACGTACTCGCCCGTGAGTTTCAGCCGCACGTAATCCTTGGGCAGCAGGAAGTGCTTGACGCGGTCGTAAATTTTCGGTTCGTGCTTACGGACCCACAGCAGCTTGGTCAGCGTGAAGCTGGTCATGGCCTTGTTGCCCACCAGCGAGATGAGTTTGTTGCGCCCGCCGACGGCGTCTTCGATCTCCGCGCATTGGCTGGCCGTGCGCTGATCGTTCCAGATCAGCGAGTTCCGCAGCGGTTTGCCGGCGCCATCGGTGATCACCAGGCCGTGCATTTGACCGGACAGCCCGATGCCGGCGATTTGCCTGGCGTCGATTTTCGCTTTCTTCACCACGGCTCGCGTGGCCGCGACGGCGGAGGCCCACCAGTCGTCAGGCCTCTGCTCGCTCCAGCCGGGCTTGGGGGAAAAAATCGGATGCTCCGCCGTCGCGGTGGCGATGACCGCCCCGTCGGCATCCATCACCAACGCTTTCGTGCCGCTCGTGCCGATATCGATGCCCAGGTAAAATGCCATGCTCGTCCTTTCGTTGAATGGTTCCGTACGCGGTTTTTTTTACCACAGAGACGCGGAGAACACTCTTGTAGCCGCGAATTACGCGAACTTTTCAAGAGAATTTGCTACTTTACGGCGAAATTGTACATTTCATTTCTGGAATGTTCTAGGATGATGCAGAGAAATATTTTGTGAGCGGCCCATGGGCGATATGAACGATAAACCGGAATCGCAATCCACCTCGTCGCGGGCGGGGCGGGAAGCGTTGTTGTATGAGGCGCTCGACGGGCAGACCGTGCGGTGTGAATTGTGCGGGCATGCATGCGTGATTGCCGGCGGCAAGTATGGGCTTTGCCGCGTGCGCGAGAACGTCGCGGGCGTGTTGATGTCCCGCAACTACGGCAGGCTGGTGGCGGTCCACGTCGATCCTATCGAAAAGAAGCCGCTCTTTCACGTGCTGCCGGGCAGCCGAAGTTTGTCGGTGGCCGCGGCGGGGTGCAATTTTCAGTGCGAATTCTGCCAGAACTGGCCGATTTCGCAGGCGCCGCGCGACGGCGAGGCGCTCGGCGAGGCCGTCAGTCCCGAGCAGATCGTGACGGCGGCGATGGCGCACGACTGCCGTTCCATCAGTTACACCTACACCGAGCCGACGGTGTTTTTCGAGATGGCCCTCGATGCCGCCCGGCTGGCGAAGGCGAAGGGGCTGTTCAATTGTTTTGTGTCCAACGGCTTCCTCACGCCGCTGGCGATTGCGACGATCCGGCCTTGGCTGGACGCGATCAACGTGGACCTCAAGGCGTTCCGCGATGCGACGTACCGCCGCGTGATGAAGGCGCGACTCGAACCGGTGTTGACGGCCTTGCGGTCGCTGACGGCGGCGGGGGTGTGGGTTGAGGTGACGACGCTGGTCGTGCCGGGCATGAACGACAGCGAGGCGGAATTGCGTGACATCGCCGCGTTCATCGCGAACGAACTGGGCAGGCACGTGCCATGGCACGTCAGCCGGTTTCATGGCGACTACCGCATGACCGCCACGCCGACAACGCCCACGCGAACCATGCAGCGAGCGTGCGAACTCGGCATCGAGGCGGGGCTGCATTACGTCTACGCCGGCAACGCACAGGGCCTGTGCGGCGAAAATACGCACTGCCCCGACTGCCGCCGTCTCCTCATCGGCCGCGCGGGCTTCGTTGTCGGCGAGAATGCACTGGTGAGCGGGGCGTGTCCCGATTGCGGGCGGCGGATCGAGGGGATCTGGGGGTAAGAGTAATGAGTGATGTGTGATGAGGACTTCGAAATTCCAGGTAAAACGACACGGTAGCCGTATTCCAAGGAAAAGAATGGTTTGGCCTTCCCGGCCTCGCGAGGTAGTGCCGGTTCACAGCCCCGGCAGGGGCGCCTTGGGTAGCCCAGGGTGAGCGGTACTCCGCGAACCCTGGGAACAGGGGCATTTCAGAATCCATTCACCGTGCCTGACGCCACTGGCCGATGGCGCACCGTCGCGTGATGGCGGCGGCGAACGACGCGCACGCTCCCCTGTTCGCGTCGTTCGAAGCCGTACAGGCCCGCGTGCGCGACCTCGGCCAGTGGCGTCAGGCACGATTGAGGATGAAGAGAAAAATCCCTGTTCCCAGGGTTCGCGGAGTACCGCTCACCCTGGGCTACCCAAGACGCCCCTGCCGGGGCTGTAAACCGGCACTACCTCGCGAGGCCGGGGAGGCCGATCTGCTCTTTTCCCATGCGATAAGACGACACTTCAGGCCAAACGCGGAAGTCCTCGTCACTTGTTACTCATCACTCATTATTTTCGTTACGTTGTTTTCGCCACGAGTCCCATCGCGTGTTGTGCGGCGTCGATGGTTCGGTGGATGTCGTCCTGGGTGTGTGCGGCGGAGAGGAAGAAGGCTTCGTATTGGCTGGGCGGGAGGTAGACGCCCGCGTCGAGCATGGCGTGGAAGTAGGTGGCGAATGCGGCAGGGTCGGCGGCGGTGGCGGCGGCGTGGTCCCGGACGGGGCCTGGGGTGAAGAAGAGGGTCATCATGCTGGCGGCGCGGTTGAGGCAGACGCGGTCGGCCAGTCCCGCGGCGCGGGCGGCGTCGAGGAGGCCCTGGGCGAGTTGGGCCGACGCCTGTTCGAGCGATTCGTAGAAGCCCTCGGCCTGTAGTTCGGCGAGGGTGGCCAGGCCTGCCGCCATCGCGATGGGGTTTCCGCTGAGCGTGCCTGCCTGGTACACGGGGCCTACCGGCGCGAGGTGGTTCATCAGCGTCCGCCGTCCGCCGACCGCGCCGACCGGCATGCCGCCGCCGAGAATTTTTCCCAGCGTCGTGATGTCAGGCCGAACGCCGTACACCTGCTGCGCCCCGCCGTACGCGAGGCGGAAGCCCGTCATCACTTCGTCGAAAATCAACATCGCGCCGTGCGCGTCGCACAGCTCGCGCAGGCCTTGCAAATAGCCCTCGCCCGGAAGCACGACGCCCATGTTGCCGGCCACCGGTTCGACGATCATGCCGGCGATCTGCCCGGCGAACTGCTCCATCGCCGCCGCCGCCGCGGACAGGTCGTTATAGGGCACGAGGACCGTGTCCGCCGCCGCCCCGGCCGGCACGCCCGGACTCGACGGCACGCCCAGCGTCAACGCGCCGCTGCCGGCCGAGACGAGCATCGCGTCGGCATGGCCGTGATAACCTCCGACCGTCTTGACGATCTTCGCCCGCCCCGTCACGCCGCGGGCAAGACGCAACGCGGTCATCACCGCCTCCGTGCCGCTGGAGACCAGCCGAACCGCCTCGATCGCCGGCATCGCCTCGGCCACCGCCTCGGCCAACTTCACTTCCGACTCCGTCGGCGCGCCGAAACTGGCGCCCTTGTGCACCGCCTTCGTGATGGCCGTCATCACCCGCTCGTGCGCGTGCCCGAGGATCATCGGGCCGTACCCGCCGACGTAATCAATGTAATGGTTTCCGTCGGCGTCGGTGAGCGTCGCGCCCTTGCCCTTGGCGATAAACGGAGGCACGCCCCCGACCGCCGCAAACGCACGCACCGGAGAATTCACCCCGCCTACCAGCACCCGATTGGCCTTGGTCAACAACGTCTCGGATTTTCGGTTCGATGCCATGCCGGAATTATAACCGCCTCGACGCGAGGCTGACAACGTTCGCAAATTCGAAATTCGGCGGAAGATAATTTAACCTCCGCACTCGGTTGGGGGGATTTTACAGGGAAAAGTTCTGTTTTCACAATGTTTTCGTCTCTTTTTGTGTTTTCGGCGAGGATGTTTGTT
>WRDM01000034.1 GCA_009783465.1 Phycisphaerae bacterium | reverse complement strand
CAGGTATGGCAACGCGTGTTGTTGCTCACACGATCCGAATGGTTTACGACGTACCCATCGTTGCCGCTCTCATGGTCTTTTCGCCCTTGTCCTTCCATACCTATTGGCTACTGGCTATTGGCTACTGGCTGAACGGTTCCCTCGAACGGATACCCCCCGTACACCACGAGAACGGAAAGACCCTGACCTGCTGACCTACTCCTATTGGCTATTGCCTCTTCCCGGCGGTACACTGCGGCCATGCAAGCAACCGAACATCGAACCGTTCGTCGCCGGACCGTGCTGATTCTGTGCGGGGTGGCGTTTGTGTTTTCCCTTTGGCACGCGGCGGGGATGACGGCAAGGCACACCACGGCCAGCGACGCCACCGGCATCTGTTTCATGCTGTCGCTGATGACGGGCATCAACGAACTGCTGCTGGTGTTGGCCGTCATGACGGCCGCGGGAGGCTGGGGCTACCTGGCCATCGGCTGGCTGATGCCCCGCGGCGAGGGCGCGGCGCCACGGGGCCTGGTTGCCGTCACGGCCATTCTCGCGGGATACTGGTTGCTCTCCACCGCGTTGCTGGCCGTCGGATCGTTCACCACGGGCGGGCTGAAGGGGTATATCTGGTGGCCTGTGGTCGGCGTGGGGATCGCCCTGGCGGCCGTTCTGGGGCGAAAACAGCTCACCACGCTGGCCATTCCGGCGATGTTCGACGCGCGGTTTCTTCACTGGCTGGTGGCCGCCATCGCCGTCGGCGCGTGGGTGGCCGGCGCGGTCATGCCGCCGGGCATGGGCCTCTTCGGCGACGGCTACGACGTCCTGCTCTACCACCTCCAGTTGCCGCGGGAATACCTCGTCAACCAGCACATCGCGGGCCTGGAACATAATGTATACAGCCATTACCCGCTGCATCAGGAGATGCTGTTCCTGCTGATGATGATTCTTCGTGGCGGGGCGTACGAGGGCATGTACGCGGCGCAGTTCAGCCACGGCATCATGGCGGCGCTGGCGGCGGTGGCGATGGTGTCGGCCCTCCGCCCTGCCGACGACCGCCGGGCGCGATACGCCATGCTCCTGCTGGCCACCACGCCCTTCGTCCTCTACCTCAGTTGGATCGCCTTCGCGGAGTTGAGCGAAGTCCTCTGCCTCACGCTGGCGGTGCTCTGGCTGAGGGTGTGGATTCTGTCGGCGGGTGAACGTTCTTCTCACCACAGGGACACAGGGGACGCGGAGAAGGCGGAGGCTGGCCATCGGGATTCCGCCGGAGCCGCCGTTCGCGTTGCCGCGATCATCGGCCTGTGTCTGGGCGTCGCGTGCTGCGCGAAATATCTTTCCGTCGGCATGATCGTGCTGCCCGTGCTGGCGGCGATGGCCGTGCTGGCGGTTTCGCAGCGTGCCCGCAGGCCGATCGGCACGGGCGTGCTCCACGTCGCGCTGGCGGGCGGCGTGGCGTTGGCGGCCTTCAGTCCGTGGCTGATTCGCAACGCGGCGGAGGTCGGCAACCCCGTCTTTCCGCTGGCGACGACGTGGCTGGGCAAGGCCCACTGGACCGACGAACAGCAGCAGCGATGGAACGACGGCCATGCGCCGGACAGCCATCCGCCCGTGCCCGCCCTGCCGGAATTCGCCAAGGCGTTGCAGTCGCCCAAGCCGCCGCCCGTCGACCGCCCCACGCTGCTGTACCGCAATTTCCTCGTCAACTCCATGTGGGGGCAGATCACGGTGCTGCTGTTCCTGGTTGCCCTGGGCGAGTTGCTCTCGCGCGGGCGGCAAGGCGAGGCCTGGGACTGGTCGCTGCTGATCGTCGCGGGCGCGCTGATCGGCGTCTGGGTATTCGCGACGCGCGAAATGCCAAGCCGCTTCGCCGTGCCCGTCGTCGTGCCGATGGTGCTGCTGGCGGCGGGGTTCCTCTCGCGGCTGGCGAGCGTGCCGACCAATCCGTTGCGTCGCAACGCGGCCCCGCCAAAAAGCGGGCTGCCGTGGGGCCTCGCGCCGGCCGCTGTGCTGCTGGCGATCGCCGTGTTCGTCAATCTCGCCACGGTCTCCCTGAGCATCGGCGACTATCCGTGCGTGTACGACCAGTCGCTGCGGCATGCGATCGGCGTCCCCGCGATGCGCGGGCAGGACGCCACCTTCGCCGCCAACTACACGCGAGACCTCCGCCGCATCACGGGCGACGAGACCGCCGCCTTCCCCGACGACGCGCCGTTCCTCCTCGTCGGTGGCACGCCCTTCTACATGCCCGACCACAGCCTCTACGCGACGCCCTTCGACACGCCGCCCCTGCTGACCCTGGCCGGCGAAGGGACACCCGCCGAACGCATCGCACGACTCCGCGATGCCGGCGTGCGATACCTCTGGGTGAGCTGGGCCGACCTCCAGCGACTCGCCAGCAGCTACGGCGTGCCCGCCGACCTCATGGCCGAACCCCTCCAGCGACAAGCCAACGGCGACCAACCCGCCCTGCGACAAATCGAGGAACTCCAACCCGACGTCACCACCTTCCGCGCCTACGCGCCGCCCGAAGCCCCCTTCAAACTCCGCACCACCGACAACGCCCTCGTCACCTGGCCCTACTACACCCTCTACGCCATGCCCGGAGAAAAATTTTCCCATTGGCCCGAGGAGAAAACCGACACGGAAAAGAGCGCAGGGCAGTAGAAAAACACGTCGCGACGGCTCTGCGTTTTTGCGCTGCAAACGGTTCCAGTCGTCAAATATTGCGTAATCCGACTTCGCGAAGACCGAGCGGGATTACGCGGATTAAAGGATGCAGGGATTGGGAACTCTTCGTTCCGCACGACAATCCGCTAATCCTTCAATCCGCGTAATCCCGCTCGGTCTTCGCGAAGTCGGATCGATACATTTTCACTGACAGGAACGCTCTACATCGCAAAAAGGCAGAGCCAAATCGACACCAGCCTTCATTCCCTGTCGATCATCGCGATCCGGGCGGCGTGTCTGCCGCCGGTGAATGCGGTGGTCAGAAAGGCCTCCACGATGGCCAATGCCTCCTCGACGGTCATCATCCGCTGGCCGAGGGAGAGCACGTTGGCGTCGTTGTGTTCGCGGCACAGGCGGGCCGATCGCACGTCCCAGCACAGCCCGCACCGCACGCCCCGAACGCGGTTGGCGACCATCGCCTCGCCGTTGCCTGACCCGCCCAGCACGATGCCCCGCTCACACTCGCCCCGCGCCACCGCCTCCGCCACAGGCCGAATGTACACCGGATAATCGCACGCCTCCGACGAATGCGTGCCAAAATCCGCCACCTCGTGCCCCGCCCCCTCCAGACGCTCGCGAATGACTTCCTTATATGCAAATCCAGCGTGGTCGCTGCCGATCGCTATTTTCATGATTTCCTCTGCGTCATGGTGAAATCGTGCCGTGCGTCCGAGGGAACAAAGCCACTAGCCACTAGCCACCAGCCACTAGCCACCAGGGTTTTCGATGCCTCATGGTAAAATCGTTCCTCACGTTCGAGAGAGTGGCCCCAATGCTTCGCTGACACGATGATCGGTTGACAAGCGAAGGCTCGCTGATTTTCAAGTCTGCGAAGCATCAAGACCACTCTCGTCAGCACATTATCCCAATTTACAGTCGAGCACCGCAAGCCCTGGTGGCTAGTGGCTGGTGGCTGGTGGCTTTGTTCCCTCGAACATACGGTCCATCTTCACCCACACGCCGCATATATCCTACACTTTCACAACAAACCGCTCGCCCTTCTTGACGTCCAGCACGAAGGCCGCGAGCAGTTCCGCCGTGCGCTGCAAATCCCGCAGGTCGAGCATTTCCACCGTCGAATGCATGTAGCGGTTGGGCACCGACACAATCGCCGACGGCGTGCCGCCGTTTTTGGTGTAAAACGCCAACGCGTCCGTCCCGCCCGTCAGGCTGAACGTTTCCACCTGGTAGGCAATTTTCGACTGCTTAGCCACCTTCCGCAGCTTCTGCAAAATCGCGGGATGATTCTCCCGCCCGATCGCCATCGAAGGCCCGTTGCCCATTTTGACCTCGCCGTGCTGCCTCGCGTCGATGCCCGGCGTGTCGGTCGCGTGCGTCACGTCGACGGCGATGGCCGCGTGAGGCTGCACCGCCGCCACGTTCATCTGCGCGCCGTTGAGTCCCAACTCCTCCTGCACACTGCTGGTGGCGAAGAGGGCGCACCGGGGCTTGCCCTTGGCCGCCACCAGACGCATCGCCTCCAACACGACCCACGTGCCCGCCCGGTTGTCGAACGCCCGCGCCACGGCCACGTGCTCCGTCAGCATTTCAAAATCATCCACAAACGTGATCGGGTCGCCGACGGCCACCCGCTTCTTGCACTCCTTGTCGTCCTTCGCGCCGATGTCGATGAACAGTTCGTGCCATTTGGGCGCCTTGGCCTCCTTGTCGCGATCCTGCAAATGAATGGCCGTGTTGCCGACCACGCCCCGCACCACGCCGCCGGCGGCATGAATGTTCACCCGCTTGCCGCGAACCGTCGCCACGTCCACGCCGCCGATCCGTTGAAAATAAATGAACCCCTTGCCGTCGATGTGCTTGACCATCAGGCCCAGTTCGTCCACGTGACCGTCGAGCATGATGCGTGGATCGCCGCCGGGGTTCAGCACGGCCACCGCGTTGCCGTACGCGTCGGTGCGGACCTCGTCGGCAAACCCGCGGGCGTAGTCGCACCAGATTTTCTGATTGGCGGCCTCAAACCCGCTCGGCGAAGGCGTCGTCAACAACCGCCGCAAAAACTCCATCGACTCGTTTCGCATAACGTTCGTTTCCTTTTCTGAAAAATCACTGGCTACATGATAATGAAGCTGCCGATCATTACAATATAGTCGTGCTGCGCGGCGGGTTGGTGAAAATGTGACGGCTGTTCGAGGGAACAACAGCCGCGAGCCAGTAGCCAGTAGCCAATAGCCAATAGGTAAGGAGCGACATTGGCGAAAAAACAGCGAAAGCGGGAATGGATAAGCAACGGGACAACAATCTGGATCGTATGATTCGAGACCGGCTCATCCATACCTATTGGCTACTGGCTATTGGCTACTGGCTCAGCCTCCCTCGAACCCCACGGCCCGCGTTTACCGTCGAGCATTGAAGAACGAACCATGCGATTTGGCGTCCGAAAAAAATTGATTTTGTTTTACGTCGTGGTGGCCTTGCTGCCGTTGCTGGCGGCGACGGTTTCGCTGTCGTCGGGGGCGTATCATCGGCGGGTCAGCACGATCGCGCAGAGTAATATGTCGCTGGCGCAGGCGGAGGCGACGCGGCGAGGCGTTTCCCTCGTCCACAGCGTCGAACTGATTCAGGTCGCCATGCGCGAGCCGACCACGCTGGCCCACCTCCGCCGCGTCACGCCCATGGACGAGGACGCACGGCGCGAACTCGACGCCGCCTGGCCGACGCTCGCGGGCGACAATCCCCGCCTGCGATCCGCCCTGGACAACACGACCGCCTCGCTGATGCGAACCATCACCGAAACCGAGCCGCGTTTCGGCAACATTATCCTGGCCGACCGTTTCGGACAACTCGTCGCCGCCAGCGAAAGCCCGCGGCATTTCGATTTCGGCGACGACGCGTGGTTCCGCGACAGCTACGCCGGCGGCCAGGGACTGGTCATCATCCACCCCGTCGCATACCACGAGAGCATCGGCGGATACGGCGTCGCGGTGTCGGCGCCGGTAGGCCCGCCAGACCACGTGCTCGGCGTCGTCCGGTTCGTGGTCAAGCTCAACCGCTGGATGTCGCCCCTCACGGTGCCTCCGTCCGTCCGAAGCCATCTCATGCTCGTCGGCGACGACGGCGCGATCCTCTACCGCCTCGGCGAAACGCCGCTGGCCGCCTGCGTGTCGCAATGGGACGACGCCGTCCGCACCGCCGACGCCGCGCGATATCGCATGACCGACGACGAACTCCAAGCCTACGCCCCCGTCCTGTTCCCCGAGACCGCCGGCGATTTCCCGCTCCACGCCCCGGCCTGGTGGCTGGTCATTCACCTGCCGCGCGAACAGATCACAGGCCCCATCTGGCGAGACGTCGCCTTCACGCTGGGCACGGGATTACTCGTGGTGGCCGCCCTGTTCCTGCTGGGCATGCTGCTCATCGAACGCATCGTCACCCGCCGGCTGCTGAAACTCCACCACGCCACCACGCTCGTCGGGCAGGGCAACCTCGACCACCGCGTCCAGATGCCCCCCCACCGCGTCTTCGACAACGACGAACTCGACCAACTCGCCGCCGGGTTCAACCGGATGCTCGACAGCGTGCAGGATTCCACGCGGGAGCTTCAGTCGGCCAACAAACTCAAGGACAATTTCATCATCATCGCCGGGCACGAACTGCGCACGCCGCTAAACTACATTCTCAACGCCGCAAAAATCCACAAGGACTCCACCGACGTCGCCAAGTTGCGGCAGGCCATGCAGGCGATCATCGCGCGCGGGCAGCGGTTCAACGAGATCATTCAGGCAATGTTCAAGCTGATGCCCAACGGCCTGAGGCCCGGCAACATGCTCTACGGCGACGTCCGCATCGACGAACTGTTCGAGGAATTGCGGGCGGGCATGGCCTTGTTTATGGAGCAGCGAGAGCAGCGGCTTGTGGTCGAGGCGGACGCGTCGCTGCCGGTGGTGCGGGCCGACCGCGAAAAACTGCGAGCCATCCTCGAAAATCTGCTGACCAACGCGGCGAAGTTTTCGCCCGACGGCAAGACGATCGCGCTGCGGGCGACCGCCGAGCCGCCCGGCTTCGTCACCGTCAGCGTCCAGGACGAAGGCCCCGGCATCCCGGCCGAGGAGTACGAGCACCTGTTCAAGCCGTTCTTCACCGGCGGCGATCCGATGGTGCACACGTCCAACAAATACGGCATCGGCCTGGGGCTGCCCATCGTCTGGCACTTTGCCCACCTCCACCACGGCGAAGTCCGCGTCGAGTCCAGTCCGCTCGGCAGCACGTTCAAAGTCACCCTCCCCGTCACCCCGCCGGAACATGGTTGACGCCAAGAGGCAAGCCGCTGAAAACATCATTCGAATTCGATTCGCCGCGCCTGCAGTCTACCCGCCTGGCTACACCACGCGCATCGCGACCATGGTCAGGTCGTCGCCTCGGGTTTGCAGGCCGGTGAAGCGGCGCATTTCCCAAAGCACGTGTTTGACGATGCCGTCGGCATTGTAGTCGGCCGCGACGGCCGTTCGCAGGGCCTGCTCCACGCGGTCGGCGCCGAAATCCTCGTCGTGAAAATTCATCGCCTCGCTCAGGCCGTCCGTGTACATGAACAGCACGTCGCCCCGCTGAAGCACGGTCGCGTTGAACCGCCAGCGGAATTCCGGCTCGATGCCCAGCACGCCGCCGCCGGTCTCCAGCCGCTGGATCACATTGTCCCGCAGCAGCAGCGGCGGCGGATGGCCGGCGTTGGCGTACGTGAACCGCCGCGTGCGGTAATCCAGCACGCCGTAAAACAGCGTCGCGAAATCGCTGGTGAGCTTGTCGTCGCACAGGTCGCGATTGACCCGCGTCAGCACGCGCGACATGTCGTAGATGTTCGTCGCGTGCGCCCGCAGCGACGCGCGGATCGACGCCATCAGCAGGCTCGCCCGCACGCCCTTGCCCGAAACGTCGCAGATCGCCAGGCCGATGTTGTCGGGCGGCAGGTCGATGAAGTCGTAAAAATCCCCGCCCAGCTCGAAGCACGAGACGTAGTGGGCGCCGAAATCCAGCCCGTCGATATCCGGAGGCTGGAGCGGAATCATGTGACGCTGCACGTCGCCCGCCAGGGCCAGTTGCCGCTTGATCGACGCCGCCGCCACCGCCTCGGCATACAGCCGGGCGTTCACCAGCGCGGCGGCCCCCTGCGCGGCGATGGCCTGGATCAACTGGATTTCGAACCAGTCGAACTCATGCCGCTGCTTCATGTACACGCGGATGACGCCCTCGGGCCGGCCCTTGTAGAACATCGGCACCACCAGGGCCGAGACGATGCCCTCGTCGCGGGCCTCGGCTTGGTACAGCACGCGCGGGTCGTTCCGCGAGTCGGAAACATAAACCGTCTTGCCGGTAGTGAGCACCTCGCGGTCGATCTGGCTTTGCTCGACCAGGATCGGCCCTTTGTTGAGGTATCCCAGCGACAACTGGTGCACCGCCTTGATGACCAGCTCCTTGTGATCCTCGCTGAGCATGCGGATCATGCAGCCCTTGGCCTTGATGACGTCCACCACGATTTTGGCGACGGTGTCCAGGACGGTCTGGAGGTCGTTGGCGGCGGTGAATTCCGCCGTCAGACGATAGAGCGTCGCCAGTTGCTCGACGCGCTCGCGGAGCACGCTTTCGCGGTCGGTCAGCCGACCGATCATCGCCGCCATCAGCGACAGCAGCCAGGGGCCTCGGCCGTCGTGGTCGCGATCGGGCACGCCGCCGCTTTCCATGACGATGCGGCCTGTGATTTTCCCGTCCAGCAGGATCGGCGCCTCGCAGACATCCGAGCGGTGTGTAAACGGATTGGCCGGCGCGATCCCGTCGGGCACAGGCGGCAGCGAACGGGTGGTTTCGCTCCGCGCCGGCGTCAACGGCGCCCCCGCCGCATCGCAGATCCGCACCGGCACCTGCGAAACCGCCGTAAACGAATCCTGCAACTGTTGCAGGGTCTGCAAATCAAGATAATCTGTCAAACGCGCCACAAAAACGTCCTCGTATCGTTCAACCGATCCGCAGTGTAACGGTTCCGGCTGAATTCCATCACAGAGCATCCAAAAACAGACAAGGCAAACATACTCCCATGGCGCATGGGTAAAAAACGGACCGTTTACAAGAGGGAACGATTCCGTTAATTCGTTAATTCGTTAACTGGACAAAACCATCGAGTCACGAGTTAACGAGTCAACGAGTTAACGAAATCGTTCCCTCGAGTAAACGGCTATGATTACCGTCGAGTCATGAGAATGCCGTTCCGCCTTACTCCTTCCGCCCATGCCAGTCGCCGCCCAGCGGGAGGGTTTTGATGTCTTCATCTTTCAGCAGGTCGCCGAGGTTTTCCTTGATCCACGCGCGGGTTTCGGTTTCGGCGGCTTCGCGGTTTTCGTCGTAGAACACGGCGTGTCGCGTGTGGAACTCGATGATATCCGTGTCGCGTTTCATGTACATATACACGGTGAAGCCGGTGTTGATCCGCAGCGGATATTTCTCCATGTTCGGCTGGAGGTTCTTGTCCGTGAAGTGATACAGCTTGCAGGAGACGGTGTTGTCACGGCGGTCGATTTCCTCTTCCGTGCCGCCGTCGACCAATTTTTCGAGGCGATCGATCAGTTCCTGCGTGCGCGGGATCTGGATGCCCACGTACCAGCGGGCCATCTCGTAGTCGATCTTCACGTCCTCGATTTTTTCGCCGCGGATTTCGATGTTCGCCAGGTCCGCCACGCCCATGCCCATCTTGGCGGCCTTGTTCGTGTACGGAATGCGCTCGATCGGCTGGCCCATCAGCGCGCCGCAGACGGTGTCCACGGCCACGATGTCCGTGCCGACAATGATCAGGTTGTGTTCGACGATGGAGCCCCACAGCGGTCCGCGGCCCTGCATGCCGCGGAGGGCGTCCACGACGATCAGGTCCGGCTTGCGGATGGTCACCATGTCGATCAGCGCATCGGAGTACTGGTCGTGATACACGCCGCGCCGCTGCCCGCCAGGGAAGTAGCCAAAGAGGTTCTTGAACCCGATCGTGATGCCGGAAAGCTGGTGCGTCTTCATCACCGGCACGTTAATGAACACGTCGGCTTCCTTGACGACTTTGGGGTAGTCGTAATGTTTGTACGCCAGGCCGTCGGGCAGTTCGACCCGGACGCGCGGCGTGTTGACGTCGTTGGTGTCGATCACTTCGACGTCGTAGTCCTTGACGGCCTTCTCCAGGTTCGTGGCACGGACCATCCAGCCGATGCGGCCGCCGCCGGGGCCTTCGGCGATGGTGAGCGTGGCGTCGGTGTTCTTTTTCAATTCGCCCAGCAGCGCGCTCATCACCTCGCCGCTCGTGGAGACGCCCTTGTACTCGCCGCCCATCATGCCCGTGAGGTTGGGCTTGAGCACGACGGTCTTGGCGTCGCCGACGATCGGCTTGAGCCCGCCCAGCAGTTCGAACGCCTGGGCCATCATCACCACCGGATCGTCGCCTTTGACGATCACGACGACCGGTTTGGCCACGGGCGCCGCCACCGTCGCGGCCTTCTGTTCCGGCGCAGTCGTCTGCTTCGTCGCGTCGCCTTGCTCCGTCGAAACCGTCTGCCCCGGAGCCGTCGTCGCCTGCGGGCCGCCGCAGCCACCCATCACGAACGCCGCCGACAACGCCGCCACAAACAACGCCAGGAACATTTTCTTCATAGCCATCGCAGCAATTCCTTTATATGCACGGATACCACAGCCAAAACAAACCGCCCGATTCGCGACACGTGATACATCACGATTTCGAAGATTGTACAAACAGAAACGCCGTTTGGAAACTGTAAAGATATTATCGTGGTATCATGGTCGCCATGACGAACGACGATCCATTGGCCTTGGACGACGACGCGCTGCTGGCCCAGTGCGAGGTGCATTATTACAAATCGTCCGGGCCTGGCGGGCAGCATCGTAACAAGGTATCGTCGGCGGTGCGGCTGCATCATCGACGCAGCGGCGTGAGCGCCCATGGCGACGACAGCCGGTCGCAGCATGACAACAAGAAGCTGGCGCTGCGGCGGCTTCGGATGAACATCGCCTGCCAGATCCGGCGCGAAATGGATCGGCAGACGTTCCTCGACGCCGGCCCGGCCTCGCTGCCGGCGCACGTGGCCGAGTGTATATTTACCCCACGAGGGCGAGGCGAAGACGCCCCGCGCCGACTCGAAATCGGCGTGCGCGATTTCCGTTTCTGGCGGGTGGCTGCCTTCCTGCTGGACGTGCTGCACGCATGCGGCGGTCGCATGGCCGACGCGGCGGCATGCCTCGGCATCACCACCGGAAATTTTTCCGACCTCCTCACCAGCGAGCGACACCTGCTGGCCTCGGCCCAGGCGATCCGCAAGACGAACGGGCTGAAGCCGCTGAGCTGAACTCGCTATTTACGTCGCCGCCGTTCCGGAACCGGGTCGTACCCGCTGCCGCCGAACGGATGGCAGCGGAGGATCCGCCAGATGCCCAGGCCCAGGCCCACCACGGGGCCTCGGCGACGGACGGCTTCGATGAAATATTCGCTGCACGAGGGGATGAACCGGCACTGTCCGCCCAGGATCGGACGGAGCGTGAGTTGGTACAGCCGCACCAGCAGCACCAAGGCGAACGACAACAACCGGCTCACCCATCGCAGCGGGGCGATCATGGCGATTCTCCCGCAGCCGGGCCTGACGACGGCGACGTGGCCAGCAGGCTTGCCAGTTTCACGAGCGATTCCCGCAGTTGCGTCAGCGTGGGCATTTTCCCCGCGTGCGGAATGAGGACCCAATCCCACCCGCCGGGCACGTGCGATTGCGACAGACGAAAGGCTTCGCGACAGAGGCGTTTGAGGCGGTTTCGCGTGACGGCCGAGCCGTGCCGCCGCGACATCGCGGCCATGGCCCGCGCGTGCGGCAAGCCGTTGGGCAGCCCAAGCAGCGTCAACACGCGATCGCTCTTGCGCCGCCCGCTCGCAAACACCCGCGAGATCTCCTCGCGCCCCGCCAGCCGACGCGACCGCGGAAACGAATTGTCGTTGGGATCGGACACAGGAATATCTTACGCAAAATCCCTCGCGGTGGCTTGTCTTTTTGCGCGGCAGGACGATCCTGTCGGCAAGCGTTAGACTATCCGACTTCGCGAAGACCGAGCGAAATCGAATGGACATATTTTCGTGACTAAAAAACAGCCGCGGTGCACAATGGCGTCATGGCGATCGGATCGGCCAATTTGGTGGAGGAGATCCTGCGGGCGGGCGGGCCTGTGTTGTTGGCTGGGCCCGCGGGAGCGGGGGTGCGCGAAGTCGCGATGGCATTTTACCGGCGGCACGTGGACTCCGCCGGACGCGGGCGGTGTGTGTTGGTGGCGCCCAACGGCATCACGGCGGATCGGCTGCGGCGGCAGTTGCTGGCCGAGTCCGGTGCGGGCGTGCTGTTGTCGCCGCCGGTGATGACGTTTGCGACGTTGGCGGGTCGGCTGCTCGCCGGCGCGGGATCGGCGGCGACGCTGCTGTCGCCCGCGGTGCGTCATCAGCGGCTGCGGCAGATCGTGCGGGAACTTGTCGCCGCCGGGCGGCTGCGGGCGCTAACCGCCGTCGCGGAGACGCCGGGCGTGATTGCGGCGTTGGATCGCGCCATCGCCGAACTCAAACGGGCCGCCGTCGAACCGGAGGATCTGGCGCGGGCATTGGCCGCCGCGCCGGCCGAACCGAAACAGGCCGACCTGCTGGAAATTTATCGCTGGTACCAGCAGGATCTGATCTCGCACAACGAGTTCGACGTCGAGGGGCACATGTGGATGGCCCGTCGGCTGCTGGCGGAGTGGCCTGCCGGGGAGGCCTTGCCGGCGCTGGAGGGCGTTGCCGCCGTCGCCCTGGTCGGGTTCACCGATCTCACGCCGACGCAGCTTCGCATGCTCGGCCTGCTCGCGTCGCGGATGGAGCGGCTGCTCGTGACGCTGCCGCACGGGCTGGACTCGCGCGAGCGGATGTGGCGATGGACGGCCCGGACGCGACAACAACTTCGCGCGGAGTTCGGCCCGCGGCTGCGGGAAATCGACCTGCCTCCCGCGGCCACGCCCACGCCGTTGGCAGGCCTGGCGGCGACGGTGTTCGATCTGGGCACGTTTCGCGCCGCACCCGATGCCGTGCCGCCTGGGCTGACGGTCATCGCCGCCGCCGGACTGGACGCGGAACTTTCCGCTGTCGCGCGGCGGGTCAAACGACGGCTCGTCGACACCGTTGCTGGCGAAAAACCGCACGAACAAACGAAAATCGCCGTGCTCGCGCGGTCGCTGGAGGCCGTCGCGCCGACACTCGAACGCATTTTCGCCGAGCACCGCATCCCGATCGCGCCGCGGCCGGCCCCGCTGACGCAAAGCCCGCTCACGCGGTTCGTCCTCGACGCCGCCGACATCGCCGTCAACGGCGAATTCCCATTCCGCCACGTCCTGCGGACGATTCGCAACAGTTACTTCCGCCCGCGGGCGCTCGGGCCGGATTTCGACGCCCAAACCGTCTGGCTGGCTGAAACGATCATTCGCGAGGGCAACGTGCTCGGCGGCAGGGCGGCGTACGGTCGAGCGGCCGAGCGGCTCAAGGCCCGACTCCTCGCGGCGACGGACCGGAGGGAATCCGGCGAGGCGGAGGACGCCACACCCGGCGGCGGATCGACGGCGCAGCGGCTCGGCGACATGTCCGTTCAGCCGGCCGACCTGACGCGGGCGGCGGCAATGCTGGACACCTTGTTCGACGCATGCGAATCCGCCACGTCGCCAGCGGGCCTGCTGCGGCTGACGCGGCGGCTGGAGCTGCGGCAGGCGATTCTCGATCAATACCCACATACCGCAACGCACGACCGCCCCGCCGCCAACGCAAGCCCAAACGCCGCACGAATCGCCGCCGACCTGCGCGCCCTGGCCACGCTCGAAAAAACACTGGCCGACCTGCACGCCAACGAATCGCCCGACGCGCCCCTCACGCCGGCGGATATTCGCTCCGCCCTGTCGGCGGCCTTGATTCCCGCGGCCAGGAGCGAGTCCCTCGTCGACGTCCTCGACGTCCTCGACGCCCGCGCGCTGCACTACGACCACGTCTTCCTCGTCGGTGTCGAGGAGGGCGCGTTCCCTCAGCCGGCGAGGGAGAACGCGTTGATCCACGACGCCAACCGCGCCGCGTGGGCGCGCCACGGCCTCGTGCTCGACGGCAGGGGCGACCTCAACGCGCGAGAAATGGTGCTGTTTTACCTGGCCGTCACGCGGGCGAAACGGTCGCTGACGATTTCGTTCCAATCCAGCGACACCGCCGGCAAGCCGAAACTGGCCAGCGCGTTTCTGGAAAGCCTGCTCGCGTCCGTCGGCGGCCTGGACGCGGTGAAGACGGCGGGCCAATTCGTGGAAATCCCCGCCGACCAGTTCATCCCACCGCCGGCGGATATCGCCTCGCCACGCGACGCGTTTGCCGCGCGGGCGTTGTCGCAACCGCACGACACGCCGCCGCACGCACCCCGCAACGACCGCCCCGCCGACGCGACGGAGTTTCTCGCCGCCGGTCAACTCGCCATGCAACGCCGCTGGGAGACCGCCGAATGCGACGGCTTCGACGGACAGATTTCCCACGACGATCTGCTCGAGCGGCTGCGGCAGGCCGTGCCCGACGAGATGGTTTTCTCCGCCAGTTCGCTCAATGCGTACGGCCAATGTCCGTGGCAGTTTTTCGCGTCGTATCTGCTGCATCTGCGTCCGCTGGCGGTGCCGCAACGCCAATTGGAGGCCGTCAGCGCGGGCACGTTCTGCCACAACGTGCTGTGGCGCGTCGTGAGCGAGTTGACGGCGCACGACCCGACGTCGGCGTTGGTCCACATGGAACCATCCCGCGTCGAGACAGCCTTGGCGGACGCCCTCGCCGCGGAGGCCGCCCGCGTCGAAGCGACGGCGCCGCCCTACCCTGTGTTGTGGGCGCTCCAGCGCGAACAACTCGCGGCCACCCTGCGAAATTACGTGAAAAATCAGCTCGACGACACCCTGCTCGCCAGGCCGATACATTGCGAATTCGCCTTCGGCACCGACGCGGGCCTGGGCCCCGCCGACGACATGCTCGACCCGAAAAGCCGCCGTGAGCCCGTGACGCTCGGCCTGCCGGGCACGCCCGATCAGCCGGGCGCGACGATCCGCCTCCGCGGGAAAATCGACCGCATCGACCGCGTGGAAATCGACGGCGCCGCCGGCATGCTCGTCGTCGACTACAAAACAGGCCCGCTGCCCACCGGCGAGGACATCCGCGCCGCCCGACACATGCAACTGCCCCTCTACGTCGAAGCCGCACGCACGCTGCTGGGCGGCGAAGGCCGCTCCGACGGACAATCCTCCGACGGAAACGCCGCCACCAACGGGCACGACGACGACTGGCTCGGCGGCGCGTTCCACCGCGTCGGCGGCGAAGGCGAGATGCGCTTCTTCGGCCGCCTGTCGCGCCGCGCAGGCCTATACCAATACAAAACGCCCGACCCCGCCAACGACCCGCACCGCCAGGCACTACAATGCGTCGCCGCCCACATCCACGCCATGCGCCAAGGCCAATTCCACACACGCCCCGCCGCCACCTGCCCACCCTACTGCCCCTACCGACAAATCTGCCACGTCTCCCCGGCGCGGGCGAGAAGAAAAAATGGCGACACGGAGACGCAGTGACGCGGCGACGGGCGCTTCGTAGTCGAGAGGTGACAAAAAATTCTGGCGCTATGTATTTTGTTGGCCCTGCCTGTCCTGGCCCCGTGAGGGGCCGCGTTGGGTAGCCCAGGGCCGCCCGTACTCGGGCGAGCCCTGGGGGACAGGGCTTGAGGGAATTCTTTGTTCGTGCCTGACGCCACTGGCCGAGGCCGCACCATCACGCGAAGACGGCTTCGAACGACATATACAGGAAAATATGCGCGTTATTCGAAGCCGTCAGGCCACGCGTGCGCGACTTCGGCCAGTGGCGTCAGGCACGAACAGAACATAGAAAACCACCCAGTCCCAGGGCGCGCCCGAGTACGGGCGGCCCTGGGCTACCCAACGCGGCCCCTCACGGGGCCAGGACAGGCAGGGCCATATGTATTTGAGGTATCAGCAGTCATCCTGATGCCAGAAGCTTTGGATACATCCTACTTGGGGAAGTCCAGCCGTATTGCGTGCGCGTTTATCGCGTTGTAGTATTATTCAATCATGACGATCACCAAACGAGTTGTGGGAACTTCCGTGGCCGTGACGTTACTCTGTGTACTTTGCCACACGTTCGCCGTTTGGGGCGAAGAAAAAACCTCAGATTCCGAGCAACCATCGCACAAAATCATTCTTGTAGCCAACGGCGATTCATTTTCGTTTGGCCAGGATGTTTCATTCCAAGTGCGTTTTCAGAACACAGGCAAAACACCATGGAAAATGCCCAAGCCTCAAGAATCCCTTTCTGTTAAGGTACAATTTCGCGTTCCTGAATCCACGAGACGTCCGTACGGATACAGTTTAGGTCGAATGACGCACACCACGGTTGAAGTAAACGGAGAAACATGGACCGCAATGGTGGCGCCTGCCCCGGAACAGACCTCTATCGCTCCAGGCGAAACATATGAGTTTTCGACGGATATGGAAAGAGACTGGTCTGGGTGGCTCGTACCGGGACACTGGGACGTGTGGGTTGAAGATCACACAGATGATCCATCCATCCTGGCATCCAATCTCGTCAAAATTCCGCTTCGTTTCACGGAGGATTCGATTGCGGCGTGCCTGGCCATCGCCCGAGACAAAGAAGTACACGTATATCAACGAAAATGGCATGGCGAATGGCTGAAAAAAATCATGCCGGCCCTGCAACTCAAATGGTGGGCTGAAAGTGTTTCGGCGGAAGAACAGAAGCGTGGCGATGAAGAGATTCAGAAGAACCTGAAGGCGTTTGAGAAATTTGTTAAAGACAAAAACAATGCCGAAGCAATTACCAAAGCGATCCAGGCCATCAATCACGACGCCGGCCTGGATGCCGAAGAGGCCAATACCACGTCACAGCCCGCGACAACTACCGCGCCCGCCGCTCCGCCACCAGGGCGGTGAATTCGTCGCTGGCGAGGAATTGTGTCAGCGCCGCGATGTCGGGGAAGATGCGGTCGCTGTAGGCGCGGATGACCCAGTTGACTGTCAGCGGCGTGACGGCGAGCACGACCGCGCCGCCGCGGCGGGCTTCGTGCATTTCGATGGCCGTCCCCATCGACGCGCTGGGCACGTACGCGATGAGCACGTCGCACTGCCCCGCCAACCGATTGCCCTCGGCCAGCGTGGCCCGAATCTCCGGCAGGTCATACGTGATGGAATTCGGATGACGCGAGTAGTGGCAATACACCTCCGCACCGGCCACACCCGCCAACGCCGCCTTGATCGGCTCGCGCCAGTCCTGCCGATGAATCGCCGCCTCCACCAACGACCCCTGAATAATGCCCGCGAGAAAAATGTTCATGGCGTCCTTTCACCGTGTCGGGACATTCTATCAAATGGCCGCGAATACCGCGAATACCGCGAATTTTTCACGGGGAAAACGCATGCTCATTCCCCTTTTCGCACGAGATGTGTGTTTAGGCGCAACTGGCCGCAGGCCCTGCCATGTTGCGTTGTAAGACGGCGTGACAGACAAAGCGTTCTGTCTGTCATACCGTCTTACAACGCAACATGGCAGGGCCTGCGGCCAGTTGCGTCAAGCCCGGAAGTCATACGACAAACCGGACAATGCACATACGTTTGCCCCGTCGCGATCTTACGCGACGATTTTCGTGATCTTGACCTGCAAGTATTTCTGCCGATGGCCTGTCTTGCTGCGCGAGTGTTTGCGGCGGCGGAAATGGTAGGTGTACAATTTCTCGCCCTTGGCTTCGGCGTTGACGACCTCGGCCTGCACCTTGGCGCCGGCAACGTACGGCGTGCCCACGCGGATGTCGCCCTCATGGCTGACCAGCAGCACGCGCGAAAACTCCACGTCCTTGGCGTCGGCGGCCAACTCGCGGAGGTCCACGTTCAACACATCGCCTTCGCTGACCCGAAACTGCGAACCACTATCTTCAATAATCGCGTACACGATCGGCTCCTTGTACCTAAAGAGAAACGGCTTATTATGCCAAACGCCGTGGAAAAGTCAACCGTGACTTTGGAAATTTTCCCGCAGAAAGCCAGTAGCCATCCGCCAGTAGCCAATAGGGTTTTCGCCGCCCGACGGTAAAAACAAACATCCAGTTCGAGAGAGGAGTCTCGAAGCTTCGCAGACCTGCGATTCGATACCATAAGGCACGTCGACAGTATGCCCTGGTTACGGCACGCTCATTCATACCTACTGGCTATTGGCTATTGGCTACTGGCTACCGTTTTCCGTCACGTATTCGTCGAGTCGAGTCCTCCGAAGCGTCGGCTTCGGGCGGCGAAGGCGTGGAGGGATTTGTGGAATTCGTCGCGCGTGTATTCGGGCCAGTGTTTGTCGGTCACGTAGAGTTCGGCGTAAGAGATCTGCCAGAGGAGAAAATTGCTCAGGCGGATTTCGCCGGCGGTGCGGACGAGCAGGTCGGGGTCGGGCACGCCGTGGGTGTCGAGGGAGTCGGAGATCAATTTCTCGTCGATGGCGTCGTCGGGCAACCCTTCGCGCACGCGGGAGGCGATGCGGCGGACGGCGTCGGTGATTTCCGCCCGGCTGCCGTAGTTGAGGGCCAGGCACAAAAACATGCCGGTGTTGTCGGCGGACAATTCGACGGAGCGGTCCAACTCGTCGAGCAGGCTTTGGGGCAGCCCTTCTCGCCGCCCGACGTGCCGCAGGCGGAGGTTGTGGTCCAACTGCGTCTGTCGCTGCTGGCGGAGGTATTCCGCGTAGAGGTACATGAGCATCTGGACCTCTTCCTTGGGGCGTCGCCAGTTTTCAACGGAGAAGCTGTAGAGCGTCAGGGCGTCGAGCCCCAGTTCGGCGGCGGCCGTGACGATCTGCTCGACCACGTCCGCGCCGGCCTGATGCCCCGCCGAGCGCGGCAGGTTGCGGGCGCGGGCCCACCGCCCGTTGCCGTCCATGATGATGGCGACGTGTCGCGGCAACCGCTCGGGCGCCAGGCCCAGGGCCGAGCAGCGTTCGAGGATCCGTTGCGGACTCAGATCGGGAGGCATCAGCGTAGTCCTTCGATTTTCGTGTGATGGTGGATGGTTTGCGTGCGTTCGGGCCCGACGCTGATGAAGCCCACGGGTCGGCCGACGAGCTGCTCCACGCGATCGACGTACGCTCGGGCCATCGGCGGCAGATCCTCGAAGCGGCGGCAGGCGGTGATGTCCTGCGACCAGCCGGGCAGCGTTTCGTATTCGGGCTCCACGCCGTCCATCGAGGCCGCGTCGAAGTCCTCCACCACCGCGCCGCCGCGACGATACCGCACGGCGATCTTCACCTCGTCCAGCCCGCTGAGCACGTCCAGCAGCGACAACGACAACTCCGCCACGCCCGACAGGTCCGCCGTGTAACGAACCGCCACCGCGTCAAACCAGCCGCATCGGCGAGGCCTGCCCGTCGTGGTGCCGTACTCGCGGCCTCGCTCGCGGATCGTGTTGCCAATGGCGTTGTCCTGCTCGGTCGGGAACGGTCCGCCGCCGACGCGCGTGCTGTAGGCCTTGATCAGCCCGACCACCTGTCCGACGTCGGCGGGCGAGACGCCCGAGCCGGTCGGCACGCCGCAGGACGTCACCGACGAACTCGTCACGAACGGAAACGTGCCGTGATCCACGTCCAGCAGGCTGCCCTGCCCGCCCTCGAACAGCACGCGTTTGCCGGCGGCGATCGCCTTACGCAACATCGTGCCCGTGTTGGTGACGTGCGGCTTGATCCGCCTGCCCAACTCGACGTACTCGGCGACGATCGCTTCGACGTCCATCGGCGCGGCGTTGTAGAGGGCGGCGAAAATTTTGTTTTTGATGGCCGCGACGGTCCGTATTTTCGGCGCGAGCACGTCGGGATCGATCAGGTCGGCCACGCGGATGGCGGTGGAGCGATTGGCCTTATCGCCGTAGCACGGGCCGATACCGCGGGACGTCGTGCCGATCTTGCCGTCGCCCAGCGAGGCTTCCGAAAGGCTGTCCTGCTGCTTGTGATACGGCATGACGACGTTGGCGGCCGCCGAAATCGCCAGGTTGCCGGGCCCGACCTCCACGCCGCGGCCTTGCAGGGCGGTCAACTCCTTCACCGCCACCGTCGGATCGAACGCCACGCCGTTGCCGATCACGTTGACCACGCGCGGGCGGAACACACCGCACGGAATCAGGTGCAGGGCGAATTTCTGGTCGCCGATGACGACGCTGTGCCCGGCGTTGGCTCCGCCGCAAAACCGGGCGACGTAATCGCACACATCAGACAAGGCGTCGACAATCTTACCCTTGCCTTCGTCGCCCCACTGCAAACCTACAACCGTCACATTCCTGGAAATCATCGCGGCACTCTCGTAAGCACGTATAGTGATCCCGTCACGACAAGCGTAATGTCACGACAAGCCACAAGCTTAGACAATCGCGGCCCAGAGTCAAGAGCGCGAATCTCGTGACCAGGGCCATCGCATTCTCCGTAGCACGGGCATCTTGCCCGTGAGTCCCACGGGCGTCTCGCCCGTGGAGGGCATAGAACCATTACCCTTTTGGAGTGTTTGCATGGGCGAGACGCCCATGCGACTCACGGGCGAGACGCCCGTGCTACGAGAATGCGATGGCCCTGATCTCGTGACGCGGGCATCTTGCCCGCGTGTCTCGCGGGCGCGAGCGCCCGCGTCCGGCCTTGAATCCCGTTGTTTTTCCATTGCGTCAGCCATGTGGAACAGTCCGCGAGGGCAAGATGCCCTCGCCACACGCGGGCGAGACGCCCGCGTCACATTACATGCGTTTACCCCCCCCAATCCATTCGGCATGGCGGTGCGGCTGGTTTTCTGTTATCGTTGCACGCGTCATCATTTTTGGAGAACACCATGGCCTTGTCGCAAAGTACGGAACTTGGCAAACTCGTCGCTCAGCTTAACGACTGGATGTTTCAGGCGCACGATCAGGGGGTGAACATCCATCCCGCGGTGAAGCCGGCCCTGGCGGCGTTGCGGCGGGCGGTGGCGGAGCTTCGCAAGGCCAAGCCCAGGGCGACCATCGTGGCGAATGAACCCAACGCGCTGGCGGCGATTCACTCGCGGCGCCCGGTTGGACCGAGGCGGCTGTGGGAGCGATTCGATCCCAAACTCTACGCCGAGAAAGTTCGTGGCGCGTACCTGGCTCGGGCGGCCGGCTGCACGCTCGGGGCCATTGTGGAGTTCAATTCCATCGAGCAAATGGAAGGCCTCGCCGCCCACGCCGGGCAGCCCATGCCGCCGGAGGACTACTGGGCGTTCACGAACAATCCGTGGCACAAACGCTACCTCCTCAGCCCGTGCGAGGACTACACGCGTGGCCGCATGAATCACGTGCCCGTCGACGATGACCTCACCTATACCCTGCTGGGGCTGCTGATTCTCGAAGATTCCGGCGTGCATTTCACCACCGCCGACGTCGGAAAGGCCTGGCTGAAATATCTGCCGGTCGCCTGCACCGCCGAACACGTCGCCCTGGAAAATCTCAAGAAAGGCGTGAGCTGGAAACGGGCCGGCGAAAAAGACAACCCGTACGTCGAGTGGATCGGCGCGGACATTCGCAGCGACCCGTGGGGCTACGCGGCGCCCGGCTGGCCGGCGAAGGCGGCCGAACTCGCCTGGCGCGACGCGTTCCTGAGCCATCGCTTCGGCGGCATTTACGGCGAAATGTATTTCGCCGCCGTCATCGCCGCCGCCTTCGCCGTGGACGATCCGATGCGGGCCTGCGAAATCGGACTGGGCGAAATCCCCCGCCGCTGCCGCGTCGCCGAAGGCATCCGCTGGGGATTGAACATGGCGGAGACGGTCAAAGACTACCGCCACGCGAGGCAACTGGTGGACGAGAAATTCCACGACATGCACGGCGTGCACACGATCAACAACGCCTGCCTGACGATTTTCGGCCTGGCCCTGGGCGGCCGAGACGTCACCAAGGTCATCGGCAACACGGTGGCGATGGGCCTGGACAACGACTGCACCGCCGCGACCGCCGGCAGCATCGTCGGCGCCGTCGTCGGCGCCAAGGCCATCCCCGCCCACTGGACACGCCCGTTCAAAGGAAAAATCCGCACCTACATGACCGGCCAGGAGTGGTTCACCATCGACGACGTCGTCGCCCGCTTCGGCGCCGTGGCGAAACAGGTATGGGAAACCGACGCCGTCACCGAATGATCTGTTCCTCGCCGCGGCGAAATTGCGCCAACTGGGCCTCGTCCCGCTCGCGCTGCGCTCGCGGTTCCGCGTTGCGCCCGGGCCATGCAAAATCGTTATGGGCATCGGGGTTGTGCGGCGACAACTCCGCCTGAACACTCTCGATCGTCGGCACCGTCTGGCGTGGACGAAGGTACGGCCACAGGATCCACAAACCACCCAAAACAACGCCCGCCACGCCGCCGCCGGTTAGCGCCAACGCCTTGGTCGCCGACGGCGCGCGGTCGACTTCGAGAATCCACACATTGTCCACGTCCAGGTCGCGATAGCCCTGCCGGAGAAGCGTCTTCTCCCTCGCGTCCAACGAGTCAATGTCGTTGATGATCGTTCCGTGAATGCCCCCGTGCTTGCGATACTGCACCGTCAGCCGCGAGTCCAGTTCGTTCTCGTTTTTGACGTTCTTGAATTTCAACAGCACGCGAATGTTCTGCGGCGTCGTCCTGACTTTCTGACCGGCCTGGTCCGCCGCCATCGCCTCCTCGACCCACGGATCGTCCTCGGCGATGACGGGAAAATACACATGCTCCCAAGGCCCCTTGACCCCCTTGCCTTTGTAGACCATCCACGCGGTCACGCACACGGCATCCGTCAGGACGACATGGGCATTCTCGTCGTACCCCCGCTCGGCCAACTGCCGGCAACTGATCGTCTGCGGCATCGACGACGCGTTCGCGCTGAGCATGAGTTCCCGGACGCCAGCGATCGACAACCCAACCCCGATGCACACAAGCCCGATCTTCAACTGATTCATGGTGAACCTCTCCGTCCCTGTCGACGCGACGTTCATCCCGCACGCGCCGCATACAAAACTATCGGACAGACCTCGTGACGGCCTTAGCTCAAACCAAGGCCGGCTGATGTGGATCGCCCTGGATTAGAGCGGTTCACGATTTGCTGTAGCTGTTGGCCGTCGCCGAGGACGAGCCAGGCCAGGAGGCCGAAGCAGCCGATGCAACGCATCGGCGATGCAGGCCGACGCCGCCTGGCGACGCCGCAGGCAGGCCAACAGCTACAGCAAATCGTGAACCGCTCTAAGTTTCGCCGCCGATTTGCCGCGGAGGAATTCGTAATCTACATTCTCGTTGGGTCATGGATGCGGCATGTTGGTGCGGGCGTTCATGAGAATCGGGGTGAGCGGGCGGCGCCGGGCGATGAGTTTGGTGGCCGCCGACGCGGTACGAGGGAACCCCTTGTAGAGCCGTTTTGCTTTTTCCGTAGCGGTGTCCGCAGACTTCCAACACGAGAATACACGGGAAACGCCTGTGTTTTCGACAGGATACACCGCAACATCAGAAGGGAATCCGCTCATCATTCGCGATGCGTTCGGTTTCGTCGTGCGTGCGGCACAGAACGTTGGTTTTCGCGGCTGATTTCATGAGGCATTGATGTGGACGCATCGTCCATGTCGCGGGGTCGGGGTGTACGCATGAATGGGGAGTCGTGGCATGCGAACAATACAATGGTTGGGGCGGCTGGCGACGCTGTTGCTAGCCTGCGGAGTGGCGGCGCCGGACGCGCACGCGGCGGGCGGAGCGCCCAACGCGGAGCCGGACGAATGCTGCCCGGTGACAAACGAGAAGGCCCGCATCGGCGAGATGTGGCACACCCTGGAAACGAGCCTGCTGGGCCTGTTGACGTCTCCAGAAATCGACGATCCCTTCGATCCCATGTCGGCGTTCTATTCTTCAGGCGGCGCGTCGATCGCCACGCCACGCTACGATGTGACCCTGGCCGTCAAAGACGGACGCCTGTTCCTGTGGGAACCCAACAACCTCAGCCACGCGGGACAGGACGCCATGATCGCGGGCCTGCTGACGCCGCATCACGCGGGCGCGCAGGTGATGGCCGACATCGTGGCGGTGACGATGGGCGTGTATTGCTGCTACGCGTTGAGTTCGGATGGCCGCTGGTGGGTCTGGGGCGTCGGCAACGATCACCTGCTGTCGGAAATGGACGCGATCGAGGACCTCTATGCGTCTTTTTCGGTACCGTATCTCGTGGAGTCCGGCGCGGACCCAGAGGAACCCGCCCATCCGATGCCGACACCGATACCGGAACCGGCCAGTCTAGCGCTCCTGCTGGCGGGCGCGGCAGGCCTGCTCGCGCGACGACGGAAAAAATAACGACGAACAAGTGTACATTCCTTTTTTCGAATAGGACTCGCATTCAGGCACGACAGGCCGCAGGCCCTGCCATGTTGCGTTGTAGATCGTTGTGATAACCAAAGCGTTCTGTCGCTCACAACGTTTTACAACGCAAAATGGCAGGGCCTGCGGCCTGTCGTGCCTGAATGCTAAGATCACGTGGAAAACCGGATAATGCACGTGCGATGATTCTGCGCCACTTCCGAACACTCTGGTTTTCCCGCGCGGTTTGCCGATAATGAGGCCATGACTACCTCCATACAACGAATCGGCATCATGACGGGCGGCGGCGATTGCCCTGGGCTTAACGCGGTGATTCGCGCGGTGGCCAAGGCGGCGCAGGCGGGCGGCATCGAAGTGATCGGCTACGAGGACGGCTATCTTGGCTTGATCGAGAACCGACGACGACGGCTGACCAACGCCGACGTCAGCGGCATCCTCACGCAAGGCGGGACGATTCTCGGCTCCTGCAACAAGGCCAATCCGTCCAAGTATGCCGTGCCCGACGGCCACGGCGGCTGGACGATCCAGGACGTCCGCCAGCGGGTCGTGGACCATTATCACCAAGAGGGGCTGGACGCGCTGGTGGCCATCGGCGGCGACGGCACGATGAGTGGCGCGTCCAAGCTCATCGACATGGGGCTGCGCATCGTCGGCGTGCCCAAGACCATCGATAACGACCTGGAATGCACCGACGTGACGTTCGGGCACGACACCGCCGTCGTCACCGCCACCGACGCGCTGGACAAAGTCCACACCACCGCGTCCAGCCATCACCGCGTGATGGTCGTGGAAATCATGGGGCGCTACGCCGGCTGGCTGGCGCTGCACGCGGGCGTCGCCGGCGGAGCCGACGTCATCCTCATCCCTGAAATTCCCTTCCGCATGGACCGCGTGATCGCCGCGTGCGAGCAGCGCTGCCGGCACGGCAAACGCTACACGATCATCGCCGCCGGTGAAGGCGCCACGCCCGCCGGCGGACAGCAGTTCGTCGACCGCGTCGACGCGACAAGCCCCGACCCCATCCGGCTGGGCGGCGTCGCGAAATTCGTCGCCTCGCAAATCGAAGAACAAACCGGCATCGAAGCCCGCCACGTCGTCCTGGGGCACGTGCAGCGCGGCGGCATCCCCAGCGCCCGCGACCGCGGCCTCGCGACGCTCTTCGGATCGGCGGCGTTTGATTTGATTCAACGCGGCGAATTCAACCGGCTCGTCGTCTACCAGGGCGACAACATCAACTCCGTCCCCATCGCCGCCGTCGCAGACAAAGTCCGCACCGTCCCCCTCGACTACCACATGATCCGCGCCGCCAGGGCCGTCAGCACGAGCTTCGGGGAGTAGAGGGCACGTTTTCTTTTACCACAGAGGCACAGAGAACCACAGAGAAGGCGTTGGGGATTCACGAAATGCTTCGAAACGCCATGTTTCGAGGAATCCCCAACGCCTTCTCTGTGGTTCTCTGTGCCTCTGTGGTAAAAATAAATTCATCGTATACGAGAACCGAAAACCCTCCCACTCACCCGAACAGCCCGCCGAGTTTCGGACTCGGCACGTAGTCGTTGTCCACGAAAAATTTGAACGCTTCCGCCGACGTGCGGAAGACCCGCGTTGCCGTTTCCGTGATGAACGGCGACGGGTTCGCCTGCGGCAGCCAGATGACGAAGACGTCCTTGGCGGCCTCGTGGGCGTGCTGCAACTCGCGCTCGACGCCGCTGGAAATCGCCGGCTGGCCCCCGACAAGCTGCGGCACCATCGAGACGATCATGTCGGCCTGGTCGATCAGCTTGAAATCCCGCGCGTAAATCTGCCCGTCAATGTCCGCGACGATGTCCAGCAGTTGGCTGACCTCCACCACCGCCCGCTCGCCCGGCGGACCGACCTCCACCACGCGCACGCCGTCGCGAACCGCGTCCAGGGCGATGTTCGCAAGATACTTCTCCTCCACGTCGCCCGGATCGAAGCACGTGAACAGCCGCTTCATCTCGCGACGGAAGGTCTCGATCTGCGACAGAATCGCCGCGTCGCCCATCACGTGCGACATCGGGAAACTCAGATACGCCTTCTTCATGTGAGGCCGACAAATCAAATTCACCATCGCCTGCACGACGGATTCGTCAGGCCCGACGGACATGATGTAAAAACAGCCGTGCCCGCGCGTGATCTGGCTGAGCAGTTCCGTCGCGAGAATTTCCTCCTCGCGCCAGACCATGAGGTCCTTGAGGGTGTGGTCGGTATGGCCGTCGCGGGCGAGGCGGAACTGCACGCGGTCGATGTTGTCGACGAGGACGATGTACATTTCGGCGTCGAGGGCCTTCATCTGGTCGTAATCGAAGCCGTAAAACAGCCCGTGCCTCCAGCGGAACGTCGCGTGCGTGTTGACGAGAATGTTCCCGCCCCGCGCCGCCTGGGCGAGAATGTCCTTAAACACGCTCCGCCGCAGGCTGGTCAGGCGCGACAGCGGCAGGTCGAGGATCCGCCCCGCCGCCACGTCGGGCGCCTCGGCATACATCCCCCTGCCGACATGCGCGACGCCCAGCTCAAACCCCTCCGCCCGTGCGGCGGCCACCACGCGATCCAGAAACGGCTTCTTGTCCAACCCGACTTGTCCTGTGACGACGACTTTCATGGCGTCAACCATACTCGACCGGGCGGGGAAGAACAATGGGCACCCTGGCAGGGCGGGGCAGACGCACGCACGTGACGCAGGCGTCCCTCGCGGTGCCGGCGAACGACGTGGCGGGTTGGCTTGCCGTTTTGCGCTGTTTCAACGGCGCAAAACGGCAAGCCAACCCGCCATGTCATTCGCCGGCACGTGTGTCCACCCTGCCGCGAAGGGTTCGCCAAAAAGTCCGAAATCCGAAAACTCTCAAAACTCGTCGGACGTATGAATTTTTCTGGATCAGCCGGCGGGAAAGTGCGTGATTTTGCGGGATCTCGGGGTATCGTCGCGCGTACAACTATCGCCGGACTGTTCATATGGACCAACCCATGTTCATAGGATCATTGACCGAAGTCGTGCAGTCCATTCTGTCACGAATGCTCAGCGGCGCGGTGCAGAGCGAGACGAATACACGGGCCGACGCAACGGAGTTCACGCCTCCGTGGGATGTGCAGAGGCAGGCGTGGGTGCTGAGGCCTGCCCGTGCGATCCTCGTGCTGCTGTGGGCCGTCCTGCTTGGGTTCGGGGCGGCGGCGGGTGTGGCGTCGTACTTGCACATGCCGTTGTCGCTGGTGTGCACGCTGGGCGGCGTCGCCGTGGCGGCGGGCGTGGGGCTGCTGCTGTGGCGCAAGGCGGTGCTTCGGATCGACAACGCCACCATCGTCGCCCGGCAGATGCTCGGCACGCGCGTCATCACGATGTATCACGACGAGGTCGTCGACGTGCGGTACTCGCCCTTCCTGCGGTCGTTCGTCATCATCGACGCCGCCGGTCAACGCATCTATTTCAGCACATGGGTTCGCGGTGTCAAGCAGGCCATGAAAGACATGGCCATCCGCCACCGCCATCTCCGCTACGCCGCGGCGCACCAATTCTGAAAAGCAGGCCGTAGGCTAGTGGACCATCCGCCGTGTTTTGATGGGTTCGTGGAACCGTTTCCACGGGCTTGGCCTCTTTGCGCTGTTGGAATCCCAACAGCGCAAAGAGGCCAAGCCCGTGGCCAATCCATCCGTT
>WRDM01000033.1 GCA_009783465.1 Phycisphaerae bacterium | reverse complement strand
CGCGGATCGTTCCACACCGTTTGCGCCGTGGAAAAATCAGGTGTTTCGTCGTCGGACGCGGGCGCTCGCGCCCGCGAGACACGCGGGCAAGATGCCCGCGTCACGTACCATGCGTTTGCCCTGGATTTCATTACAACACTCCTTGACATTTCCCCCGCCGTGTGTATCTTATTTTTCCCATACCAACTATTAGGAGAAACGAATGTCGCTTTCCGCTCGCATCAGCCAGGTCGGCGCCAGTGCCACCATTGCCGTGACCCGTCGGGCCGCTCAACTCAAAGCCGCCGGGGAAGATGTCGTCGCCTTCGCCGCCGGCGAACCCGATTTCGACACGCCGCAGTTCATCAAGGACGCCGCCAAGGCCGCCCTCGATGCCGGCGACACGAAATACACCGCCCGCCAAGGGGCCAAGCTCCAGCAGGTGATCGCCGAAAAACTCGCCCGCGAAAACCAGATCACCGTCGCGCCCGAGCAGGTCCTCTGCACCTTCGGCGGCAAACACGCCATCTACGACGCCGTGCAGTGCGTCGTCGACCCCGGCGACAAAGTCCTCATCCCCTCGCCCTACTGGGTCAGCTATCCCGAAATGGTCAAACTCGCCGGCGGCGAAAACGTGTACCTGCACGCGGGCGTCGAGCAGAATTTCAAAATCACGCCCCAGCAGATTCTCGACCACGCCAAGGGCGCCAAAGTCCTCATGATGAACTACCCCTCCAACCCTACCAGCGTGACCTACACGCCGGAGGAACTGCACGCCCTGGCCGAGGCGGTCCTCAAAACCGACCTGCTGGTCTTCAGCGACGAAATTTACGAAAAGCTCGTGTACGGCGGGACGAAGTTCGTGTCGTTCGCCGCGCTGGACGCCCGCCTGGCTGAGCGGACCGTCACGTTCAACGGCCTGAGCAAAACGTACGCGATGACCGGGTGGCGGCTGGGTTGGGCGGCCGGGCCGAAGAACATCATCACGGCCATGCGGAATCTGATGAGTCACGAGACGACGGATCCTGCCGGTTTCGTCGTGGCCGGCGGCGTGGCGGCCTACACCGACCCGCGCGGCGACGAGGCCGTCGAGGCCATGCGGCAGGAGTTTGAGAAACGCGGCAAGCACATGGCCGCCCGCCTCAACGCCATGCCGGGCCTGCGCTGCGTCGAGCCGACCGGCGCGTTCTACTGCTTCCCGAACGTGCAGTCGCACTTCGGCAAGACCATCGCCGGCGTGAAGGTGACCGACAGCATGACGTTCACGCAGGCCGTGTTGGAAGGCGGCAAAGTGGCGTTGGTCCCCGGCGTCGCGTTCGGCGACGACTCCTGCGTCCGCCTGTCCTTCGCGACGAGCATGCAGCAAATCGACAAGGGCCTGGATCGGATCGAACAATTGTTGAAGTAAGTGACAATCCCTTTTGCTGCGAATGACGCGAATGGTGTAAAACCATTCGCGTCATTCGCAGCAAAAAATACACCATCTCATTCGTGAATCGCCCTATGCGACCGCTTCCACATAATCCGCGTCGCAGGAGGGCATGGGGATAGGCAGGCCGTCTTCACGCATGCCGTCGATGTGAAAGGCAATGGCTTCGCGTATGTTCGCCAGACATTCATCGCGCGTGTTGCCCGTGGATACGCAGCCCGGAAGGTCCGGCACGTAGGCGCTGAAGTTCGAGCCTTCGGCATGTTCCAGAATCACCAGATATCGTCTCGGGTCCATCATGCGCTCCTTTGCCGGCCTATCGCAGACCGGCCTGCTGAAGAATACTACGCTCGGTTTTCGGGTGCAGATCGTCGTTGGGCTTTCCCGGGACAGTCACACGGCCTGGCGTAACCGGGTGCGTGTATTGCCGATGGCTGCCACGTTGAGACACCATAACCCAGCCGGCCCGTTCGATGAGCCTGATGGCCTCTTTCACTTTCATCGGCATGATCCGCTCCATATCCTGACGAGCCTACTATACCCGACAGGCTGCGTTTCCTCGAACGAAAATATCGTTCCATGGTTCACGCGACTCGTTGCTTGCGTTGCAGTAAGGACGTCACGCCTTTGCCGATGGCCAGCACGGTGGCCAGGGCCAACAGGGCGACGGGGGCAGTCCAACTGAGATCAGGCGGGAGGGAGTAGGTGACGAACGCGATGACTCCGTAGCGGGCGAATCGGCCGATGAAACTGGCGGCGGCGAAGTGCAGCCGGGCGTATCGGCAGGTAATGGCCAGCAGACGGATGACGTCGACGGGGATCAGCAGGAGGTTGAACAGGGTGAGGATGAGAAAAGGCCCGCGTGCAAACCAGCGTTGGGCGATCTGGAACGTTTTCGTTTCGCGGATGCGGGCGATGCGTCGCCGACGGAGCAGCAGCGTGAAGACGGCGTAATCGGTGAGGTTGGCGACGGTCGTGCCGGCCGCCCCCACCACGGCCACCAGCAACGTCGTAGACCACAGCCCGCCGCCGACGGCGACTTCCTGCATAGCCATGGCGGCCACCACAGGCCCGGTCGGCAGCGGCGTCAGCGTGGTGCAGATCGTCAGGTACGTCAGCAGGAACAGCAGTTTGAACTCGGCGGGCGTGACCTCAACCACGCGGAGTAAACCGCCCCACAACTGTTTCCACGCGGCCAGGGAACTGTGCCAATTCTGCTTCCACGCCGCCATCGCGTCGCGCCAGTCCGCCAGGCGATCGACGTCCACGTTCATCTGCCTGGCCAGCACGATCAGCCCGGTAATACACACCGCCAGCAAAACGGCACAAAACGCAAACCACCGCAACACGCCGACCGGGTCGGCCTGCGGCAGTTCGGGGAGATCGAGATTGGTGGCGGCGTTATTCTTCAAGGTTGTCCAAAATGGCACGCAACTGCGGAATCAGCGGAGGCAGATCGTGCTGAATCGTCGTCCACATAATGTTCAGATTAACGCCAAAGTACGCGTGAGCCACCTTATTACGCATTCGTTTCATATCCCGCCACGGTACATCGGAATGTTTGCTCTGTACCTCAGCCGGAATGTTTGCTACCGCCTCGCCGATCATAACGAAATCCATCATCACCGCTCTGATGATAGAGAGATTTTCACAAAATTCCTCCTTTGTCATCCCCTCTGTAAAGCGGGTGATCTCGTCAATTGCGGTAAGAATATCCGCCAGCCATAGTTGAATCTCCCTAGGCGACACGGACGGCCTCCTGAAGAATATGGTCTCGCACCTCCGGGCGCAACGCATCCGGCGTACCAAGATCGACCTTACATCCAAGGATAGTCTCAAGGTAGTCCTGTACTCTGAACAATTCGAAATACCCCACGTCACGACTGAACGTCACCAGCACGTCAATGTCGCTCTCGGGTCCGGCTTCGTCACGCGCCACCGAGCCGAACATGGACAGGCTGTCGACATGGTGACGTTCCCGCAACGTTGCCCAGTGCTGTTGAATTGTCGCTATGGCTTGTTCTTTTCGCATAAATTCTCACCCTTCCAATTCGTCCAGAATGGCACGCAACTGCGGCACCAGCGGGGGAAGGCGGTTATGAATCGCGCCCCACACAACGCTCAACTCGACGCCGAAGTATACATGGGCTAGAAAGTTTCGCATGCTTTTCATGGTCTGCCACGGCACGCCAGGATGCCGCGTCTGGACGTCATCCGAAACATTCCCTGCCGCCTCGCCGATGATCTCAAAATTCCGAATCACCGCGTCAATCCGAAGTTGATCCACGCAAAATTCCGCTTCCGACATTCCCTCTATGTAAGAAAAGATTGCCTCGATAGAGGAAAGAATATCACCCAACCGCAGTCGAGTATCTCTAGGCGACACGGACGGCCTCCTGAAGAATATGTTCTCGCATTTCCGTCCGTAATCCGCCGGGCGTGGCAATATCGACCTTGCAGCCTAACGCGTTCGCAAGGTAATCCTGCAATTCCACCACGTCAAACAAATCCACAGGACGGTCAAACGTCACCAGCACGTCAATATCGCTCTCGGGTCCGGCTTCGTCCCGCGCTACCGAGCCGAACACCGACAGGCTGTCGACGTGGTGACGCTCCCGCAACGCCGCCCAGTGCTGCTGAATCGTCGCGATGGCTTGTTCTTTTCGCATGGCACTTCGCTCCATGAATTTTTACCGGCCTCGACGGTTATTGTAACCGCCTCACGCCTCCACGTCATGCCGTAATCACGCCGTCCTTCATGTGCACGGTCCGGTCGGCGAAGGTGGCGGCTTCGGGGGAGTGGGTGATCATGAGGATGGTTTGGCCCTCGTGGGCCAGGCGGCGGAAGATGGTGAGCAGTTCCTGGCTGTTGGCGGAGTCGAGGTTTCCGGTGGGTTCGTCGGCCAGCAGCAGGCCCGGGCGGTGAGCCAGGGCGCGGATGACGGCGACGCGCTGCTGCTCGCCGATGGACATCTGCGACGGCTTTCTGCCGGCGACGTGCTCGACGTTCAGCGAGCGGAACAACTCGGCTGTATGCCCGTCGTCGCGCCGGCCCCGCACGCGAAGCGAGATGGCCACGTTGTCCCTCGCCGACAGCACGGCCAGCAGATTGAACCGCTGAAACACCATGCCGATTTCATGTCGCCGAAGTTGATTCCGCTGCCTCGCCCCCGTCGGCGAGACGCCCTTGAAACGAACCACGCCCGAGTCGGCGGGCGTCATCATGCCCAGCACGTGCAGCAGCGTGGTTTTCCCGCAGCCGGAAGGCCCCATCACGGCCACAAACTCGCCCGCACGCACGCGCAGGTCAAGCCCGCGCAACACATGCACGCGGGCATCACCGTGCCCATAGGATTTGTGCAGGCCTTCGGCGATCAAGATATCGTTGTCCGTCATACGTATTCCATCCATCGTCGATATGGCTCCGCCTGTTTGCGTTGCAGAACGTTCCATACAAAAATTTCGCCGTATACAACGTTCTACAACGCAAGCAGGCAGAGCCATATCCACATCACTCCAACGTCAATGCTTCCACCATATCCACGCGGGTCGCGCGATACGCGGGGTAGAAGGCGCTGATCATGGCGCCAAGGACCGCCGCGCCGACGCCGGCGGCGATGTAAGGCCAGCCGATTGTCACCGTCAGCAGCGGGGCGGCGTGTTCGATGCCCCATTTCGCCGGCCAGGTGATCGCCAGGCCGATCGCCACGCCCAACAGCGTCAGCAGGAGGCTCTCGGCAAGCACCTGCCGGACGATGAACGCGCCGCTCGCGCCGCAGCTTCGGAGAATCGCAATCTCCCGCGTCCGCTGGAGCACCATCGTGTACAGCGTGTTCATAATGAACAAAAACGCGATGGCCAGCGAAATTACGTTCACCACGCTGACGTACTTGAACATCACCTCGAACTGCTTTTCGAGCTTGCGGCGGTAGTCGGTCACGAGGATCAGGCCGGCGTAATCGTTGGTAAGTTCTGTCCGGGCGGCCTGCGGATCGACGCCCGGCTGGAGCTGGATGAACTGGATCGTGCTGCGGAGCGTGGAATGACCAAACACGTGCTGCGCGGTGCGTCGCGGGACGAAGATTCGCGAGACAACGCCCTCGGGCGCGATGCCGACCACGCGCCAGGTGTGCTGGCCAATCGTCACGTCGTCGCCCACGCGGAGCTTCGTCACGCGGGCAAGCCGCTGGTCGATGACCATTTCGAATCCGCCGTTGGCGGCGATGTCGACGAGCTGCCGTTCCGGCGGAATGTCCTCCTCGTCCTCGTCGTCCGGGCCGGTGCGTTTGGACTGCTTGAGATTCTCGTCGAACCAGCGGGCGAATCGGCCGTCCGCGTCGGGCAGTCGCCCGGCCACCAGTTTTTTCCCTCCCGCGACGACGTCCCAGTCACCGGCATCGATCCCCGACGACATGTGGCCTTGCCCGCCGAGGTTGAGCTTATACAGAAACACCGGACAGGCCCGCCGCACCAGATCGCCGTGCTCACGGAGAAGGTAGGCGGCGTAGCTGTCGGGCACACCCAGGCCGCTGAGGGTGATGAGGTTGTCGTTGTCGGCTTCGTCGTAGCCTCGCGGGACGGCGATGAGATCGGCGTCGACGGATTCCCACCGGTCGGCGACCTCGCTGAGGCTGCCTCGCGACAGCCCCGACAGCACCACCAGCATGCAGATGCCCACGGCGATCCCAAACGCGCTGAGCACGCTGCGGAGCTTGTGATGCAGGATGTTGGCGACGGGAAGAAAGGTCATTTTGTTCCGTTTTCGTTTGTTTGTCGGTGAAATCGTGCGTTGCTTCGAGGGAATCAAAGCCACTAGCCACAAGCCACTAGCCACAAGGTATGGCGAAATCCGCCGTAAACAGCATCACACTGACGCTGCGGCCAATCAGTGCCAAGCCTTTTCCGTATGTTCGCCATAACAAATCAACTCGTTTTGCCTTCGCCACCGTCGTCCCTTACCTAGTGGCTTGTGACTTGTTTCCCTCGAACCAGCGGCTCGCGTTTACGCACACGCCGCGAAACCCGAACCGCTGTAAATGCGTTTAACACTTTACAACGATAAGGTACAATCAGACCTATGAACAAGACAAGAATCTTTCGGCGGGCTCTTGGATTGGCGGCGGCGGTGGCAGCGGGCGTGATGACGTTGCCGTCGATGGCGCAGTGGTGGTCGGCGGATTTTCAGTACCGGCGGTCGCTGGTGGTGCCTGACTCGGCCGTCACGAGTCTGCCGGGCGAGGACATCGGCGTGTTCACGATGTCCACCGGCGGGCTGACGCACAAGAACGGCGCCGACATCCGCGTCGTCACGGGTGAGGGCAAAGAGAGGCCGATGCGGATCCTCCAGTACGGCCCAGGCGACCAGGTTCGCGTGGCGTTTTCGCTCGCGCCGAAGGTCACGCGGTACTGGGTCTATTTCGGCTTCAACAAGGACAAGGAACTCAAGCCCCCCACCTCGGCGCCGCTGGTGATTCAGCGGGGCGTGCTGCTGGAGACCTGGGATTACACCAGCGGCGGCATCCACTCGCTCGAGGAAGTGGAGAATATTTTCAAGAACGTCAAAACGTTGCAGGGCGCGGATTTTCAGCCGAACATTTTCCTGGGCGTCAACCCGTTCGGGCCGGAAAACAAACTCGCCCGCCGATTCACCGGCTGGATTTTCCTCCGACAGGACGGCGATTACGCGTTCACCTCCGTCAGCACCGACGCGTCGTTCATTTTGATTGACGACAAACTGGTGGTGGAAAGCGGCGGCGGCAAAGGCGCGGCCGGCCATGTGGCGAAGAAGGACGAGGAGAGCAAAGGCGTTCGGCTGAAGGCGGGGCTTCACAAGCTGACGTATTATCACGTGAATCTGCACGACGACCCGACGTCGGCGGCGGCGTGGCGGCTGCCCGGCGCGGCCAAGACGGACTGGAAAATCATCGGCCCGGAGGCGTTCTCGCCGATCGGACGCTGCCGGGTCGGTTCGCTGGAGCAGTACGGCCAGGCGCTGACGATTGATTTCAACTGGTCGATCGCGGGCGAGGCGTTCACGGCGGGCCGGTATTATCAGCGGATGGCGTTCAAGGCGAGTTTTCACGGCAACAGCAAGCCCGAGTGCACGTGGAATTTCGGCGACGGCCAAACGGCCAAGGGCGAAAGCGTCGAACACGTGTATCTCAAGCCCGGCGAATACACGGTGACGGTGACCGCCCGCGGCGGAGCGGCCAACGAGTTGAAGCGGACCAACCGCGTGTTCGTGCATCGGGCGTGGGAACGCGTCGCCGATGACGACGACAAGCTGGACCTCCCCGCCAAACACCTGAACACCGTGGCGAAATACGATTACGTCAAGCTGCCGTCGAGCCATTCCGCCGAGGTGGTCCGGCTGATGAACGAAGCCGGACGACTCGACGAGATCGTCCGGGCGGGCGAGGCGATGGTGGCCTCCGGCAAGGCGTCCGCCGACGATCTCGACCTGGCGATGCCCCTCGTCAACAAGGTGCTGCTGGATCAGAAAAAATTCGCCGAATCCGCCGCGCTGCTGATCAAGGCGGCTGAGTTGACGAAAAATAATGCCACCCTCGCGACGCTCAAAACCATGGCCGGGCAGAGCCTGCTGGCCCTGCGCGACGAGAAGAGTCTGGCACAGGCCATGGAATTGTTCGACGAGGTGGTGAAGAGGTACTCGGCCTCGACCACGGTGTCGGGCATTCGCGAGTCGTGCATCGGGCGGGGCGACATCTGGCGGCTTCGTGGCGATGGCCCCAAGGCGCGCCGCGCGTATCGCGAAGCGGGCATCTGGCAGGAGCACGCGCAGGTCAACCCGGACCTGCTGCGCGGCAATTTCGCAAGGCACATCGAGGATTACATTCGCGAGGGCACCAAGCTTCGCGACGGGGCGCGGGGCGTGCCGAAGAACGCGGCAGCTTCGCAGAAATTTTTCGCCGACGCGCGGGACAATCTCGACCAGTGGGCGTACGTGTTCCCCGGCGACAAACTCGACGGCTACTGGTCGCTGCTGAAGGTCAGGCTCGACATGGCCACCGAACAGTACGCCGAGGCCCTGCTGGAGTGCCAAACGCTGCTGGGCGCCTCGCCGACCTCCAACTACGGCGCGCAGTTGTTGATGATCGAATGTCAGATTTATGAGAAACTCAAACAGCCCGACAAGGCCAAGGCGGCCTTGCAGCGGATCGTGGACGAGTTCAAGGAAAGCCCCCTTGCCGCCGAAGCAGCGAAGAAACTCGGCGCGGCGAAGTGAGAACGTGACGCGGGCGTCTCGCCCGCGTTGTGCGATCCACGTGGCCAGTCCATGACAAACATTAAGCGTGTTCCACAGCCAGACGCGGGTAAGATGCCCGCGAGACACGCGGACGAGACGCCCGCGTCACGTTACTGAACCAATTTTCAACAGAAAGAAACCACCGTGCGAACCGTAATTTTTTCAACAGTGATAGCGGGTGTGATCATGGCGACAGGATGCGGCGTGGAATCGGAGTCCTCGATGCAGGCGTATCGTAAGGGCGCGTCGGTGCGGTTGCTGGACAATCAAAAGGCCTGCCTCTACGGCGTGCCATGGCGGCACAACGTCCGCACCGTCAGCGCGCTGGACGCGATGGACGGCGTGGGCGTGTATTACAAACACGTGCCCGTGCCCGGACTGTGGACCGAAGAGCAGAACACCCACGTGCTGAAGGAAATGGCCGCCGCCGGGTGCAAACGCATCCGCTACGCCGCCTGCCACGGCATGTACCTCAACGCCGAGTGGACCGCCCCGTCCGATCACGAGCAGAAGGAGATGGACTATATCCTTCGCGGCTGCAAGCAGGCGGGCATCCGCCCGACCGTCACGTTCGTTCACATTCCCGCGATGGGCACGGGCGACGAAATGCACAACTGGTGGGACCGGTCGTGGAACAAAGGCCTGATGCCGATCGGCCGCGGCGTGCCGGGCGACGCGGAGTACGACGCCTACTTCGAAAAATGCTACGCGGCGCTGGAGGCCATCGCCAAATCGGCGCGCGAGGCGGGTTTCACCGAGGCCAGCAGTTACGACCTGGAGATCGGGCAGAATTTGTGGTGGGGCTTCCCCGCCACGCCGCCCTTCCCCGGCCTGACGGAAGCGATGCTCCAGCCGGGCGGACAGGTGTATGAATTCGGCAAGGCGTTGATGGAGCGTCTCCGCGCCGCCGGATACAACGAGCCGATGCTGTGGTGGAGTCACTGCCACCACCTCGCCGGACGGATGAGCGACAAGGACATGCCCGCGGTCGCCGACGGGCGGGCGATTTCCATTTACGGCGGATACGTCGGACGGACCGACGACGGCTGGCTCGGCAGCGACGACCCCGCCGCGCCCGCGATGTCCCCCACCGACGCCTGGCCGGCCCGCCCCGCCTACACGTGGTTCCACGACGTCGCGCCCGCGATGTTCCTCGCCAGGCCCGAAAGTTATCTCGCCGACTACACGCGGCACGACACGCTGCTGCCCGTCATCAACGCCAGCAAAAAACCGCTGTCGCTGACCGCCATCGGTGCCGTGCCCGCCGACCTCCAAGGCGCGATGGTCGATTCCGTCGACGCCGACGGCAAGAAAACTCGCACCAAGGCGCCCGGCGTCGACGGCTGGGAAATCAAGAGCCGCGCCCTCACGCGAACGCTGGCGTTTTGGCTCAATCAAGGCTCCGCCTACATATTGCTGCACTCGGCCTACGAGGGCGCCGACGACGAAATGTCCTTCTCGATGATCCCGGAGCTGAAAAACCCGGCCGCGTTTTCGTGGAAGCAAAGCCAGCCTCTGCGGACGATGCACGCGCTGTCGTCGGCCTTCGACGGGGCGCAAAAACTCAATAAAATCAAGCCGCTTGCGTTCCGCTACGAGTTGGCCGACGACGCGGAGTTAATCCCCGCCGTGCCGATGATGGGGCCGCTGCGGGCCTCCGACGCGATGGTGATTCTGCCCTTCCAGGTCACGCCCACGCGCTACGCGGTGGCGGTGTACGTGATGACGCCGAACATGTTCGAACGGCTGTCGCCACGGCAGATGACGCTGGAAATCTCCGCCGCCATCCCCGGCGACGTGCGGACGCTCGTGCCCACCACGCAGACCGAGGGCAAGGCGACGGTGCTCTCACGCGCCGCCGCCACGACGACCGTGCAGTTCGACGTCAGCGACGACGTGACCATGCTGATCTTCGACGTGAAATAGGCGCCGCCTACGATGTCACATGGCCAAAGAGCAGCGTATCCTGATCTACACCGGCAGCGTGCAGGGCGTTGGGTTTCGTTACACCGCAACGCACCTGGCGCGCGGCTTTGCCGTGGACGGGTACGTCCGCAACCTGCCTGACGGCGGCGTGGAATTGTTGGCCGAGGGCGAAGACGAAGAAATCACAGCCTTCACCCAAATGCTCACCGAGAGGTTCGACGGTTACATCCGCGATCAGCGGGTCTTCCGCCACCCCTACAGTGGCGCGTTTCGCGGATTTGTGGTGGAACGGTAATCACAACTCCACAAAATTCTGCAACAATTTCAACCCCGCGGATTGGCTTTTTTCCGGGTGGAATTGCGTGGCGAAGATGTTGTCCCGCCAGACCGACGACGTGAAGCGGTAGCCGTACTCGGTAGCGGTGGCTTCGATGGCGGGCGATGTCACCGGGTGGTAACTGTGCGCGAAATAAACGTGCGTGCCGCCAGGAATTCCTCGGAGCATCGGGCATCGGCCATCGTGCAGGATGCGGTTCCAGCCCATGTGCGGTACGCGAAGCGGCTGGCCGTCGACGTGACCGCCGACGCGGGAAAAATCGAACCGCCTCACCTGGCCTTCGAGCAGCCCCAGGCCCCGATGCTCGCCGCCCTCGTGCCCGACCTCGAACAGCAGTTGCATGCCCAGGCAAAACCCCAGATACGGCACGCCGCGGCGAACCATGCGGGAGATCGTCTCCACGAGATGCTGTCCCCGCAGCCGGGCCATCGCGTCGCCGAAGGCAGCCACGCCGGGCAGGACCACCTTGTCCGCCGCCGACAACTCCGCCGGCGCGGTCACCACGCGAACGTCCCGCCCCCCCACACGCTGGAGGGCCTTCTGAACGCTCCGAAGGTTGCCCATGCCGTAATCGATCACTGCGATCATATCAACACTTCGCTGTTTTCACGCGATCGTTCGCAACGGGACGCTTGAAAGACTGTTAGGCTGTTAGACTGTTAGGGAGAGGCTTATGTATCATTAGGCCTAATGCCTCATAAGCCCGCGCCGAACAGTCTAACAGCCTAATAGTCTAACAGCCTCTTCGCGGTAAAAGGCAATCAGGCCGATTGCCTCGCAACGTGCTATCGCGTCCTCATCACCACAATTTCCACGCGGCGGTTTTTCGCTTTGTTGGCGTTGTTGGCGTTGGAGGCGACAAAGTGCGTGTCGCCCATGCCGATCGTTTCGATGCGGTCCTTGCTGACGCCCTTGCTCGTCAGGAACCGGGAGACGGCGGCGGAGCGGTTGAGCGAGAGGTCGAGGTTGTCCTTCCACTGATTTTTTGTCTTCACGATGGGGTCGCTGTCGGTGTATCCGTAGACGCGGACCCGCATGCCGGAGTATTCCTTCTTGAGGTCGTTGGCGATTTTCACCAGCGCCCTTTCGCCGGCGGCCGAGAGCGTCGCCGAACCCGGCGCGAACAGGATGTCCGTGCTGAGCGTCACGCGGTCGCCGCCGACGCCGCGTTCCCAGCCGCTGGCGGTCTGCGTCGGGCCGGAGCCTGGCATCGGGGGCGGAGGCGGAGGCGGCGTCGCCCGGGCGTTGCGAAGGTCCTCTTCGCTCGCGGCGAGTTGATTGTGCAGGTCGTTGTTCTCCCGCATGGAGTTGTCGAGCTGACGCTGCAAATCATCGTTGCGGGCCACCAGCATTTTGTTCTGGCTCGACAACGCGCTGATCGTGTTTTTGTCGTCCTGGTTGGCACACCCGGCTGCGACGGCCAACACCAACACCATACCCACCCAACCCGCCATGCGAGAATGACTCATCGTCGGATCTCCTTAATCGTGCATTCGTGCCCATGTCGGCCTGCACGCCCAACGGCACGCCGACGCGGTGCAGATTACCCTGCCTCGCCGACAAATGAAAGCAAAACCAGCGCATTTCTTGCCGATCATGGCGAAAAATTTCTTACCACAGAGGCACAGAAGACACCGAGGTGGTTGGCAGCATGTACCGCTTTCCGACCTCGCCAAGACCGAGCGGGATTACATGGATTAGAGGATTAGCGGATTACCGTACGGAACAATCGTTCTGTTCAGGCAATCCTTTAAATCCTCTACTCCGTGTAATCCCGCTCGGTCTTGGCGAGGTCGAATCGTCATAAAGCCCCGTAACGATGTCACCGTTTCAACGATTCGCGTTTACCTCGCCTCACCCGCCGCGGGCGTCCTTGACCAGGTCCGCCAGGCGGGTGCCGGCGCGGCGGCGGAATTCCTCCCGCCCTCGCTTGGCCGAGCCGATCCCCGCGAACAGCAGGTGCATGCACAGGTACACGATGATGCCGCCGACGCCGGAAAAGAGCATCAGCATGCCGGTGTTGACTCCGCCCGTGTGGGTCACCGTGTTCTTGCCGTCCTCCGTGGTGACCACCGTGGTGATGGCCCCGTCGGCGGGCGTGCCGAAGACGGAAAAATTCGCCCGCAGCCCGCCCTGCAAAATGGTGATGAGCACCGCCGTCACCAGAACCAGGCTGCTGAGAACGATGAAAATATACCCTTTAACCGTGCTGAAATTCATAGGTCACCTTGTGAAAAGGAGGTTCAACGTTTCCCCGTACTGTTGAAACACGCCGGCAAAGACATCGTAAAACAGCATGACCAGCACACTCGCGACGGCCAGCCACGGGCCGTAAGGCAGCTCGCGCTGGTTTCGTCGGAAGACCAGCCAGATAGCCCATAATAGCCCCAGGAACGGCCCGACGAAGAAGGCGGCCGTGGGCACGACCCATCCGGCAACCGCGCCGACGCAGGCGAGGAGGTGTACGTCGCCCATGCCCATCGCCTCCTTGCCGAACGCCAGCGTGCCGACGATTCGCGTGCCCCAGATCCACAGCCCGCCGATAAGGTAGCCGAAGATCGACGCGACCGCCCCGCCCAAGTGCGGCGCCAGCAACGGAGACGCCGCCGTGTCGAACAGACTCGCCCATGCGTCGCGGGCGGCCGGGACGTGCCGCATCAACGCCCACGTCCCGACAGCCAACAACAGGGCCGGGGCAAGGAACAGCAGTTCGTGAAGCATCTCGACGCGCGGATTGACGCCGTGGGCGCTGGTGAGCGCGACGGCCTTGGGCTTGGCATGCGGCTTGCCCGCCCGTTCGCCGGCGGCGTCTGGTTTCGTCATCCGTGCCTTGAGGGCGGCCTTGCGGGCCTTGCGATCTTTTTTGCCGTCGCCTCGCGAAGCCGATTCCACCGACTTGCCCGCGTCGGCCTCCGCGCCGGGCGGCCCCGCGGGCACGTCGACGGCGTCGCGAAAACTCTGCCGGATATAGCCACGCCGCATGAGGATCAGTGCCAGAATCAGCCCCACGCCCGCCGCCAGCGCGACCGCGCCCGTCGTCGGCGCGACCGCCCGCATGAACGGATGCGGATCCGCCGTCGCCGCCACCAACCCGATCAACGATACCACCCACGTCACTTCCAGAGGCACGATCCACATTTCAATATCCACAGCCGAGCACACCAGCAGCCCGCACAGCAGCGCCGCGTGGGCGACGAACATCGACCAGGCGTCGGTGAACACCAGCGGATTCCGCCCCGGCCAGGCGGAAGCAAGCCCGCCAGTCAAATCGGTCCGCACGTGCAGCATGAAGTACGCGACGTACAACCCCACCACCAGCAGCGCCGTGACGGCCTCGATAATAATGTATCGTGGCGAGATGGGATTTTTGCAGAATCGGCATCGGCCTCGCAGGACCAGCCAACTCAGCAGCGGCACGTTGTCGAACCATCGGATGGCCCGCCCGCAGCCAGGACACTGGCTGCCGGGAAACGCGATGTTCAGCCCGCGGGGCACGCGGTAAATCACGACATTGAGAAAGCTGCCCACGCAGGCGCCAAACAGAAATATCAAAATGATCCAATACGCGTCCATGCGAAACCCTGCCCGACCGGCGCAACCCGCGCCATGGCTGGCAAGCGTAGCATTAACGGCGGAGGGAAACAAGCCAGTAGCCAATAGGTATGGCGAAGCTTGTTGTTTATCACACGATCCCGGTGTTCGCCGCACACCGGCCCGTTCCCGCTTTCACTGCCTTTTCGCCCTCGTTCTTCCATACCTGTTGGCTATTGGCTATTGGCTCGTCTCTCTCGAACAAACCGCCCTCATTCACCCGCGCGCCGGGTACTGATACGCCCCCGCGTCGATGGTTTGGCCTCGCACCATGCCGAGCACGTCGTGCGCCAGGGCGTTTCGCAAATCCTGTAGGCTTTCCGCCGACAGCGACGCGCCCATCGCGTCCACGGCCAGTCCAAGCCCCAGGGCTGGGCTGGCAGGCGTCAGTTCGAAATCCCGCAAGGCCAGGCTTCGGAACTGCGGGGCCGCGGCCACGTTGTTGCGGACCGTGGCCGCGTGAACCTGCTGCCACTGCGGCATCATGAACTGTAACATGATCGCCGTGCCGTTCCACAACCGCATCGCCCCGCCGGCGACGCACTCCACGACGTTGTTCACGAACCGAATGCCGTCGCGGTCGCGATACGCCAGGCTGCCGCCGTATTGATCCACAAACGCCAGCACGCACTGCGTCGTCGAAATCACGTTGTTCGCGAACGTCACGCCATACACGCCGTTCTGGAGCGTGGAGTACGTGTTCTCGTTGGAGATCGTCACGGCCACCGCCCCGAGGATCGTGTTGTTGGCGAACACCATGTTGAACATGTCGCCGCCGGTCATGTCCGAGCGGCCTCGCAGCACAGCGTCGTAGTGGTACAGCACAATCGCCGACCGATAATTGTCGAACATCACGTTGTTCGTCACGACCACGTTGCGAGGGCCGGAGTCGAACTCCATCGCCTTGTTATTGCCGTGCAGAATGTTGCCGTCGATCACGATGCGATCGACCTGCTGATTGACGTGAATGCCGTTGTCGTTGTTGCCGTAAATCAGGCTGCCCGTGATCGAAATATTGCCCGCCGTGTCGTCGTCCGTGCAGGCGATGTACACACCGTGCTCGCCCTGGCCGCGAATCACCATGTTTTCCATGCGAATGGACTGCACGTCGTACTGCACCGACACGCCCCACAGCCCCGCCGACGTGATCGCGACGTTGCGGATCGTCACGTCCGACGCCCGGCCGATGCTGATCGCCGCGTAACCGAAAATCGCCTCGATGTCGAAATTGTCGATCACCAGATGGCCCGACCGGTTCACGCCGTCCCACCACATATAAATGCCTCGCTCGGCCTGCGTCAGCGTCACGCGCTCGCCGGGCATGCCCATAATGAGGATCGGATTTTCTTCCGTGCCCATCTGGCCTTGCAGCGTGATGGCGTTGCCCCGGCTGTCCGGACCGTACGTGCCGGCGCGGAAAATCACCGCGTCGCCAGGCCGCAACGTGCCCGCGCCGAGGCCGACTACGTGATCCCACGACACGTACGGAAAATACTGCGACGGATCGTTCACGTCCGTCTGGCCGTCGCACGGGGCGCAGGCCGACGCGATGTACACGTGCGTTTCGTAATAGCCCGGATCGACGTAGAAGATACGGAGCGGATCGTAGCCAAGGTGGTTGAGCAGCGCCCCCACCGTACCGTATTTGGCCAGCGCGGATTCGAACGTGTTGACGTCCGGGTCGTTGTCGTTGGCGTCGGGGCCCAGCGGGCTGCCCACGCCGTAGCCGTCGCCGTCGCGGTCGATGTACGTGAAGCTGTCGCCGCCCGCCCAGAGGCGATGCACGGAGATCGGCACGTCCAGGTACGTCGTCGCCAGGCCGTCGAACGCGGTGAACGTGACGACGAACTCGCCCACTTGCGACGGCGTCCACATGAAGGTACGGCTGACGGGATCGAACGTCGCGCCGAGCGGGACGTTTATGCAGGCGTAGGTCAGCGCGTTGCCGTCGGGATCGGTGGCGTGAATCGTGAAACGCAGCGGCACGCCCACGGCGACGGCCTGCGGGAGGATCGCGTCGAACACGGGCGGCTGATTCGTGTCGCCGCCGCTCACGGTCAGCGTGACGGTCATGGGCACGCTGTCGATGCCGTCGGAGACGAGGAACGTCGCGGAGAACTCGCCGGCCTGCGCGGGCGTCCATGCGAACGTGCACGTGGCCGCGTCGAACGTCGCGCCGGCGGGCGCGTCGGTGCAGGAATACGTCAACGGGACGCCCTCGGCGGTTCGGGCCTGCACGACGAACTGCACGGGCATGCCGACGGCGGCATGGACCGGCGCGGCCGCGTCCCACACGGGAGCGCGGTTGGGCGAGACGGTGATGGTGACGCGCGTGGAGTCGGCGTAGCCAAGGCTGTCGCGGACGAGGAATTGCAGATCGGTGTAGACGCCCGTGACGGTGGGCGTCCAGGTGAAGCGGCCTGTGGCGGCGTCGAGCTGCGACCCCGCCGGCAGCACGAAGCCCTGGAATTCCAGCGCGCCGCCCTGCCCGTCGTCGCCGCCCGTGACACGCAGGTCGAACGTCATCTCCCGACCTGCCGTCGCCGTCAGCGTGGGCAGATCCGTCATCACGGGCACGATCACGCCCGCCGGCGGAGGCCAGTCGATGTTCTGTGGCCCAATCCGATAATACACACTCGGCGAGTTGCGGATGGTGAACGTCGTGCTGGCGGTGGTGGCACCGCCGGCGGCGTCGGTGACGGTCCACGTCAACACGTACGTGCCGTCCTGCCCGTCGCGAGGCGTCCATTGGAACAGCCCGCTGGCATGGGCGACGCTGTGTGGCGGCGGATTGTCGAGCGTCCAGGTGAGCTTGGTGCCGTCCTGGCTGACGGCCTGATTCTGAATGCTGATGTATACGCCCTCGTTCCCGGCGTACGACGCCAGCGACGTGATGATCGGCGGCGCCTCCGCCGACAGCAATACGCGAGCCTCCAGCGGCTCCATCATGGCACGGACGTTCAACACGCCCGCCGAAAAACGCCGACGAAAACCAACATCACCACCGCGTGAACGAACCCCGCGCCGCCAAGCCATGCGTGTACTCATGCGTCCCCCTTGTTTTCAACGAACCCCTCACACGCGACATGTCCTCAAGACTATGGTATGCCAGTCGACGGGAAAATCCAACGCGGGTTCGTGATGGCTTGCCGGTTTGCGCTGTAGAATGCTCCGCACGAAAAACGTCGCCTCCCCGCCTCGCGCGGGAGTGCCGGTCAGTTGCTTTCCACGTTTTACAACGCAGAAAGGCAGAGCCACATCAACATCGAACTGTACCATGCCAAAAATTTCTCACGCCCGCTGCCATGCCGGCGGGTTTTTCAGGCGATAGAGCATTTCGCCGGCCTTGGGGACGTGCAGGCGGTCTTCGCGGTTTTGCCAATCGCGAACGTCGATGCTGGCGGGGTCGCGGTAGCCCAGGTTGACGCGGCGGCAGGTGGCTTCGTCGATGCCCGTCGCGAGCGTCACCATGATGCGGGGCTTCTCCACGCCGCCCTCGCACGTGCCGATGCCGCGAACATGCGTCGAATGCGCCAACACGCCCCACGGGAACTCCTTGAAGCGATCCCACTGCGTCACGAAATAATCCCGCGTGTGATAGCCGATCTGCTCGATCAGCCGCCCATGCGAAACGGAAATCTCGCGGATGTGAGGCCCATAGATGATCAACTCGCCGCCGTCGGCGACCACGGGTTCGAGCTTGTACATGCACTTGCCGCCGACCCAGAGTTCGTCGTACATGGGCGGCGCCTGGCTGAGCACGGACGCGAACGGGCGGTCGAGGTATTCGATGTGCAGCCGGTCGCTGAGGTCAGCGGCGGCGGACCACGCGTCGGCGACAGCCCCCGCGAACAACCCCGCCAGCGGCGGTACCAGTGACGCGGGCGTCCCGCCCGCGTTGTGCGCTTCATTGACTTGGTCGCTGGGGTACGAACGATCGCCTTCGCAGCCAGCCGAGGGCAAGATGCCCGCGGGACACGAGGGCGAGACGCCCTCATCACGTTGCCCCTCGTCACGCCCTATCACCATGCAGAACGCGAAGGTCTCGCGTGGAATCATCGCGGCGGCCTGCTCCAGCACGCGGCGGACGGGCGTGTGTTTGTGTCCGATGATCCGCGGATTCGTGATCACCGCGCCGAGCCAGTGGAAAAAATTCAGCAGTTCGGGCCCGCTGATGCCAGGGAAAAAATACTTCGATCCGCCCGAAAATCCCACCACTTCGTGCGGGAACACGGGCCCGACCACCACCAGCGCGTCGTAATCGAAAATCAGCCGGTTGATCCGTACGTCCACGTCCATCGCGAACAGGCCGCCGGTGATCTCCTGGATCTTCCCCGCCGACAACGAGCCAATTTTCGCCAGGCTCTCCGGATTGTTCCATTCGTGATTGAACACCTTCATGTCGCCAAACACCCGCCCGCGCCCGCCGGCCGGCACGTCAAGTAGCGCGTCGATCTGCGCCTCGTTCATCGGCGGATGCGTGCCCAACGCGATCAGCATGTCCATCGCCGCGACGGTCGGCCGAAGGTGTTTGTGCAGCAGCCTCGCGACCGCCCCCAGCGGACAACTCCGCGTGGCGTCGGGCACGATCAACAACACCCGCTTGCCCGCCAGCGGCATGCCCGCCAGCCCGGCGACAACGATCTCCTCGACTCGTGACGATGAAAGATTGTTCTGCATAATGTTTTCCGTGTGCCCGACGGTGAAATCGCACCGTTGGTTCGAGGGACTCAAAGCCACTAGCCACCAGCCATCAGCCACCAGGGCTTTCGCGGCGCGACGGTGAAATCGCACCTCGTATTGGCGAGAGAGGTCTCGAAGCTTCGCAGACACGAAACGTTATTCTCCAGCCTTGACCTTCACGTCCGCGAAGCCTTGAGACCTCTCTCTCGAACGTGAAGTTCACATTTACCGTCGCGCATGCGAAAACCCTGGTGGCTAGTGGCTGGTGGCTAGTGGCTCTTAATTCGCTGGTTGCGTGGTCACCTGTCGGGTCCACTCGTCGAGGCGGGCGATTTTGTCCGACGGGGACGCGGCGGCGGTGTAGCCGTTCAGGTGCGGAGCGATTTGTTTCACGCAGTCGAGCATGGCCTTTTCCACGGCGGCGTTGGGTTTGGCGGCGGTGAGTTCCTTTCGCAATTCCGCGATCAGCGGCGCCAACGCGCGGTCGCCCAGGGCGGTCACTCGCGACATCGCGGCCGATCGAACCGCCTCATCCGTCGACGCGAACGCGACCACCTGCTGCGTCACCAGCGCCCGGTCGGCCCGCGCACGCTGGGCGGCACAGACCGCGTCCATGTCCAGCATCGCCTGCCGACGCCGCTCGGGCAGCCGGGCAAGCAACGCGCGGCGGGCCTCGGCAACCATCGCCATCACCACGTGATAATGGTCGCTCGTCGTCTCCTGCTCCAGATACATCAACAGCCGGTCGACCGCCTGGGAAAAACTCGCCTCGTCCGTCTGTTCCGCCAGCACGCGACAGACGGCTGGGTCATCCGCCGCCAGCAGGCAGTCCACGTACTCGTGCCATATCTCCAACGCCGTCGCGCCCGTAGGAGGCGAATTCTTGAGAATCTCCGCCAACTGCGCCGCCGCCTCGGCAGGCCGACGCGACTTCATCAACGCGCCCGCCAACTCCCGCTGATACGTCGCCAACTCGGCGCTCCTGGCCTCCCGGAGCCTCCCCACCAGCACCGCCAACACCTGCGCATACTGCACGTCGGCGTCGTCGCGATCCTTCAACCGATCGCACACGCCAACCAGTTGCGCGTCGCTGCTCTGGGCAAAAATGCTCGAGGCCGCACTCCACGCCGCCTCGCGAACCGACGGTTCCGGCTCGACGGCGGGCTCGATGCGCTGCAACACGTTTTCCAGGTATTTTTCGCCTCCGAGCGACGCCACGCCCGCCACGGCCACCAGACGCACGCCACGATCCGGGTCGTTCAACAGCGGCAACAAGCTCTCCGCCGACGCGGGATCCTTCAACCCCACCACCGCCGTGACGGCCATCAAACGGATGTTCGCGCTGCCGTCCTTACAGGCGGCTTCGAAAACCGGCAGGAACCGTTTGTCCTGCAACACGCCCATCGCGCCGAGCAGGGCCTCGCGGACGGCCTGGGCATCGCTGCCCGCGACGGCCGCCTGCTGATACCGCCCCACCAGCGCCCGCACCGCCTCCTGACGCTGCTCCTCCGCCAGCGGCTGCCTCGCCGCGATCCACCCCAACGCCTTCGCCGCCGCGGCGCACACCGTGTCATACCGGCTGTTCAGCCGGGGCAGCACGTCCGGCAACGCCTTGGCGTCACGCAACTGCCCCATCGCCAGCAACAACGCCGCCTGCACGGCGGCATCGTCCTCAAGCCGCAAGCGATCCATCAACGCCTGCACGCCGCCGGCGTCGCCGATCCCGCCAACCGTCGCCGCCGCCAGCCCACGAACCGACGCGTCGCCGTCGGCCAATAACAACCGGACCTGCGACCGAATCTCCGCCGACAACGGCTCCACCGACGCGTCCAGCCGACGCTGCACCAACTTCAACCCGATCACCCGAACGTCGGCCAGGTTGTCCTTGAGCAGGTCCGTCATGAACGCGTCGCGAGCCCCAGCCGACGCCGCCACCGCCGTGTACGACGCCATCAACGCCTGATACAGCCGGTCACGCAGCTTCTGATTGTCCACCTCCAGCGTCGTCTTGGTTCGGACCGAACTCTCCGCCAGATCGACCAGCCATTCGTACCGGTCACGGTTTTTATTGGCTTCCCACCAGGCCTTCCATTGGGCGGCGTCGTTGAAATTGCGGATATTCGTGAGGATTTCCAGGGATTCCATGGTCGCGTCGCGGACGGCGGCGTCGCGGTCGTCGAGCAGTTTGACCAGGGCGTCGACGACGTCCTTGTCCAAAACGCGTTTGAGCGCAATGATGGCGGGCAGCCGCACCGACTTGTCCCGCGTGCCATCCCGCGCCAGGGCGATCATCTGCCGCATGACCGCGGGATCCTTATACGTGGCCAGCGCCCGCCCCGCCGCGGAACGGACGGCCATCTCGGCGTCGATCAGCATCGTCATGAGCGGCTCGACGTACTCGGCCCGCCCGCCGTGCCGCGCGATGCCCTCGGCAATGGCCACCTGCGCCGCCGCGTTGCCGCCGTCCTGCAACAACCCCTTGACCGCCTCCATCGCTTGCGGATACGACCGCGTCAGCAGCAGATCGGCGGCCTCGGCCTTGGTCCTGGCGTCCCGCGTGCGGTCGACGAGCTGATTGACGGAATTGCTCAGCTCGACCTCCTCCGCCTGCGTCAAAGGCCTCGCGGCAGGCCCGGCCGAATCAGCCGAATCCACCGATTCGCCCCACGCGGGACCCGCCAGACCGACCAGCAACAACCCGGCCAAACGAATTAACAGTATCCTTTTTTTCACGCACGTACGTCCTGTTTCCCGGCGATAAACGATAAACGATAACCGTATCCGCAGAATACCATGCCGCGGCCACTTGTCAAAAACGATGTCACGCGGCGCGCGAAGTTTCCTTATTAATTTTCGGCAAACGGGCGTGTTGGACTTCAAGGGGAAAACGGGAAATGTCTCGCGAGATGCTCAACGTTTTTTTCATTATTTTGTTGATCCGCTTCCGATGGCGTGAGATACTGAATCAAGCGTAGTAAATGCCTGTCTTGCTTATCGCATAATGGCTTTGTTGTTCCTGTCGCAGGTTTTGTTGCGGTTTCGTTGTGCATTGTGCGCGCCGGTTTTCTCGTTTTAGGAAAGGACGATAATGCAGGTAATCAAGCGTAATCTGTCTGTCTGTCTGTCTGTCTGTCTGTCTGTCTGTCTGTCTGTCTGTCTGTCTGTCTGTCCAGGCTCTCGCCGTTCGCGTAACCAACGGGAGTGTCAGCCCCGACGTCCGGGATTCACGCTGATCGAACTGTTGGTCGTCATCGCCATCATCGCCCTGCTGGTATCCATCCTCATGCCCTCGCTCGCCAAGGCCCGATTGCTCGCGCGGAAGGCCATCTGCGGAGTCAATCAGCGCAGCGTGGGCATGCAAATCCAGCTCTACGCAGCCAACCACGACGACACCTTCATGGGCCCGTTCGCGCCCACCCCGCTCAGCGAGACCACCGGGCATCGGTACGACGACAAGACTTTTGTGACCCTGCTTCTGGACCAGATGACGCCCGGCCACGCGTTCCCGACCTGGCAGTACGTCCACAACTTCGACGGTTCCTCGCCGGGGCCATATGCCGACCTCGCGACCACCAGGGCGAAATTCGAACTCTACAAACAGGTGGCGGGCATTTTCTTCTGCCCCGTCGCTCCCATGAGCACAAACACCCCCCGCCACGCCGGCTGGGGCAGCGCGGCCAACGCGTCCATCGAAGCCGAAGCCACCACCTACCACTTCACCACGGATACCTGGATCTGGACCGCGCCCCGAGGCGCCAACACGTGGTACCTGCCCGGTCGCGTCTCGAAAATCCCGCTCGCCGCCAACAGCGTCATGCTGGCGGAAACCTTCTATCACCTCTGGCCCGATGCCAGCGCAACGCCCGCCAATGCGCCCTTCTATCGGGAGATGACTCTCGGCAGCAGTTGGGTCGATCAGATGTACTTCCATCACGGCGCGAACGACCTCAACTACCTCTACTTCGACGGCCACGTGGGCGCCAGCATCCAGCCACCATACATTCTCGGCGGCAAACCCGCCGGATGGGATACCTACTACGAGGAGTACATCGGCATGAAGAGGCCGTAGAGCAGGGCAATCGCGTCAATCGGCGTGCAGCACGGCGAAGCGTTCTGTCGCACATCACGTTTTACAACGCAAAATGGCAGGGCCTGCGGCCAGGATTGGGCTTTGCGACGGTTTCCGCCTGCAAACATGGCATGCGCCGCCCGGTCAAGTCCCCTCCGGAATTGGCCGATAAATGGGCGGGAGATGTGCCGATGAGTGATACGTCAAAACGGCCTCGCGTACTGATCATTGAAGAGGATCTCGACCGCCGCGCGCTGCTCTGCCAGACGCTGCAAAGTTACTATCGCGACGCCGACGGCGACTGCGTCACCGGCGTGGCATCGGCGTGCGAAGCCCTCACCAGGGACCTCTCGCAATTCGACATCGTCGTGCAAAACTACCATCTGCCGGACATGGACGGCATGGAACTGCTCAGCAACATCCTGGCCCGAGCCAACGTGCCCGTGATGGTCGTCTCCAGCGAAAACGTCTCCCGCGTGGCGGCCGAGGCGCTGCGGCGAGGGGCGCAGGATTACGTCGTCGAAGTGGGCGACTATCTTTTCTCGCTGCCGCTGCTGATCGAAAAAAACATCCGCCAGTTCGAGGTCCGGCAGGAAAATCTGCGGCTTCAGGAACGGATGACCGCGATGCTCGAGGAGTTGCAGGAGAAAAACGCCCAGCTCCTGAACATGACCCAGACCGACCCGCTGACGAACCTGGCCAACCGGCGGCGGTTCAACGAACTGCTCGAGCGCATCTTCAGCGAGGCGAGGCGGTACAATTTCGACCTGGCCTGCTGCATGTGCGACCTGGACAATTTCAAACAATTCAACGACGTGCTGGGCCATCAGCGCGGCGACGAACTGCTTCAAACGACGTCAGACCTGATCGCGTCGGGATTGCGTTCGTCGGACGTGGCCGCCCGATACGGCGGCGACGAATTCGTCCTGCTGCTGCCACACACGAGCCTGGAACGCGCGGTGGCGGTCTGCCAGCGAATCCGAGGCCGACTGGCCCGCGCCAGCCGAAAATTCTCCCTGCTGCCGCAAGGTCTGCACGTAAGCCCGAAAGTGACCGTCTCGATCGGCATCGCGTCGCTTCAGGCCGACGGACCCAAAACCGCCGGGGAACTCGTCGCCATGGCGGATCAGGCGTTGTACCTGGCCAAAGGCCGCGGCAAAAACCGCATCACCACCCGCACGCCGCTAGGCGACGACCAGCAAAGCGCGTGAAGACGGGAGGCGGGGTTTTGAGGCGCGTGGGTAAAGACGAACCGTTCGATCGAGGGATATATTTCGTTAATTCGTTGACTCGTTAATTCGTTAACTCGGCGGAACAATCAACGAGTTAACGAAACAACTCCCTCGAATCCACGGTGCGATTTTACCGTCGAGCAAACGAAAACCCGAATCCCGAAAAATTACAGGAACGTTTCTTGACTTTGGCCGTTTACTCTATATGATCACTTAAATTCTTTATTGCATTTGTAAACTAGAACTCCTTGAGGGCTGACGGGACAAAAGGCTGATAATCTGGGCGAGGCGCGCGGCGAGGCTTGTCGCGCCTACAGCCTTCGGCCTCCGGCCTACAGCCTGCCGTTCGCAATTCCGTGGGAACTCTGACGTTCGAGGCGACTTTGGCTTCCATGCAGATCATTCAAGGGCCTGACCAGGGCTTGACGGTCGAGCTGTCCAACGGACAGGCCGTCATCGGGCGGGTCAATGCCGACATCGAGCTGCACGACGGCACGGTGTCGCGCGTCCATGCCCGCCTGACGCGTCGCAACGGGCAATGGATGCTGGACGACATGGGGTCCGCCAACGGCACGTTTTTGAACGGCATGAAGGTGGGCAAGGCTTCGCCGCTCAAACGAGGCGACCAGATCCGTTGCGGCTCGACGCTGCTGGTTTTCGGCGGCGTGGGCAGGCAGGCGCCCACCCACGTCGATCTCGACGAGGAAGGCAAACTCATCGACGCCGCCATCGTCGCCACCGTCCCCTCCAACGAGGACAGCGTCATCATCCCCACGCCCGAAGCCGGCGCCGCCGCCATCGGCAACCTGCGGATCCTCTACGACCACATCGCCGACGTCGGACGCCTCTTCGACGTCGATGCCCTGCTCCAACGCACGCTCGAACTGATCTTCACCCACATCAAGGCCGACCGCGGATACGTCCTCCTCGTCGACGACGTGGGCAACCTCACGCTCAAGGCCTCCCGCCTGCGCGACGAGCAGGCCACCGACGAAGCCCCCATCAGCCGAACCATCGTCAACGAAGTCATTCAAAAACAGGTCGGCGTGCTGAGCACCAACGCGATGAGCGACTCCCGCTTCGCCGCCGGCAAGAGCGTGCACGATTTCGGCATCCGGTCGGCCATTTGCGTGCCCATCAAGGGGCGCGAGCGGATCCTTGGCGTGATTCAGCTCGACTGCGGCGTGAGCGAGCAGACGTATTCCACCGAGCAGTTGCGTCTCCTGACGGCCATCGGCTATCAAACCGGCCTGGCGATGGAAAACGTCCGCCTCTACGAAGCCAGCGTGCAGCGTGAACGCCTCGCCGCCGTCGGCGAAACGGTCGCCTTCGTCAGCCATCACATCAAGAACCTTCTCCAGGCCCTGTCGGCGGGCATGGACGTCGTCGGCATGGGACTCGATCAAGGCAAGCTGGACAAAGCAAAAACCGCCTGGCCAATCGCGCAGCGAAGCCTCGGACGAATCCACGAACTTATCCTGAACATGCTCGCGTACTCCAAAAACCGCCTGCCGCTGCTGGAAGACGTGAACATCAACGAAATTCTTCAGGAATGCGTCGACATGCTCACGCCGCGCGCCGACGAACGCGGCGTGGCTATGCTGTGCGACCTCGACGACATTCCCGCCGTCCCCGCCGACTCGGCCGGACTCCACCAGGTCTTCATGAACCTGCTCACCAACGCCCTCGAAGCCGTCAAGGATCACGAAGGCGTCATCACCGTCGCGACCTCGTGCGACGCGATGAGCCGGCAAATCGCCATCCATGTCCACGACAACGGCAGCGGCATCGACGCCATGCAGATGCTCCACATCTGGGAACCGTTCTGGTCCAGCAAAGGCCAAAGCGGCACGGGCCTGGGACTGGCCGTCGCGAAGAAAGTCGTCGCCGAGCACCGAGGCACCATCGACGCCACCAGCCTCCCCGGCGAAGGCACGACCTTCACCATCAACCTGCCAACCCTCCGAACCACAGGCAACGACGACACCGTGGCGTGAGCGCAACGTGACGCGGGCGTCTCGCCCGCGTGGGTGCACACGTCACACGTAGAGATGGAAAACCATCGCAAAGCCCAATCCAGGCCGCAGGCCCTGCCATTTTGCGTTGTAAGACGGCGTGAGCGACTGAACGCTTCGGCTGTCGTAACGATCGACAACGCAAAATGGCAGGGCCTGCGGCCTGGTATGCCTGAAGGCAGCGGTCACGCAAAAACCGGACAATGCACACACAGGCCCTGCGGACCTGACTTAGCCTCACTGATTCAACGCCCGCGTGCCGGTTTCCTTTTTCGTCTGGTCGGGCGAATACAGCAGCACGTAGGTGCTGTCGAATTCCGGCCGGCCTGGGACGCGGAGGTGGATGTACATCCGGTCGGCGGCCCGGCCTGGCAGTTGAAAACGCACCGTCGGACCTGGCAGATTGACGTTCGCTGGCTGCGCGGCGAAATCCCAGCCCAGCAGGAAGTGCGGTTCACCGACGGCGGTGCCGTCGCAACCGCCGCCCACACCGTTGCCCACCCCACCGCTCTTGCTGTCAATGAACGACACGGACGCCTCCACGCGCCCGGAGGGCACGTCGGCTGGCGAATCGTTCAGCAGCCATAATTCAAACGTCAGCCATTCGCCCTCACGCCAGCGGAATTTCGGAATCCGCGCCGACGCCAGCACGGGACGCAAACTTTCTTTGATGCCGTAATACGCCGCCTTCGGCCGGCCCCACCAACTGACGACGCTCAGATTGGCCGCGCAAGGCCAGGGCTCGTTGAAGCACCAGTTCAGCGTCATCGACGCCCGCGGCTTCTGCCGCCTGCCCTCTTCGAAAATCCCTTTGTGCCCCTGTTGCTGCATCAACTGCCCGTTGGCGACCAGTTCCTCCAGCGATGCCGGCTCGCCGAAATAATCCGTCAGCACATCCAGCAACAGATGGCTGTTGAACTCCCACGCGTCGAACGCGTGATGCGTCTGCCACGCCGTACCCGGCCGGGGCGGAAACAACTCCGCCGCCGGGATAAACCGCCGCAACTCCTCCGCCGAGCAAGGCCCGCCAACGCCAAACTCCGTGTACGCGGTGTACGAGGATTTCTGAAAAATCTCGAAACACTCGCGTCCGTCCTTGTGCCGAAACACATAATGCCCATGCCCCATCCCCATCACCGGACTGGTCGGCAGAAACGGTGTTGCAGGAGCGTGCCAGTAGCAGCGGCTGTTGAGCAGCCGAATGGCGGCATCCTGATCCGTCATGCCACTCCAACAGTTGAACAGTTCATTCCCGCCGCACCACAACACCACGCACGCGCGAGTCCGCAGGCGATAGAGAATCGCGTCCGCCTCGTCCTCCAGCACCTGAAGGTACTCCGGTGTACCCTCGTAGCGGTTACACGACAGCGGAAACTCCTGCCAGACCATGATGCCATACTCATCGCAAAGGTCGAAAAACGCGTCCTTATTGACGATTCCACCACCCCAGCAGCGGAGCATGTTCATATTCGCGTCGCGCACAAGGTCCAACTGCACGCGATAGCGTTCGCGGTCGATCGTGCCGGGGAATACGTCAATCGGCGCCCAATTGGCGCCTTTGCAGAAAATCGCCCTGCCGTTGATTTCCATCGTGATGGGCGGCTCGCTTCGCGTTTTCGGAAACTCCGTACCCACAGGCCGATCCCACTGTCCCGGCGCCATCACCAGTTTCACGCGGCGGAAACCGATCCGCTGTGTGTGCGTCTGGATGACGTTGCCGTCTCCATCGAGCAATTCGACGATGGACGTATACAGCGCCGGCTCGCCCTGCCCGTTGGGCCACCAGAGGACGGGCTGCTCCACGCGGGCGCCGAGACCTAGTAGCGACCCGCCGAAATGAACGTCCACGGTGCTGCCGTCGTCAAGCCGGGCCTGGTCGCTGCATAGGCAATTCTCGCTGGTGCAATCGTGTTGGCTGGGCAAAAACGTCACATGCTTCGCGAACACCTCACCGCTGTCGGGCGCAACAACGCGCCATCGCAACCGCTGCTTGCCGTCCTGTTCCAGATTAACGCGCAGTTGCAGATCGGCATACGAGAAGTCGGCGGCGAGTTTGTTTTGGCACTCAACGTCCCGGATAAAACACGCCGGCCGAACCTCCAGATACGTTTCGTCCCAGATGCCCAGCGGAATCAGCCGCGGGTGGAAATCCCAGCCGTACGAAACCGCGGGCTTACACGACTGATTCGCCTGCACGCGGTCCTCGGGAAACGGCACGCTTTTAGGCGCGGGGAAAATCAGCACTTCGACCACGTCGCCGGGCTTGGCGTCTTCCTCGGTGAGATCCCGTTCGAACCGGGTGAACATTCCCTCATTCGCGGTGATCAGCGTTTCGCCCAGCCGAACTTCGTAACGATAATCCACACCGTTGCACACAAAAAACAACCGCTCGCCGGGTTTCACCGCGTCGAAGACAGCCTGGCCTAGCGTCGCCTTATACGACCAGTGTTTATCCTCCAGCCCACCGTACTGCTTCCAGTTGTCGGCATACCAATGCTCGCCCCAGCCATTGGCGCGGGCCCAGTCCAACTGCACCGCCCCCGGCACCGTGGCATCCACACGCCGCTCATCCACCCCATCCGCCGCCGCTCGCGGGCTGACCGTCCAGTTCAACTCGAAACGCGGAAATATCGACATAAACGCTCCTCTGTAATGGAAACATCATCATCGCAACGTGACGGGATTGCCACAGGAATTTGCATCGCCTGATTATGAATCTGGCTCACTGGTTTGCGCTGTAAGATGTTACGAAAAACGAGCATTTCGTCTTACACGACGTGACGGGTACACGTCACGTTTGCAGGTAGAAACCGGTAGATTGTCCTCCCCGGCCCTGCGTTGACGTGGTCGGCACACCGCCGCGAAGCGACGTCGTTTTTAGCCCCGGGTGGGAGTACCTGCCGCAGGAGATGGGTTGCGGCTCGGGCATGACCTGTTGGCGGCGGCTTCGCGACTGGCACACCGCCGGCGTCTGGCAGCGGATCTGGCAGATGGTGCTGGACGAACTAGGCCTGGCCGACGCCATCGACTGGTCGCGGGCACTGATCGACTCCTCGTCGGTCCACGCCGTTTTTGGGGGGCGAACACCGGTCCGAATCCCACGGATCGTGCGAAAAACGGCAGCAAACGGCACGTCGTCACGGACGCCAAAGGCACGCCGCTGGCCATGGCGCACACCGGGGCGAACCGCCACGACTGCATGGTGGCCATTCCGTTGATCGACACGATTCCGGCTATCAAACGTCCGCGAGGCCGCCCGCGACGACGACCCGACAAGGTGTTGGCGGATCGGGGCTATGACTACGACAAAAAGATTCGCCAGCCGCTGCGACGGCGCGGGATTGAACCGGTGATCGCCCGCAAAAACACCGACAACGGCAGCAGCCTTGGCGTTCACCGCTGGTATGTGGAAGCCACACACCGTTGGCTGTTCCTATTCCGCCGCTTGCGGGGACGGTATGAAAAACGGGACGACATCCATCAGACGTTCCTCGTCATCGGCTGCATTCTCAGCTGCTGGACAAAGCTCCAGAGGTTTTGTTAGAGCCCCTAAACACAACGCCGCTTCGCGGCTGTGTGCCGCCACGTCAACGCGGGGCCGGGGAGGCCGCCCCGTCGTTTTCCATGCCCTGCGACCACCAGGCTTCTTTTCATCGACAAACGTGATGTGCACCCCGGGATGATGATTCTGTAAAAAATCGCTTGACTCCCCCATCATCAGCGGTATACTTGCCCCCTTCGTGGTTGCCGTTACTGGACAGTAATGTGAGAAATCGCGGGCGTAGCTCAGTGGTAGAGCGTCACGTTGCCAACGTGAATGTCGTGAGTTCAAGTCTCATCGCCCGCTTAACACACCGCGTGACAGACTCCTGATGCCAGGAGCGTCACGCGGTGCCT
>WRDM01000032.1 GCA_009783465.1 Phycisphaerae bacterium | reverse complement strand
CGGATGGATTGGCCACGGGCTTGGCCTCTTTGCGCTGTTGGGATTCCAACAGCGCAAAGAGGCCAAGCCCGTGGAAACGGTTCCACGAACCCATCAAAACACGGCGGATGGTCCACTAGCCACTAGCCACAAGGTAAGGCACGACGACGGCGAAAAAACAACAAAAGCGGCAATAGATGCAGCTATTCAGATGACAAGGATCGTGTGATTTATTCCAGGTTTGCCCATACCTGGTGGCTAGTGGCTAGTGGCTCTTCCCCCTCGAACTGTCGCCGTGCTTTTGCCCTCGCGTCACGCTATACTCCAACCATGGCTTGGCAGAATGAGGAATCCTCGGCCTCGCGGGGCGTGAAAGGGTTGGCGGTCTTTCGGGCGCTGCGTGGGCGGAATTATCGGTTGTTTTTTTGTGGACAAGGCATCTCGCTGGTCGGCACGTGGATGCAGACGACGGCGTTGGGATGGCTGGTCTACGGCATGACGGACAAGTCGAAATTTCACCTGGGCCTGCTGGGTTTTGTCGCGCAGATTCCCGCGTTTTTTCTCTCGCCGCTGGCGGGCGTGTTCACCGACCGCTGGAACCGCCACCACGCCCTGCTGGCGACGCAAACGCTGCTGATGCTCCAGGCCGGCGTGCTCGCGACGCTCACGCTGGCGGGCATGCTGACCGGCATCGAGCAATTCCCCCACGTGTTGCTGCTGGCGTTCATGGCCGGCCTGGTCGCGGCGGTGGACGTGCCCAACCGCCAATCCTTCATGATCGACATCGTCGACCGCCGCGAGCACCTGCCCAACGCCATCGCGTTGAACTCCTTCGCCTTCAACGGCGCCCGGCTGATCGGGCCCGTAATCGCCGGCGCGCTGATCGTCAGCGTCGGCGAGGGCTATTGCTTCCTCATCAACGCCCTGAGTTTCCCGGTCGTCATCGTCCTGGTGCTGGCGATCCGCGTTCCGCCCAGGCCCGACAGGCCTAGAAAACATCCATTCCGCGAACTGGCCGAGGGGGCGCGGTACGCGTTCGGGTTGGCGCCCATCCGGGCGCCGCTGATCCTGCTGGCCTGCATGGGCGTGTTCGGGATGGCCTGCGGTACGCTGTATCCGGTCTTCTCCAGCGACGTGCTTGGCGGGCAGTGGGGACTCGACGGCGGGCAGGTCCAGGGCATGCTGATTTCCGCGACGGGGCTTGGCGCGATCATCGGCGCGGTCTACCTCGCCATGCGGCGCGACATCCACGGACTCGACCGCATGCTGGGCGTCGCGCCCATCGCCCTGGGGTTGGGACTCATCGGCTTTGGCCTGTCACCCTGGCTGATCGTCAGCCTGCCGCTGCTGGTCGTCGCGGGGTTCGGGCAGATGGTCCAGATGGCCGGCACGAACACGATTTTGCAAACCCTCGTCGACGACGACAAACGAGGCCGGCTGATGAGCTTCTACGCGATGGCCTTCATGGGCGCCGCCCCGCTGGGCGCGTTGCTCTACGGCAGTCTGGCGCAATGGCTCGGCGCGGAGGCGACACTGACCCTCTGCGGCAGCGCGTGCATCCTGGTGGCCGTCGCGTACCTGTCCCGATTGCCCCGCATCCGCCGCGAAGCGAAACCGATCTACGAGCGGCTGGGGATCAATACCACACCGTGATAATCACGTTGGGCTCGGGGTTTTTGCCTTCCATAACGCCGACGACCTGGGAGACGGATTTGACTTCGATCTGGTTGGAATCCAACCAGTCGTTGATCTGCTGCTCCATGTAGGCCAGCGGGGCCGCCGCGATGCGGGAGAAGAAGATGCGGCATCGGACCGCGCCCTCGCCCGTCAGGGTCGGCGTGCGGGCGAAAGTCTCCTTGGTCGAACCGATCACCTTGCGCACTCCGATGGCCTTGACCTGGCTCGGCGCGGTGACGTCGCCTTCCTCAATGGTGATGGCCCCGGCTTTGTCTTCGGACATCGTGATGCTTCCGGGATCCACTTCCGGCAGTTCACCTTGCGGTCCGTCATCGTCGGGCAGGGGCGGCGGGGTGAATTTCGACTGGGCCATGCTGTTCTCCTTTTCGAGAAATTGTCTCGTGTCGCGGGCGTCTCGCCCGCGCGTCCCGAGGGCGTCTCGCCCGCGTTTAACGCTCCGTACAACCGACACAATAAAAATAACAACGCGTTCCGAAGCCGGACGCGAGCGGGACGCCCGCAAGACGCGCGGGCAAGATGCCCGCGCCACGGGAATACGCTCGACGCCCTGTTACTGTTTAACACATGAAATGTGCGTTCAGGTTGGTATTATAGTGAAACGATGACTGAACACAACACAACACACAAAAACACCCCGTCCTCCGCGGGCCGCTGGGCGGTGCTGGCGGCGTTTGTACTTGCCGTCGCGGCGGCGGCGGGCGTGCAGTGGGCCGGCGGACTGACCACCACGTCGGCCCCCGCGCCCACCGACGACGGCCCCCGGCGGACGTCGAAGCAGGCGGAGTTTCTCGGCATGACGCTGCAACTGCACCACGGCGCCGACACCGAACAGTACGACGGCATGATCGACGAGATCGTCGCCAACTGCACCGCCAACACCATCCAGCTCACGGTATTCGGCTACCAGGAGAACTGCCAGTCGTCGAGCATCTTCATCGACCAGCGGCGCACGCCAGGCCGGGCGCATCTCAAGCGGCTGATCCAGCACGCCCAGAACAAAGGCTTGAAGGTCACGCTCATGCCGATCGTGCTTCTGGAAAACCCAGGCCAGAGCGAGTGGCGGGGCAAGATCGACCCGAAGGAAAAATGGGCCGCCTGGTGGGAGGATTACGATAATTTCATTCTGTATTACGCCCAGATCGCCCAGGAGAGCGGCGTGGACATGCTGATGATCGGCTCGGAGTTGATCTCCACCGAAAAACGGACCGACGACTGGCGGTCGCTCATCGGGCAGGTGCGGCAGGTGTTCAAGGGTCACCTGGCCTACAGCGCCAACTGGGACCACTACGAGGTGCCGGAATTCTGGGACGATCTGGACCTGATCGGCATGACGACATACTACGAGTTGGCCAGCAAAGACGCCAAGCCCACCGTCGACGAACTCAAGGCCAAGTGGGCGACGATTCGCGCCAACATTCTCAAATGGCAGGCGAAGATCAAACGGCCGATCATCTTCACGGAGGTCGGCTGGCCCAACCAGGTGTCGGCCGCGTGGGCGCCGTGGAACTACTACCACAGCACGGACAAGCCCGACCCAGAGTTACAGGCCCGGTGTTTCCAGGCGTTTTTCGAGACGTGGGAAAACGATCCCGAGGTCGCGGGATTCCTCGTGTGGGAATGGCGCCAAGGTCCCGACGACGTGGACGGCGATCCGAAAAAAGACACCACGTACGTCCCTTACAACAAGCCGGCGATGAAGGTGATCAATGACTTCTTCACGAAGATGTCCAAGAGGCCTGTCGCGGAAAGCCGCCCCACCACCGACGCGGCGGGAAATCGCCAGTAGGATCGGCGTCATGCCTGAAATCCACAGTTTTTCGCGAAAAGGCTGTAGGCTGTGGGCTGTAGACTGTAGGCGCAGGCTTATCAGCGCGTATCACGCTCAGGCAACGGTAGCATCTGTCTTAGCCCCGGTAGGGGCACCTTGGGTAGCCCAGGGTGAGCGGTACGCCGCGAACCCTGGGATAGCAGCCCCACACGAAGCAAGCCCCGGAAGGGGCGCCTTGGAGGGATTGAACTCCAAGACGCCCCTACGGGGCTTCGATGTTACAACGGCCTGTCCCCAGGGTTCGCCGAGTACGGCTCACCCTGGGCTACCCAAAGCGCCCCTACCGGGGCTAAAAAAATTACCACTACTCGCGTTCATCGTTCTGACGTTCGTTGTCATGTCACCGCTCTCCGCGCAGGCGGGCAATGTTCGCGCCCTCCACGTCGTTGGCGAAATCTGTTACGCCGCCGGCGACGGCGGGCTTGTGCTTCGCAGCGACGACGCGGGCGTGACCTGGCGGCCGTTGCGTGTCGGCACGCAGGCGTGTTTCAACGCGATCGTGGCTGACGCGCTCGACGCGGACGTGTTGTATGTTGTCGGCGGGCAGGGCGTGGCGGGATTGCCCTCGCGAGGCGGGCAGGGCGTTGTCGTCAAAACCGGCGACGGCGGAAAAACATTCACTCCGCTGGCGGCGGGCTCGCTGCCGTGTCTGTACGGCGGCTACGTCCGAGGTCGATCGGCCTCCTTCTTTGGCCAGGGCGGTGGCCGGTCGCCCAGCGGCCTGTGGCGGACCGGCGACGGCGGCGACACGTTCGTTCCCGACTCACTGGAATCGACGGGCTATCTGCTCGCGGGCCGCTGGCGGGCGCCGAATTCCGCGTGCCTGGTCGGCGCCAACGACACGCTGGTGGAGATTCGCGACGTCGGCGGGCCTATCCTGCGAAACCCCGCGATGCCCCGACCGCGCGCCCTGCACGCGGTGGGCATTCTCGACGACGGCACGATCTTCGCCGCCGGCTCGGGCGGCTCGCTCATCCGCTCCGCGCTCGGGCAAAAGGAAGCCCTGCCCGTCCAACTGGACCTGCCTCCCGGCTCGGCCCTGCTGGCGGATTTCCGCACGCTGTGCGTGACGGGCGACGACATTTTCATCGCCGGCGGACTCTGGGGCGGCCTGGTGCATTCCGCCGACGCAGGCAGGCGGTGGCAGATCCGACAGGGGCCGCGCGGAGGCGAAGTCCACGCACTGACCGCGGGCGATGGATTCCTGCTGGCCGGCGGAAGCGGCGGGCGCATCTGGCGGAGCGACGACAACGCGGCCTCGTGGAAACTCGTCGCCGGCAGCGCGAAGACCGACGTGCTGTTCATCATGGCCGGCCAGGACGTCGCCATGCTGCCGATGATCGTGGCGCATGTGCTGGCGGGCGACGAGGTGGCCGTCGTCGTCGCCACCGCGCCGACGGACCGGTTTCTGCCGGCCGGACAAAATCTCGTGCTGGCCTTGGCCGCGACGGGCGCAGCCAGCGTCACCGTGCTGGACGACTTCCCCAGCCACTGCGATCCCGGCGACACCGACACACCCGCCGCCGACATCCTGCAAACCTGGTCCGACGCCATCGACGTCCCCGCCGAACCCGTCCTCAAACGACAACTCGCCGCGGCCATCCGACTCTACCAACCCGCCGTGCTGTGCGTTGGCCCAAGCGGCGCCGGATCGGCTGGCTTTCGCGGGGAAAATCGCCTGATCGCCCGCATGGCCCTGGAGGCCGCCGACATCGCCGCGATGTCGCCCGACAACGCAACGACACAGCCCGCCGCACCGCCGGTCGGTTCTGCCGCCGCCATCGCCGCAAGCCTCGACCGACTTCACCTGCCGCCATGGACCTGCCAGCGAATCTGGCAAGGCACCGACGACAACGAATTCGTCCCCACACCCGGCGACCGCCAGCCAACCCCCAACCGAAAAACCTGCCACGCCGTCCTCGACGCCGCCATCTTCTGGCAAGGCCAATCGCAATCCATCGAACAACTCGCCTCCCGCGCCGCATGGATCGCCTGCCCCACCTTCCTCCCGCGACCGCCGCGATACACCGCATACACCAGCTCCGAAGGCCGATTCCGCTCCCTCCTCACCACCGGCATCAGCAACGCCTACCTCCAACCCCGCGAAACCTCAACCCTCGAACGCGACCTCTCCGCCGCCGCCAGCGTACAGTTCGCCCTGGCCACGCGAGGCAAAGCCACCGCCCTGGCGATGCTCGCCGACGACGCAAAACGCGCCGGCACCAACGCCGACCTCGTCGCCCTCGCCGCCGACCGCATGCTCCTGGTCTGGCAGGCCATGCTTGCCAACGGCAGACTCATCGACGCCGAACAGGCCCGCCGAGAATTCCTCCGCGTCGGCGCCGCCCACCCGCTCTACGACCGTGTCCTCGCCGCAAACGTCCTGGTCTACTTCTCCCGCGAATGGCATGCGCAAACGCGACGCTTCGTCGCCGACGGCAAGGCCATCTACCGCGAAGTCAATTGGCCGCCCGAGACCGCCGCCGCCGTCATCAAGGACACGCGCGAGCTGGCCCTGTGGTTCGACGATCCGTCGCTCCAACTCGCCGTCGCGCGGGCGCAATTCGTCAGCGGAAAATCCCTCGAATCCAAAGCCACCATTCGCGCCATCGCCGACGGGCCTGCCGAGCCGGTGTGGAAGGAGTATCTCGCGCCCGACCTGGCCGAACCGGCCGCCCGAGTCGCGCAAAGCCGGGTGCGACGATTGGCCGTCCCCTCGGCGCCCGCACAGGCCGTCACCGCGCCGCTGCAAACTCCGCAAGGCCAGCAGGGCGAAGGCGATTGGGCCGACGCGCATCTGCAGGCCCTCCGAGGCCAGGACAACACCCTCCAACTTCGCGTCACGCTGCCGCATCGGCGGGATCGCTCGTGGGACATCGAGTTGGCCTTCGACAGCGACCGCGACACACAAATCCTCGCCGTCCTGCGGGCCGACACGGCAGGCCAAAAATCCTTCCGGCTCGAAGGGCCTCTCATTCCGCCCGTGGAACTGGAGACGAAAACGATCGTCGTCCAGCTCCGCCGCGACGACGACGTGTGCACCTTCGAAATCGCCCTGCCGCTGACGGAACTGGGCATCGTCCCCACCGCCCCCGCGATGTGCGGCTTCACCCTGCGCGCCACCGCCCGCGATCCGGGCAAAAAAACCACCGACCGCCCCACCGTCACCACGTTCTTATTTCAGCCCGACACGACAACCACCCTGCGCGGCGAACGCCTCGGCCTGCTCGTGCTCGAGCCAGTGAGGAAGTGAGACGGAAAGGCAACTTTCTTTTTACCACAGAGGCACAGAGAACCACAGAGAGAAGAAGAAAACAGGCCGTTTGCCTCTACTTCACTGTGGTTCTCTGTGCCTCTGTGGTAAAAAGAAAGTTGCCCTCGAAAACTACATCCCGTTAGCTTCGGGCAGGAAGTCGTCGTCCGTCAGGCCGACGTTGAATTGGATGTCCGCGAACAGGTAACTGCTGGAGAGTTGATCGTCCCAGTTATAGCCCTTCACGAGCACGGGCACGAGGTAGTCCACGTCGATATAGATTTCCGTCCGTTTGGCGGGATAGTCGTGGGCTGCCGGCAGCGTGCGGACCAGGACGATGGTCCGGCGGCCGTCCACTTCGGCGAACGGGCACCGCTCGCCTCCTGGCCCGATCAGCCCGACCTCGCACACCAGGTCGCCGTTTTTGCGGGCCTGCTCGTAGACCTCGATCAGCGACTCGAGGCTCCGCTGGAATCCGAACATCGTGATCGGGCGGAGCGTATTTTTCATCACGTCCGAGTCGTCGGGGTTTCGCATTTGCGGCCCCACCACCGCCAGCAGGCCCGTCGGGCGGACCATCATCTGATTGTCCCGCTTGCCCTCGACGTACAACGCGCGGTCGGAAATCGGCGCGTTTTTCACCCAGTGCATCGTGACGCTGAAGGGCTTCTCCAGGAACTTCGCCTCGATCGTCTGCTCCTTGCCAAGCCGCGTCCCCATCCGCTCCTGCTTGACGAACGTGCAGGTGTAATCGCGATAATTCGTCTGACTGTGCTTGAGGCAGAACTCCAGCAGGGCGACGTGGTCTTTGTCGGCCAGGTCCAGCAGATGCTGCACGCCGTCGGAGGAGGTTTGGCCGTACTGTTTGCCGGAAATGACGACGGCATGCGAATCGCCTTCGCGTTCAGCCGTCACGATCTGCGTGCATTGGATGCAAAACAGCGTGACCAGAAACAGGCCCACCAGCAAGCGGACTCGCCAGTTCGTCGGTCGCAATAACGGCTTCAGCGACGGCATCATCACTCCTGACTGGGGGCTTCCGTGCCCGCGGCAATCGGCCATGCTCACGCCGCCGATATCGGGGTCCGCCGGGCGCACCGCCAGCTATATCGTGTATCGGCAACTTGGCCTGTCCACCGCGAAAAAAAACACCTTTACCTGCAATTCAGTATACATCCGCCAAACCCCTGTCCAACGACGTTTTTTCATTTACCGAAATTTTAATGAAAACCCCCACAGGGGTTTCTGTGCTCATGGCGTAGGTGAACCGTTCGTTCGGGGGAAGCAAAGCCACCAGCCACAAGCCCTGGTGGCTGATGGCTAGTGGCTTTGCCGCCCTCGAACAAACGGCCCACTCAAACAGGCAACCTCATTCACCACCCACCTCAGCGATGCAGAACAGGTGCGTTTGGCCCCGGATGAACAGTCGCCCGTCGATGACTGCCGGGGTGGCGCTGACGTCTTCGCCGAGCGGGTTGGTGGCTAGTACGTTGTATTCCGTGCCGGGCGCGATGACGAAGCACAGGCCGTCTTCGTCGATGAGGTACACTTTGTCATCGGCGAAGATGGGCGAGGCGTAGAAACTTCGCGAGTACGTGTGCGTGTAGAACTCGTCGCACTCTTTAGCGGAGAAGCACGAAAGCGTGGCCTGGTCGCTGATCATGAGCACGTTTTCGCCAACGGCCAGCAGGCTGCAGATGTCGGGCAGGTCGCGGCTGATTTCCCATTCGATTTTTCTGGAGGCGTCGCCGGTGACGTCGATGGGGATGGCAATGCATCGGGCGAAGGCGGTCGCGGCGACCAGCATGCCGTCGGCCAGGGCAGGCGAGGCAGCCGGCTCAACGGCGTCCATGTCGCGGTCGACCCAGGGCGTCCGCCAGACGACGCCTCCCCGCGTGTCGTAGACAATGATGTCGGGCTTGGCGACGGTAACGATGAGGTCTTGTCCGTTCACTTGGGCCAGCAGCGGCACGGTCCAACTGTCGATCGTGGTCCGGTCGGCCCGCCAGCGTTCCTCGCCGGTGGCGCCGTCGAGGGCATAGAGTGCGCCAGGGTACGGCGGCTCCTGGTCGATGAGCACGATGACCAGCCCGTCGACGACGACGAGCGACGTCGCGTGCGCGTAGCGATTGTGCGGCCAGGGGAACGTTTTGAGCCATTTGCGGTTGCCTTCGAAATCGTACGCGACGAGGTCGCCGCTGGCGTAGAGCGTGAAGACAAGTTGCCCGTCGGTGGCGGGTGTTGGGGCGGCGAAACCAGCTTCGCGGTTGATGGACACGTCGGCGGGCTTCGGGTGGGTCGGCGAGATTTCCTTGTGCCAGAGCACGCGGCCGTCGACGGCGTCGAGGCAGGTCAGGCCGAGTTTTTTTCCGTCGTCGGAGGCCCCGCTGACAAACACCTTGTCGTCCCACGCGATGGGCGAACTGGGCGAGGGCAGCGGCAGCTTGGTTTTCCACGCGATGTTTTTGTTGGCGGGCGCGTCCCAGGCGAGCGGCACGTTTTTGGCGGGACTGATGCCCTGCGCATTGGGACCACGAAACATCGGCCAACGCCCCGTGAGCACGGGCCGCGGCGCGGCGGGCGACGTGGTGTGAGAGGCCGCGTTCGCGACGGCGAGGCCCGCGTCGTCGTTCGTTGGATCGGCGTGTGTGCCGGTGTCACCGGGCGTTGCATCGGCGATGTCGTCACCGAACGGCAGACCGGGCGGCGGGGAGGGTCCCCAAGGCCACGCCGCAAACCCGGCCATCACGAATACAAACGCGGCGACCAGCACACCCGCCTTCGCCAGCCTGGCGTCGCGCATTGGCTTTGCCGGCGGCTCGTTGCCCGCCTTGGGCGGCAGCCACCGCGACGGCTTGGCCCCCCCCGCTACCGCCAGCGACGCCAGGATCGCCACCGCCGCCCCGAGAAGCACTGACTTCCCGTTTACCATGCGGTCGTGCCGCGAAAAATACTCCTGCCGAATCTGGAAATCCAGCTCGCGAATCCGCGCCCGCAAATTCTCGTCCTCGCCGTGGTCCGCCAGCGTCTGCTTCATCGACTCCAACGCCGGCGCGTTGAACGGATCGACCGCCTTCAACACCGCGCGATCGACCAGCATAACGCCCAACGCGACCAACCCAACCACCGCGGCAATCACCGCCGACGCCATAGCAGGCCGATACAGCGGCGCAAGTTTGTTTGCGTTTTTCCATGCGTTTTGATTTTCGTGTTCGGTCATGTTTTCACCAATAACGCTTGATTTTTCCCTGGTTGTAGCCGATAATTCCTATAGAAGCCGATTGAGTGGGCTGCATGCCAGGGCATTGTGACGCCATGGTTTCCATGGTGACGTTTCGGACGTTATCGCGATACGTTGTGTCGCTTTGTCACAGGGGCCTGCGAGCGTCCCTAATCAGTCGGCTTTGCTTTTTTCTTCCACATTGTGTGCAGTGCCAGTTCTCCAGCTTTATTTCGGTAATCTTCAATAACGACGACATGGCCGTTTACCTTGGTCTTGTACCGAATCACATACACGCCTCTCCCCGTGTCTCTTCGAACATTGTCGATTTCTATCGTCCAGGTCAATCTTGCCCGTTTTCGACTTGTCCTGTTCGTTTTTTCCCGCCTTCATGGCCTCGGACAGCGCCATGCCATCTTCGTATCTTCGTTGCACCGGACAGGCGGTGTAGCATCGCGCACACGAAACGCAGCGGGCGGGGTCGGCTTCGTAGAGTTCGTTGCGTCGTCGGCGCGACAGCCAAATCAACTTGCCGCCGGCGGCCAGGCCAAGCAGTGAGGCCGCGATGGCGGTGCCCCACACGAATTGTCGCCGCACGTCGTCGGCGCGTTGGAGCAATTGGTCCTCGGTTTTCGCCCGCCGGGCGGCGCGGGTTTCGTCGGAGATCGCGTCGGGCGCAGCGTGCTGGTCGGCGGCGATTCGCTCCGCCGACCGCACGGCGGGATGCACTCGCGACACGGCTGGTCCCGCCAGCGCGCCGCTGACGGCGCCCACGACGGCAAGCACGGGCAGGGACAACACGGCCACCGCCATCGCGCGTCGGGCGCGGCGGCGGGCGGATTCGTCCACAGGCCCGGCGGGCGTGGGCGCGACGATCGCGTTGACCGGGCAGACGCGCTCACACAGCCGGCACGTCACGCAGGGCGTCGGCGAAATGCTCAACGGCGGACGTCGCGACAGCCGCCCCGCCGCCCCCAACAACACGCCGTACGGACACGCCCACCGACAATAAGGCCGCCCCACCACAACGCCCAACGCCAGCACCGCCCCGCCCGCCAGCAACACCGCCGCCGGGCCCGACAGCCGGAAAAACCCAACAAACGGATCGAATTTGCACACGATAAACATCGCGTCCAACGCCGCCAACAGCACCGCCGCCAGCAGAACCGCCGGCGCGAACAGGCCCAGCCCCGCGTCCAGCCAGGCGGGCACGCGGAATGATTTGAGGTGAACGATGTCCTGGATCGCGCCCAGCGGGCAGACGGCCCCGCAGAACACCCGCCCCGCAAACAACGCCCACACCAACGGAATCGCGAACGTCGCCAGCACGGGAATCGGTACGGCGTACGCCTCGCCACCCTGCCCGAGCGTCAACGCGATATTCTGAACCGCCCCGACGGCGCACACGCAGCCGTGACGGAAAAATCCGAAGTACGCCAAGGCCGCAATCGACAACAACCACACCGCGCGCCGCGAACGCATCCAGTGCAGAAACATCGTCCCCACCGCGAGAAACGCCACCATCACGGCCACGTCGACATACGGCCACAGCGGACCAGGCCCCGCCGGCTCAATCGTCTCGGGCTTGACATACCCGCCCTCAAACGCCGTGGGCGGCTCGGTCGGCGCGGCGAAGGCTGGGGCGGATAGCACGAGGGACAACGCGAGGATAACCGCCACGCAAAAAATCGGCTGTAGGCTGTAGGCTGTAGGCTGTAGGCGCGTCGTGGGGTTGCGAAAAATACTTCGCTGCGGTATGTTGCGCCCACAGCCTACAGCCCACAGCCTACAGCCTTTTCGCGAAAAACCTTGAAAATTCGATGCGATTGCCCTGTTCACGTCGCCTCCCCGTCCGCCGGTTTGGGAGGCGTAAAGTACTGCTTGCGGGCCTTGTACGGCTGGCTGGCGGGGACGCGTTCGAACGCCATCGCGGGGCAGACCGTCGCGATGCGGCATTGATTGCAATTCACGCAGCGGTCGTGGAAGACCTGCAAATACAGGCTGGCGTTGCCGAACGCCCGGCAGCCTTCGACGCATTTGCCGCAGCCGACGCACCGCTCGACGTCGATTTCGTACTCGAAATACGGCTCGTGAACGAAACGGCGGATGATCGCGTTGGTCGGGCACAGTTGATTCTCAGCCGCCTGGTTGCATTCCTGGGCGTACACTTCGAGGAAGCCCGTGCAGTAGTCGCAGTAGCCGCAGATGTCGAACGCGTGAACGCATTTGACGGCTGACGTCGGCAGCACGCATTCGGTGGCGCACAGGCCGCACGCGACGCATTTTTCCGGGTCGAGCTGCCAGACGCGCGGCTCGGCGGTCGCGTGGAGGGCGGTAAGTTTTCCGATGACGGCGGCAGCGCCGATCGCGCCAGCCGCCTGGGCCGCCGAGCGGAGCATCTGCCGACGCGTGAGTTTTTTTTCCGGCTTCATCGTTCACCGCCCTGACCGCCGCCCCGGGCACGAAAATCCATCGCGCCCGGCAACGCGCAATCGCCCCGCCGCGAACACGACGCACAATATCCCAACGTCTCCGGCGGACACGGCGCCAGCGTGCGACGGCCGTTCGCGCCGGCAGGATTACCGCCAGCATGCCGCCCCAACCAGGCGGCCCCGCCAATCAACGCCGCCGCAGCCGCCCCACGCGCGATCTGACGAAACCACTCCCGACGCGTGCAACGTGACGCGGGCGTCTCGCCCGCGTTGTGCGTTCCTTGGGGTTGGTCCGTGCCAGTCAACGGTTTTTCCTGTGAAATCATCGATTCTCCTCGCCCGACGCGGGCAAGATGCCCGCGTCACGCGGCGGTTCGAACACCGACAGTACACCGCCGGGCGTTTGCAACACCAACACCGTGCCGTCGGGCATCACCGCCAGCGACACCGCGCCGTCCGCCATGCGGAACCGGTCAGGCCCTGCCACCACGCGAGCCACCTGCCCCATCGTGCCGGCCTGCGGACCGTCGGGATGATACGCCGTCACGGTCAGCAACTCACCCTTCTCCGCCGTGATGATCCGCCCGTCGTCCAGCACGGCCAGGGCGGCCGGGTTGCAACAGCCGCTGAATTCGCCCACGCCAGGCCCGCGCCGGCCCCAGACGAACTCGCGATGCCCGTCCACCGTCCACGCCTCCACCTGACGCCGCCCCGGATTGGCAATCCGCAACAACCCATCCGCCCCCATCGCCATCCCCCAATGCGGACTGGGCAACACAAACCCCGCCGAATCGGCCTCATCCTCACCGGCCCGCCCGTCGATCTCGCGAACGAGGTTGCCGTCGCGATCCAGACACAACACCACCCGCGAGGCCGCGTCGGCGGCGAAAATCATCTCGTCTGTCACGACGATGTTGACGATTTGACTTCCAGACCGTTCAAAAAAAACTTTCCACGGAACATCCTCCCCTTGCACCACGATTCCGCCCGACAAGCCAACAAACAGCGTGCCATCGGTATCGAAAGCCAAACTCAGCACGCGGCCACCGGAGGATCGCTCCTCAAACAACGCGGGCACAGCCAAGGTCTGGACCGGGACAACCCATTCGGATCTACGCAACATCAAGGAGTTGCCCCACTCCGCCAGTGTGCCCACACCAATATGACCGTTACCGCCGACCGCGACGCGCCCGCCGTCAGCAACGGCCAGGCAGTATGCCCACGGCAACGTCGACGTTTGTAAAACCAGCCGATACTCGCCAATGCTCCGCGCCTGGGCGTACCTGGACAAGCCATCCGTCGCGCCAGGCCCGAGCGGCGGGCTGTCGGACGACGGGGGCGACGGCCACAAAAACACGCCCGCCGTCATCAACGCCACCGCCGACAACGCAACGACAAGCACCAGCTTTTCCCGTGACGAAATTCTCACGCCGGTATTGTAACAAAACGCGGAGAAAAGTAACGAGTGATGAGTAACAAGTAACGAGGACTTCGAAAGTCCAGACAAAAGGAAACCGACGCGACATTGCTTGGAATCCCGTACGAAAAGAGGAGTGTGCATGCGTTCGCTCTGTCGCCCGTTACTTGTCACTGGGATTTCCCGCGCCGATCGTATACCATACATCGTCGCGCCGCGGCCCGCGGCGATTTTCGGAGACAAACAATGCGCAGTCATGCCGTTACGCAGGGAATGGAACGAGGCCCGCATCGCAGCCTGTTCAAGGCCGCCGGGTTGACCGACCGCGATCTGGCCCGCCCGCTGGTGGCGATCGTCAACAGTTACACCGACATCGTGCCAGGCCATTGCCACCTCGGTGCCGTCGGCGAATTCGTCAAGGAGCAGGTTCGCGCCGCCGGCGGGACGCCCTTCGTCTTCAACACCATCGCCATCTGCGACGGCATCGCCATGGGGCACGCGGGAATGAAATTCTCCCTCCCCAGCCGCGACCTCATCGCCGACAGCGTCGAGTCCATGATCCAGGCCCACCAGTTCGACGCCATGATCTGCATCCCCAACTGCGACAAAATCATCCCCGGCATGCTGATGGCCACCCTGCGGCTGAACATCCCCACGATCTTCGTCAGCGGCGGACCGATGGAAGCAGGCCGCGTCTGCGGAAAAGACGTCGATCTCATCGACCAGTTCTACGCGGTGGCCCAAGGCAAAATCGGCGCGATGTCGCCCAAACAGGTCAAGGAATACGAGGACAACACCTGCCCCACCTGCGGCAGTTGCAGCGGCATGTTCACCGCCAACAGCATGAACTGCCTGTGCGAAGCCATCGGCATCGCCCTGCCGGGAAACGGCACCTGCCTGGCCACCTCCGCCGCGCGCATGGACTTGTTCAAGACCGCCGCCAAACGCGTCGTCGCCATGGCCCGCGAATGGGACGCCGCCGGCGGCAAGGCCGACTACAAACTGCTGCCCAAAAATATCATGACCCGGCAGGCCTTCGAAAACGCCATGACGCTCGACATGGCCATGGGAGGCTCGTCCAACACCGTGCTGCATCTGCTGGCCATGGCCGACGAAGCGGGCGTGCCCTTCACGCTGGCGGACATCGAACGCGTCAGCGCCGCCACGCCCAACATCAGCCGCGTCGCGCCGTCGGCCACGCCTGAAGGAAAAATCTACCACATCCAGGACGTCCATCGCTGCGGCGGAATCCACACCATCCTCTGGCAACTGGCCAACGACCGCCCCGAACTCATCCACGACGATCAGCCGACCGTCACCGGACAACCCGTCGCGGACAATCTGCGGCAATACAGCCTGCGGAGCAAAGCCTGCCTGCCCGCCGCCAAAAAAATGTATAAGGACGGCTCCGTTCCGACGCGACGCAGCGTCGCCGACGTCCGCGAAATGTATCGCACCAGCGGCAAGGCCGTCAACGCGGCCCCGCTGCCAAAAGACCTCGCGCCCTTCCCGATCGACCCGCAGGACGTGATCCGCCCGCTCGCCAACGCCTGCACGCAACGCGGCGGACTGCTGGTCCTCCACGGCAACATCGCCGCCAAGGGCGCCGTCGTCAAACTCGCCGGCGTCGATCCGAACATGTACAAACACACCGGGCCGGCCATCATCTTCGAAAGCCAGGAAGACGCCTGTTCCGGCATCCTCGGCGGCAAAGTCAAAGCCGGCGACGTCGTCGTCATCCGCAACGAAGGCCCCAAAGGAGGCCCGGGCATGCAGGAGATGCTCGCGCCCACCAGCTACATCAAGGGCATGGGGCTGGGCGATAAATGCGCGCTGGTCACCGACGGCCGATTCAGCGGCGGAACCGCCGGCGCGTGCATCGGACACATCAGCCCCGAAGCCGCCTCCGGCGGTGAAATCGCCCTGCTGAAAAACGGCGACCTCCTCGAAATCGACCTGCTGGCCGGCAAACTCAACGCCAAGGTGAGCGCCGCCGAATTCGCGCGGCGACGAAAAACCGCCAAGATTCACAAACCGAAAATCACCACCGGCGCCCTCGGCCGATACGCCGCACACGCCACCAGCGCCGACCGCGGCGGCATCCTCGAATGGCAAGGGAAAAACAAATGACAGAAAACCCCGTGAAACCACGCAGCAAACTCTCCCGCATCATCATCGCCAGCGTCTCGCTGCTGGTGATCCTGGCCGTTCTGTCGCTCCTCTTTATCAACCACCTCGCCAAGATCGGCATCGAGGCGGGCGGGTCGGCGGCCCTGGGCGTGCCCACCCGCGTGGGCGCCGTCAGCATCGGGCTGTTCGACGGACAGGCCTCCTTCGCCGACCTCGTCGTCGGCAACCCCGAGGGCTTCTCCTCCAGGCCGTTCCTGTCGCTCATGTCCGGCTCGATGTCCCTGACCCTCCCGTCGCTGGCCAGGGACGTCGTCGAAATCCCGCACTTCCTGCTCGAAGACATCGTGCTGAACATCGAGAAAAAAGATGGCCGGGCCAACTACCAGGTCATCATGGACGGCATGAAGCGCAGCGAATCCAGCAACGAACCGGGCAAGCGATTCATCATCCGAGAGGTGGCCATCCGTAACGTGACGATCCACGCCGAAGGCCCCGCCGGCGTGCCCGTGACGGTGGTCGTGCCGGAAATCCTGCTCACCGACGTCGGCACGTCCGACGAAGCCGGCGTCAACACCGCCGAAGTCGTCAACATTCTCGTCAAAACCATTTTCGCCAGCGCCATCGAAAACGGCGCGGGACTGCTGCCCGACGACATGCTCAACGACATGCAGGCCGGCATGGGACAACTGAAATCCCTCGCCGGTCAAGGCCTCCAGGGGGCCGCCGGCCAGGCCGTCGAAGGCGCGAAAAAACTCACCGAGGGCATCAACAAGGGCGTCGGAGGCCTGCTCAAGTAAAGTAACGCCGCGTCAGTCCCGATGGATCACGGGGTCCTGAAACGACGGGTTTGTGCGAAGCTTTTCGAACAATTCCGGGCCGAGGTCGATCTTCGCCTGCGCCATGCCCACCTGGGCCGGCTCGTACGACGGGGCCCGCCGCAGCGACTGCTCGTAACAGTGCATCGCCCCCACGTAATTTTTCTGGGCGTGCTCGATCGCGCCGAGATAATAGTACGACACCGCGTCGATCGGCTTACGCTGGATCACGCCCGCGAAGAGCGTCTTCGCGCGTTCGTAATCGCCAATCTGATACGCGCTGATGGCCTCGGACCGCTGCTGCTGAACCGACACACAGCCGCCCAGCATCATCGCCAGCACCGCTCCGCACAAAACGACATTGAGATCTCGCATAGTGAGTCCTTCCATAACACGGACATCGTGCCCATGACGCACGGACCTGTCGCCCACGCCACGTTGGTTTGAGGCTATCCTTGGCCTCACACATCCGGTAGCATCGTACCAATGCGACCCTCGTTTGTCATTCTTTTCCACGCGGAGACGAAAAATGACCACCTGGACCTGCTGCTGGAGCTCCAGGCCGGCGGCCCGCTGGCGTCGTGGCGGCTGGAAACCGTGTCGGAAAATCTCGACGGTTTTTCCCGCGTGCAGGCCGAGCGGAGGCCCGATCACCGCCGGGAATATCTCGCGTACGAAGGCCCCGTCAGCGGCGGCCGCGGACGGGTGCGACGCGTCGACGGCGGCACGATGCACGTCATCGCCCAATCGCCGGGCCTCGTGGAATTCTCCCTCGCCGGCCAGCGGCTTCGCGGACGATTCACCCTGCACCACGTCGAGGCGGAGCGATGGGAGTTGCGGCACGAACATTCAACGGAGACACTGTAAATCCGAAAAACGATGTCATACTCCAGGGCAAACGCATCTAAAATTCCGCATTTTTTCGCGAAAAATATGGGAATTAAGATGCGTTTGCCCTGGTCAAACTCGCGTACGCATCGACAAGTCGGATTGTGACTTTGCTTACGACGCCACCGCGTGAGCACCCGCGTAGCGGCTGGCGAAGTGCAGGGACAATTTGTGCGGGTCGTTGCCGCCGACGGCGCTGACCATGCCCATCGCCTTACACATGAGGGTTGCCTCGTGACCGGGGACGCTGAGGATGTCGCATTCGGTGCCAAGGATGAACGGGTGGTCCACGGCGGCCATGCGGTCGCGAAGGTCACATGTCGCGCGTTGCACGGCCTCCAGCGGCATTAACTCGTCGCTGTAGAACTGTTTGCTCGGCAGGTTGCCGTACAGCACGGTCGTGCGGGGCAGCAGGGCTGCGTCTTCCCACAGGTTGCGGCTGGCGCCGAGGCTGAGCACGGCCGGGTCGAGCTCGGCGAATTTTTTCACCATGTAGGGCGTCAGTTCGCCGCAGCAGTGGAAGAACAGGTCCACATCCCACGCCCGCAGGGCGGCCCGGAGGCGGTGGTTGTACTTCATCACGAAGCGGTCGAAAATGTCCGAGCCGGCGTCGATCTGGTTGGGGGACAGATACGCGATGTTGGCGGCTGGCTCGGCGATGAAGAGCATTTCCGCCCCCGCCAGCACCTGGGCGTTGAGGGAGCGGAGGATGATTTTGGTGGCCAATTCCAGGCAACGCTCGACCATGAGAATGTCGGGTTCTTCCGCGGCGGTCATGCCCATGCCGGCGAGATACAGCGGCGTGATCGGGTCGGCGATAAGCTTGGTCATCAGCGAGAACGGGCCGATGGTCATGCCCACCGGCACGAGGTCCGTATTGGCGGCAACCCACGCGATGGCGTCGAGCTGGGCGGCCAGCCGGGGTTCGTAATCTTCGGCCAAGCCCTGCTGAACCTGCCGCATCATACGGTCGGTCGGCGGGGTCGTCATGTGGTAGGTGCCGATCTGGTCGGCCGGCACGCCGAGCATGGACAACAGGGCCGTTTTTTCCAGCGAGAGGTCCATCACGGGAATGGCCAGCGGCGAACCGAACCGCCCGGCGGCTTCCTGAATCACACGGCCGAGCTTTTCGCCGTCGTGCAGGATTTCATGATGATTTTCGTGCTCACGCAACACCAAATCCGTTCCAATAGGCATCACCAGCCCGGATTTCCCCATCTCGATGTAAAATCTACGGTCCATACGTACACTCAGCAAGTCCTTGTAAAAAAGACAGATACACTCCCATCCTCACTAAAAACATTCTACAACTCCATCGGCATTTCATCTTGTAAGCCCGTGTGATTTTTTGGCAATTTTGTGTCTTTTTGTTATGGATAACTTTATTTTTCCCGAAAATGGTTATGATCAGAGGCTGTGACCGGCACGGAATCCACACGTGACAAGTGATGACCGAGGACATTGGCATTGACATTGAGACCTTCGCCCGGCTGGCGGCATTGTATCGCCAACGGTGGGCGGTGACATTGTGCGCAACCGACGCCGCTGGCGCTGTGGTACATGGGCAGATTGCCTGCAACGCCGCCAATGGCGCGGACTGTCAGGTCCAGCGTCATGCAGCCATTTCCGCTTGCCACCGCTGGGGCGAGCCGACCATCGAGGCCTGCGCGTGTGGCCAGTTTCTCTGGGCCGTGCCGCTGATGCGAAATCAGCAGGTGCTCGGCGGGCTTGTCGCCAGCGCGCCGGAGAGCCAGGTGCTCCCCGGTCCGGGCGGTCAAGCCGCCATCGACATGCGGGCGTCCTGTACCGACCTCCGCGTGTTGGCTGAGCGGGAAAATCTCATCAACGCGCCGCTGCTGGAGGCCCGACGCAAGGAATATCTCCGCGAACAGCTCCGCGCCGACGCCCTGCACGAGTTCAAGGAAACGCCCTACGACTCCATCCGCGAGCTGTTCCTGCTCCAGGAGCCCTCGCTGATGGCGGCCATTCGGCGCGGCGATCCGCGGGCGGCCCGCGAGATCATCAACAGCGTTCTGGTCGCCATGCTTCAGCGGGCCGGCGAAAATGTGACCGTCGCTAAAACGTTCTTTCTCGAACTGGTCGTGATGATGTGCCGCACCGCCGTCGAAGCCGGCGGCAATCCCGAACAACTGCTCGGCGCCAATTTCCAAAGCCTCTCCAGGCTGTCGACGTTGCAGTCCAGCGAGGAATTGGCCACCTGGCTGCACGACGTGCTCGAACACGTCATGGCCACGATTTCCGCCGCCGAAAGCCGCCAGGCCATCGTACCGCTCAACGCCGCCCTGGAATTCATGACCGAGCACCTGGGCGAAAACATAGGCCGCGACGACATCGCACGGGCGGCACATCTCTCGCCGCACTATTTCAGCCGCCTTTTCCGCCGCGAACTGGGCATGAGCTGCACCGAATGCCTCAACCAGATGCGTACCGATCGCGCCGCCGAACTGCTGGCCAAAACGGATCTGCCGCTGTCGCGCATCGCGCTCAACTGTGGATTTTCCGATCAGAGCTACTTCACGAAAATCTTCCGCAAAATCAGCGGCCAGACGCCGCGGGCATACCGCGAGGCGCGGCGAAAACAAACGAACGATTGAAAAGTCACAAAGCCGACTTGGACCGCCATCTTTCGACAATCCGAAAACGAAGGGGGTTCGCCGCAGAATGGCGTTTGAGGGAAACCTTCCCGCCACGCATTTCGTGACTACCGCGAATTCCTTAGTACGCATTCGCGCAATTCGCGTCATTCGCGGCTAAAAAGGGGACAGCTCATTTCAGAACCGCCCGAGTTTCTCCGCGCAGGCCTGGGTGAGTTTTTCGCGAAAATCGTCGATGTTCATGGTCGCGCGGACGCCGGCGGCGCGGGTGTGCCCGCCGCCTCCGAATGGTTTGGCGATCGCGGCGACGTCTATCGCGTCGCGGCTTCGGAGGCTGACGCGGATTTCGCCGGAGTCCGTTTCCACCAGCAGCAGCGCGGTGTCGACGGCACCGATTCGCAGGGCTTCGTTGACGAGGTTTTCCGTTTCGTCGCCGCGGGCGCCGGTGTGTTCGAAGTCCTCGCGGCGGATCACCATCGAGGCCAGCCGGCCTTCGCATTCGACGCGGAGCGACGCGAGCATGCGAGCGACCAGCGCCAGCCGTTCCGGGCGGTCGCACTGGAAAAGGCGGCGATAGAGTTTGTCGGGGCGGACGCCGTGTTCGAGCAGCCAGGCGGCCTGGCGGAGGCACCGCGCGTCGGTATTGGCAAATTGGAGCCAGCCGGTGTCGCTGGTGACGGATGCCAGCAGGGCCTCGGCAACGGTCACATCGACGGGCCAGTGAAGCGTTTGAATCAACTCGGCCACCATGACGCCCGCGGCGGCGGCGGACGCGTCGACCCATTGGACGGCGGCGATGGCATCGGTGGTGGCATGATGATCCACCACGAGCACCTTGTCGCGGCGGTCCACAACGGCCTGCGCCACCCCGTCGAGCTGCGCCCGGGCGCAGGTGTCGATCACCACGATGACGTCGGCGGCATCGGCGAGTTCGGCGAACCGTTCCGGCCCCGCCGGCGGCTGGGAAAACAAAAACGCATACCGTTCGGGCACGCGGTCAGGCACGAGCAGTTCGGCCCGCTTGCCCGCCGCGACGGCCGAGCGCGCCAACGCCGCGATGGCGCCAAGCCCGTCCCCGTCCGGCCTGGCGTGCGTCAGTAGAAGGATTTTGTCCGCCTGCGACAGGCAACCGGCGATGGTCTGTAGTTCGTTCATTCGTTTGTGGATGCTAATAGGGTGTTCGATGCCAATCGCCGGGAGAGTTGCAGTACACATCGAGCGACTGGGGTTCGTTGAAGACGCCTGTTGTTGTGCTGATTCCGCCGTCGGCCCAGAGAATGTTCCAGATCGTTCCGCGGTGGTGAGGCCCGACGCGCCCCAACGCGGGCGCCTGTTGCGACAGGAGGCATGTCATCACTTTGGACGTCTGGGGATAGAGCACTTTGTGAAAATTCACCTTCGTCGCCTCCCGTTTATACCGGTCGGGATCATCCACCGAATACCAGTAATTGATCCACATGTAGGCGGTGTAGTTGTAGCCCAGGCCGAAATTCCGCGGCGTGTTGGGCACGTGTCCGGCGCTCGGATGGGTCGGCGTGCCGTTGACGTAGTGGATCTTCATGTCGGGCTCATAGGGTTGATCCATCGGCCAGCCGGGATCGAACCAGCCGACGTCGAGCAGAGGCATGTACTTCGTGAGTTTCTGCGGAAGATACGTCAGGTCATTGGCGTCGCGCCAGTTCCAGCCATTCCATTGCCGTTCCATGGTGCGCCACGCGTAGGGGAGATTTTGACGATTGTCGTTGGCGTACAACTGGATCATCATGTAGATGTTGCGTTGATTCTGCCGGCAGGAGACCTCGCGGGCCAGGTCTTTGCTCCGGGCCAGCGAGGGCATGAGAATGCTCACCAGCAGCGCAACGACCGCGATCACGACCAGCAGTTCGATCAACGTAAAAGCCGACTTTCGTGAAATGTTCATCGTTCACGTCCTTGTGAAACGTTCCATACCGACTCACCTGTCGCCGACGGATTTCCAGTCGCCCGCGGAGTTACAGTATACCTCATACGACACCGGCGTGCCCCAAAATCCTGTGGTCGCGGTGATCGATCCGTCGGCCCAGAGGATCCCCCAGACCGTTCCCTTGTGGTGAGGTCCGACGCGCCCCAGCGTGGGGGCCTGTTGCGACAGATTGCAATTCATGATCTTGGCCTTGTCGGGCCTGGCCACTTTCTCGAAATTCACCTTCGCCGCGTTGGATTTCACCTCGTCAGGCCCCCAGAATCCGATCCACATGTAGGCCGTGTAATCGTACCCCAGGCCGAAATTTCGCTGCGAGGCGGGCGAGGGTCCGGCGTGTTGATTGGTCGGAGTCCCCGCGACGCTGATGCCCGACTGATAGGGTTGATCGATCGGCCAACCGGGACAGAACCAGCCCTCATCAAGCGGTTTCATGCCATAATTCGTGAGCTTTTGCGGCAGGAACGTCATGCCGTCGGCCGAACGCCAGTTCCAGCCGGTCCAAAACCGTTCCGCGGTGCGGCACGCATAGGGCAAGGCGCCGTTTTCGTCGTTGGCATACAGCCGCATTACCAGGTAGATGTTACGCTGGTTCTGCCGGCAGGCGACTTCACGGGCCAGATCTTTACTCTTGGCCAGCGAGGGCATGAGCATGCTCACCAGAAGCGAGATAATCGCAATGACCACCAGCAGTTCGATCAACGTAAAAGCAGACTTTCGTGATGTTTGCATTTCGCGTCCTCCGGTAAAGACTATGACATGAAATAGATCGACTCGACCGTCAACGCTGCTTCACTCTACCTATGTATCGTACATTTCGCAACGGACGTTGCCAAATTATTGATGAAAAAAGCTACGCGATGCGTAGCCTTTTCATCACTCGTCTCCGAGCCATCGCCGAATGGCTTCAATATCCCGCTGGATTTGACTTGTCAATGTTTCGGCGGAATCGAAGCGTTGCTGGTCGCGCAGGCGGTGGCGGAAGGTCAGTTCGACCTCCAGGCCGTAGAAGTCGCCCTGGGTGTCGAGGAGGTAGGCTTCGACGGTTCGGGCGGCAGGGGCGAAGGTTGGGTTTGGCCCGACGCTGACGGCGGCGAGGTGGCGTCGGCCCGCAATGTGGGCGTGGCCAGCGTAAACGCCGTCGCCAGGGATCACCTGCCCTTGCCACGACGTAGCCGAAGGCGAAGACGGGGCGGTGGGTTGGAGGTTGATCGTCGGAAAGCCCATCAACCGGCCTCGCCGCTGGCCTGGAACGACCTGGCCGATCAATGTGACCGGCCCGTCGAGGCACGCGGCGGCGTCCTCCACGCGGCCGTCGCGGATCAACTCGCGAATGAGCGTGCTGGAAATTCGTCGCTGGCCTTGACCAAGCGTGACGGCGGCGGAGTCCACAACGTCCACCGAGAACCCGCGTGAAAATCCCATCGTCTCGAGCGTGACGATGTTGCCTCCGCGGCGACGGCCGAAGAAAAAGTTCGCCCCCTCCACCACGCGCGTCGGCGCGAGCGGCTTGACGAGAAGTTCGTCGACGAACTCGCGGGCGGGCAAGGCCAACAGATCCGGCGTGACGGGCAGGACAATCACGGCATCCGTCCCGTGTGCCAGCAGCCGGCGGTATCTCTCCGTCGGCGGAACGATCAGCGGCGGCGGCTCTTCGTGCGGAAACAGCACGGCCTCGGGCAGCGGATCGAACGTCATCGCCACCACCGGCACCCGCCGCGCATCCGCCGCCACGCGGCACGCACGCAGAATCCGCTGATGCCCCCGATGCACGCCGTCGAAATTGCCGATCGTCAACACCCCCCCACGAAGCGAGGCGGGGATGGATCGGATGTCGTAAATGATTCGGTCGTCGGTCATCCGCGTCACATCCTCGCCATCACCAGCGGCACGCCTCGGCCGGTGTCGATGAGTTCGACCGCCACACCGTACAGTGTCTCCAGGATGTCCTGCCGCATGACGTCGGCGGGCGGGCCTTGGGCGATGATTTCGCCCTGGCGCATCAGCAGGAGTTCGTCGGCGTGCTGGGCGGCCACGTTGATGTCGTGGGCGACGCACAACACAGCCATGTTCCAGTCGTGGGCCAGGCGGGTCATCATTTGGTAAATCAGCAACTGGTTGCGGAGGTCGAGGTGGCTGGTGGGTTCGTCCAGGAGCATGAGGCTGGGCTGCTGGGCGAGGGCGCGGGCGATCATCACGCACTGGGCTTCGCCGCCGGAGAGTTCCTCCAGCGTGCGGTCGGCCAGGTCGAGGCAGTGCGTCATCTGCATCGCGAGTTTGGCGACGGCCAGGTCCTGCTCGGTGGTCAGCCCCATCACGCCCGTGTGGGCAAACCGTCCCATGAGCACCAACTCCTGCACCGTGAACGCGAACGCCGACTGCGGAAACTGCGGCACGTACGCCAGCAATTGCGCCAAGCCTCGCGCGCTGAATTTGCCGACGTCGCGCCCGTCCAGCTTCAACTGCCCGCCGGTGGGCTTGAACTGCCCGAGCAGGCATCGCAGGAGCGTGGTTTTTCCCGAGCCGTTCGGCCCGAGCACGCACAACAGCCGTCCCGCCGACGCGGTGAAACTCACGCCGCGCAGCACCGGCCGATCGGGCCTGTAGGAAAACGCCAACCCGCACGCCTCCAGCACGTGGGGCGTCGCGGGCGTCTCACGTGACGCGGGCGTCTCGCCCGTGTTGAACGTTCCATTGGCCTGGCCGCTGGAAAACGTCGAATCACCTTCGCCATCCTGCGCGGGCAAGATGCCCGCGGGACACGAGGGCGGGACGCCATCGTCACGCGGTTCGGGCGTGATGCCCAGCCGGCTCAGGCCTGTTAAATTACGCCGCGCCTCGCGGGCCTTGTCCGAATTGTCCGACGTTTGCGTCATGCCTCCACCTTGGCCCTTCGTTTGCGGAGCAGATAGATGAAGAACGGCCCGCCGGTCAAGGCCGTCAGAATACCCACCGGCAACTCGCCCACGCTCAGCCACGAGCCGACGAGGCTGCACAGCGTTTGCCCGATCATCACGAACATCGCGCCCGCGAAGCCACACACCAGCGCCAAACGGCGATGATCGGGCCCGACGACCAACCGGCAAATGTGCGGCACGATCAAGCCCACGAATCCGATCGGCCCGGAAATCGCCACCGCGCCCGCCGTCATCAGCGACACCAGCACGAACGTCTCGATCCGCAGCCACTGCACGCGAACGCCCGACGACGAAGCCACGTCGTCACCCAAACCCAGCATGTTGAAATGCGCCCCGCGAAGCAGCAGCGCCACCCAGCCGCCCGCCAGCGCGACCAGCGCGAACGTGAACGTTGTCCATTTCACCGTGCCCGTGATGTACCCCATCGACCACGTGGCGAAATTCACGATCTCGCCGGGAGGCACGTTCAGGTATAGCGTCAGCATGAGCGCCCCGTTGAACGCGTTGACGATCACGCCCGACAGCAGCAGCGTGTACGGGTCCAGCCGACCGCGACGCTGCGCGATGAAATACACGGCAGCGCACGTGATGCCCGCCCCTGCCAACGCGCACGCGGGCGTGCCCAGCCAGGTCAATCCGACAACGTACGTGAAAAACGACGCCATCAGCACGCCCACGCCCGCGCCGCTGGAGACGCCCAGAATGTACGGCTCGGCCAGCGGGTTTCGCAGCAGCCCCTGCAACGCCATGCCCGACGTCGACAACGCCGCCCCGACAATCGCGGCCGTCAGCATCCGCCGAAGCCGCATCGGCCACACGCCGCTGTCCCACAGCGACGCCTGCCCGAACAACGTGCACAGCAACAGCACGCCCACCGTCGCGCCGGCAAGGCACAACAGGTACATCAGCAGCGTCCGCGAGGTCAGCCCGTCGTGAAGACTCGCCTGCGGCACGGGCGCCTCACGTGACGCGGGCGTCTCGCCCGCGTTGTTCGCTCCATTGGCCCGGCCGCTGGAGGACGACGGATCGTCTCCACCAGACGCGGGCAGGATGCCCGCGGGACGCGCGGGCGAGACGCCCGCGTCACGTTCCGGCCCAGATTCTGACGGTGTTTGACTCATGCCTTCGTCTCCCGCCGTTTGCGGCCAAGGATCGCCAACGCCACGCCGCCGCCGAGCAACACCGCCGCGCCGACGCCCAAACCCACCACCGGCCACAGCACGTCAGGCCCGCCCGTCGTCGCGACGATCGGCTCGCCCGCCGACGGGCCGTGGATCATCTCCGCCAACGCCGCCGTCTGCTGCGTCGTGTGCATCGAAATCACGTTCCACCGCATGTCCGTCACGAAAAAAATCCGCTCGTCGCGAACGGCAGGCACGCCGCCCAGGCCCGCGAAAAATTCCCGCGCCGCCTCCTCGCCACCCGGAGCGATCTGGCAGACGATCACATCCGGCGCCAGTTTCATGATGCCCTCGTTGTTCAATTTCACGCCCCATCCCTTGTATCCGCCCGCGGCGACGACGTTGACCCCGCCCGCCGCCCGGATCATGCCGTCGTGAAACGTGTTCTCGCCCGAAGCCCCGAACGTTCCATTGTAGAACGAACCGAGCAACACTTTTTTCGCGGGCCGATCCGCCACGCGCTGGTGTGTCTTGTCCAGGCTGTCGCGGAACCGGCAGGCCGACCACTCCCCGACAATCTTCGCCACGTCGGCGAGGGCCTGCTCGTAGTCGTCGAGCGTTTCGATGCGGAAAAAATGCACCCGCACGTTGGGGATGGCGGCGAAATCATTGATGTTCTGCTGGACGAGCAGAATGTCGGGCTTGAGCGCGGTGATGGCTTCGCTGTTGACGTGGTCGCGCGCGCCGACCACGGGAAGCTGCACGCCCGGCGGCGGCGTCCAGAATTGCGGCATCGCCACCACGCAATCGCCCAGACCCATCTGAAACACCATCTCCGCCAACAGCGGCGAACACGGGACAATCCGAGGCCCGACAATCCGCGCCTCCGCCTCCGATGGAGACTCCGCCGGCGCGGGCGGAGAGGCCGGCGACTGGGCCGTCGCCGAACACGCCAATCCAACCGAAACCACAACGATCCGTATGGAAAAAAATACCGCCAACCGATTCATCCGCATCCTGTACCGTCCGTGACCTGCCATGCCACACCGAAAGCATACCGCAAAAGAGTTCGGAAGTACAGAGGCCGCGCTGCACAGTGGGGGCAAACGCATGTAACCTTTCGCACGTGGCGTGACTGGCCGCAGGCCCTGCCATTTTGCGTTGTAAAACGTGGTGAGCGACAAAGCGTTTCGCTTGACACAACGATCTACAACGCAAAATGGCAGGGCCTGCGGCCAGTCACGCCAACCACAAAGGTCGCGCAACAGACCGGAAAATGCACATGCGTTTGCCCGCGCGACACAGGGCAATCGCATGGTACGTGGCGAGGGCATCTTGCCCTCGCGGACCGTTCCACACGGGTGACGTCATGCGAAAAACAAGACATGTCACCGCCGGACGCGGGCGCTCGCGCCCGCGAGACACGCGGGCAAGATACCCGCGCCACGAGAATGCGATGGCCCTGCCACGCTACTCATCGCTCGTGACTCGTCTTCGCAGTCGTTGAAGGATTGGGCCGGCGAGTTCGCCCAGTTCGGGCGCTCGCAGGGCGGCGGCGACGGCGATGAACGTCAGACCGCCCGCGGGGACGGCGATGGCGACGATCAAGCCGCATTGGCCTCGCGTCGCGCCGGTGATGCCCTGGCTCTCCAGCAGCGCCAGCATGCCGTGGAGCACCCCCGCCATCGCCGCCGTCGCGACGAGGCTGCGGACGGCGCTGACGGCCATGCTCCGCCCGCCGAGCCGACCGAGGCGGCGCCGCAGGAATACGCCCAGCAGCACGGTGTTGATGGTGAACGTAACCGCCGTCGCCACGCCGAATGCGCCCGCGTTCAGCCAGCCGACCCACACCAGGCTGAACGCCAGGCCCAACTGCACCACCTGCAACACGCACGACAGAATCAGCGGCGTGCGTGTGTCCTTGGTCGCGTAAAACGCCCGCACGATGATCTGGTACGTGCAGTACGCCCACATGCCCACGGCGTACGTCTGGAGAATGAAGGCCGTCGCGAGCACGTCCTCGTCGCCGTACGCGCCCTGGCGGAAGAGCAGCCGCGTGATCGGAACCGCCAGCAGGAACAGCCCCGCGCCGCTGGCCAAGCCCTCCATGAACGACAGCCTCACCGCCCGATTGATGCTGTGGCGGAGATTCTCCATGTCGCCGCGGGCGGCGTATCGTGAGAGCAGCGGAAACACCGCCACGCCCAGCGAAATCGCCAGCACGCCCATCGGGAATTGATACAGCAGCCTGGCGTTCGCCAGCCGGACGAGCACGCCCTCCTCCAGCGGCCCGCCAGGCCCCGCCAGCGCCATCGCCAACACGCTGGCCAGCAACTCCGACAACTGAAAAAAACCCAACCCCAGCACCACCGGCCCCATCAGTCGGGCAATCTGGCCGATGCCGGGTTGGATCGGCCTGAGCATCACGCCCAGCGGAAAACCGGTCCGTTTGAGCAGCCAGTAGACGCCCACGAGCTGCAGCACGCCCGCGACGCTGACGCTGGCGGAGATGATCAGCAGTTGCCACGGATGCGCGTCGCCGTCGCCGGCGTAAAACGCCAGGAGGCTCGCGGCGATGATGACGAGGTTCAGCAGCACCGGCGCCGAGGCCGGGTACCAGAAATGCCCGCGGCAGTTCAATGCCGCCGACGCCAACGCCAGCAGGCAGATCGTCACCATGAACGGCAGCATGACCGCGAGCATCTGGATCATCAGCCGATATTTTGGCGCCAAGGCCTCGCCGCCCGTCAGCACCGGCCAACACCACCACGCCAGCAGGCCGAGTTGGATCAGCACCATCAGGCCGACCATGAGCAGCGCAAGCAGCCCCATCGCGTTGGCGAGCAACCGGCGGGCCTTGTCGGCCCCGTCGGCCTCCTGGAGCGTTTGCGTGAAAACGGGCACAAAGGCGGCCGACAGCGCGCCCTCGGCAAAGAGGCGGCGAAACAGGTTGGGAATCTGAAACGCCATCGTGAAGGCGTCGGTGAGGGCGTTGGCGCCGAAATTCGCCATCGCCATCGCCCGCGCCATGCCCGCGATCCGCGACAACACCGTCAGCACGCCCATCAACTTGGCGGCCCCGAAAAAATGCTCGCGCTCCTTATGCTCCCCGTCACGCTGCTGTCGGTCGCGCTGCGTGTGGTCGCGCCGCTCGCCGTCCGTGGCGGGCCTGTTGTTGTCGGTGGCTTCCATGCGGTTGATTCCAATAAGCCGTCAGTGTAGCGGCGGCGAAACAACGCGACAAGGGACAAGCGACGCATGTGGCGGCGCGGGGCGAACGTCACGTGGGCGGGGCCGGGCGTGGAAAACGAACCGATCAGCCTCCCCGGTCCCGCATGGCATCGCCGGCATACAGCCCCAACGGGGCGTCTTGGGTAGCCCAGGGTGAGCGTACTCGCTCACCCTGGGTTTTCGGGTGTTTTTTACATTTCATCGCGGCTGACGCCGCTGGCCGCATATCACACCGACGCGCGAAGTCGGCATCGAACGACACGCACATGGGAACGTGCGCGTCGCTCGAAGCCGTCTTCATATAACGAGGCGACCTCGGCCAGTGGCGTCAGGCCGCGGTTATGAAAAAACAAACAAACCGGCCCCCAGGGTTCGCGGCGTACCGCTCACCCTGGGCTACCCAAGACGCCCCGTTGGGGCTGCGGCCCGGCGACGGCCGCGCGAGACTGGGGAGGAAACCCGGTTGTTTTCCACGCCCGGCGGCTCGCCGAGGCGGGTCACTCCTGAGCGCCGTTGTCGAGGAGCCATTGTTTCGCGTCGTCCGTTTTGGCCACCGACAAGGGCGTCCTGCCCTGGTTGTCTTTGGCATTGACGTCCGCGCCTTGTTCCTTCAGCCACGTCATGATGTCGACGGCGCCACGCTCGGCGGCTTCGAACATCAGCGTTTGGCCGTTCTTGTCTTTGACATCGAGGTCCGCGCCCTGCTCGGCCAACCATTTTGCGGTGTCAAGTTTGCCCATCGCGACCGCCCAGAACAGCGGCGTCCGTTCGCGGCCGTCCTTGTCCCGATCATTGACGGCCGCGCCCTGCGCCACCAGCCATTTCATCGCCTCCACATTATTGTACCGGACCGCGAAAAACAGCGGAGTCCAGCCGATATTGCACTGGGTGTCAATCACCGCGCCGTGCGACACCAGCCAGACCATGTCCTCCACCTTGCCGAACGAAGCCACGCGCGACATCGGCACCTGGCCGGAACTGGCGTTTCTGGCGTTGGCGTCGCGGGTCGTCACCTCCACGCCCCGCTCGCTGAGCCACTTCATCATCCCGACATTGCCGCTCTCGGCCGCGGCGGACATCAGCGTTCGGCCGGCGTTGTCCCTGGTGAGGTCCGCGCCGAGTTCCACCAGGCACGTCATGGCCTCGCTCCGTCCGCGACGGACGGCGACGGTCAGCGGCGTTTGGCCGCTGTTGTCTTTGGCATAGATATCGGCGCCGTGGTAGACCAGTATCTTGACGGCCTCGACGAAGCCCCACTCGGCGGCTTCGTGCAGGGGCGTTTTGCCGTTTTTATCCCTGGCGTCGATGTCCGCGCCCTGCGCCTTCAGCCATGCCACCGCGCCGGATCGGCCGCTCCAAGCGGCGGAAAACATGGGCGTTCGACCTTCTTCGTTTTTGGCGCTGACATCCACCCCCTGCTCCCTCAACCACCGCATGGCCTCGATGTGGCCTCTGCCGGCGGCGGTGGACATCAGCGACGAACCATAATACCGCCGGGCCTGAACATCCGCCCCCTGGTCCTTCAGCCACGCCATGGCCGCGACATGGCCTCCGCGGGCCGCGGCGAACAAAGGCGTCTCCTTGTTGCGGTCTTGAGGATCGATGCCCACGCCCTGCTGCCGCAACCACGCCATCACCTCAACGTGACCTCCCCCCGCCGCGGCGAACATGAGCGTCTTGCCTTCCTGGTCTTTGAAGTGAACGTCCGCGCCCTGGTCCTTCAGCCAGATCATGGCGTCGAGATGGCCTCCGGTGGCGGCGAGGAACATCGGCGTCCGGCTTCGATCATGTCGGGCACTCCAACCCGTATTGTGGCGGCCCACGGCGTCGGCCTCCGCACCCTGCTCATGCAACCATTTCATGATGTCGAGTTGGCCGTTCCCGGCCACCAGCAGCATCGCGGTCCAGTCTTTCCGCATGAAATCGTCGTCTTTGGCGTTGACATCCACGCCCTGCGACTGGAGCCACTTCATGGCCTCGAGATGGCTTCTCGCCGCCGCCAGGCGCATCAGCACATCGCCGTGCCCCTTGTCCTTGCCGCGACCCTTATCCTTCACATCCACGCCCTGTTCCTTCAACCACGCCATCGCGGCAACGTGGCCTTCCCTGGTCGCCTCAAGAATCGGTGTCCAGCGATTGGTTTCGGGATCGTCGACGCTCACACCGTGCTCCGCCAGCCAGGCCATCACCTCGACATGACCTCCAGCCGCCGCCAGCAGCATCGGCGTCTTGTCCCAATATCCTTTCCCTTTGGCGTTGATCTCCGCGCCGCGCTCGGCCAGCCACGTCACGGCCTCAAGATGGCCTCGCTCCGCCGCAAAGTGCATCGGCGTCGCGCCGGTTTGGCTCTGGGACGTCACCTCCGCGCCGTGATCGGCCAGCCACGCCAACGTCGCCACATGACCGCCCTGCGCGGCGGCGTGCATGAGCACACAACCGTTCGCATCCTCGTTGTCGACGTTCGCGGCACTGCTCCATCCCATGGACGTAATCGTCCCCGTCAGCCGCAACCACCGCATCGCCTCGATCTGCCCCGCCCCGGCCGCGGCGAACATCGGCGTCTGACCGTCCCTGCCGCTGGCGAACGGCTCCGCGCCGTGATTTTTCAGCCATTGCATCGCCTTGACCTGCCCACGCCGGGCGGCAAAAAACATGGGCGTTCTGCCGTCATTGTCCGTGACGTTGACGCTCGCGCCCCGCGCCTTCAGCCACGCCATCACCTCGACCTGCCCCGCCCCCGCGGCCACGTGCAGCGCCATCCGACCGTCCTCGTCCCTGGCATGAAGATTCGCCCCCTGCGATTGCAACCACTCCAGCACATCCACCCGCCCCTGGACGGCTGCATGATGCGCCAACGTCAAGCCGAGAACATCCTTCTCGTGAACACGCAACCCCTTCGCGTCAATCCACTCCGAAACCGTAAGCGACTGCCTCGCGGCTGGAGTTGTCGTCAGCGATTGCCCCGTGGATGAACCGGCCATCCAGGCGACACTCACCACGATCGCGGCAGCCATCACCACGGGAACATGAAACATGACACGTCGGTTTGGCATGATGCGGTCCTTTCGAAAATCACCCGGTGCACGATGTCGTCGTTCCGCCTATCGGTTATACATCCGACACCCGGCGACTTCAACACGCCAACGACGTCGGCCAGGGCGAACGCATGTAACGTGACGCGGGCGTCCCGCCCGCGTGTGGCGAGGGCATCTTGCCCTCGCTGGCTGTTCCGCACGACTGGCGTAGTGAAAACGTCAAGGCTTTCGCACAGCCAGCG
>WRDM01000031.1 GCA_009783465.1 Phycisphaerae bacterium | reverse complement strand
TGGCAGGGCCATCGCATCTTAATTTGCCCGGTTTTCCGTCAAAAGGCTGTTAGACTGTTAGGCTGTTAGACTGTTAGGCGCCGGCTTCGGTGCGTTCGGCCTAATGCTTCATAAGCCTCTCCCTAACAGCCTAACAGTCTAACAGCCTAAAAATGGTCCGTTGCGTGAAAACACACGAATAACAAGAAAATTTAGATGCGATCGCCCTGGGCGGGTTGGCTTGCCGGGTTGCGCTGCAAAGCAGGCCGTCCGAAAAACCACGCCGGAAAAGCAACGCCTGTCGCGTGGCGGGTTCCACAGCGCAAACCGGCAAGCCAACCCGCCATACGGACGGTCTGGTTATCATTTTAACGAGGAAATCCCATGAAAACACTGCCGACACGGTGCCTGATCACGACGTGTTTGACTACCGTGTGTCTGTTTACGATACTCGCCGCGCCGTCGCGGGCCGGCGAATCGGGGGAAACCATGACCACCAAAACCACCACGCAGCCGACATCGCAGCCAGCGGCGGAAATCAACGTTGCCGTGGAAAAAACGTCCGAAGGCGACCTGACGCTCCAGCCGATCAACCGCTCGTCCGTTCGGTTCGAGTTCAAGGGCAAGCAATACTACGTCGACCCCTCCGGCGAGGCCGACTGGGACCGCATGCCCAAGGCCGACATCATTTTCGTCACCCACGAACACGGCGACCACCTCGACCTGGCCGTGATCCGCACGATTACGAAGAAGGATACGGTCGTCTACACGAGCGCCGCCAGCCTCAAGAAGGTTCAGGAATCGCAGGCCAAGGAAGAGGAGGCGAAGTCGGCGCCGAAACTGCCCAAATTCGGGCTGATTCAGGTCGGCGAAACGAAGGAGTTCGGCGACATCACCGTGTCGGCCATGCCCGCGTACAACGTCTCCGAGGAACGGAAGAATTTCCATCCCAAGAGCCGCCAGGATAACGGCTATGTGCTGACGTTCGGAGACAAACGCGTGTACGTCGCCGGCGACACCGAGGAGACGCCCGAAATGAAGGCGCTCAAGGACATCGACATCGCCTTCCTGCCCTGCGACCCGCGCTACACGATGAGCGTCAAAGAAGCCGCCGAGGCCGCCCGGACGCTCCAGCCGAAAATTTTCTACCCGTACCACCAAGGCCCCTCGGACCCCAACGAAGTGAAAGACCTGCTCAAAGACGAGAAAAATATCGAAGTCCGCGTGTTCCCGCTGCCGTGAGTTTTTACTCCCGCAACCCAAACGCGTTTCTGATGTGCGTGATCCTCGGCTGCTCGCCTGGCGGGAGGAGGATGGCGATGATGTCAAATCGGACGGCGAAGCCTTGGGTGTCCCGGCCGGCGAGATAGTGGCGTGCGACCTGGCGGAGATGACGTCGTTTGGCGGCGTCGACGGCGGATTCGGGGCTGACGTTCGCGGCGTCACGGCGGGTTTTGACTTCGACGAAGACGATGGTTTCCTGGCCAGTCTGGCGGCGGGTGGAGGTGTCCAGAACGATGAGGTCGGCTTCGCCGGCGGGGCAACGATAATTGGCCGCGATGGGTTTGTATTTCAGGCGGCGGAGAAACCGGGCCGCCAGTTTTTCGCCTTGCTCGCCGAGGGATTCCCCGGATTCAGCGGCGCGGCGTCGAGTAAACGGCCACATGGGAACGACCTGTTGGAATGAGGAAAAACGATGACAGTGGCTCTGCCTGTTTGCGTTGTTGAACGTTGTGTGCGGAAAAAGCGTTCGCTTGTTCACAACATCCTACATCGCAAACCGGCAAGCCATATCGTACGGTTATCCGACTTCACGTCCGCCACAGGGCGGACGCGGTGCATGGGCGAGACGCCCATGCGACTCACGGGCGGGACGCCCGTGCTACGTGTTACGCGCCGGCGGGTTTGGCTTTGGCCTTGGCCGGATTGACCTTGACTTCCTTCAGCCGCGTGCGCTTGCCGACGCGGTCACGCAGGTAGTACAATTTCGCGCGGCGGACACGGCCGTGGCGGACGACCTCGATGCCCGAAACCTTCGGGCTGTGCACCGGGAAGACACGCTCCACGCCCTCGTTGTTGACGATGCGGCGGACCGTGAAATTCTCGCTGATGCCGTGCCCGCGGCGGGCAATCACCACGCCCGAAAACAGCTGCGTGCGTTCCTTCTCGCCTTCGATGATGCGGACCGACACGTTCACCGTGTCGCCGATCTGAAACACCGGGATCTCGCTCTTCATGCTGGCCGACACGGCCTTCTTCATCAATTCCATGCTCATGGGGTGCTCCCAATTCCTTTTCAAATTCACGAACGACTAGCGACTTGTCGCTTGCCGTCGATATTCCTGCCACAAATCAGGCCGGCGTTGCATTGTTCGCCGTTGGGCCTGCTCCAGCCGCCAGCGGGCGATTTCCGCGTGGTTGCCCGAGAGCAGCACGTCCGGCACGGTCAGGCCCCGGAACTCGCGAGGCCTGGTGTACTGCGGATACTCCAGCAGGCCCATTGAGAACGATTCCTCGTGTGAAGACTCATCCTTGCCCAGCGCGCCGGGCAGCAGGCGGACGATCGCGTCGATCAGGGCCATCGCGGCGATTTCGCCACCCGACAGCACGAAGTCGCCGAGGCTCACTTCCATGTCCGCCAGGCCCGTGCGAATCCGCTCGTCGAAACCCTCGTAGTGCCCGGCCAACAGAATCAGCCGCGGCTCGGCGGCTAGCTCTTTCACCAAGGCCTGATCCAGCCGCCGCCCCTGGGGCGTCAGCAGGACGACCTTACCCGGCGTCGCGTCGGTTCGCCGAACGTGCTCGACCGCGTCGAAGATCGGCTGGCACATCAGCACCATGCCGGGCCCGCCGCCAAACGGCGTGTCGTCGACCTTGCCATAGCGGTCCGGCGCGAAGTCGCGGATATTCGTCCGCCGCACATCGACCAGGCCACGCCCGACCGCACGCCCCACGATGCTCGTCGCGAGAAATCCGTCAAATAACTCGCAAAACAGCGTGAGAATGTCGATGCGATGTCCCATGCCGACCGCCACAACGCCAACGAATTACTTACCGATGCCCTGCCGCTTGAGCAGGTCGTGCACGGTCGGGCTGGGCTGGGCGCCAACCTTCAGCCAGTGCTCGATCCGCTCGCGTTTGAGGTTCACCTGTTTCTGCGGATCGGCCGCCTCCGGGTCGAACCAGCCGAGTTCTTCAATCACTCGACCGTCGCGCGGAGTGTGACTATCCATGGCGCTGAGGCGATAAAAACTACGATGCCGCCGCCCAAATCGTTTTAATCTCAGTTTGACTGCCACTGTCTCTCCAAACTCTCGTCGCCACCAAGGCAAACGAACAATCCACGCCACGCCGGGCGTGTAGAATCGGCTATTGTATTCGTACTGCGGTTAGATGCAAGGGAAAAACGTCAGTCTTCCTGAATTTCCCTGGTCTTGGCGGCCAGGGTTTCTTCGATTTTCTGCTCGTACTGGTTGGTGAGTTTCTGGACTTCCTCGCGGGCCTTGATGGCGAGGTCTTCGGTAAGTTCGCCTTCTTCTTCCTGGGCGTCGACGGCCTTGTTGCCGTCGCGGCGGGCGTTGCGGATCGTGACTTTGCTCGCCTCGGCCATCTTTTTGATCTGCGTCGTGAGCTGCTGACGGCGCTCGCCCGACAGCGGCGGCACGGCCAGCCGGATCAGCTTGCCGTCAGAGGCGGGCGTAATCCCGATGTTGGCGGCCTGGATCGCCTGCGTGATATCCTTGACGGACGCGGGGTCAAACGGCTTGATGACGATCAGCGACGCGTCAGGCGTGGAGATCGTCGCCAGTTGCCGCAGGTCGGTCTGGCTGCCGTAATACTCCACCTTGATATGCTCCACCAGCCCCGCCGACGCCCGGCCCGTGCGAATCCCCCGCAACTCCTTGCGAAGATAATCCACGGCGCCGTCCATTTTTTCTTCCACTTCCAGCAGAATTTCATCCATGGCCATTTCTGTTACCTCTTCTCTTCCGCCGAAACCTTTTGCAGAATATCGCTTTGCAATCCATTCACAATTTTCTTCATACAATTCACAGTCTCTGCATCAGGGCCATAAATCCCCAACGCACTGCTACAAAGATTCTCAAATACTTTTCCCAAAATGATCCTGCGACTTCCCGGGCGGCATGCACCATGGCAGGTTGGATCATGGGGGCGTATATTCGCCCAGATAATTTCTTTTGTACGTTCGTCCGCGAAAAAAGCGGAGCATTCATCGCTCTTTTTGCCATCAGAACACATTTTCCAGGCGTTCGGCAAATCTTTTATGAACGTATCAAAGCTGGAGTGATCATCATAGGTTGCTATGTTGATGACACACAAACCTTCGCCTTTATACGTGGCATCCCAAAAACCGTTATCAGAGTCATTGAGCGTAACCTCGTTCGCTCGTAAATACGCAATAAACTCCAGTGCGTTCCGCTGCGCGTCATCCTTGAGAACGTCGTTGGCAACATCTTCTATTTTCTTTTTAGACATACGTTTCCCTCCGATACGATCATTTTTATCTAAAAAAACGATAGAATAAAGAACAACTCGTTTCGCCCGTCTCGTCAGCCCGTGATGATCGTACCGACATTCTCCCCCGCCACGGCGGTGGCGAGTTGGCCGGCGGGGAAGACGAAGATCGGCAGATTGCGTTCCATGCACAGCGAGATGGCGGTCAGGTCCATCACGCCGAGGCGGTCGGCGAGGACTTTGGCGTAAGTTAGCTTGTCGTATTTTTTCGCGTGCGGATTTTTCTTCGGGTCGCTGTCGTAGACGCCGTCGACGGTGGTGGCTTTGAACAGCGCGTCGGCGGAAATCTCGGCCGCCCGCAGCGCGGCGCACGTGTCCGTCGTGAAGAACGGATTGCCCGTGCCGCCGGAGAAAATCACGACGTGCCCGGCGTCGAGCCGCTCGATGACCTGGCGGCGGTTGAACGGTTCGCAAAACCGCGTGTCGGGAATCGCGCTGAACAGCGTTGCCTTCACGCCGTGCGATTCGAGGCTGTCCCGCAACGCCAGGCCGTTCATGTTTGTCGCGAGCATGCCCATATAATCGGCCGTCGTGCGGGCGATCCGCGGATTGTCCGCCAGGTCGCGGCCTCGGAGGAAATTTCCGCCGCCGACGACCACGCCCACCTGCACGCCCGCCTGCCTCACCGCGCGAAGCTCGGCCACCACCGAGTCCATCGCCGCCGCCGACACGCCGCCGTCAGGCCCGCCTAACGCTTCACCGGAGAGTTTCAACAGGATTCGTTTGAATTGCGACATGTTGGTCTTTCGTTTGCTCGATAGTGAAATTGTACCGCTGACTCGAAGGAATGAAAGCCAATAGCCATCAGCCAGTAGCCAATAGGAGTTGCGGTACAAAAATGTAAAAACGTTCCGTTCGTTCGAGAGAGTGGTCTCTCTGCTCCGCAGACACGAAGACTGGTTGGACATGGCATACAAAATCGTGTTCCACGTCGAACAAATCTTCGCGTCTGCGAAGCCGCAAAACCACTCTCTCGAACGTGATGTTCGATTTCACCATCACGCCTCGCAAACCCTATTGGCTATTGGCTGATGGCTATTGGCTTACGTTCCCTCGAACCAACGGTCCATTTTCACTCACACGCCTCGCAAACTAAATCGCGAACCGTGCAAACGCCGTGATCTTGGCCGCGCCGAGCAGTTCCTTGACCTGCTTCTTGCCGTACTTGTCCTCGCGGGCGATCAGTTGTTCGGTCAAGGCCCGTTCTTCGAGGAATTTGCGGATTTTGCCCGCGACCATTTTTTCGGCGATGTCCTTGGGCTTGCCGCTTTCCATGGCCTGTTCGACGGCGATTTTCTTTTCGTTTTCCACCACGTCGGCGGGGATGTCCTCGGGCGTGATGCCCATCGGATCGGCGAAGGCCACGTGCATGCAGATGTCCTGGACGATTTCGTCGGACAACTCGCCCACGATACCGACCATCACGCCGACCTTGTTGTTGTGGTGCAGATACGAGCCGATTTTGTCGGCCTGTATTTTCACGCCGCGGCCGTAGGACATGTTCTCGCCGATCTTCGCGAGCGTCGCCTGAAGCCGTTCGGTCATGGCGGGGCTGGCTTCGACGTGGCCGGTCGGGGCGTCATAGGCCAGGTCGAGCACAGCGGTGACCATGCCGACGAACTCGTCGTTGCGGGCGCAGAAGTCGGTCTCGCAGCGGACCTCGACCATGGCGCCGGTTTTGCGATCGGCGCTGACCTTGATGCCGACGAGGCCTTCCTTGGTGGTCCGGCTGGCCTTGGCGGCCTGGACCTGCGCGCCCTTTTTCCGCAGTTCGATGCGGGCGATTTCGACGTCGCCATTGGCTTCGGTAAGCGCCTTCTTGCATTCCATCATGCCCAGACCGGTCTCTTCACGAAGTGCCTTCACGGCGGCAGCGGTAATTTCAGCCATTGGTTGTTCCTGATATTTTAGGGAAAGATTATTTTTACCACAGAGACACAGAGGACTCAGAGCGAACCTTTCGAATACGAAAGGTTTGTCGGGTTGGCTTCGCCTGTTTGCGTTGTGGAGTGTTATGTACAAACAAACGTTTTGTTGTCCATAACGTCCCACGACGCAAACAGGCAAAGCCCTATTCACGGTCGACCGTCTTACTCGGCGGCGGGCGCATCGGTCGCCGGCTTGACGTCACCGGCGCCGTACGCGGCGGGCGCGCCGACGGATTCGCGGCGGGGGCGGCGTCCCTGGTCGTCATCGGCGCCTTTATCGGTGCGGCCCTGGACGCCTTCGGCGATCGCCTTGGCCAGCTCGCGGACGACGATTTCGATGGCCCGCATGGAGTCGTCGTTGGCGGGGATCGGAATGTTGACCGTGTCGGGGTCGCAGTCGGTGTCGAGCAGGCACACCACGGGGATGCCCATTTTGTTGGCTTCCTTGATGGCGTTGAGTTCGCGACGCTGGTCGATCACCAGCAGCGCGCCGGGCATGCGTTCCATGCGGCGGATGCCGCCGAGGTTGCGGCGGATTTTCTTCATTTCGCGGCGGAGCGAGGCGCCTTCCTTCTTGGAGTAGGTGTCCAGCATGCCGTCGGTTTCGAGCTGTTCGAGGTAATCCAGGCGCCCGACGCGGCGGCGGATTTCACGGAAGTTCGTCAGCGTCCCGCCCAGCCAGCGGTCGTTGACCCAATGCTGATTCAGCGGCGCGATGGATTCCTCCAACGCCTTGCGGGCTTGACGCTTCGTGCCCACCACCAGGATATCCTTGCCGCTCGCGGCGATCTGGCCGAGGAACTTCCTCGCCACCAGGATGCCCTTGAGCGTTTCCTTGATGTCGATAATGTGGATCAGGTTGCGTTTGCCGTAGATGTACGGCTTCATCTTGGGATTCCAACGACTGACCCGATGTCCGAAGTGCGCGCCCGCGTCGATCAATTCTTGTACCAGTTCGCCAGCCAAAATGCACCTCCATCCTCGCCGGGATTGTAGGACCGCAGCCGAAGCCTGTCACGCGTAAACCGTAGCACGGGCGTCTCGCCCATGCAGCCGTTCACGCACGTCAAACTTGCCACGGCATCCTCGGCAAGAGGTTGCCTTTGCAAAAACACACTCTCCGCGTCGCCTGCGCGATCCTGGCAAAAATCCCGAAGCCGGACGAACGGCACCCGCCGCCCGCCCCGCGGAGCGAAGCTCAGCAATTTAACCCACGTACCGGTGAATGGTCAAGGACGATTTACAAAAATAGAATCTCGGGTGTGCCCAAATTCTCTGGCACGAGACACCTGCCGATATGACCCTGCCTGTCCTGGCCCCGGCAAGGGCCAGGACAGGCAGGGTCATCCCCAAAACGCACGTCACCCAGGAAACCTACTGGTTTCCAACGTATTCCGCGTAGGTCGGGAGCACCATGTTGGCACTGGGATAATCGTTTATCGCTGTGGCGGAGGTGGTGAACTGGTACGGCGGCACCTGCCGCAGCGCCACATGGCCGTCGAAGAAAAGGTACGAATTCGTGCCTTCCCAACTGAGGTAATCGTTATCCGCCCACAGTTTTGATCCGCCCGGATGGGCCCACCGCGCCGTCGCGGATCCCGGATAGTAGCTCGGGTTGATCGTGTTGGCCGTCTGGCCTGTGCTGTCCATCACCTCGATGCCGCCGTGGGGAAGCATTTCGCTCAGCATGACCGTGCCGGAGGCGTTGGAAAGCCGGCTGAAGTTGAAGTACGTCGTTGTCTTTGGATAATGAAACCCGCCATTATCAATGCCGCCGTTTTTGTCCGAATCCAGTTCCATCTCGTTGAGCCAGTAGGCCGCTCTTGGAGCTCCGGTTCTTTTGTAAATATAGGTCGAGTAATTGGTGCCATACGACCCTGTCATCGCCGTGTGACTCCAGGTGCTGACGGGACACACTAGCATGGACATCGATCGGGTCCAATTGCGATTGGATCGGTTGTCCCGGACGTCCTGGATGGTGGCAAACTGTTTGCCGCCAGAAAACTTGTGCAGTTCGAGGTACCAAGTGGTCTGGTTGACCTGGTGCGCCTGGTTGGGGGCCAGGCTGTTGTTGTTCCAGCCCCAATAGGACCAGCCGGTCATCACCTCATTGTTATCCGCCATGTACATCTTGATGTTGGGGGATATGTTCCGCAGATTCATCAGACAGACGGAGCTTTTGGCGATTTCCCGCGCCTTGGCTAACGAGGGCATGAGGATGCTCACCAGCAACGCGATAATCGCAATCACCACGAGCAGTTCAATCAGCGTAAACCCCCTTCGTAGACATGGTGGCTCAGAAGATGCTTGCTTGCTTGCTTGCTTGCTTGCTTGCTTGCTTGCTTGCTTGCTTGCTTAGGTCCGCATGTGTCATCCGTGGAGTGCCCATACATGTCGCCTTCCTTTCACGAAACGAATAAAAAATGTGAAACAGCAAACCGGAACCTAATCCGAAGGCTCCCGTAATTTGTCCGCATACTCAACGACGGGCATTCCCGTATGGCCGCGAACTCGAATATCGACGTGCCTTTATTCCGCGGCCTCATACGGCGAATCAGACTAACGGCTCATTCTCCGCAATTTTACGCGTACCGGCAAGAAAAAACCGCAGGATTTCCACGCGGGGGGTGTCCAAATTCTCTGGCATCAAAATGACTGGTCGACAGGGCTCTGGCTCTTTTACGTCAGTTTTTCCATGTACGGTTTGGCGTCATTCACGTGGCGGACGATGTTTTCGTAGTCGGCGACTTCGAGTTCGCAGGTCAGATAGCCCTTGTAGCCGATCTTCGCCAGTTCGCCGACCAGGGCGGCGTTGTCGGTGTTGCCGGTGCCCAGGGCGACCGACTGTGTGGCGACGTGGTCCTTGATGTGGACGTTAACCGTCCTCGGCCCCAGCGTGCGGGCGGCCTGGAGGAGGTCCACCCCGCTCGACGTGAAATGCCCAGTGTCCAGCGTCACGCCCAGCAGCGGCGAATCGCCGGCCTCCTCGAACGCCCACAGGTAATCCTGCACCGTTTCGATCTGGCAGTGATAATGATTCTCCAGCGCGACGGGAATATTGGCGGCCTCCAGTTTCGGCAGCAGGCCCTTGAGCGCCCGGCCGATCTGGCGGCAAATCGCCTCGCGCCGCGCGGGCGTCAATCCCTCGGGCCAGCCGAAACCGCTAAAGACGATGTGATCGGCCGACAACTCCTTCGCCAGCGTCAGCGCGGTCTCGATGTACGCGATCGCGTTGCGTTCCTGCGCCTCGTCGGCGGCCCCGATCCCGCCGGCATGCACGCCGCTGTACCGCAGGCCCAACGCGGCGGCCTTGTCCAGCAACTCCCAAGCGGAAATTTTCCCCGCCTCCACGTGCTTCCAGCCCTGCACGGCCAACAGTTCAATGTTCGTGAACCCCGCGCCCGCACAAACGTTCAGCGCGTCGTCAAGGGAGTGATGATGCAGGCACACGGTGTTGATGGCGAGTTTCATAGAACGGTCCTCCCATTCGGTTTTTTCAGCACGGCATCGACGACTTTCATGACGGGAATGACGTCTTCGTTGGAGGGTGTGGCGCGTCGGCCTTCGCGGATCGCGTTGACGAATTCGCGGATCTCGCCCGCGTATCCGCCCGCGAACGTGCTGCACTGGGCCATGTTCGGGATGCCCAGGTCAGGTCTCCACACTTTGATGTCGTCCATGTCGAACGTGGGCGCGATTTGCGCGAAGGTCGGCGCGACGATGTCCACGCCGCCCTGGCCCGCGGTGTGAAGCTCCATGTTCAGCACGTTGTCGATGGCGAAGTAGCCGTCCTTGCCGTCCATCTGGCCGTACAGTTCGACGTGCTCCTGGATGCGCGGTCCGTGGCAGCCCAGCAGGATCGTCGCCCATCGGCCGTCGGGGAATCGCAGTGTCAGATTCACGCAGGGCGTCTTGGGTGCGGCGTCGTAGACGAAGCTGGTGACCTCGCTGGGCACGCCGAAGTACGACATGGCCAGGTCGACCGGATGCACCGCCATCGCCATCATCGTGATGTGGAGATCCATGCCCGCCCAGTGCGTATAGCGGAACAGGCCCGACGAAAGTTTCGCCCGCCCGTTCTGCGCGAACTCCCACACCTTGCGATAGGTCAGGGCGAACCGCTTCATGAAACCGATCATAAAAAACGTCTTGTTTTTATTGGCGATTTCGACCATTTTCAGCGTGGAGGCCAGGTCGGGCGCGGGTGGTTTTTCCACCCACACAGGCAGGCCTCGGGACATCGCCTCGCACCCGGCGGCGTAGTGCAGATCGAAAGGCCCGCAGACCATCACCGCGTCGAGTGTCTCCTGATCCATCATGCGGCGGTAGTCGGTGTAGGCAGCCTTGGCGCCGTACACGGCGGCGTTGCGCTGGGCGAGCGACTCGTCGCGGTCGCACGTGGCCACCAGTTCGCACGCGGCGTATTTGAGCATCGGATACAGATTGTGCGTCGAATGCGTCCCACACCCGACAAACCCGATTCGGACATTGCCTTCCTTCGTCATGCCATGTTCCTTTCGAATGGATTGGGAATCATTAAACAGCGACGTGGGCGAAAAAGCCAGCGTTTGCGAAGCTCGACGGTGAAATCGGACCGGTGGTTCGAAGGGGGCAGAGCCACTAGCCACCAGGGTTTTCGCGTGCCTGACGATCAATACGAACATCCTGTTCGAGAGAGTGATCTCTGTGCTTCGCAGACACAAAAATCGACGGCGAGCGGATGATTCTTCGAGTCTGCGAAGCCGTGAGCCCCCTCTCGCCAGCGCGAGGTGCGGTTTTACCATGGCGTCTCGCAAGCCCTGGTGGTTAGTGGCTCTGCCTCCCTCGAACCCGCGGTCCCCTTTCCCCGTTAAGCACACGCAAGCCGGCTTACCGCCACTGCCGTTCGATGCGTTGTTTTCGGCGTTGGGCGGCCAGGCCAAACAGACAGGCGGCCAGGCCGCAGAATCCTGCCGCCGCCAGCATGTGCTGGAGGATGAGTTCCTGCTGCATCGGGGCCGTCATGGTCGCCGCGGACAGGGCGATCACCGCCGGCGCGACGGCGGCCATCATCGGCTGGGTTATCATGCCCGCCGCGGTGACGGCGGCGATGTCGAGGGGCATCAGCATGTGTGGCGGCCTGTAGAACGAGAGCATGGCGATGGCGACGCCAATTCCGGCGATGGCCCCGAGGCCCATGCCCGCGGCGGCCGCCCGCATCGGTTTGCCGATTCGCGACCCGATCCACATGGCCCCGACCGCCGCCAGCGGCAGCGACACCGCCGGGCTGCGGAGCAGATACGTCAATCCGTACCCGACCAAAAAAAACAGCGTCATCGCCCACATGGCGGCATTGAGTCGCCGCACAACACGGCGAGGACGGGCATCGAGTTGTCGCGACTTCGGCATCGAGGCTCCTTGACAAACGCACATCAAAGCCTACGCGAACGCCGCCTGGCAGGCAAGGCGGAAAGAAAAAGGCTCAGGGCAATCGCATGGTACGTGACGCGGGCGTCTCGCCCGCGTGTGGCGAGGGCATCTTGCCCTCGCGGACCGTTCCACACGGGTGACGTCATGCGAAAAGCAAGATATTTCACCGCCGGACGCGGGCGCTCGCGCCCGCGAGACACGCGGGCAAGATGCCCGCGTCACGTGTACATGCGATTGCCTAGCAGCCCAACAGCCTAAAATGAATCGGGGTTCAAAAGGGGGCGGGCGATGGTGCGTTTTTTTGTTTTCATGATGATGCTTGCGGCGGGCGGGGTGTTGTGTGGTGGGTGCGCCGTCAGTGAGACACAGGGTTCGCCCTGGCGGTACGAGCGCCATGCCAATCAGTACCAAGGCGACGTGGACCATTTCTACGGCGGCCGAGGCGGGCCTTACGATCGCCCCGGCGCGCGGGACGACTACGAAGACGTCCGTTCGCGATAAACGCTTTCCTCCAACCTGACGCCGTGGGTATACTGGGCGGTTTACGGTAAACCCATGAGGCCTGTACCCCCAGCTCGGCATGCGTTGGCCGGCATGATCTTTGTCGTCATTGCCGGAGCGGTGGCGTATCAGGCCGCCCTGGACACCAGCCTGAGCGAAGTCCAGATCAACATCGCCTGCGCGGCCTTGAAGGCCCAGGACCACAATCTCTTCGCCGGCGACGGCGTGTTCGGCGGCAGCCGGCTGTGGCTGTTTCACACGCCGATGTTCCAGTCCGTGATGAACGCCTCGCTGATCCCGACGGGGTTCGCCGACCCCACGCTGCCGTTTCGCATTCTGGCGGGCATGACCGCCCTGCTGTTTTTGTGCGGCATGTACGCGCTGCTGTACCGCCAGACGCTCAGTTGGAAGATGTCCGCGTTCGTCGCGGTGATGGCGATGACGGTCACGACGATGCTCGGGGGCGCGATCTGGGGCGTCGGGCCTTTGAAGACCATCACCCCGCCGACGATCTTCCACGCCACGACGCCGCTGATCGTGCTGGCGTATCTGCACTACGAAAAACGCTGGCAGATCGTGCTGGTCTTCGCGTTCATCGGACTCATGGGCAACCTGCATCTCGTGACGGCGATGAATCTCACGCTGATCCTGCTGATGACGTACCTGGCCCGTCAGCGGTTCGCCGCGTCGGCGTGGCCTGTGGCGGCGGCGTGCGCGGTCACGAGCCTGACGGCCGCCGTGCCGTACGCGTTGTACTACTTCGGCGTGCGGCACCTGCTGGGCGGGGACACGGCGGCGGCAGCCTCCCCCGACGCCATCGCGCAGGCGTTCCAGGTCAGCGACCTGGCGCTGTTTTATCCGGCCCTGTTCAAGAGCATGCTCCGATGGGATTTTCTCGTTCGTGTGCTGGCGTTGAGCGTGATCGCGGCGATGGTGCTGCTGCAACTGGAACGTTTCCGCGTGCGGGACGGGCGGTTCTGGTTATCCATGATCGTTTCGTGCGTGGTGGTGGCGTTGGGGTTTCAGGGGCTTAGCCAGGTCGTCGGGCACGTGCGGGGCGAGTATCCGCCGGTGGTGGATTTCCTGCGGGCGTCGGCGTTGGTGATGCTGCCGCTGTACGTGCTGTTGGCGCAGGGATTGGTGAATTTATCGCGGCTGTGGCGGGCGCATCGCCGACTGCTGGGCTGGACGCTCGCGTTGATGGGGGCGGCATGGATTATGCCGTCGGACAATTTCAGTTCGGCCAGGCGGCACCTGTACGCGATGACCAGCCACGTGATCAAGGAGCAGGTTCAGCCCTCGCGATTCGCCGCCCTGGAGGAGCAGAAACAACGCCGCCAGGAGTTGCGTGCGATGGCCCTGTGGGCGCGCGGCGAAGCGTTCGACGACTACGCCGAAGACCTCGCCAACCTCGTGAAAACTCTCGAAGCCAAAGGAACCGCCACGACCGCGCCGACCACCGAACCCGCCGAAAACGACGCCCCCCCCCCCGTCGCCGTCGCGCTCGAGCCGCCACCGCCCTTCGGCCAGCCGCTCTTCCTGACCGACCAGGTCGAATTCCGCCTCCACAGCCGACGCGCCATCCTCGCCGCGCCCGAAGACATGCGATTCCTCTACTACCTCACGCCAGGCCGGCTCGACGAATGGGTCCGACGATACGCCCAGCAGCAACGCATCCTCGCCGGGGCCTCCGACAACACCGAACTGGCCGTCTTCTTCGGACACCTCGCCCTGCAACACGATCTGGCCAACATCACCGATTTCTACATCGTCCTCGACGCGACCGTCGCCGCCGAAAAATACCCCGCCCTCGACCCCGTCACCAGTCGACGATGGGGAAAATTCTGGCGGCTCTATCGCGTCAATCTCGAAAACCTCGAAGCCCTGCCCAAACTCCACAAGCCACGAGAAGCGATACCATGAGCACCATCCCATCCCACAGGGCCATTTTATCGAATGCCACCTGTTTTTCGGCTGTAGGCTGTAGGCTGTGGGCTGTAGGCGCGACATGCCGTTACGAAAATCATGTCGCAAAAACCGTTGCGCCTACAGCCTACAGCCCACAGCCTACAGCCGATTGGCGAAAAACTACGGGACATCGATGCCATGGCCCCATGAGCACAACCCCGTCACGACGACGGCTTGAGAACACCGCGTGGATTCGGCGTTTTTGTTTCCTCGTGTGCGTGCTGGCGGCGCCGCTGTTTGCCGGCGGATGCATGGGGCGGGCCATTTCCGAAGGGGTTGGCCTGGCGCTGGGCCCCAAGGGCGTCGCGGTGCCCATTACGCCCATCAGTCACGCCAAACGCGACCACGCCCTGGCCCGCTACACGATGTTCGAAACCGAGGTCTTCGCCAACCATTTCGGCGGACACTTGCCGCGGGGCATCACCACGCATGTGCGCCCCGCGCTCGAGCGGGCGCTGGCGGAAAGGCACATCCGCTCCCGCCGGGGCGGACAGACGTTGCTGATTCGCGGACAGATTCTCCACTACGAAACCGCCGCCCTCGTCGACAACGCCCTGGGGCCGCTCGAAGAAGTCATCGCCCGCGTCTACTTCGTCGACAAAGACACCGGCCACATACTCGGCGTCTACAACTGCGTCGGACGAACGACGCAAACCGTCAATCTCGGCGTGGATAAAAAAGTCGAAGGCCTCGCCGAAGCCATCGCCAACGTCATCGCCAGGCACTATCCCAGGCCGTGACCTAGTTCTCGAACCTCTCCGTCATCACGCCGATGACGACGAAGGTCTGTCCCGTCACCGGCTTGGGCGGCGGGGCTTTGGACGAGGGCGCTGCCGAGGATTTGCGGGCCTGATCCAGCAGCGGCAGCAGGTCCGCCAGCGGCACGAACGTCGCGGGGCCTCCGTGTTCGACGGCGATGTCGGTCCGTCCCAGCAGCATGCCGGCCAATTGGCCTTCCGAAGTCAGCAGCGCCGTCGCGGCCTCGCCCGGCAACAACTCGCCGCCGAACGTCACCGCGCCCTCCGCCGCGACGCCAAGCCGCCCGCGAATCCCGCGAGGGGCCGACCCCATCTCCAGCAACACGCCGAGACCGCCGCCGCTGACACGCTGGCCGTCCTGGAACGTCACTGACTTGTCGCAGGCCACCGGCGTGAACGTGTACCCGTCCACCGTCACCAGCATCAGCGGCAGCGGCGTGGCCTTGGCCGGCAGCGTCACGCGGCGAATCCGGGCCGGCGCGTACAGATCCGTGCCCAGCTTGACGTACAACTCCGCCGCGTCGGCCAGGGCGACGTCCAGCAGCAGCATGTTGGGCGTGACCGCGACCGCGCTGGCCTGCCGGAACGTCATGCGGTCAAACGCCGGCGTCGGCAACAACCGACCGAGCGCCGTGCTCGCAGCCGCCTTGCCCGGCAACGGCGGCGATAACTTCGTCACATCCACCGCCACAGGCCTGGCCGCCGAACCGGCGACCGCCTCGGCTGCCCGGAGCGTCTCCTGACACTGTTTGAACGCCGCCGAATTGATCTGCGTGCCCGGCACCTTGCCGATCGCCTGCCGAAGCAGCGACACCCCGTCGCGATCGGCCTTCAGCCGCACCGCGCTGGCCAACGCCGCCGACGCGTCCAGTGGGCGGTCCTTCATCTGGCTGGCCCCGTGCACCTGCTGAAACGCCGCGATGAACGGCGCCGACTTGACGCACTCCTTCGACTGCGCGTACGCCCGGTCCGGCTTGCCCGCGCGAAGATTCGCCAGCCCCATCAAATACGTGCGCGTCAGCGGATCCTGCCACGTCTGGGCGGCCTGTAAAATCTTCGCGTTGGCCTTGGCCTGGGCGGCGTTTTTCTCCGCGTCGGTTTTTCCGGGAGATTTCAACTCCTCCTGGGCCTCGGCAAGAAATTTCGCGACCACCGCGCGCTTCCTCGCGAACTCCGCGGGCTTGACCCACTCCCCGTCCACATTGCGACGCCGCTCATGCGCGAACCCCCGCCACTTCCGCAACTCCTCGCGAAGTTTCATCGCCTTCTCCGGCGACGCGAGCATCTCCCGCATATGAATGAACACAACGGTTTCCGGAACCGTCGCCTGCGAGACCGTCAAGGCAGGCACCACGCCACCACGCGGCTCGGCACCAGTCTCCCTGGATTCCTGCGCACCCGATGACACCGCCACGGCCACGCACGCCAAAAGCAATAGGCAGGTTCTCATACCGACACTGTAAACCATTTGCCCCGCCGTTGCAGCGAAAAAACGGGGCAGCGAAAGTGACGAGTAACGAGTGACGCGTAGTGAGGACTTCGAGATTCCAACTCAGACGTGGGAGTCCTCGTCGCTCATTACTCGTCACTCGTTACTTTCCCTTGAACTCCTCCCCCACCCGTGATACACTTCCGCCGTCACGCTGGGGCGTTGGGCCGCTGGGACGGTACGCAACGGCCTCAGGAACCATGGTAAGGAGTAGATCACATGAAATCACTGGCGATTCTGGCTGTCGTGTGCGGCATGATGCTGGTTTTGACGGGCTGCGACAAGCCCACCGAGCCGGCCACGCAGGACCACACCATGGCGGGCAATATCATGCTGCCGCCCGAGGAACCCGCGTACGATCCGTACCCGCTGCCGCCCGAGGACCACAACACCGCGACGGCCACCCTCCGTCCCACGGCCGAACGCAACAACCCTGCCGTCGCGGGAACGTACACGGTTCGCAAGGGCGACACACTCTACAAAATCGCCCGAGAACAACTCGGTGGAAACGAGCGCGTGAGGGACATCAAGGCCGTCAATCCCGAGATCACCAACTGGGATCTCCTCCGCATCGGCCAGGTCATCAAGATGCCGCCGCGATAACGGTTCGACATCATTTCCCCGGTTTTCGCACGGCCTCTAGACCCGGCACGACTGGCCGCAGGCGCTGCCTCAGGCGCGGAACGAGGCGTGATGTGTTTATCGTACGGCTGTTTTGCGTTCAACAGCGCAAAACAGCCGTACGATAAACACATTTTTTCGACGCCCCCGTTGCCCATGTTCCACGTCGGGCGGTGAATCCATCCACAAACGTGACGTGCGCCCTGCGGCCAGTCGTGCCGGGTCCGGTTTGCCCCGTTCAATCCCCGATGCCCAGCGCGCCGCCGGAGGATTCGCGCAGGCCGATCGCCGACGCGATGGCGTGGGTCTGGGTGTGGCTGATGGAGATCAGGATAGAGCACAACCCCTGCTGGTCGGCGATTTCGCGGCATCGGCCGTGCAGCGTGACCCGCGGCTGACCGGAGGGCTGATTGCGAACCTCCACGTCCGTCCACGCGATACCCGCACGCCAGCCCGTGCCCAGCACCTTCAGCACCGCCTCCTTGGCGGCGAACCGGCCGGCCAAATGCTCGATCTCCCGCTTGCGCCCGCGACAGTATTCCAACTCCGCCGCCGTGAACACCCGCTCCAAAAATCGATCCCCATGCTCGGCGATACTCTGCCGCAGCCGATCGCAATCCACCAGATCCACACCATGCGCCGTTATGTTCATGGCGACTATCGTACGACAACGGCCGCCCTGCGACAAGGCCTACAGCCTGCTGTCCTCGATGCGTTGCCGCACCTGGGGCGGGAGGAAGCGGTCGTCCAGTCCGGGCCTGCCCTTGAGGGCGGCCGCCACCGCGTCGATCTGAGCGTCCGGCGTGGCGAATTCATTGAGGAACAGCACCTCGCTGCCCTTGAGCCGCACCAGCGACCCGCCTCGTTCGGCATCGGCCGCCTCGCCGGGCATCCGACGCAACTCCAACCCGCTCGCCTGGGCCAACTCCAGCAACTCCGCCAGCAGATCATGGTCCTGCATGATGGGTCTCCTCAGGGTTTCTGTAGCTCAATCCGCTCCGGAGACGGCGCGGCGTTGGTGTCGTTGTGTTCGAACGGTTTGGGGCCCAGGATGACCGGGCGATGCAGTCCGACGTTGACCAGCAGGCCCATCGCGGCGCAATTGACGATCAAACTCGAGCCTCCGTAACTGATGAACGGCAGCGTCATGCCCGTCACGGGCGTCAGGCCCAACGTCATGCCGACGTTGATCACGACCTGCGAGAAAAACAGCGACAGCACGCCCACCGCCAACAGCCGCCCGAACGGCTCATTCGTCGCCACCGCGATCTCCGTGCCGAACAGGAAAATCACGCCGTAAAGTAAAATCAATATCGCGCACCCGAAAAATCCCCACTGCCCGCCGATCACGCAGAAAATGAAATCGCAGTGGTCGTCCGGCAGGACGGAGAAAAAGTTGTCGGCGTCGTTCCAGTCGCTCCGGCCCGTCCAGCCTCCCGAACCCAGCACCAGCCGGCCCTGTTTGGCCTGGTAGCCTTCCTTCCGGGCAAGTTTCGGATCGTCGGGCCTCAACCAGGCGGCAATGCGTCGTCCCCGCTCGGCGTATTGGCCTCGCTCGGATTTGCCCATCATCACGCGCAGCGCCAGCGGCTGGAGATCGTACGCCTGTCCGTCGCCCCACTGCACGCGGCCATACGCCACGGGCATCTCCGGGCGATGCGACTCCTTGATCTCCTCGTTGACGTGGTACACGGTAACGGCCCCGAGCCGCCAGGCGGTGAACTGCCCGTCGGCGACTTTCTCGGGAAAGTCGTCCTCTGCAGGCATCGCCACCGGCACGAACACCACGAACAGTCCCAGCAGAAGAATCACCAGCAGATGTCGCAGCCTCGCCCCGGCCACGAACAGCATGAAGTACAGGATCGGCAGGAACAGCATGCTCGTGCCGATGTCGGGTTCGAGGACGATCAGGCCCATCGGCAGCAGCGTGAGCAGGAACGGCCAAATCAGCCCGCGGAGGCTGCGGTAGTGGTCGCCGTATCGCAGATACCACGCGAGCATGATGACGAAGGTGAGCTTGGCGAATTCCGACGGCTGAACCATCACGCCGCCCAGGTCGAACCAGCGGTGGGCGCCGCGAATGGGGGGCGTCGCGAAAATGGCGATCAGCGCGACGATCGTCAGGCCATACAACACGTACGCCCACTGCCCCACGCGGTGATACGGCACGAGCGTCATCGCCACGAACACCGCGAACCCCAACAGGGCGAACTTCCACTGCTTGGCGGCGAATTCGACCACAGGCGCCCCGGTCTTCTGACTGACGGCCAATGCCGACACGTCGACCACCACCAGCGCCGACACGCCGACGATCATCAGGCAGATAATCGCCACCGCGATCGGCCAGGAGGTGGCTTTGAGGAGGTTTTTGACTACTTCGTTCATCGAAAAAGGCTGTAGGCTGTAGACTGTAGGCTGTAGGCGCCACGTTCGCAACTCGGTGCCCATTTGCCAGTCCGTATGTTCCGTATGTCCATTTATCTGTGTTTTCTGCGAAACGCGTTGATCAAACCGTTAAGTACTCTTCCCGTTTCTTCGCAAGTTTGTGCGAGTTGTGCGTAGCTGTCCTCCTTAAGGAAACCCAATCGCGCCGCCAACGAGGCCTGATACTGAAGTTCTCGAGACGAACCGTAGGCAATATCCAGGTATCGCAAGTATTCCTGTTCGGTAGACCGGGCACATCCTTCGACAATATTGGACGGGATACTCACCGCCGCACGCCGCATCTGGCCGATCAGGCCAAACCGCTCGGCCGGCGGAAATGATGCGGTCACTCTGTATACGATGAGCGCAAGCTGATCTGCCAAATCAAACGCTCTAAGCTTCGTATGATCTCGCATAGTAAGTCCTTTCAAAAAGGGCTATGGGCACAAGCTTATGGATGATTAAGGCCTAATCATTCATAAGTCCGCGCCTACAGTCTACAGCCTACAGTCTACAGCCTTTCGTCCAACACGCGTCACTCACCACGAATGTACCCCAACTCCTTACACGCCTTGAGCACCTCGATGCACAACGGCCCCGCGACGGTGGCGCCGCCGCCGGTGAGGCCGCCTTCGATGTACTCGTCCGGGTCGCTGCCGGACTGGTAAATCACGTACTCCACCATCGCGACGAACGCCACCTGCGGATTCTTCGCCGGCGCGAAGCCCGCGAACCAGACCATGTTGCCCTCGCGCACCATCTCCCGCCGCCGCGTGCCGTCCTCGTGAATGACCGTTCGAAATTGCCCCCCGCCGGCCACCCTGGCCGTGCCGCTCTTGCCGCACACCTCGAAGCCCAATTGCCGCCCGCCCTGTGTGTTCCACACCTTGTACGCCGTCCCGCCATACCTGGCCGTCACGCGACGCATGCCCTCGCGAATCTCCGCCATGTGCTCCCGCGCGATGGGCAACTTCACGCGGACCGGCTCGGGGCCGCCCTCGCCGGGGCGAACAATTGTCGGCGAAATCATCTCGCCGTTGCGGGCAATCGTCGCCATCAGATTCACCACGTGCAACGGCGTGACGGACGTCTTTTGCCCAATCGCCAGCATCCGCGACGCCCCGCGACGCTCGGCCCCCGTCGGCATGTCCATCACGCCGGCCTTCTCCTCCACCAGCCCCGTGCCGGGCAGGTCGAACATGCCGAACCGCCCCAGCCACTCCGGCAACAGGTTCGCGTCGCGATGGTACATCCACTCGCCGACCCGGTAAAAATAAATGTTGCAACTGCACCGGATCGCCTCGGCCAGCAACAGGAACCCGTGCGTCCCCGTGCAGCCATAGCCGGGCGAGTTTTCAAACAATCGTCCACGGCACTCGATCGTCCGGTGGATGTCGATGATGCCTTCCGTCAGCGCCGCCGCCGCGATGAGCGGCTTGAACGTCGACCCCGGATCGTACCGCCCCGCGATCACGCGATTCATCAGCGGGAAATCGAAATCGTCCTTCACCAGCAGTCCGTACGGACGGTCGATCCACTCGCGGGAATTTCGTCGCGGCGGCGACGCGGCGGCGGCCTGGGCGGCCTCCTCGCTCACGCGACGCCGATAGGTTTGCAGGTTGTACGTCGGAATGCTCACCATGGCCAGGATCTCGCCGGTCGCGACGTCCATCACCGCGATACAGCCGTTATGGTACGGATACGTCTTACGAAACATCTCCGTCAGCCGGACCTGCAACGCCATGTCGATCGTCAGATGAACGTCCCGCCCGTCGTGGGGGTCGATACGCAGTTTCTGCACCCCGCCGCCGGTGGATTCGTACCCCTGCGCGGGCCTGAGCATGCGCTCGCACAACTTCTCCACGCCGGATTTGCCGATGATGTCCGTCGGCTGATAGTTGGCCAATCTCCGCTCGAACGCGTCTGGCTCCTGCTCTTCCGTAAGATTGTGGGCGGCCAAATCTTCGCGGGACACGGGGCCGATCTGCCCGATCACGTGGCAGGCGTACTCGCCGGCGGGGTAATCGCGTTTTCGGCCATGGCGCACCGACACGCCCGGCAGCCCCTCGACCATCTCTTTGAGGTAGCGGTAGCGTTCCTCACTGCCGATCTGGGCGATGACGTGAAACTCCTCCGCCTCCCTGGGGCGGTCATTGTTGATCTCCGCGATGCGCTTCACGCGGGCGACGATCTGCCGACGCACCGCGTCGAATTGTTCTGAACTGCCGCAGGCCTGCACGGCCCAGTACAGCGATTTGTCCATGCGCTCGGCGAAAATTTCCTCGGCCCGGCCGCTGTCGGCGGTGTTTCGGAGCTGCCTCCGCAGCTCGCGCTGCCGCGTGCGGACCCACGACGGATCCTCCGCGATCAGGCGGTAATCCATGCAGAACTCGTAGCTCAGGTTGTCGCGCGCGAGCACGTTGCCGTGGCGGTCGAGGATCGCGCCCCGGCTGGCGGTGAAAAACGTTCCGCGCAGCAACGACTGCTCATACGCGTCGCGGCACTGCTGCCCGTTGACGATTTGCAGCACAAACAGCCGACCGAGCAGGGCGAGAAAAATCAGCCCCATCGCCGACAATAAAATGGCCACGCGTTTCTTATACATGGTTTGCGGGGATTACGGGATTAAAAGATTACCGATAGATCGAATCCGTTCATGGTCGTCATCCTGCGCGAAAATTCGCGACGATTATTATAAAGGAATTACAGGCCTTTTGTCCTGCAATCCTTTATTCTCATCCGGGCGATCGCATGGTACCTTTCGCACGTGGCGTGACTGGCCGCAGGCCCTGCCATTTTGCGTTGTAGATCGTTGTGTCAAGCGAAACGCTTTGTCGCTCACCACGTTTCACAACGCAAAATGGCAGGGCCTGCGGCCAGTTACGCCTACGCATGAATCCTGTCCGAAAAAGAGGAATGTACATGCATTCGCCCTGAGCCTACAGCCGTTTTACGACCGGCTTCGGCGGCTTGGCACGATGAGGAGGATGCGTTCGTGCCGCAACAGGAGGGCGTGGAGCAGCGGGGCCAGGGCGGCGGTGTACGCGCCCAACAGGACCGCCTGGAGGAGCATTTGGCCGTACTCGCTCCACGTGAAGGCCCGCGCGACGAGGGCTTGGAGCGTCACCCAGATCGCGTGCGTCGCGACGGCGAACAGCAGCGTCATGACGACCTGCGAGAGGATTTTGTCGCGAAAAAACATCTCGCGGAGTTGGAAGACCATCAGTCCGCCCAGGCCGTACGCCAACGCCATCGGCCCGACCACCGTCGTCGCGCCGGGCCCGCTGGCCAGGTCAAGCCCCAACCCGAGAATCCAGCACGCCAACCCCGCGTCCGTGCCGTTTCGCAACGCCATCGCCACGAACACCGCCACCATCGCCACCACGTCCGGCGCGACCGGACCCGCCCAGGCCGTGTGAATCACCAACAGCCCCCCCACCGTCGTCTGCGCCACCAGCGCGACGTACGCGAGGATCAGGAAAAAAATCCATCGCATCATCGCGAGTCCTCCGCCGGCAGCGAAAGCGGCTTGACGATGTACACATCACGCAGCGCCGAGAGGTCCACCAGCGGCTCGGCGTATACCACGCGCATCAGGTTGTTGCTCTTGTGCACGGTGACCTTCTTGACCTGCGCGATCCGCACGTGGCCGGGCATCTCCAGACTGTGGCCGCGCGTGACGAACCAGTCGCCCGGCTGAACCACGTGATCGAACGGCACGTCGTCGACGATAAGTCCATTCGCGCCGTCGCCCTTGATTTTTACGTCGATAAACGTGTTGTTGGCGGCCGTCAGAAGCACCGACTGCTCGCTGCCGGCGACGCGGACGATGATCTTCCGCTCGATGGCGGGGTCGCGCCAAATCTGGGCGGGCAGTTGGAATTTGCGATCCGTCACCAGCCTCAGCCGGGCGGTGAACTCCCCCGATGTCACAACCTGCCCCACCAGCCCGGTCGTCGCGAGCACGGCCAGGTTCGGCGGCAGCGGCGTGTCGTGCGCAACGAACAGCTCGCGTGTCGTCACCATCGCGCCGGCCGGCGCCTGGCCACGAATCGTCCGCCCCCGCTCGTACGGTAACGCGTCCGACGCCACCACGCTCGCCGGAACCAACTCGCACGGAAAGTCACTGTACCGATCGAAAAACCCCTGCGACTGCTCAAGCTGATGCAGCCGCCGCTCGTAATGTGCGCGTTGTTGAACCATCAAATAATGCCACTGCGACGCGTCCTCGGTCGGCATCGACGCGGCCTCGTCCGACGCGCCAGGCCGCCATCGCAGCGTGTTGGCGCGGTCCCGTAACGTCGTGGTGACCACCGTGCCGCCGTCGGCCAGCGGCGAGAGAATCAGATCCAACCTTCCACGGAGATAATTCGAAACCCCCATCGGCAGCGCGCACGCGACGGCTGACAGAATCATCAGCACAATCAGCAGGGTCCGCCGGGTAAATTGGATTGGAAATCGCATAATCCACCGCCCAAGGCCGTATTCATTGTTGCCGCGAATTTCGCGAATACCGCGAATTATTGGAAATCAATCACTCCAAATAATTCGCGGTATTCGCGAAATTCGCGGCCAAAAATGCGTAGCGAAAACTCACTCCGCCGGCGTGATGGTCGCGTGGACGGCGGATTCGACGGCGGCACCGATGATTTCCTCATCGTCTTCCTCGTCGTCGGTGGCGGTATCGTCGTCGGTGGCTTCCTCCGTCGCGGGAACGACCTTGACTTCCACTTCAACCGTAGCCGGTTCCGGCTCGGCCTTGGCGGGCTGGGGTTGGGGCCTCGGCTCGGCCGCCTCGGCGCCGTCCTTCATCACCTGGATCTCCTGCGCCTCGACGATGTACAGCCGCAAATCCTTGTCGTACACCTCCGCGCCGAACACGCCCACGTGCTTGCCGACATGGGCGGCCACATTCACCTCGCCCGTGGTGCACTGCACGTACGCGGTGATCCGTTCGATGGTCGGATCGTACACCACCCATCGCTGCGGCGTGTGTTTCGTGCCGGGGAAGACCGCGCTGGGCCGGAGAATGCCCTGCGCGTTGAACGCCTTCGGCCCCGTGCCGGCCTGCGTCTCAATGACGCGGCGGTCGATCTCGATCTGGATCGTCGTGACGTTGGCCTTCTGCTCCTCGATGAGGACCGAGGCGGCCTTGGCTTCGTCGACGATCGCGAGTTGGTTTTCCATGTACTTGGTGTAGTAGGCGACGAGCTTGGCGCCCTGGGCGCTGCCGGCGGTGTCGATGGCGTTGAATTTCTCGATGATCCGGCGGAGGTCGCGCTGCTCGACGGGCTTTTCGTACTCGGCCATCATTTCCAGGCGGACGGCTTCGACTTTCGCCCGCGTGTCCTTGGAATCGCGGGTCGGCTGCGTGGCCGGCTTCTGCGTGGTCGTCGCGGCCGGGGCGTCCTTCGCCGAAGCCGGAAGTTTCGCGCTGACACCCACGCTCTTCTCACCGGCATCGGCCTCGCCGGCCTTGTCGCCGGGGGCGTCCTTGCCGCTGAGGTCGACGTACTTGGCGGCAATGTAGAACGTCGCGAACGGCGGCGAGACGATCTTGTAGTAGTCGCCCGCTTCGCCGAGGATCGACACCTTGTCGTCCTTATTCAGTTGGCCCTGCCAGACGTAAAAGTCGGCCACGTTGGCGAACGTGCACATCTCGCCGGCAGCGCGGACCCACACGTTGTCGCCGGTCACCACGCCGGTCTTGCCGCCGGCGTCCGGCTTGACGAATTTCTTGGCGATCACGCTCCAGGCGCCTTGGACGGGCTTGATCTGGTACCACTCGCCCTTGGTGCCGAGCACGACGACCTTGTCGCCGGTGCTGAGTTTGGTGCAGCGATAGGCCCCCGTCGTGCTCGGGCCGCTGCGCACGGCGACATTATCGCCCGTCAGCGTCCCGACGATCTCCTTGGCGCCCGCGCCCTGGGCCAACGTGGGCAACGACAAAACAACAGCGGCCGCGACGGTGAAAACCATCCGTGTCAGCATGGCGTTTCCTTTCAAGGAACGGCGAATGCGAAACGCATCCACAACCGTGCTGCACCATACCGCGCGGCGAGGGGCGAGTCAAGAATATCGAAAAATCGCGCGACTATGATGGCGCATGAAAATTCGCATCAAGGACCTGCGGCTGCGGACGGTGATCGGCGTGGAGGAGTGGGAACGCGACAGGCCTCAGGAGGTGGTCGTGAATCTGGAGCTGGAGTTCGACGGCACGGCCGCGGGGCTGCACGATCGGCTGGAGGACACGATTGACTACAAGGCGCTCAAGCAGCGTATTCTCGTGGCCGTGGAGACCAGCCGCTATCGCCTGCTGGAATGCCTCGCCATCGGCGTGCTGGAGATCGTCCGCGAAACGCCGGGCATCCGCGCCGCCACGGTGGAGGTAGACAAACCCGGCGCACTACGCTTCGCGCGAAGCGTGTCGGTGGAAGTGTCGTTTTCGTGACTAAAACTCCCGCACCCGCGTCATGCGGAAATCCCATGATTTTCCCGAGCCGCGTTGCGTGCGCGTGCCGGCGAGTTCGCCGTTATCGTCCAGTTTCAACTCCACGTCGAATTCGTAGTCGGGATTGGTCTGCACGTGAAATTTCAGCGTCGTGCCGTCGAAACTCGCCTCCGAATACTTGTAGTGTTGATACCGCGCGCCCGGCGCGGGCGAGAGCGTGATCGTCCCCTTGGCGTCGGCGGTGATTCGCACCAACTGTTTGTGTTTCACGTTGGCCCACAGCTCTTCCTGCCAGACACCCGTGATTTTCACGCGGGCAGCATAGATCCGCTCCAGAACGGCGGCCGCCCGTTTCTGAAACGCGTCGTTCACCACGCCCAGCAGCGCGTCCTCGAGGGCGGCCTCCGCCTGCCGATCGTAATGCGACAACTCCATCGCCGCCCGCTCGGCCCGCTCCCAGTCGCTGTCGCCCAGATCCGCCAGCAACTGCACCAACGCCGCCTGCGACAACGACGCCGGCCTGCTGGTCGTCGCAGCCGCCTCGGCGGGCTGACTGGTCGCGTCGACCGTCAAATCCAGCATGCCCCGCCCGCCGTGTTTGTTGATCAACATCACGCCGTCGCGAACCGACACACTGTCAAACCCGTGCTGCACCGGCGAAAAGTCCGGCGGCTTCGACAACTTGATCCACCGATACGACTTCATCTCCTCCGGCGTGGGCATGCTCGCCGAAGCACTCGCCGGCTGCGTGGAAGCGGGACGCGTGGCGGCTGTGTCCGCAACGACCGACGCGCCCCAGACGCCCAGCCACGCCGCTGCCGCCAATCCTGCCCACAATGCCATCGCACGCCGCGTCATCGCATCATCCTCGAAAGGCGGAGTATACCACGAAACCACACACGTCAAAATATGGCTCCGCCTTTTTGCCAGGGGCATCGCATCTAAAAAGGCCCATTTTTCGGCTGTAGGCTGTGGGCTGTAGGCTGTAGGGTGATTTTCCGTCACGAAAAACCTGTCGCAGAGGCATGTCCCCTACAGCCTACAGCCCACAGCCTTTTCGCGAAAAAACGCAGATTAGATGCGATGGCCCTGGCCTTTTTGCGTTGTGGAACGTTCCCGTCGAACATGCACGTCCGTTCGACTTCGCGAGACATTTTCGGCGTCGCCGGTTTGCTTTGGGTGCGTTTGTATGCCTTCTTTCTTTGTAGGCGTTTCGTGTGCGCGAGACGCGGGAGGGAACGAAGGGATTCATGACACAAATAATGCAACCAATCCAGGGCGTTCGCCGGTCGGCGTTGATGCAATCGGGGACGGATATTTTCCGCCGCATGTGCGGGCTTGAGGTCGTGCCCACGGCGGGGCAAGGCTGGCCGACGTCGTTCGTGCTGACCACCGTGGAGCTTCACGGGCGATGTTCGTGGGTGCTCTGCCTGGCGGCGCCGCGGGCTGTCGCGCCGGAACTGGCCGCCCGGCTGAGCGGATTCGACGTCTCCGACGACAGCCGCGACATGGAGTCGGCCCTGGAAACCCTGGCCGACATGATCGCTTTCGATCTCCAACTCCGCCTCCGCCGGCGCGGCGAACGCGTCGAGCCGCTCGCCGCCCGCTTCCAGCGACACAGCGACGCCGAATCGCTATGGGCCGCCGGAGACGTCGTAAAACAATTCACGTTCGAAAGCGAAATCGGGCCGCTCGTCCTGGCCGTCATCCAACGGGACTGACGCAAACGTCACATGGGCAAGATGCCCGTGCTACGATTGGACAGCCCGCCCTACTCTTCCAGTTCGATCGCGTTCACCGGGCAGACGGTGACGGCTTCGCGGCAGAGCGGCTGGAGCGCCTGCGGAACCGGCGTGACCTTGACGATCGCGCGGTCCTTGTCGTCCATTTCAAACACGTCGGGACAAACCTGCGGACACAGCCCGCAGCCAATGCACGCGTCAGTCACCGTCGCCTTCATCGGGTGGTTCCTCCCTCGCGGAACGACGCACCACACGCCGCCGCGGTTCTTCCACTATACGCGCGTTGCGTCGTGATTGCCATCCGCTCGAGGGAAACAAGCCAGTAGCCAATAGCCAGTAGCCATCAGGTATGGCGGACTTTGTCAAACGTTACACGATCAACATTTTTCACCACACGTACAACCGTTCCCGCGTTCACTGCCTTATCGCCCTTGTCGTTCCATACCTGTTGGCTACTGACTATTGGCTACTGGCTTGTTCCCCTCGAGCGGATAGCTCACTCTCGCACGAACATCGAAAACCCTACGTCACCGCCACGCTTTCGCTGCTGTCCGTGCGGGCGTACTGCATCCATTGCACGGCCCGTTGGAGCAGTTCCGTCGTCGTGCGGATGTTGAGTTTTCCCTTGATATTCGCCCGGTGCGTCTCGACCGTCTTGACGCTCAGGCCAAGTTTGTCGGCGATGATGCGCGTGACCTGCCCGCGCCCGATCATCTGGAAAATTTCCATCTCGCGATCCGTCAGCCGCTCGATGGAGCTGAGGCTCGGGCGGCGTTGATCGACGACCAGCTTGCCGATCAGCCGCGTGGACATCGAGTCGCTGAGGTAAATCTCGCCCCCCAGCACGCGCCGGACGGCGAAGAGAATCTGGTCGCTGGCCTCCTCCTTGCAGAGGTAGCCCTTGACGCCCATCCGCAGCACGCGCTCGACGTAAAAACTGTCGCTGTGCATCGACATCACCAGCACCGGCATCGTCGGCCATTGCTGGCGGATCTGGCGGATGAGGTCCATACCGTTGGACTCCTTGAGCATCAGGTCCACGACGGCCAGGTCCGGCGGCGACGCGGTCAGCCCGCGCAGGGCGTCCTCGACCGTGTCCGCCTCGCCGGCGCATTCGAGATCGCTCTCGCACTGAAGCATCCGCACCAGCCCCTGCCGGACCACCGGATGATCATCCACAACAAACACTCGCTTCTTCGTCATCATTCACCTTTTCGCCGTTTCGGCGTTTGAAAATTTTTCGTTATCGAGCGCTGGCGCCCGATGGGCATGGCGATAGCCACCAGCCACCAGGGCTTTCGCAACGCGACAGTAAACTCCCACCTCGCACTGGCGAGAAAGGTTTCGCGGCTTCGCCGACTCGAAACATTATTCATCTGATTCACCTGCCTTGATTTTCGTGTCTGCGAAGCATGGAGATCACTCTCTCGAACGTGATGCTCACGTTTACACTCATGCACGCGAAAACCCTGGTGGCTAGTGGCTGGTGGCTAGTGGCTTTCTTTGGGGTCGCTTCTCGCCGGTTTTCTGCCGGATCGTCATGGTGGGCCTGCCCACGGGCACGCTGACACGGACGATCGTGCCGTGCCGCGGGCCTGGGCGGACCGTCAGCGAGCCGCCGATGCTGCCGGCCCGGTAGGCCATCACCTGCACGCCCGTGGGCGACGCGTCAGGCCCCCGCGCGGGCTTGTCGGGGCCGACGGCCTGCGAACCGTTGTCCGTGATCGTCATCTGAATCGCGCCGTCCGACACGCCCAGCTCCAGCACGACCGACGACGCCTTCGCGCAACGCACGGCGTTGGAAATCGCCTCCTGGGCCACGCGGTACAACTGATTCGCCGTCGCGGCGTCGCTGATCCGCACGCTCCGCTCGCAACGAAACTCGCACGAGATCGCCCGCTCGATCTCCGTCTGGCGGGCCAGCTCCCGGAGCGAATCCATCAACGCCCCCGGCGTCGGCGCGACGGGCATCAACCCATGCGCCAGCGCCGTCGTCTGACCGATCGCCGCGCGAAGCTCATCCTCGATCTGCTCGGCCGACTGCGCCAACGGCTGACACCGCGAGTATCCGTTGCCCCCGGCGGCGATCTGCGACAAGTGTTTCCCCAGCGCGCGGCAGAGCATGGCCGACCCGCTCAGCCGCTGCGCCAGCCGTTCGTGCAACTCGTACCGCGCCCGCTGACGCTCCTCGTCGATGACCTGGAGAATCTCCCGCTCCATCCGCTTCCGCGCCGTGATGTCCCGCGCGCTGACCGCCACGGCAAACACCCTGCCGTCGTCGCCGCGAACGGCCGACAAGCTGACGTTGACGTGCAGCCGCCGCCCGGAACGGCTCACGCCCAGCGTGTCAAACCCGTCAAGAGGGGATCCCGCAAACACACGATGCAGCCGGACCATTTCGTCACCGATGCGGCTGGCCGGCATCAGCCTCTGGACCGAACGCCCCACGATCTCCCCGTGCTCGTACCCCCAGATGCGCCGCGCGCCGCCGTTCCAACTCGTGATCGTGCCGTCCGGCGTCACGCTAAAAATCGCGTCCCCGGAGGACTCCATGATGGCCGCCAGATGACGCCTGGCCTCCTGCTCCTTCCGCTCGCTCTCGTGCAGCGCCTCGCGATCACGAACGGATTCGGTGACGTCCTGGTGCGACAGCACAAGCCCCTCGACGTGGCCGTCGGCGTCCTTGACGGGCACCATCGACCAGTTCCAGCACGTCGGACCGCGGTGCGGATCGTTCGGGTCGATCCAGAGCTTCTCGAACCCCGTCAGCGGCTCGCCGGTCTGGATCATATGATCGAACGCCGCGCGGACGTCCTCGTCGGGATGAATTTCAAAATAATTTCTCCCCGGGAAATAACTTTCCTTACGCTTGCTGTATTGGGCAAAGCAGCGGTTCACACGGACGAAGTTGTACTGGCGGTCAATGTAGGCCAGCATCACGTGCGTGTTGTCGAAGACGCGTTCGAGCAGTTCATTGCTGTGGCGGAGTTGGCGTTCGACGCGGAGGCGGGCGTCCACTTCCTCCTGGAGCACCTCGACGGCCTGTCGAAGCTCGCGCGTGCGCTCCTCCACGCGGGATTCCAACTGCGCGCGGGCCTTCTCCAACTGCGCCGTCAGCTCCCGCCGATGTACCGCCTGCGACAGCGCCCGCAGCAGCAGAGGCCCGTGGGCCTCGCTCGCGACGAGATAATCCTGCGCCCCCAGCCGAACCGCCTCCAGGCCGACGGACTCCTCGTCAGGCCCCGTCAGCACCACCACCGCCGGACACGGGGGCAGCGACAGCAGCCGACGCGCCGTGTCCAGCCCGTGGCTGTCCGGAAGCGACAGGTCCAGCAGCACGACGTCGAACGAACTCTCCGCCAACGCCGACACCGCCGACGAGAGCGTCTCCACGCGAAGCACGTCGATGCGGCACTCGCGCCCGGCGGCCTGCTCCAGCACCTCCGTCAAACGCAACGCGTCGCGGGAACGGGCTTCCACCAATAACACTCGTTGTAGTCGATTAGCCATGGCACTCTCGGACGGCGAACGTCCCTGATCCCGGAATTCTCTCACGCCGCATGCACGACGCGGGCGTTCGCCCTAGGTCATGCGCCGGCAACTCCCTGCGGGGATCCCTCACCCGGCACGCTCGAGCCTGTCCGTAGGCCCACTGTCGCTGTTGTACAGCGCGATTCCGTTTTGTCAAAAGGCCTTCTGAAAAAGCGGGATTCTCCCGGAGGGGTCTGTAGGAAAAAACCCTGAGAGCGGGGCGGAACAACGGAAAAATCCGAAACCCAAGCCCTTTCGTGTCCCAAGGCAATCGCATCGAAAAGGCCCGCTTTTCGACTGTAGGCTGTAGCCTACAGTCTTTTCGCGCATGGTGTTCGTTCGTCCGATTCGTTTTCGCGTCACCCGGCCTGGTTGCGGTGTTTTCACCGCACGGGCGATGGGTTCTCCCTGAATCCCCGCGTGGAATGTTCGGTGGCCTTGAGATCGGGCGGCGCGGCGGCATAGAGTTTTCTGGAGAAACAGGCAGGCGCAATATCGACCCCTACGTCTGCCGAACGCTTCGTGGCGGAACGAAGCGGAACGCACGGGTTGGCCCGTGGCTGACCTGTGCCGCGAAAAGGGACGGTTCGCTTGTGCGAACCGCCCCTTGTTTTTTTCTGATCATTCAATTCGTGCCTGCGCGACACAATTCCTTGCATGTCGTTCGTTCGTGCGGTAGGCTAGTCGTCCGTTATGAGCAACGTGCCTCATCCATCGACGGGACAGCCGGAACAGACCGGGGCGTACTCACGAGCCAGCGCGGATCGGAGTGCGGCCTCGGCGCCGCGACATGGAAAATCCGCGGTGAAGCACGACCGCATTGTCGGCGACCTGCGGCAGCAGATTCTCGCGGGCCTGCTGGGCCCCGGCGATCGGCTGCCCACGCGCAACGAACTGATCGCCACGTACGACGTCAGCAGCGTCACGATCCAGCGGGCATTCGATCGGCTGATCGACGACGGATTCGTCTACTCGCGAGGCTCGCGGGGCACGTTCGTCTGCCAGACGCCGCCGCACCTGAACACCTACGCCATGGTGTTTCCCACGACCACCGAACAACAAAGCCTGGTCAGCCGCTTCTGGACGGCGGTGAAGCAGTCGGGCGAAACGATCGCCAAGGCGCGCCAGGGCGTGACGTTCCGCTCGTACTACACCAGCGGCCCCGAGTCCGACCGCGACGTGTTCACCGAAGACGTTCGCGCCAGCCGAATGGCCGGGCTGATCATGCTCTACGGCGCGGAGGAGCTGGCCAACACGCCGGTGTGGCAACAACCCAACATGCCGCGCGTGCTCGTCGCGCCGCTGTACGATCTTCACGAACCGTACGCCAGCCTGCGGATCGAGGACGGCACGCTGATCGTCCTGCGGGTCGACTCCCTCTATGAACGCGCGGTGCAGTACCTCACGAGCCGCTCGCGAAAACGGCTGGCCGTTATGGGCATGGGATTGTGGAGGCCGACCCACTCGCACATGGTGGACATGGCCCGCCGGGCGGGACTGACCGTCGACCCCGCCCACGTTCTGGAGTTCTCGCCCAACCTGCCGCAGGCCGCGCAAACCGTCACCAAACTGCTCCTGCGGCAACCTGCCGACACCAGGCCCGACTGCATCTTCATCGCCGACGACAACCTGCTGTCCGACGTCACCGCCGCCATACAGGCCGAGGGAATCTCCACCGCCGACAACGGAGACCTCGACGTCCTCTCCCACTGCAACTACCCCTCGCTCCCCCCCGCCAACGTGCCCGTGACCTACCTGGGCTTCGACTGCGGGCAAGTACTCCAAACCTGCGTCAATCTCATCGACGCCCGCCGCGCCGGAAACACCGCCACCACCGACATCATTAACGTCACCGCCGTCTTCGAATCCGAACTGCACCCGACGCCGTGATGCGTTTGCCCTATCGCCCAGGGCCATGGTCTTTCCGTTCTCGTGGCGTAAAAGAACCGCTCGTTCGAGGGAACCGTTCAGCCAATAGCCAATAGCCAGTAGCCAATAGGTATGGAAGGACAAGGGCGAAAAAACAATGAGAGCGGCAAC
>WRDM01000030.1 GCA_009783465.1 Phycisphaerae bacterium | reverse complement strand
GAAAATGACGCTCCCCGATGGCCGCGAGGTCAACAGCTCCGAAAAGTTCGACATGGGACGAAACTTCTGCAACAAACTGTGGAATGCCTCGCGATTCGCCATGATGAACCTCGCCGGCTATCCCGCGTGGGAGGAGATCCGCCCAACCGAACACCTTGCCGACGCGTGGATCCTCAGCCGCCTCAACGCGACCGTCCGCGACGTGACGCGATCGCTCGAAACCTTCGCCTTCAATGAAATCGCCAGCGCGCTCTACCGCTTCGCGTGGGACGATTTCTGCGACTGGTATCTCGAAATCGCCAAGAGCCGCATCCATGCTGGCCAGGCCGCCCCCAAGGCTGTCGTCGCCCACGTGCTCGACATGCTGCTGCGGCTGCTGCATCCGATGACGCCGTTCATCACCGAGGAGATCTGGCAGAAACTCAACGCGATCGCGCCAGTCCGCGGTCCGAGCACTTGCCAGGCCGCGCCGCTGCTGGTCCGCGCCGCCTGGCCGGCCGCCGATGCCGCCGCCATCCGGCCTACCGTCGAGCAGGATTTCGCCTCCCTCCAGGCGATCATTCGCGAAATCCGCAACGTGCGGACGCAGTACAACATTCCGCCGGGGCGAAAAGTGGACGTCATCGTCCAGGCCGACGGGGCCGCCCGGAGGCTGGTCGAGGACAACCAGGCCCTCATCGCCGCCCTGGCCAATCTCGGCGACGTGCGGTACGGCGAACAACCCGCTGCCTCCGCCGATGCCGCCACCGTCAGCGTCGGCGACGTGAAACTCTACGCGCTGGGCATCGTCGACCGGCAGGCCGAGCGAACGAGATTGGAAAAGCAACGCCAGACCCTCCAGGGCGGCATCCGCTCCATCGAGGGCAAACTGGGCAACGAAGGCTTCCTGAAAAAAGCGCCGCCGGATTTAGTCGACCGCGAAAAGACCCGTCTCGACGCGCTGAAGGCGGAACTGGCGGGCGTGGAAAAATCGTTGACGTCGTTGGCGTGACGAGGACCCTGGCTCACATTTCGATGCCGGCGCAGGCGGGGACGCCGCTGTGGTAGTAGTGTTTGATTTCGCGCATTTCGGTCACCAGGTCGGCGGAGCGGATGACGGCGTCGGTGGCATATCGGCCTGTCAGGACCAGCGTGGTGGTTGGCGGGACGAGGTCGATCATCGCCAGCACGTCGGTGACGTCGAGCAGGCCTGTGGCGACGGCGAGGTTGATTTCGTCGAGTACGATCAGTCCATATCGGCCTGAGGTGATGGCCTCGGTCGCGGTGGCCAGACCTCGGGCGGCTTCGGCGGCGTCAACGGCGGTGCCGCCGTCGCGGACGAACTCGTGGCCGCCGAAGCGACGTACCATGATGCGGTCCGACAGCCTGGCCAGCATCGCCAACTCGCTGGTGGGTTGACCCTTGAGAAACTGGGCGAAAAACACGTTCAATCCCGCCCCGGCCGCCCGCACCGCCAGGCCGATGGAGGCCGTCGTCTTGCCCTTGCCCTCGCCGGTATACACATGGACCATGCCACGAGTCCGCCGCACCGGGCCGAATAAGGTGTTCGTCGCCGTGTTTGTTGTCGCGTCAGCGATCATGGGAACCTTCCCTGGCATCGTTGTAAACCTCATCGCCTGGAGGCTTGGATGTCTCCAAGCCCCCAGGTTACACAAGGAACCACGCGTTATGTGGTATGACGTTTTTTGCGGAAGATCAGGCCGATGGCGCTGGCCGCCAGCAGGGTCAGGGTCGCCGGTTCGGGAATCTGCTGATGGATGACCCCGATGCCCGCGAAGTCAAATCCGCCCGAACCTGTCGTCACCCACGCGTCGAAAATCGGGTTGCCCAGGCTGTCGGTGAAACTGCCGTCGCCGGGAATGTCCACGAGGCGGACATACCGGATGTTGTTCAGGTCGACCACGCCCGCCAGCACCAGCTCATGGCCCAGCAGATCGTCGAGATCGAACGGCGTGCCCCAGCCGTTGGCATGTTTGCCCGCGAGGTTGTAGATGTTGGTGACGTCCTGTGTCAGGAAGCCCGTGCCCGTCTTCGTGCCGGTGCCGTTGAGGTCGATGCTGCCGTCGGTCCGGGTGGACAGGTCGGCATTGGGGTAGTTCAAATAGACGCTCGAGAAACGGGCAAAGTCGATGCCGTTGGTCGACACCTCCACATAGGCCAACTCGGCATTGACGTTGTTCCCCGACCCCATGCCGTTTTCAAACACGGCAAAGTCAGGCCCTGCTCCAGGGACGTTCGCGATGGGCACGTCAAACGTCACGGTGATCGTGCCGGGGCCAGGGTTGTTGACGGGGTCGGCACGCCACGCGGCCAGTTGGGCCAGATTCAGATCGCCCAGCGACACAATCCTCGTGTTGGCGCCCGTGACCGGCCCCAGGACATTGGCGGGGTTGGTCCATGTCGCCGCAACGCCGGGTGCGGGCGAGTAGTCCACCACGCCGGTCACCCAGCCGACGAAGCGGGAGTCCGTGTAGTGGATGCCGGCATCTTTGGCCCCCGCCCCGGTCGCGTCGCCGGCGGCATACGGACCGGCCTGGGCGACGCCCGCACAAAGCAATAGAATACCAATCAACGCAATGGTGAGAGAATACTTCATGGGTTCTCCTGTTTTCCTTTTGGTTTGATTCAACGTTTTCGTTCCGTTCGAGCCCGCAGGCCCGACGTTCCTTTGTTTTCGACTGTCCGCCTGGCCGCGCACCGTGCACGGCCAGGCGGGTTGCCTGCTTCGACGAGGGTGTGGTTATGGTTTGTACATACCTCCTCCGGCCACAAATCCGTTGTGTGAAGGGAGCGTCGACATGGCCCGCCAATGGAGGAACGGCGGAAAGGGTTCCGGTTCCATTCCTTGTCGCGCCTGAGGAGAATCCGCGCAGCGTGATTGTCTACATGCGTATGACGCGGTAGAATCGTGTTTGCACGGAGAGGCCCGTCAGGTATTCTCCGTCAGGGGCGCCGGCGGACCTGTTCGTCGGCGCCTCACTTTGTTGTGATGGACACATCGGTGGCCACGGCCATCGCACGTCTGTGCCCATCGCGTCGTCTGTGGCGTTGTGTTTCCTGTTGCCCGACTCGGGTCGGCGATGTGGCCAGGGCGCAAGCCGCGTCGTCGTCCGCATGGTGGGGAGTTGTGAAGGGAAGGGGCAGGTGAAAAGGGCGACGGTGAATGCAGCGTGACACGTCGCCGCCAATCGCGAGCGGCCGCTCCAACAAAAAGCCCCGGCCTCGCGAGTGCGAGCGCCCGGGGTCGATTGGCCAACATAAACGCCAAGAGAACCGGACGGCCCCGATCGCGAGAGCCAGACCAAGCAGGTCGCAGGCAGGTTTTCTGGCTTCCGGGTCTCACTTCCGCCGCGCCTTCCCACTCGGCATCCACAGCCGGGCAGTGGCTTGTTGCGGCGGTCGTCACCGGTTACAGCGGCGCGTCCGCGGCCGATTTTCACGGCCTTCCCTTTGGCCCCAATCCATGGGGCACCTGCAACGGCTCCTACCATAGCAGTCCCGTCGCGGGTGTCAAGGAAAAATCTCTTCGGATTCCCCCGTAGTTCCACAAATAAAACAGGGCACAACCGGAGTTGTGCCCAGAAATTTGCCTCCGCCTGTGCCGGTGGGGCTTCGAGGAGAAAGAACCCATTCATAGTAAAGTGGGAAGCTGCCGGACGCCGTGGCGTCACGTGGGATGGCTTCCCGCGAATGGGCGTATCGGTTCTTCTCACTAGTGAAACCGGCTGCCGAACACCGCAGGGGCTAATTTCACATTGTATTATACGTACTCATCGGCCAGGCGGTCAGGAAATATTTAGGAAATCCAAAAGACAGCCGCATTCGGCTTTTCGTGTGCACGACGGTGAAATCGTGCCCTGGATCCAAGGAACCGTTTCGTTGACTCGTTCATTCGTTAACTCGTTGATTCGTCAGCCCCATCACGAGTTAACGAATGAACGAGTCAACGAAACGGTTCCTTGCGACAGGCGGTACCTTTTACCAACACGCCACGCAAACGCCTTGTTTCGTCACTTCGGTTTCACCGACGCCTTGGATCGGGTTTCCTGGAGTTTGATGTTGCCTGCCTGGTTGGCGAGGATCTGGAGGGACATGTCGATGAGTTCCTCGGCTTCGCGGGGGCACATCGTTCCGACGGCGACCATGTCCTGCGGGCGGATGGTGTTCCAGACGAAGTTCATGCCCTGGAAGGGCCTGACCTGGCCCGACGCCATTGGCTTGATCGTCAGCACGGGCTTGGCGGCTTTTTGAATGATGGAGGCGGTCCAGTCGACCTCGACCTGCATGAGGAATCCCATCGAATTGTAGATGGAGATGTACGTCTCGATGTCGATTTTGGATTCGTCGGTGTAGATGATGGTTTCGGGCATGTGGGTGGACAGGCCTGGCACCATGCCGCGTTCGCGGATGCCGCGCGTGATCTGGTCGATGTGGCGGATCGTCCGCGAGCAGCGGTCCAGCAGCGCGTCGGTGATGCACTGGTGCGGCATGCAGATGTGGGCGCCGCAGCGGGCCTCGTCGTCGAGGACGCGCTGGACGTCGTCGGGATCCAGGCCGTTGGCGGGTGTTTCCGGGCCGATCTTGAAGTGCGGCGTGCTGATAATTACGCCCTTGACGCCGGTGCGGTCCTGCACATCCTTGATCGCGTCGACCATCGGCTCGGGCGTGATCCCGCCGAGCACCGAATCCACGCCGCGGCGGAAAAACACCTCCATAATGTCCGCCATCGCCTTCCGCTGACGGATGTTCTCCTTGATGTAGGTGTCCTGCGACGGCGTGCAATGACTGTAGCCCATAAACCAGTTCGTGCCCACGATCAAACGCGACACACTCACGCCGCCAACTTCTGTACGCGGAAATTGTTCCATAGCCGATTCCTTTACAAGTAAATGACTGTTGCCTACGTCGAATCATACTACCCGAGCTGGCACGAAAGCGGAAGGGAGAAACGGTGGGACCAGGGCAATCGCATCTTAAATTTTCCCATTTTTCGGCTGTAGGCTGTAGGTTGATTTTTCGTTATGAAAAATCTGTCGCAGAGGCATGTCCCCTACAGCCCACAGCCTACAGCCTTTTCGCGAAAAAACGCGGAAATTTAGATGCGATGGCCATGGCCAATAGGTATGGAAAGCCGAGGGCGAAATAGCAATGAAAGCGGGAATGGGTATGCCAGTGGCGTCACACCGGGATCGTGTGCGGAACAACAAACACCGCCATACCTGATGGCTACTGGCTATTGGCTACTGGCTGAAACGGTGCCCTTGAATGACTCTCTCACGTACGCCACGAAAACGGAAAGCCCAAGGCAGGACGTTGCCATTCGCGCCGCCGCGTCGTATAAAGAATCGTATGACCGTGAACAAGGACTTGCCGGTCCATATTATTATCAATCCGCATAGTGGCCATGGGGGCAAGCGGCTGGTGTTGGCCGACGTTCGGCACGAGTTGCGTGCGGCGGGGTTTGACGTGGTGGAGTACACGACGCGGGCGCCCGACGATGCCACCGACCGGGCTCGCGCAATCGCCAACGACGCCTCCGCCGTTATCGTCTGGGGCGGCGACGGCACCGTCAACGAAGTCGCCAGCGGGCTGGCCGGCACGAGCGTGCCCATCATCGCCTGCCCCGCCGGTACGGAGAATCTGCTGGCCAAGGAACTCCGCATCCCCGCCGACGCGCGCGGCGTCGCCAACATTCTCCAGCACGGGCAACTCGTCTCGTGCGACGTGGGACGGGTCAACGGGCAAAGTTTCCTGCTGATCATCGGTATCGGCTTCGACGGCGAGGTTGTCCGCCGACTGTCGGCCATTCGCACGGGGCATATCAGCCACCTGTCGTATTTTTGGCCGATCTGGCGGACGTTCTGGGAGCACGATTTTCCGAAAATGCACGTCGAGTGCGACGGGGAGACGGTGTTCGACGATTTCGGCTTGGCGTTTGTGGGGAATATCTCGCGCTACGCCGTCGGGCTGCGAATCTGCCGCGACGCCCAGTTCGACGACGGCATGCTGGACATGGTCGTTTTCCGCTGCCGCGAGCAGACGTCGCTGGTGCTTCACGCGGCCTGGACGCTGCTGCGACAACATCCCGTCAAAGGCGACGTGGTGTACCGCCGCTTCCGCCACGCGACGATCCGCACCGCCACGCCCGTCCCCAGCCAGGTCGACGGCGACATCGGCCCAGCCACGCCGCTGGACATCAGCGTCCAGCCCAGCCAACTCAAACTCCTGGTCCCCCCACGCCGCGCCGGCTGGACCTTCTGGCCTTTCCGGGCGGAGTAATGACGCCGGAGATGGCTCTGCCTGTTTGCGTTGTAGAACGTTGAAAATAGTCTTGTCCCCAGGGCTCGCAAGTACGCTCGCTCTGGGCTAAAAACGACGCCGCTTCGCGGTTGTGTGCCGCCACGTCCGACGCGAGACCGGGGAGGCCGATCAGTTGTTTTTAACGTTCTACGACGCAAACAGGCAGAGCCAGATCCACGTTTACACGAACCATCAGGACGACGTGACTATAATAGGTTTTCATGGGGGCGGCGATGATTCGTTTATGGGGTGTGGCGGTTGTTGTCGCGGCGATGGCGTGTGTGTGTGACGCGGCGGCGGAGTCCGGGCCGGCGTCGAGGCCGGCGGTGATTCCGCTGGGCAAGGGGTTGACCAACGCGTACTACATCGACACCGACGGCGACGGGTATGGGCCTGGCAGTCCGAACGGGCCTGACGCCGATGACGGCGATCCTGACGTGAACACCGCCGCCAGCGCGGTCAAGGCGGCGGGGTCGATGGAAAAACTCCTCGCCGCCCGCGGCGTGAGCGGGCAGGTGTACTACATCTCGCCCGTCGGCAACGACGCCGCCGGTCAGCCAGGCCGGGCGGACAAACCCTTCGCCTCCTTCGCGAAAATCGCCAAACAGCTTCGCCCCAGCGACGCGGCCGTGTTTCTCGAAGGAAAATACACCGGCGAAACCCTCATCGCCGCCCGAGGCCTTCAGGGCAAACAAGACCAGCCGATCTTCCTCCTCGCCGAACCGGGCGCCCACGTCATCCTCGACGCCACCCACGCCTGCATCGACCTGGCGAACTGTCGCCACCTCGTCATCGAGGGATTTCTCTGCGACAACTCGCATCCCAAACGCCTTGGCCGCGGCGTGACGATGAACCACTCCCGCGACATCCGCCTGGCGAACCTGGAGATCCGCAACCATTTCTGGGGCATCATCGCCATGCAGGACCTGCACGACGTGACGATCGAATCCTGCGTGATTCACGACAATCCGCACGAACACGGGATTTATCTCGGCAGCCGCGAGAAACCCAACAGCAACCTCGTCGTGCGGAACTGCCTGATTTATCGCAACGGGCAACAGGGCATCCAGCACAACGGGCGGGTGACGGGGTTGCGGATCGAGGGCAACATCATTCACACCAATGGCCAGGCGGGCGTGCAGTTGATGCAGGGCGTACGCGACTCGACGATTGTTGGCAATGTGATCTTCAACAACGCCAAGCAGGGCATCTGTCTGTATAACTACGACAGCTCCGACGACGCCATTCGGCCATATGACCAGACGGGGAACGTTTTTGAGGACAACATCGTGTGGGTGGGGTTGCATGATCCGTTCGATCGCTACCCGACGTCGACGTATGCGGCGGTGCTGTTCAACGACACCGCCAGCCGGCAGAGGAGTTCGTTCGACGGCAACACGTTCCGTCGCAACGTGCTGGTGACGAGCGGAGGCCCGGCGTTTATGTTCCGCCAGGCCCGGTTCGCCGACACGACGATCATTCAGGAGAACACCATCTTCCGTACGGGCGACGGCGGCAGGGACCGCGTGATGACCGTCGGGGATCTGTCGGTCGGCTTTGCGGCGTTTGAACGTTTTTCCGAAAAATGCACGAACAACACCTACGCCGACCCAAGATTCCTCTCCTGTCGCGAGAAAGACTTTAAAACGCCCGAAACGTTCGATTTCCGGCGGGAATGAGTTTCCGTTTCATGGCGTGGGCGAGCGATTCGTTCGAGGGGGACAAGCCAGCAGCCAGTAGCCAATAGCCAGTAGCCAGCAGGTATGGCAGGGCGTGTTTACGTATCACAACGGCTAGCGATTTTTCGTTACGGCACAATCGTTTCCGCTTTCACTGCCTTTTCGTCCTTGTTTTTCCGTACCTATTGGCTGCTGGCTATTGGCTACTGGCTTGTCTCTATCGAACGAAATTAACGAATAAATTATAGATCCATTTAATTCGTCTTTAAGATGGGATATAACAATATGTAAGGATAATTTGGAAAAAACTTGCATAGCAGGCAATATGGTGTATATGCTGAGGATAACTCATTGGCTTCCTGTGGATAAATTTGAACGGATTGGAGACAATGAACGGTTGAGGGATAAAATTTAGATTGCCTGTAATGCGGTGACTAATGTGTGTTGGAGGGTTGGGAGACATGGATGAATCCCCAGTCCCGTAATGTGTTTCAGATGGCCGTGGTCATTGGACGACCTGGCCAGTCAGTCGGTGCTCACGCGGAATTATCGCGGTTTACTCGAAAAATCTGTCCTGCCGACACCGTCGAGCAGGGCATGGGCATCCTTCGCATCTCCGCGCCCGACCTGGTCGTGGTCAGCGAAACCGTTGCCTTCTCCGAAACGATGGCCCTGCTGGAGTTCGTCAAGTCCACGCAGCCATCGCTGCCCGTGGTCGTGCTGAATGATCATCCCGACGTCGACCTGGCCGTGCGGCTCGTCCGCGGCGGGGCGTATGACGTTCTCCGCAGTCCGCTGGATCCGCTGAGTTTGCAGCGGCTCGTCGAGGGCATGCGGTTCGAGAGCATCCGCGCCCGCAGCCGCGTGGGGCGGTTCTTCTGCGACCACTGCCCGCCCGGCGTGCCGATGGTGGGGCAAAGCCCCGCCGTCCGCGCCATGTTGGAAACCCTTCGCCTGGTGGCGGAAAGTCGTTGCAATCCCGTGCTGATATTGGGCGAGACGGGCACGGGCAAGGAATTGGCCGCCCGGTCCGTTCACGCGTGGCGGTACGGCGGCGGGGAGAAATTCGTCGCCGTCAACTGCGCCGCCCTGACGGCCAGCCTGTTGGAGAGCGAACTGTTCGGCCACGCGAGAGGCTCGTTCACCGGCGCCGACCGTGAACGCGTGGGGCTGTTCGAGCAGGCCGGCGACGGCAGTTTGTTCCTCGACGAAATCAGCGAAATGGCCCCGGATCTCCAGGCCAAGCTGCTCCGTGTGCTTCAGGAGCGGACGTTCCGCAAAGTCGGCGGCACGAACGACATCGCCTGCAATGCGACGATCATCGCCTCGAGCAATCGCAACCTGCTGGAGGAGGTCAACAAGGGGCGTTTTCGCGGCGACTTGTATTATCGACTCGCCGTGTTCCCCGTGACGCTGGCCCCGCTGCGGGATCCGCGGCGGCGGCAGGATATTCCGCTGCTGGCCCAATATTTCGCCGAACATTTGCAGCTTCGCAAGGATCAGCCGCACGCGATCAGCGCGGTGGCGTCGGCGAAACTGATGACGCATGACTGGCCTGGCAACGTCCGCGAACTTCGCAACGTGATGGAGCGGGCGCTGATTCTGGAACGCTCGGCGGAAATCACGCCGCGAAGCTTGATCCTCGACACGCCCGCCGCGGCCGCCCCGACGGTTGCCGTGTCCGTGCCGGTGCCACCGCCTGTCGATTGGCCCGAGGAAGATTTTTCCGCGCCGGGCGGGAACGATTTGCCGCCGCCGGGCCGGGCGATGGATGACGTGGAGCCTGCGCCGAATGTCCTGCCTGGCGGCGAATCGTATGCCATGGCCGACGCGTCACCGAATCCGCCCGAGGCCGCCTCGCCGTTTGCGTCGGGCGATTTCTCGCTGGAGGCTGCCGAACGCGAGTTTATCCGCCGGGCGCTGAAGGAAACCGGCTGGCAACGCACCCGGGCCGCCGCCCTGCTGGGCATCACGCGGGCGACGCTCCACGCGAAACTCAAACGCTACAACATCCGCCCCGACGACCCAACCGCCGACCTCGACCCACACGACATGGCGATATTGTAAGGGTGTACGTTACGTCGCGGATGTGGCTCTGCCTTTCTGCGTTGTAGAACGTTGTGTACGACGAGAGGTAGTTTATACGACTTCTTTAAGACCGAGCGGGATTACGCGGATTAACGGATTACTGGGTTGCCGTACGGAACGAGAAGTCCTTAAATCCTTAAATCCGTGTAATCCCGCTCGGTCTTCGCGAAGACGTATAAATGTACGCTTATCGTCAGGGACATCCTACAGCGTAAAGAGACAAGCCAACTCCGCATCGCGCCGCGATTTCATACACATTTCCCTCTGATTGTTCAATTCTTGCTTCTGGCACGCCTGTTGCATGTCTGTGCTTGACTCATGGTGCGCATTGAGGACTTCCTTGGTGGACGTGAACAATAATTCGAGCAGTCCCGTGCCGAACGGCCCCGTGTCGGGTGGTGACGCGCCTCAGGATAAGGCGGCCGCCCAGGCGGCGATTCAGGCGGCGGTGGCGGCATTGTCGGCCAGGCCGCCGGTGAGCAAATCGGCCAAGACATCGCTTGACGACGAGCCTGCCGCGAGCCGTCCGTCGGACGTCGCGGAGAAACTCACCGCCTCGGCGAGCGGCGAGGCCGCGCTCAATGCAACCGCGTTCCGTGAAGCGTCCGTGGCCGATTCGTCCGCCGAGGCCGAACCAGGGCGGGAGATCGAACCAGGCAGGGAGATCGTCGCCGAAATGAGCCGGCGGCGGCTGCCCGTGCTTTCCGTCGTACTGGGCGCCAACGCCGTCCTGCTGCTGGTGACGGCCTTCATTGTCATCAAGGTCATCACCACGCCTTCGCCCGCCCAGAGCGGCACGGCCAAGTCGGTCATCCACTCGCCCATTACGCACACGTCGCCGACTCCGCCAACCCACGAAAACGTCACGTCGCCATCCGCCTGGGCGCTCACGGATGAACCGACGCAACTCGTCCGCCTTGCCTCGCCGGCGTCGCTCTCGTGGGAGCAGGCCGAAAAAGATTACCGCGCCGGCAACTACGCCCAGGCGAGGGAGCAGTACGCCCAACTGGTCAGCCAGTGGGAGAAACTGCCCGGCGACAGGCTGGTGTGCGATTTCCTGCGGCTCCGCCTGGCCAATTGCCACGTGCAGTTGAATCAGATCGACGAATGTGAGCCGCTGTATCAGGCCACGTCGCAAAGCCGCAGCCCGATGGTCCGGGCCGCGTCGTTGTATCAGTTGGCCGCGCTGGCGTTGCTGGAAGGTCAGCACCTCCGCGCGCGGTCGCTGGCGATGCAGGCGTTGGTGTCCGCAGCCGCATCGGAGTCGTCGTCGGTGGCGGCGTTTCAGGCCCAGTGCGATTACCTCGCCGCCCGCGCCATGACGGACAAGGCCGTGCTGCTGTGGGGCGGCCAGTGGACGTCGCCGTGGAAGGAGATTCCCCAGGCCGACCCGTTCGCCGGGCTGGATGAAAAGCCGCTGCGGCTGCTGCTCGCGCAGGGTTCAGCGGGCGAGTTGCCGCTGACAACGGTGGTGAACCGCGTGCCGTCGAGCGGGGCGGCGTTGTATTCGGTTCGTTGTTCGCGGGCGCCGCTGGCGGACGTGATGGCGAAGATCGCGCTGGCGTCGGGCATGGACGTTCACTGGGTGAACGTGCCCGCCACCGTGCGTCAGCGAGCGGTGACGCTCTCGCTGCCGGGCGTGAATCCGTCGCGTGCGGTGGAGTTGGCGTGCGGCGTGGCGGGGCTGATCGGCCGATGCGTCGGCGACCGGATCGAGATTCTCGACGCCGGCTCGATCCAGGAGCAGTCGCGTCAGCGGCAGGTGTTGGCCAGTGAGGCCCAGGCGGCCTGGCGGCGATACGCGTTGCGGTATGCGGCGGACCGCAACGTGGGCGAGGCGTTGTACGCGGTGGGCGGCATGCTGGAGGCCCAGGGCGAGCTGGCGGCGGCGGTGAATGAGTATCAGTTGGTGGCCAGTCGATACCGTCGCGACCGGATCGCGCCGCGGGCGCTGTATCGGTGCGCGGTGTTGCGGCTGGGGCTGAAGGACTATGCCAGGGCCCGCAAGGATTTGTCGGACTTGTTGGATTTATTCCCGGATTACGCGGCCTTGGACGAGGTGGAGTTGTCGCTGGGTCAGGCGACGATGGAGGAGGGGCTGCACCGGGAGGCGTTGAAGATTTTCGAGCGGGTATATTTCCGTCAGCCGGCGGATTCGGTTCAGGCGTCGGCGGCGTTGTCGGCGGGGTTGTGTTATCAGCGGTTAGGGCTGCACGCCGAGGCCATCGCGTGGATCGGGCGGTTCCTGCGTGCCGAAACGAAGCCCGCCCCCGCGACGCTGGCGACGGCGAATCTGGCGTTGGCGCGGAGTTACCTGGCCGTGGACAAGCCCGTGTCGGCGGTGGGGTGCCTGCGGGACGTGGTGCGGCTGGTCGACGGGCAGATGATGGTGGAGGCGGCGCTGCTGCTGGCGGAGGTTCAGTTGGAGCGAGGCCGGTTCGGCGGGGCGCTGTCGGCATTGGCGGCGTTGTCGAATCACGCGTTGACGGAGGATCAGAATTTCCAGTACGTGCTGCTGACGATCTCGGCGTACGCGCGGACGGGGCTGACGGACAAGGCGTTGGTGTTCGCGCGGGGGCGGCTGGACGCGATTCACGACGCGCGGCAGTACGCTCGCGTGCAGGTGGAGTTGGCGCGGTGTTATCGGCAGGCGGACGAATTAGAGCAGGCCCAGCGGCTGTTGACGACCTGGATACCGAAGTTGGCGCCGGAGGATTCGTCGGCCGCCGCGGTGGAGTTGGCGGAGATTTGTTTGTTGTTGGACAAGCCGCTCCAGACGGTCGCGTTGCTGGAGGATCTGGTGACGGCGATTCGTGATACGGCGCTTCGCGAGCGGGCGGTGAGCCTGTTGGGCCGGGCGTATGTGGCGTTGCATCGGCCTGAGAAAGCGGCGGCGGTGTACTCGCGTCTCGGCACGGCGGCGACGCGGCTGGCGGCGGGGGGTGGGTCATGACGCGTTGGTTGATTTTATTGTTTTTGTTGTGTGTGGTGTTGATGTCGGCGGCCTTGGCGCGGGCGGCGGAGCCGACGAGCAGGCCTGCCGATGCCAGCGGGATGCGGGCGACGGTTCGTGAAAGCATGGCCCCGCTAGGCGACGCGGACTCCGCGGAGAGTCAACGGCTGCGGGAGGCGATCGACAAACTCAAGGCGACGCAGATTTCGCCGCGTCGCGATTGGCCTGTGTCGAATCCGCCGGCGGTGCGGAATCCGTTGACCGACGCGGCGGGCGACGCGGAGTCGGAAAACCATGCGGGAACAACGACGCAGCCCGCGCAGGCCGACGCGAGAGCGGCTGACGCGTTGGATGCCGACCAGTTGGCCGCCCTGCGGGCGCTCAAGGGCCTGCCCGCCGACGAGGCCGCCTTGTTGGGCGCCGCCCTGCAAAAGACGGGGCATCTTGAGGAAGCGTACGGATTTTTCGAGCAGGCGGTGCAGGCCAGCGAAGGCGCCGAGCAGGCGTATCTGCTGTTGCAGATGGCCCATTGCAAGCGGTCCAGCGACGCGGCGCTGTCGCAGACGTTGTATCGTCGCGTGGCGGCGGAGTTCGCGGGGACGCCCTGGGCGACGGTGGCGGCGGCGTATGACTCGATGTTGGATTTCACGCGGCTGCATCGGCCTGGCGACGTGATTCGCGACGCGACGAGCGAGTCGGTTGCGCTTCCGCCGTCACCGCCGCCGGCGCGGGCGGCTTCGCGGCAAACGTTGAGGACTTCCCGATGAACGACGCTCGTCACAACGTGCTGATGGTCAGCAGCGACGCGCAGGCCTGCCGCCTGCTGCTGTCGATGCTGGCGTCGCGCGGCGTGCGGGCGTGCGCCGTTCGCGACCGGTCCGCCGCGATGGAGCATCTGCGTCGCGACCCGTGCGGGCTGGTGATTGTGGATGTGTGCGACGCCGCCGACGGGCTGGATCTGCTGGCCGAGGTCAGCGGGCAGGCGCCCGAGAGGCCTTTGCTGGCGTTGGGATTGGCCAACGATGTCGAACTCGCCGTCGCGGCGATTCGGCAGGGCGCCGCCGATCTGCTGCCCAAGCCGCTCGACCGCGACACGGCGAGGCGGTGCCTCGACCGGCTGCTGCCGTCGCACGAGGTGGCCTCGCCCGAACAGGCCGACACGCCCGCCATCGCCGGGGCAAGCCCGCCGCTGATGGACGTGCTCAGCGTCGCCAAACGCATCGCGCCGACGTCGGCGCCCGTTCTGCTCACCGGCGAGAGCGGAACCGGAAAAGAAGTGATCGCGGAATTCATTCACCGTCACAGCCGCCGCGGCCGCGGACCGTACGTCCGTGTGAACTGCGCGGCCCTAAGCGAGTCGCTGCTGGAGAGCGAATTGTTCGGCCATGAGCGGGGCGCGTTCACGGGCGCGGTCTCGCAGCGCAAGGGTAAATTTGAGCGGGCCGACGGCGGCACGCTGCTGCTGGATGAAATCAGCGAGACCAGCCCGCGGTTGCAGTCGCAACTGCTTCGCGTGCTGGAGCAGCAGGAGTTCGAGCGTGTCGGCGGATGCGAGAACGTCCGCGTGAACGTTCGTGTGATCGCGACGAGCAACCGGGATTTGTCTGCCGAGGTGTCGGCTGGGCGGTTCCGCCGCGATTTGTACTATCGGCTGGGCGGCGTGCATTTGGCGATTCCGCCGCTGCGTGAGCGGCCCGAGGACATCGCGCCGCTGGTGTGGCACTTTGTGAATGTGTACGGTCCCGAGGCCGGCCGGTCGGTGCGGCAACTCGACGACGAAATGCTGCGGCTGATGTCCCGCTTCGCCTGGCCTGGCAACGTGCGGCAGCTTCGCAACGTGGTTCGGACGGCGTTGATCATGGGCGTCGGCGAACGATTGAGCCTGGAGCATTCGCCGGCGCTGGCGGCGGAGTTGAGCGGCGACGCGGGCGGCGAACAGGCTTTGACATCATCCTATACGGCTGCGGGTGCGGCGAGTTTGTCGCTGCATGAGTTGGAGCGTCAGGCGATTTTCGAGGCGTTGCGTCGCACGCAGAGCCACCAGGCGCGGGCGGCGAAATTGCTGGGCATCACCGACCGCACGCTGCGCGAAAAGTTGCGGCGGTATCGGCAGGCGGAAGAATTGGCCGCGGCCGTGAACGAGGCGAACGCCGCCGCGCCCACACTCATCAATCGGGCCGGCTGCTCTGTCGCGAGCGAGACGGGAGAGGCATCATGGATAAGTCAATGACGGTGACGTTGCTGGAGTCGGCGCTGCGTGGCACGGGGCTTCGCAACAAAGCGATCGCCAACAACATCGCCAACATTCAGACGCCCGGCTATCGGCGGCAGGAGGTGGCGTTTTGTCACCTGCTGGAGAGGGCGTTGGAGGAAGGCAAGAGCGCGGTGGCCGACGTCGAGCCGCTGCTGTTCGCGCCGCGAAACACGCCGACCGATTCGACGGGCAACGACGTCGACCTCGACAGTGAATTCGGCGACCTGATGGAAAACGGCGCGATGCACAAAACGTATTTGCGGCTGATGACGAAAATGTACAAGCAGATGGACATGGCAATACGGGGGGAGAATCTTTAGCCAGTAGCCAATAGCCAGTAGCCAGCAGGTATGGCGGAGTTTGTTGCGAATCAGAGCATAATGTCGGAGTGCGAATGAGAATTCAGTCTATGAGCCAGCGAAGCCGCGAGACCACTCTATTGAGTGTGGTGTGCGATTTTACCGAAGCGCACCGAAAACCCTGGTGGCTGGTGGCTTGTGGCTAGTGGCTTTTTTCGAGGACGACCGGATGGATACCAAAATTTCAGCGACGACGGCCAGCACGATGCAGATCGCGATGTCGGGTATGCGGGCGCAGACGTCGAGCATGAAGGTGATTGCGAACAATATTGCCAACGCGATGACGTCGCGGACGGCGGCGGGCACGCCGTATCAGCGGCAGCAGGTGGTGACGGCGGCGGGTCGCGGGTTGGGCGGTGTGGAGTCGTCGTCGGTGGTTCGCGACACGTCGTCGTTCAAGGACGTGTATCTGCCGGGCCATCCCGACGCCAACCCGGCTGGGTATGTCAAGATGCCCAACGTGGATCTGCCGGTGGAGATGATGAGCATGGTGACGGCCAGCCGGATGTATCAAGCCAACGCTGCCGTGATGAAGCGGCACATGGACGGACTGGAGCTGACGCTGGAACTGCTGAAGTAGCGAAATGAGGAGAGTGCACTATGGCCGAACTTGGCGGAATTAACGGACTGCACGCGTCGCTGTGGAGTCATGTGGCGCAGCCGGCGACTCAGCCCACGGCGGCGCAGAACGCGGGCGAGTTTGTGGGCCTGCTCAAGGACGGGCTGGAGAAGGTCGAGATGGACCAGAGCAAACAGGCGCTGGCGATTGAGGACCTCGTGACCGGCCGAACGCAGGACGTGCTGCCCGTCGTGCAGGCGGTAGCCGACGCGGACCTGAGCTTCAAACTGCTGCTGGGCGTCCGCAACAAAATGGTCGACGCGTATAAACAGACGATGACGATGCAGGTGTAGGACGACGGTTATTAGTTAACTGGTTGACTGGTTAACTAGTTGATTCGTTGGCTTGGCAACCAGTTAACTTGTTAACTAGTTAACTAATCCACTAAGCGGAAGTGTTCCCGTGGCGGAAGGACTGGACAAATACCGAGGTTTCTGGCAGAAGCTGACGCTGGTGCAGCGTGTGGCGCTGGTGGGCGTTGCGCTGACGGTCTCGGGTGTCGGCCTGTACCTCGTCAACTGGGTCCGCCAGCCGACGATGGTGCTGCTCAAGGGCAACCTGCCCATCGACGAGGCCGCCGCCATCGAGGACAAGCTCAAGGAAGCGGGTGTTGCGTACCAGGTTCGAGGCACGCGGGTGTATGTCGACGGGCAGCGGAAGGACGAGATGGTGTTGCTGCTGGCGAGGGAAAACCTCATCGGCGGCGACCGCGGCGGGTATGAATTGTTGGATAAAGAGAAGATTGGCGCGTCGCCGTCCTCCACGGCCATGCTGCAAAAGCGGGCCCAGGAAGGCGAGATCGAGAAGTTGCTCAGGCAGCTCGACGGCGTGGTGACGGCCCGCGTGATGATCGCGCCGGGCGAGACGAGCGTGTTCGGCAATCGAGGCAGAGAGAGTTCCGCCAGCGTGATGGTGACGCTCGACACGGGCATCGTCGCCAACGCGGCCATGATTCGCACGATCGTCAACACCGTCAGCGGGGCGATCAACATGCCGCCGCATCGCGTGGCGGTCAGCGACAGCCGCGGTCAGCCTCTGGCCGGGCAGACCGCCCCGGCGGAATCGTCGGCCTTCGGAAGCGGCAACAGTTATTTCGATTACAAATCCCGCGTGGACGCCGCCGACGCGAAAACTATTCAGGATATGCTCGACGCGGTGCTCGGTCCGGGGCGGTCGAGCGTGAAGGTTTCCAATATGATCGCGACGACGGCGTCGGTGCGGACCATCCGCACGCCGACGGACATCAAGGCGCCCACGCAGGAGGAGATCACCTCCCGCGACCGCAACGGCGGCATGATTCCCGACGCGGCTGGCAACATCGAAAGCGAAAAGGAAGAGGTCATCAAGACGACGTATCTCGTTGGCGAGACGGTGGTGACGGAGCAGGAGTTGCCCGGCATCGTCGAGAGCAAGAGCGTGGCGGTGTTCGTGGATCTGATGCCGGCGACGGCGAAGCCGGGCGAGGAGGCCGTGCCCGTGATGCAGATTCAGGATGTCGAGGAGATCGTTCGGGCGGCGGTGGGCATTGGCGAGATGGACACGGTGAAGGTGGTGAGCGTGTCGTTCCCGCGGTCGCCGGACATGATGTTGCCTCCGGAGTTGGATGAGGTTGCCGGCGGGGCCGCGTATGTGATGGAGTTGGTCAAGCAGGGTTCGCTGGGCGTGCTGGCGTTGGCGGCGGTGGTGACGTTGTGGCTGCTGACTCGCGGGAAGCACGAGCGGACGGCGAAGTCCGCACGGGTCGCGCCGGCATCGGCCCAGATGGCCGTCACGGCGGGGTTGCCGTCAGGTCCCGGCACGCCCGCGCTGCCGGACGCCGCGGCCGCCGGCCTGCTGCCGGGCCTGAGCGAAATCGACCTCAACGCCGACCGCCTGCGAACGCACATCACCAAGGCGTTGCAGGACAACCCCGACGAAGTCAAACGGCTGTTCCAGTCCTGGGTGGACAGCGATAAGGAACTGGTGTGAGAAGAGACTGTTAGACTGTTAGGCTATTAGACTGTTAGGCGCAGGCTCATGAATCTTTTGGCCTAATGATTCATCAGCCTCTCCCTAACAGTCTAACAGCCTAACAGTCTAAAGACGGTTCCTTCGCGAAGAAACGTACGATAACGGCGTAATGTCGATAGGAAAATCATGGGTCAGGGTGCACGAAAAGCCGCGATGTTGTTGTTGAGCATGGATCCGTCCGCCGCGACGGAACTGCTCAAGGCTGCCCGTCCCGACCAGGTGACGGAGATCGCCGCGGAGTTGGCGTATCTTCGCTCCGCTGGCGGCGTGGATCCGCACGAGGCGGTCCTCGAATTCGTGCAGATGCTCCAGAACGCCCGGCGGTCGTCGGTGGACAGTGATCTGCGATTCATGCTCGAAAGCGCCCTCGGCAAGGAGCAGTGCCAGGAAGTGCTCGTGCAGGTCAAGCGGCTGTTGCAGGCGAAGGATCCGTTCCTTGCCGTCCGCAACCGCGAGGTGGGTGAGTTGGCGGCGGCGTTGGCGGGTGAGAGCGGTTCGGTGGCGGCGCTGGTGCTCAATGAGCTGCCGCCGCGAAAAGCGTCGCAGTTGCTGGGGCTGCTGGAAGAGCCCGTCCGCCTGGCGGCGATCAAGTGCATGACGAGCGTTTCGGACGTCTCGCCCGAGGCCAAGGTGCGCGTGGCGGAGGTGGTGCTCAAGCGGCTGGCGATGCAATTCGGGCGAGAGGTTATCAGTACCGAGGAGCGTCGCCAGCGGCAGTTGCGGAACGTTGCGTTGTCGATCCGCGGGTTGAAGCCGGATCTTCGCGAGCGGACGCTGGAGGCGTTGGCCCAGCAGGACGCGGCCGCGGCGAAGGAGGTTCGCCAGCTCATGGTGGTCTGGGAGGACATGCCCCTGATCGCCGACCGGACGATCCAGGAAGTGCTGCGGACCGTCGACGCCAAGCAGTTGGCCTTGAGCCTCAACGGCAGCGACGAGGCGACGATCGCGAAGGTCCGCGACAACATTTCCGAGCGGGCCAGCGAGATGCTCGAAGAGGAGATGTCGCTGCTGTCGGGCGCGAGACACGTGGAGATCCAGACGGCCCGCCGGGCGATTCTCGACTCCCTGCTCGAACTGAACGAACGCGGCGAGTTGGCGATGGCGGACGGTTGACAGATAGCCAGTAGCCAATAGCCAGTAGGTAAGGAACGACGTGGGCGAAGATTTGTATATAGGTTTTTATGGCGGAACGATGGGTCATCCTGTTGAAGAAGCCGTCGACGGGCGTGCGTGTCGTCGATGGCGCGGTGTTGCCGGATTTGTCGTCGTGGCCTGGCGCGCGGGTAAGGCCTGTCGTCTCGTCCGTGTCAATGTCCGTTGATGGCGAATCGTCGATGGTTTCGCCTGACATGCTGGAGTCGATGGTTCAGGAACGGTTGGCGTCGGCGAAGCAGCAGATGTCGCAGCAGCTCGGTCAGTTGGAGGCGCAGTTGCGTCAGCAGGTCGATGCTGAGCGGACGGCCGTTGAGGCCGAGCGGGCGGCGCTGGCATCGGCGGCATCGGCGTTGGAGCGGGCGGCTGCCGATCTGGCGGACGTGCGGCAGCGCGTGCTGGCCGAGGCGGAGCGGGAAGTGATGGAATTGGCCGTTGAGATGGCCCGCACGGTGTTGCATCAGGAAGTGGATGCCGGGCGGTATGACGCCGCGCCGATCATTCAGGCCGCCCTGTCGCAGTTGCCCGAACGCGAGGCCGTGACGGTCACGCTCAACCCAACCGATTTTTCGCGGTGCGGCGAGGCGATCTCCGGCGACGGGCGACTGCAACTGCGATCCGACGCCACCGTGCCGCCGGCGGGCTGCCGCGTGGAGTGCGGGCAGGGCGTCGTCGAAGCCGATCCCGCGAAACAACTGGATGAGATTCGCCATACGCTGTTGACCGAAATGGCTGTAGGCCGTGGGCCGTAGGCTGTAGGCGCAGGCTGATGAAACATCAGCCTAATCCTTCATGCCTGCCTCTACAGTCCACAGCCTACAGCCTACGGCCCAAAGCGGTTCCTTCGCGAGGAATCGTACGAATGGAATGTGGATGTGGATGACGAGATAACGCGATGACGCTTCTCAATCTCAACAAATTGCACACCCGCCTGGCGGACATGAACCTCCTGCCATGCCGCGGGCGCGTCACGCGCGTCGCGGGGCTGACGATCGAAAGTCAAGGCCCGCCCGTCGGCGTCGGGCAGTTGTGCGACATCGTGCTGGCCGACAAACGCCGCGTGCCTGCCGAAGTGGTCGGTTTCCACCACGACGGCCGCGTGCTCCTGCCGCTGGAGCACATCGACGGCATCGCGCCCGGCGACGCGGTGGAAATCCGCACCGGCCCGCGATACGTGCCCGTCGGCGCCGGTCTGCTCGGCCGCGTGATCGACGGCCTGGGACGCCCCATCGACGACCGAGGTCCGCTTGCCTGCACCGAACGCCGCGCCATGGAAAATGCCTCGCCGCCGCCACTGCGCCGCGCGAAAATCACGCAGCCGCTGGAGTTCGGCCTACGTGTCTTCGATGGCCTGCTCACCTGTGGAAAGGGGCAGCGAATCGGCATCTTCGCCGGAAGCGGCGTGGGAAAAAGCACCCTTCTGGGCGAGATCGCACGCTCCTCCAAAGCCGACGTGAACGTGCTCGCCCTGGTCGGCGAGCGAGGGCGCGAAGTCCGGGCGTTCCTCGAAGAATCCCTCGGCGACGAAGGGTTGTCGCGAAGCGTCGTCGCGGTTGCCACCAGCGACGCCTCGCCCATCCAACGCGTCAAGGTCGCGTTCCTGGCCACCACCATCGCCGAATATTTCCGCGACCAGGGCAAGGACGTCCTGCTCATGATGGACAGCCTGACGCGGTTCGCGCAGGCGCAGCGCGAGATCGGCCTGGCCGCCGGCGAGCCGCCCACCACCAAGGGCTACTGCCCGAGCGTCTTCTCGCTGTTGCCCAAACTCACCGAGCGTCTGGGTTGCGGCGAGCGCGGCAGCATCACGGGCATTTACACGATCCTCGTCGAGGGCGACGACATGAACGACCCCGTCGCTGATACCGTGCGAAGCCTCCTCGACGGCCACATTGTCCTCAGCCGCAAACTGGCCGAGCGAGGCCACTACCCGGCCGTGGATATTCTCGCCAGCATCAGCCGCCTGGCGGGGGCGGTCGTGAGCAAAGAGCACGCGTTGGCGGCCCGTCGGCTGCGGGCGATCTATTCCACGTACCAGGGCGCGGAGGATTTGATCAACATCGGCGCGTTGGCGGGCGGGGCCAATCCACGCATCGACCGCGCGATCACGCTCATCGAGCGGGTGAACGACTTCCTCATCCAGCCGACGGGGCGACGCAGCGGCTTCGACGAAACCGTTCGAAAAATGATCGAGATCTCGCAGGGCTGGGAGTTTTTGGCCGATGAAGAGAGAGACGAAGCCACAAGCCACTAGCCACAAGCCACGAGGTACGGAACGACTCGGGCGAAAAGGCAGTGACAGCGGGAACGACGATGTGTATAGGAAAAAACAATGTTCGGCTGATTAGCGACAGGCCTTGCCATACCTGGTGGCTAGTGGCTGGTGGCTTGTGGCTTTTTTCCCGCGTGGTGTGCGCGAATGTTTAGGCTGGCCGCCAAAGTGAGTTGCGTGAGTTTCCTCGCGTTCGCGGGCCTGGCGTGGAGTTTTGGGCTTTCGCCCGAAGAGTGTGCCGTGCGGGCCGCGCAGGCGGCGGGCGTTTTTGGTGTTGCGGTGCTGTTGGGCTGGTGCGTGGCCCGTCGCGTCGCGGCGAAAAGTTTGACGACTTCTACGAGCGGCTCGGAGCCGCCGGTGGATGAACAACGTGGGACCGACGAATCTACGACATGATCCGACCACGCGGTCGTTGCAGGCCAAGGCGTCCAAAGCCTACGCCAGCTCCGCCCAGGATTCGCTTCAGGAAAAATATATCCTGGAGCACCTGGCGCTGGTTCGTCACGTCGTGAATAAAACCACCGCCCACCTGACACGCGTGGAGGACAAAGACGATTTAATTTCCGCCGGCACGCTGGGGCTGGTCAAGGCGGCCCATTCGTTCGATCCGTCGCGAGACGTCAACTTCAAGACGTACGCATACATTCGCATTCGCGGGGCCGTGCTGGATGAACTTCGCAGCCGATCGTTTTCGCCGTCGATGCTGCACGGTCACATGCGGCGTGTGCGGGCCGTGTTTGCCCGGTTGGAGTCGCGGCTGCATCGCCCGCCGGCGGACGAGGAGATGGCCAACGAACTGGGCGTGCCGCTGGAGCAGTATTATCGCACGCTGGAGGAGGCGCGGCGGCAGCATTTTCTTTCGATTCACGGCCTGAACGACGAGCAGCCTGCGTTGGGGAGTTTTGCATTGGCCGATCGGAGTCCGTCGCCGCAGGCGGTCGCGGAGCGTCGCGAGACGATCGCGCGGCTTGCCGCTGCCGTCAAGGAACTGCCTCCGCGCGACCGTACGCTGCTGTTGCTGTATTACGAACGCGATCTGACGCTCAAGGAAGTCGCCGCCGTCCTGGAAATCACCGAAGGCCGGGTCAGCCAACTGCACGCGGCCGCCCTGTTCAAGCTGGCGATGAAACTGAACGGCCCCGGTGAGAAACCGTAGCACGGGCGCCAAAGCCCGTCAGTCGTATGGGCATCTTGCCCATGCCGGTAACGTTGGACATGAGCAGGGACGCTCATGCTACACGGGTGATTTATGGTGCAAGAATCGCTGCCCGTCAAGGCGTCGCACATGACTCCGCCGGTCGAAAGCACGATGTCGGTCGGTCGACCGAACGAGGATCGGCGCCGCGCGCCGCAATCGGCCGAAAAAAAACGCCCACGCGCCACGCCGCCGCAATCCGCTGCCCCGACACCACGAACCCACGACGAGGGCGACGAACACGAAATTGATATTTTGGCGTAAGGTGGCTCAGGCTGTTAGACTATCAGGATCGTAGCATGGGCGTCCTGCCCATGAGTCCCACGGGCAAGATGCCCGTGCTATGCTTACCAGCCTACAAAAGGGAGTTTGTATGAAGCGCATATTGGTTCTATCCACAATCCTTCTCCTGCCAGCGGCCATGGGATGCGAGCCGATGGCGCCCGCGACCACGCCGCCGCCGCAGGTGGCGGCGCCTACGCATGCGACGTATCTGCCCGGCGCCACCGTCAGGCCCGAACCCGAAAACACCGTCTCCGCCGTCGACACCGCCGTTATCTGGGCCGACAAATATGCCAAGGCCATGGAGGAACTCGCCGCCGCCCAGGACCGCGTACGCACCGCCGAGCGAGGCCAGGACGACGCCGAAAAACAGACCCGCCAACTTCAACGTGAATTGGAACAGGCCCAGAAGGAACTCGACGACGCCAACAAAATGATGATGGTCCTCAAGGGCGAACTCGAACAATGGAAACGCGACGTGCTCGGATTTCGCAAGGAGATCCGCGAAGCCCAGGCCGCCCAGATCGATGCCCTGCGACGCATCATGAACGTCCTCGGCGGCGAATTGGCCGAACCGGTCACGCCGGAATCCGATCAGCCGGAAGAGGATCAACCGTGAACGCCCAGGCGTGTCTGGCCATCGTTGTGGTGCTCGCCGCCCTGACGGGCTGTGCCGACAATCCGCCCGCGGCCGCGTGGTCGATGGATCACTACCTCGCCTCGCCGGCGGAGTTGATGCGGGTCCGGTCGGTCGCCTTCGTGGAATTAGCCAGTCCGCTCGCCGACGCGCCGCGGGCGCAGCTACTGGGCCAGTCGCTCTACGAGGACGTGCAGCACCGAGGCCTGTTTAGCGTCCAGTACGTCGCGCGGGACGACTTCCGCTGCCGCTCGCTGCCGCTGGACGTCAACCGGCAGATGGACTACCGCCAGATGCAGCAGATCCGCCAGGCCCTCGGCTGCGACGCGATTATTCTGGGCGAAATGAGCCATTTTCAGCAGTATCCGCGTGCGCGGGCGGGGCTTCACCTGTGCATGGTGGATCTGCGGGAGGGCACGGTGCTGTGGGCTGTCAAGCACGCGTGGGACGGCTCGGACAGAGAGACCACCCGCCGCATCCGCAAGTATTGGCGGGAAAACGTCCGTGACGGCTACGAACCCGCCAACGAAGACCTCGTCCAGATGAGCCCACACTGGTTCCTGAAATTCGTCTCGCACGAGGCCGTCAGCACCCTGCCCACACGGGATGAGTTGCTCAGGCCCCCAGCGACAAGCCACGAGCCACCCGGCTCCGCCGAGGCTACGTCGGGCAAGCAAGCCACAAGGTAAGGCGAGTCCGACGCAGGGCAAACGCATGTGCGTTATCCGGTTTTTCGCATGACCTCTGGACTCGGCGCCACTGGCCACAGGCCCTGCCATTTTGCGTTGTAGATCGTTGTGACAGCGAAGCGTTCAGTCGCTCACACCATTTTACAACGCAAAATGGCAGGGCCTGCGGCCAGTGGCGCCGAACTACGGATCCCGTGCGAAAAAGAGGAATGCACAGGCATTCACCCTGAGACAAGGGCGGTCACGATGGATTTTTTGCCTCCACGCGGTGGGCGAAAAATGCCGATAAACCATTAAAGAGAGTTGAAAAACTCTCGATAATGACAGTATGGCCGCGGTAAAATGCCGCCGCTGGGTTTGGGAGTTTTGTGATGCGAATCAATAACAATAATCCGTTGGCCGCGTTTTTGTCCACCGAGTCCGCCAAGGGCAGGCCTGTTCGGTCCGGTGAGACCAAGACGACCCCGGACGCGGCTGCGCCGTCCGGCGCGGGGCAGACGCAGGCGTTGATTCAGCAGGCGAAGTTGGCGCCCGATTTTCGTCCCCAGGCCGTCGAGGATGCCCGCACGCTGCTGGCCGACGGACAACTGGAGACCGGCCCGTCCATCCAACGATTGGCCGAGCGACTGACGGATTTCGGCATCTGACGTCGCCGCGAACAAAGTACAAGAACCAAAGCCCCGGCAACACCGGGGCGTTTTCTTTTTGGAATTTGCTGAGACGGTAGTGTGACAGGCGTGTGAATTCGACTCGGACAACAACCAGTCTGGCCTCCCCGGCCTCGCGTCGAAGTGCCGGCCGCAGCCCCAACGGGGCGACGTTGGGTAGCTCAGGGCGAGCGTACTCGCGAGCCCTGGGAACGAGGCTATCCTTTTCTCCTTCATCGTGCCCGACGCCACTGGCCGATGTCGGACACGCGGGCCTGTACGGCTTCGAACGACACGAACAGGGGAACGTGCGAGCCGTTCGAAGCCGTATTCATGCGATGGTGCGCCCTCGGCCAGTGGCGTCAGGCATGATAAAAGTGTTCTGAAAGATACGCGATCCCAGGGTTCGCGGCGTACCGCTCACCCTGGGCTACCCAACGCCGCCCCTTCGGGGCTATGTGTCGGCACTTCGACGCGAGGCCGGGGAGGTCGATCTACTATTTTCCGTGTTGAACCCACACACCTACGATGCTATATAGTCGCAATTTGCTTCGGATTTCGTGCATGGAGTTTCGGACTTGGGGCGTGCAGCCAATAAGGCGGGCCGGTCCTCGCGACCGGCCCCTTGCCCCGCACAGCTTCCCCGGCGGCTCCGCCACGCCCGTCGCGAACGACGGGTTCCCTCCGAAGCGCCGCTGTGCCTGACAACACATTCTACGCCCGCCCGCCACGGGGCCGGAAAATCCGCTACCGCAACCGCGCCAATCCAAGGCCTCAATTACGCGTAGGGGAACCTCGGGGCGAACCCATTCTCGTGGCGTGCGGGTGAACTCATGTCGTTTATTCGAGGGAACGATTTCGTAGACTCGTTAATTGGTTGGCTCGTTAACCCGGTAAACAATCCATCATTGTCGACGATCGAGTCTGCGAAGCATCAAGACCACTCTCTCGAGCGGGAGAAACGAGTTTACCATCGCGCCGCGAAAACCCTGTTGACTAGTGGCTGTTGGCTAGTGGCTTTTTCCGCGTCAGGCTTCGTTGTCCTTGCGTGGCTCTTTGGTTGTCGGCGAGTTGCCGGCGGTTTCGGCGAGTCGTTGTTTCATCAGTCGCCCGACTTTGAATTTCACGGTACGTTTTGGCGGCACGTGAACGCGTTGCATGGTTCGTGGATTCTGCGCGACGCGCGGGGCGCGGCTTTTGGTTTCGAACACGCCGAAGTCGCGAAATTCCAGCCGGTTGCCCTGGCCGAGTTCGGCGATGACTTCGTTGAGGAATCGCTGTACGATGTCCTTGACCACGACGCGTTTGGTCTTGGCCTGTTCGGCGATTCGGTCGATCAACTCTTTTTTCGTAACCGTGTGCATATCAACCCCTTTGCGTTAGCAAAGCCTTGTTAAGAATTCCATACCGTTCCAAACGACGCGACAGGCCTTCTCGGCGCCATGCAAGTCGTAACCTAGTATAGGCTATGGACTTCACGGTAACAAGCCTCCTTTTTGCGTTTGTCCTGCGGCTACTCCTGCCGCCCTGGTGTTTCCATCAGGAGGATCTCGATGGCGGCGGCGCAGGCAGCTGGGGTGACGCGGGCGGCGCCGGCGTCGGCGCGGACCGCGCCGAGCCACGTCGCAGGGTGTTTGGCGAAGTAGGCTTCGTGCGGCCGGTACGTCATCGTGTAGACGAACGCCTGCGCCCACGTCGTCATGACGGACAGTTGCATCGCCCGGCGGGCGGGGTCGGCTGGCAGCGGCTGACCGGACCAATCCTGGCCTGCCGTCTGCACCGACAACGCCAATGCGGTCAGCTCCACGCTGGCGGGCACGAGGCCAAACGCGAACCCGCCCGACTCGTCGTTTCGGCCCTGGCTGTTGTCCTGGCCCGGCAGAATCTGCGACACGAATTTCAGCGGATCCATCGGAGTCGCCGCCGAGCCAAGCCCCGCGCGAAGCCGCCACAACGCATCCTCCGCCGTCGCCGACGCGGGCCAATCGGCCATCAACGCCTTCTGCATCGCGCCGTACGCCGCGATCTCCTCCTCCGTGCCGGCCCCGCCGAGCAACACCGTGTACGCCAGCAACGCGTCGCGAAGCGGCGCCCGCTCGCCCGGCTGACCGTCCAGCCGTGCCGACGGCCAGCCGTCCTTGCCGATCCCCGCCAGCAACGTCCGAATCAACTTGCTGTAGAACGCTTCGCTCCGCCGGTCACGCGGGGACAGGCTCAGCGCGTACGCGAACATCGCCGTCGCGCCGTACTGATCCTCCGCCGGATCCGCCGCCACGTACGCCCGGCCTTCCTCCTCGCGACACTGCTGCCAGACGTACTCCAACGCCTTCATGCCGCTGAGGCACACGTCGTCGTTTTCGAGATGTTTCCCCGCCCGCAGCATCGCGCAGGCGGCGGCGAGGTGGTCCCGCAATGGCGGGGCGGTTTGGCCTAATTTGTACAGGCCTTCTTTGGTTTGATTGGCGGCCAGGAACCGCACCACGCGGGGCAGCGTCATGGCGATCGCTTCGCCTGAAACGTTCACGTCGGCCTTGCCGCGCGCCAGGCAGAGCACGCGGCCGGCCAGCTTGGGCGTCGTGTCATCGTCGAGGTCCACGTCGCCGTAGCCCACGAAATGGCGGCTTTCCAGCAGCCAGTAGCGACACTCCATGGTCGCGTCGCTGCCGGGGGTTTGCGGAATGCTCATCACGGCCGCCTGGCAGATACCGGTGGCGTCCATCCCCATCACGTAGCCGTCGGAGGGAAGCAGGTAGACTTCGTCGGCTCCCCGGACAACGCGAAGCCCCGTTTGGCCTGGCGTGACCAGCCGCTCGACGTCCATGCGGGTGAGTTTCCGACCTGGCGGCGGTTCGACGGCCTTGGGGGGCGAGAGGATTTCCACCTCGATGGTGAGGCTTTCGAGGTAAGCCTGTGTGATGACGTCGGGCAGGTCCTCGCTTCGCATCGCTTTGAGGGCGGCGGCGATCACGTTGCGGCAGACGCTCGCCGGCTGTGGGATGCCCCGTTCGTTTTTCAGCGACGCGTTGAACGCCCGCCCGACGGTTCGCCCCTCGTGCCGCAGCGTGACGTTGGCGGCGTACGTCCACTTTTCCCGTTCCAGATGCGCGAGGCTGGCGGGAATCGCCTGCGTTTCCGCGGGCGTGCGGTGCACGAGATACTCCGCCATCGCGTCGCGCGCCAACCGCACCATCACAGGCCCGTCGTCGGCGTCAACCTGAATCGCGGCCACGCCAGGCGAGCCCGCCTGCCCCCATGCGCCCGCCGCCGAAAAAACCACCAACGCAATCAACGTGTATCGCACCATGCCGCCTATCATACCAAGGATACCCGCGCGACGATATGGCTTTGCTGCAGCATGTAGGGCCATTGCATCTACATTCGCCCATTTTTTCGTACAAGAGACTGTTAGGCTGTTAGGCTGTTAGACTGTTAGGCGCCGGCTGATGTGAGATTGGGCCTAATTTTTCATAAGCCTCTCCCTAACAGTCTAACAGTCTAACAGCCTTCAAAAACGGCCCTTTGCGGAAAATCATACGAAAATGAAGGATTAGATGCGATGGCCCTACATGCATGGCGAGAATGCGATTTCCCTGTTTTTCTCGCTGGGCGCATAAAAAAGGCGACGCCCAGGTGGAGGGGGACCTCGGCGCCGCCACATAGCCGCAACCTAGATGCAGGCGGAGGGGGACCTACATCACAAGGGTGCAGCGGACAGCTCACATCAGGTGCAACAGAACGTTCAAATCGTTCACGCCATTCCATTCACGCCGGCCCGTTCACATCCCTGCCCTTACGGGCGGGCCGACGTGGCGACTTGACGCGGACTTGTGAAGCTCGGAACAAATAAGGCGTTTTTGAAGCAATTGAGCATTCACGCGTCCGCATTATACTTCGGAAAACGGCGCTTGCAATCTTTAACCAAAATCTAACAACGGAATATACGAAAAAATCCAGGGGAAAACCCGATAGCGTCGCGTGCTTGTTTTTCGCAAGTTTTCGCCAACCGGAGGGCCGGCCGTCGGCGTCTGGCTTTCACCGGAACCGACGACCGGCGCTTCCGAACTCATCGCGTTCCTCCGTGAACGCGTACAACACTACGGGCCGTGGTATTCGACTTACCGTGGCGTTGGTCCACAGCCCGATTCCCAGCTTGCAGAAGCGACAAGTGACAAGAGCAGGTACATCCTGTCTTTCAAACCGTTGACTCCAACGAGAGCGACGAGGACAACATATTTTTCCTTCTCTGGTCGCTTGTCACTTGTCACTTGTCGCTCTCTCTCAACTGCATCCCGCGCTGGTGCCGCAGTTGAGGCATTTGTAACACGCGCCGTTGCGAACCGTGATCGCGCCGCAGACGTCGCAGGCGGGCGCGTCATCCTGGCCTACCACCAACTGGTTCAGCCAGGTCGTTTCTTTTTTGGGTTTTGCGCCGCCCAAGCCTTCCAGCCTTGTGGCGGGCGAATACGCCCCGGAGGGCCCCTGATCGTCCGTGTCAGAGGGTTCCGTCCGGCTGAAATCCGAGGAAACACTGTCGTCCGTGACATCCTCGGGCGCTGCGTCCACCTGCGTCAGCAGTGAACGAACCACATCGCTGGCTTTGGGGCTGGTGCCCGCCCGGCCGGGAAGGTTGGCCTTGCGGAACTCTTCGAGAAACGTCAGACCCAGCCAACGGAAGATGTAGTCCACGATGCTTTTGGCAAAGGGGATATCTGGATTTCGCGTCATGCCCTGCGGGTCGAATCGCTGGTGCGAGAATTTTTTCACCAGGGCTTCCAGCGGCACGCCGTACTGTAAGCACAGGCTGATCGCGGTGGCGAAGGCGTCCATCATGCCGCCGACGGTCGAGCCTTCTTTGGCCATCGTGACGAACAGTTCGCCGGGCGAGCTGTCTTCCTGGAGGCCTACGTGGAGGTAGCCTTCGTGGCCGGCGACGTCGAATTTATGTCGGATGCTGCCGGCGGTCACGGGCATGCGGCGGCGTTCGGGTTCGCGAATGGCCAACTCCGCCGCGGGGGCAGCCACGGCCGGCGCCGGCTTGCTGACGGCCTTGGCGTCCTTGTCTTTTTTCGTGCTCACCGGCTGGGCGGCCTTGGAGCCGTCGCGGTAGATCGCGACGGCCTTGATACCCAGTTTCCACGCATCGGTGTAGACCCGCATGATCTCGTCGGTCGTCGATTCCTTGGGCATGTTGACCGTTTTGGAGATCGCGCCCGACAGGAACGGCTGCACGGCGGCCATCATGCGGATATGGCCCATGTAATGGATGCTGCGTTTGCCCTTGGCGGGGCGGAAGGCGCAGTCGAAGACGGGCAAGTGTTCGTCCGCCAGGTGCGGCGCGCCTTCGATCATGTCGTGTTTGTCGATGTACGTTTCGATTTCGGCGACCTGCGGGCGACTGTAACCGAGGCGGTCCAGGGCCATGGGCACGGTCTGGTTGACCATCTTGAACATGCCGCCGCCAGCGAGTTGTTTGTACTTCACCAGGGCGATGTCCGGCTCGACGCCGGTGGTGTCGCAATCCATCATGAAGCCGATGGTTCCCGTCGGCGCGAGCACGCTCACCTGCGCATTGCGGTAGCCGTGCTCTTCGCCCGCGGCGAGGGCTTCGGTCCACGCGTCGCGGGCGGCCTGTAGCAGGGTGGCGGGGCACAGGGCCGCGTCGATGTTCGCGACGGCATCGCGGTGTTTGCGGATGACGTTGAGCATCGGGCGGCGGTTTTTCTGGTACTGCGTGAACGGCCCGACGCGGCTGGCGAGTTCGGCGGAGGTGGCGTAGGCGGCGCCGGTCATGATGGACGTGATCGCGCCCGCCATCGCCCGCCCGCCGTCGCTGTCGTACGGCAGGCCCAGGCTCATCACCAGGCAGCCGAGATTCGCGTACCCCAAACCCAGCGGGCGGAATTCGTGACTGTTGCGGCAGATCCGCTCGCTCGGGTAGCTGCCGTGATCGACCAGGATTTCCTGGGCGATAATGAAAATCCGCACCGCCGCCCGGAACGACTCCACGTCAAAACTGCCGTCGGCGCGGCGGAATTTCATCAGGTTCAAACTCGATAAATTGCAGGCCGAGTCGTTGATGAACATGTACTCGCTGCACGGATTGGAGGCGTTGATTTCGCCGCTGGCCGGGCAGGTGTGCCACGTGTTGATCGTCGTGTGATATTGCACGCCGGGGTCGCCGCAAACGCGCGTGCCCTCGGAAATCATCTCCAGCAATTCCTTGGCCTTGTATGTATCCATCGGCTCGCCGGATGTCACCGCCCGCGTCGTCCAGTCCTTGTCCGCCAAGGCCGCCTGCATGAAGTCGTCCGTCAGCCGGACGGAAAGATTGGCGTTCTGGAACATCACCGAACCGTACGCGTCGCCGTTGATGCTCGAATCGTACCCCTGCTCGATCAGCGCCCAGGCCTTCTTCTCCTCGTCCATCTTGCAGGTGATGAATTCCTTGATGTCTGGGTGCGAAACCTTGAGCGACTGCATCTTGGCGGCCCGGCGGGTTTTCCCGCCCGAACGCACCACCGCGGCGATCTGGTCGAAAATCCGCATGAAGCTCAGCGGTCCCGAAGGCCTGCCGCCGCCGGAGAGCTTCTCGCGGCTGGAACGCAGTGTCGACAAATCGCTGCCCGTGCCGCTGCCGTATTTGAACAGCATGGCCTCGGCCGTCGCCAGACGCATGATGTCTTCCATCGTGTCGTCGACGCCTTGGATGAAGCAGGCCGACCCTTGCGGATACTCGTAATTCTTCAGCGTGCGTGCGGCCTTGTTGTCCTTGGCGTCCCAATGGAAATTGCCTTCGCTGCCGCCCTGTTTGTACTGATGGAACAGCCCGACGTTGAACCACACCGGCGAGTTGAACGCGCCGTACTGATTGACGCAGAGGTACGTCAGCTCGTTGTAGAACCGCTCGGCGTCGGCGTCGGTGGCGAACAGGCCGTCGGCCTTGCCCCAGTCGGCGATCGTCCGCGTGACACGATAGACCAACTGCTGTACGGAGTGTTCCCGCTCGCTTTGGCCATGCTCGCCCCAGAAGTATTTGCTGACCACGACGTTGGTGGCCAACTGACTCCAGTCAGCCGGCACGTCGACGTCCTTCTGCTCGAAAATCAGCTTGCCCTTGTCGTCGGTGATCTTAGCCGACCGCTTGTCCCACGTGACCTGCGAAAACGGGTCCACGTCCGGGGTCGAAAACACCTGCGAAATCGTCAACCCCGAATTGGCGGAACGAACCGTCTCGCCCGAAGCAGCCGCATGTTTATCTTTCGATGACGCCATGAGTAAAAGCATCCCTGCGTATGATGGTTACCGGATAATCTTTCGTACGTACAAAACACCAGCCCGTGAAATAACCCACCCTCAACGAAAATTCGTGTGATGCCATTTTCACAAGATGAGCGTTACACGGTTTACCTCAATTAATGGGACTCGTCAACGCCAAAACCACAAAATATTGGATATCGTTGTAACTCACTGTGGTTTCGCTACTTGAAAACATGATTTTCTTTAGCCCACATGACTCAACATCCAAATATAATCCTAACGTAAGTCCGCTTGTTTGTCAAGTACAACAACAGATAGTGGTGTAGGAGGCGTGGCATACAACCTGTAGCCATCGGTTGGTGAATTCATGGGTTACGATACAGGGAGGGTGGCGGAAATACGGCCATTTCGTTCACGATGTGAGTGGAAATGCCAAGGCGGCGGCAAACAGCGCACTCCATAATGGAGAAATTACATTTTTTCCGCAGATTCTCTTGAAAAATTCGCGAAATTCGCGGCAAAAAGGAAGAGTTTGGAGGTTTGTTTCGGGTTTCGCGCTTTGGATTCCGGATTTTCAGGCGACTTTGCTGTGGATTCGAGGCCGGCAGTAGAAGGCGACTTGTTCGAACAGGTTGACGATTTGCGATGGCAGTTCGCGGCGGAGGCGGTGGCGGCGGCACTGTTCGGCGATGTGCAGGTAGGTGTGGGCAGTGATTTTTTGTCCATGCGACAGCAGCGCCGCGGCGACGGCGGCCTGGTGCAGGACGGCCCCGCACGTGCGGATCGTGTCGTCGCCGGCGATTTCGGCCCAGTATTTTCCGTAGTCGCGAAGCGTTTCCAATGCCCAGAGCGGAGCGTCGCAATCCGTCAGTATCTCAAGAATTGTCCAATGGTTAAGTTCTTCTAACTCTTCGGTTGACAGGTCGCGGCAAAACAGGATCGAGCCCGCTTCCTCGCCTTGCGGCAAACTCCGCCATAACATGCCCGACAGGATGTCCTCCACCGTCTGGCCTGCTGTATTTTCGTTTCTAACCACGTCTATCCTCATTCGTCTAATCCATTATTCCCACGAGATGTCCAATACGTTATCGGCAGATGCGAAGTTTGTTCTTCACTAAACTTCCAAATTTACACAAAATGTGCGATTTGACAAAACGGGAAAATCGTGATTCATGAAGCCATCAGCATGGCCCGACGATATCACCGCATGTTTTAGTGAAAATTAAGGGGTGATGAAGATAGGAGTAAACGTAACGACGATATACGTCACGATGGCGTAATGGAGTGCGTCATGTTCCGGGAGGCTACAGTCCCCAGTCCCATTCCCCGTTTCGGATTTTTTCTCTCAGGGTCGCGTCGGCGGCGCGGATGACGCCGCCTTCGGTGTCGAGGATTCCGACGGTCTGAAGACTTCGCGCCAGTTCCCAGGCGGGGGCGTCGGCTTGTCGCAGGAACGCGGCCAGTCCCGCTGATGAGTCTTCGGGCACGACGGCCAGGATCAGCGTTCGTCGGCAGGCGTCGAGTGCGATGGACAGGTCGTCGTATCGGGAGAACTCCTCCACGAGCAGCGCGTCCATGGCTAGCGGATCGGGCGTTGCGAGCAGGGTTTGCACGTCCGGGCTTGCGAACGCTGTCGTGCGCGGCAGTTCGAGGACGCTTCGGCCGGCGTCTTCCATGCGTGCCCTGGCGGCGTCGAGCACGTGGCGGCAGCGGTCCATTGGGCCGGCCAGCAGAATCAGCCCGCTGCGGTTTTCCAACGCTTTTTGTAGCGTTCTGGCGTGTCCGACGGGCAGCAGTTCCTCGATGCGCCGCGGCGGGCAGGGCAGGGTGAACACCAGCCGCGTGGTGTTGCCGATCCGGCACGCCCAGGCCGTCATGGCGACGTCGCGGCCTTCGAATCGCAGCGACATGGCCCCGCTCGACAGCGGCGTTGGCGCGGGCATTTGCGTGCGTTCCAGCGCGTGCGCGACGATGTCATCGCCGAGGCCTTTCGGCAGGCGGGTGTGGAAATTCGGTTTGGGTTTCAGCCGACCGTCGACCCGCAGCGCGAGCGTCAACTCCGGCCCGTCGAGCGTGAACTGCACGCCCTGGGCCCGGCGGGCCAGCGCGTCGCGAAGCACGGCCTGCAGCACCTGCTGCGCCGCGTGCGCGGGCGGCGGCTCGTCGCCGGGCTGCAAACGATGGCCTGGATTCGCCGCTTCCATGGGTCGGGAAGCCCCGCCGGCCGGCAGCGTTTTTTGTGCCACCGCGAGCGCGGCGGCCGGCTCGGCCTCGGGCGCGGCGGCGACTGCTACGGTGGCGCGAATCGAACGGGCCGCACGAGTCGACGCGTCGGTGCGGGCGGCGGATTCCACCGTCTCCGCCGAGGCGATCTCCGCCACCATCGCGCCCAGATCAATGTGCTGCGAGCGAAGAAAACTCACCAGGTTCCGTTCCGAAACGCGCAAGGCCCCCTGGGGCAACTGCTGATACTTCAGCAGGCCCTGACGCATCCAGGCCGACACGACCCACGTCGTCACGCCCAGAAGCTCCGCCACCTGGTATGTGGAAAAAAGCCGCTCCATGTCCGCCCGATAGTATACCCGAACCCGCCACAACTGACGAGGGGGCTACTCCCAGGGCGAACGCATCTAAAAAGGCCCATTTTTCGGCTGTAGGCTGTGGGCTGTAGGCTGTAGGTTGATTTTCCGTCACGAAAAACCTGTCGCAAAGGCATGTCCCCTACAGCCTACAGCCCACAGCCTACAGCCT